>JBMYWG010000008.1:0-108852 GCA_049607155.1 Psychrobium sp.
TGCCGGGCAACTACACCAGCACTAAAGCGCGTGATTATCAATGGCACAATGTATTCGGTATTTATTTAACGCCAGTGTTAGTAGTGCTTGCAGCAACAGCGCTATTCTTCTCGTTCAAATGGCCGGGCGATGGCCTGAAACAAATCGTTTCAACACAGCCTGTTAAAGAGCTAGCGAAACCGGTGGCTTTAGCACCAGAGCAATCGACGCAACTTGTAAGCTTAGATTCGCAATTAACTATGCTTAAAGATGCCTATCCTGAGTGGCAAACTATCCGTTTCTCGGTAGCTGCCGAGCCACAAAATGTAAGTATCTTCAGTGTTGATAATGGCAACGGTGGTGAGCCGAAGAAACGTTTCTCGGTAGCCGTTGATAACCTAACAGGTGAAATCGCCGATACGTCTGGTTTCGACGATTACTCAACCTATCGTAAAATCCGCAACTGGGTGCGCTTCGCTCATACTGGTGAGTTCTACGGTATTGTCGGCCAAACCATCGCAGGCATCGCCTCATTCATGGCGTGTTTGTTGGTTTACACTGGCGTGATGCTATCGTGGCGTCGCTGGAAAAATCGCAAGAAATAGGGCGCTGTTAGCGTTTTATTGATGATTGAATAAAGCCCGCATTTACTGATTAAGTGATGCGGGCTTTTTTGTCTTTTGTTTTTTCTATGGTGGACTATCGATTAAATCTAGCTAGCTTTTGGTATTGAATAACTGCATTGTCTCAACCCTCTAAGGTCGATATTAACTTTCAACTTTCTTAGCGGCTTTTGCTTCTCTAAACCCTTCTTCAACTCCCTGAAAAAATGGTTGGTAACTGTTCAATACAATTAAACAGAGAATACCTAACAACATTTTGTTTCTGCTGTTTTTGTAATAGCCAATTCCTGTGAAAGCGATGAATGAGATTAGTAAAAATAAATCGAGGTAACTCGTTCTATGTCCTTATTAAGTGTTCAAAGATAAAAATATTAAGCCAAGCCGAAGTAGTCAGCGGCTAACAAAAGTGTAGGTATTAACAAAGCTATTTTCAAAAGTGACTTGTTAATCCAATGGGCTTTGTATCCAAGTGCAACCAATGAAAAATAGAAGATAGCGTTTGCAAATGTTCTCCCCTCGAAGTCAGACGGTAAAAACATATGCCCAAAGGCTAATGCAATAATTAAAATTAATGCTGTTAGAGTTGTTGCATCCAACTGGTTTGGTTTTTCAGAATTAGCGACTGCTTCAATCTTTGTCGTGTCTTGAGGAAGGGGAGGGCTTGCTACTCTTAGGTTATCAATTGGTAACTCTAAACTAGATGATAGTGAAGCAAGTGATTCAGAAGATGCCACTCCTGTTTTTTCGATGCGTTGGATTGTTCGCAAGCTCAAACTACACAACTGTGCCAGATGTTGCTGTGTCCAGTTTTTAGCTTGGCGTGTCTCTTTAACGAGGTCGCGATTGATGAATACTTCCATTGAAAATCCTTTCGATTAAATAATTGCCGCTTTATAACCGATAAACACAATAATTGTATGCGAATTGCGTATGATGTCATATGTCACTCATATGACATTTATTTAAAAACAATGACTTATAAATCGATATACAGTTACATCTTTACGGCGTATTAGTGCTGATTATCGCGTTATATTTGGCCTTGGTAGCAATAATAAAGGCTGGAACTGTCATTATTATCACTACAATCGTCATTGAAGATTGCAGCGATAACACCAAAGCAAAACTAAGGGCTAAATATAACGTCAAACCAAATGCGAACTTGGCGATGAAGTTTTTCTGTAAGTCTGATTGGGCTTTTGATAGTGATTAATAAAACCGTATCTAGCCGCAGTTAGTGCAATTAGTATTGAAATGACGCTAGTGATGGTGATGATAGCACTTGATTCCATGTATGTTTTTTCCTTTTTATCGTTGTCGATAAAAGCTCTATATTGATTCACGCATTTGGGTTTTGTATTTTTCGCCGTAATAAGCGATTTATGTGTGACCTTGTTAGATTATGTCTCTTCTGCACTCTTAAGCTGCATTGTCATAATCACTGTAAGTACCGCCCAAATTCCGACAACACCTGAACCACTAAATCCAGCAATAATGATCAATGGTTTAAGTACAAATATATGTAAAACAAACACTGGTATTGCCAATATTAGGATCAATTTTATATTCGGAACTAGCTTAATTTTTCTTTCGCACTTTGGACAAACCTTCGGGTTGTCAAATTTATTCAATGCTTTTGAAAATAATCCCAATTTTTCACTGCAATGTGGACACTTCATACAACGTCCATAGTAATTTAACGCCTTGTTATGAGGCTATTGCCAGTAACATCACAATTTATCTATGTATGATAATCATAAAGAAAATGAGTATATTGACACTAAAGTCTAAAATCTGGTTCATTATTAGCATTCGCGTTCAGTTCCTTTTTAGCCGACGAAAGCAATCCGACTAAGTTTGATATCAAAAACTCACGGAACTTCTCTTTGCCTAAGGTACGGTCATAAGCTTCTTGGCTTAAAAACCGCTTCATTTCTTGATCGAAATCTGAACCATTTACAATACCTTCAATTGAAGAGATTCTAGCATCAAGCATGTCCATAAACCCTTCTATCTTATAATCGATAATTTTTTTTTCAATTAATCCTTTATTGATCGTCGCCCCTTCTTGTTGCAACCACATAAGATCCCAAATATCTCGGTGCCTAACATATCTTTGAGTAGCAGGAAGCGAGATAATCTTATCTGCCATAACTTCTTCTAATGACTCAACATAAATAAGCGTATCTCGATAACCATCTGGTAAGAACTGATAATTCTGTTTTAGAGGGAGCGGGGCTTTCGTGTGAGCAGGAATATTAGCAATTTCGAGCTTGATTCTTTGTTTAGCAATATGTTTTTTCTCTGGCGCTGTTACAATTGCTATTTGCCATTTGTCAATTCTTAACTCTGCGTATTTTGGATCTTCTTTGAGCGAGTTCGGTTCCTTAACTGTAATTTCCAAACCATATCTGTCACCAATATATTTTTCGATAACATCTTTCATTTTAGATAATGTCTTGGTACTGAAATCATAGCCACCGGCGAAATCGAGATCTTCGCTATATCGGCTAGAACCGTAGCATAACCTAAGACTTGTCCCCCCCTGAAACACAATATCATCCAACATACCAGCTTGGTCGAGTGCAAATAAAATATCATAGTGTAGCAGTTCTTTTTCGATTACAGGCTTGTTGCCTGAACCTCCATTTTCTTCCATAGCTTTTTCAACTAAAGAATTAAAGTTTTCTTGACTAGTAATCATGCATTGCTTCCATATCAATTAAATGGTTATTTCTACCAACTCGTTTTAGATCTCTCAGTGCTGTAGCCTTTAATGCTACTCTCAGTGGTCTATCTTCCTGAACAATATGAGTAAGAATATCCATAACAGAACGCTTAGTGTGCGTAAACTCAATAACTCCATAAGGAGTTTTATATTCCCCCTTAACCCCTGTAGTCATTAGAGTTAATCTGTCGATTGGAATTTGGGAAATGACACCATATGATGACAAAGCTGATTCTAAACTCACATAATTATATTCTCCACGCCTTAAAGTGGTAGCAATCAAATCGAGAGTATTCGAGGTGTTTTTATGTCGAGATAACGCGTAAACATAAACGCCCCTCGCTACTCGCTCCAGAACGCCTCCCTTAACTAGACGTGCAAGACTATCGGTAAGTGAGCGTGCTGAATCTTCATGAAAGATTTTTGACAAATCACGATGCAAATAAACGTAGCGCCCTTTCTTATCTAATTCATTCAGTCTTTGAATTGCTAATTCTCGTTTCACAGTTAAGTACCGACTTATTACAGTTTTAAGCAGTATAACTTACCACTTAACTCTATTCAATATTGTAAGTAGTTAGTTATTACAGGTAAAGGCAGGTTAACTCACTACTTAAGTCTACTCTAAGAACTCGAGGTAACAGTCGCTCTTTAAACGTGCGGTTTAAGACTGTCTTATAGAAGAAATTCAGTGCGTGAAACGCCTGAGAACAGGTACTAATTGATAGCTCCTTCTCTAATGATAATGACCACAAAAAGCTCTTGATCTGCTCGTCAGATAATGTCTCTCCGCGAAGTGGTTTAGTCCCGTTTAATTGCTTTTTTATAGCGATTTCAGCCACAACATTTTTTACCAGAGCCACAATAGCAATAATCATTGCGCCCTGTGTTTTTAACAGCAAGTGCTTGGATTTGTGGGTATAAAGCCTGACAACTGCCATTAACCTTAACTCATCGTGTCTTTTATGTAGGTCTAGGTAATTATCTAAAACTTCATTGACTACCAACGCAATGAACCTTGTAGTGGTACTGTACCACTACAGAGTATTAGTTCTGTTTATCAGGTTATATTTAGCCTTGGCTGTAAAAGTAAAGGCTGGAACTGTCATAACTATGGCTACAATAGCCATTGAAGATTGTAGCCACAGCACCAAAACGAAACTAAGAGCTAAATAAAACGTCAAGCCAAGTGCGAACTTGATAATGAAAGTTTTCTGTAAATCTGATTCGGCTTGTTGATAGTGATTAATAAAACCATAGCTGGCCGCAGTGAGTGCTATGAGTATTGAAATAACGGTAGTGATGTTGATGATAGTACTTGACTCCATGTAAGTTTTTTCCTTTTTGTTGTTTTCGATTGAAGCTTTTTACGTTAGAGCTTTTGGCTAGATTGAGCTCCGCAACGCCAAAATCAGCCGCGCGCTTTTTGCGTCGGCTGAATTTTCTTGTTAGCCATTATTTCGAGCAGGGATTCCAAATCTGGTTCTTGCTCAGGTTTTGTATCAATATGAGAATGGTAAGACTGCTGATCAGGCCCCCAATCAAAATAAACTCCAGTATTAGGTTCTACAAGTTTTTCAGCTTGAGATTCAGAAATATTTAGTTTTACAGATGAAAGCTGTTTAAAAGACGCATTACCGACCATTTTTGCAAAAACCACCAAACTATAGGAGCCAGCCAAAAACCGAAAATTGGCGCCATCCTCAGGCAATAAAAAGTGATGGTCGTAAGTTACGCCCTCTTGAGGTATAAAAAGACCGCTTCCTCGTTTCAGATTTCCTTTATCACCATACACCCATATGTTGAAATTCTGCTTTGATTCATTGCGATGCAAAGCAATGTGAAGACTCTCGATAACTTGGCCCTTTTTTGCTGTGCTATATAACAGGGTGCGCAAGTAAACTTTGTTTTTAGCGCTGTCAAATCGAGAACCATCAGGGCCAAAGAAAACCACCGTTGGTTGTGTCATAACCAGCTTGCCTTTGCGAAACAATGTCAGCCACGCTGTGGCCGCAGAAACAAGTAGCGCCAAGCAAGATAAAACAAGGCTTATTACATACAATTCTTGAGGCAAGCTCGATTCTCCTTTTGATGGCTAACAGTAGTTTATTGTGCACGCATGATAATACCGACATTGCACACTTAAAATTGGCACTTACATTATTAATAAAATATATATCTGTCAACTACTTAATTGATTAAGGGGACTGGTGAATCGCTAATACTCTTATGGAGAAAGGTTGCATTGCGGCATACATTGCAGGTCTGTGCAATGTATGCCGCAGGTAGAGCAATTTAAAGCCTATGAATTCAACGTGTTGAAATTATAGGCTTGTAGAAAGTGAGCATGGCGTTGCACGCTTTCTACATATTCTAAAGACGTTTAGTTAATACTTAGCCGCCGTTCTTCCATCAACCATAGTGTTTTTAATAAATTGACGTAGATCGTCGTTAGATAGTTTCAAGTCTTCTTTGCGTAAATACATCATATGGCCGCTGCGGTAGCCTTTGAATGACATGCGATCTTTCATTTTTCCACTTGGGTCGAGTTGCCATAGGGTGTATTTGGCGTCGAAGTAGTTTGTTGCACCGTCGTAGTAACCTGCTTGTACCATTACATTGAGATACGGATTTTGTGCCATAGCTAAGCGGAGGTTTTCACCTGTACGGTTGCGCGTGCGATCCCATGGATGAACATTGCCGAACATATTGTATTTAAGATCGGTTTTGTAGTTTAACTCTTCGCGTAGATAGTAATTAATTGCTGGGGTAAAGCTGTGTAACCATGAAGTCAGTTCGGCGTTGTAGTCAGGGCGTGAACCTGAGTTTTTCTTATCGATACCAAGGTAACGCGAATCTAGACGACCAACGGTGAATTCTCTATCGCGTAGTAGCTCTTTCCAGAAGAAGCTGGTGTTAATGTCGAGGTTGTTATCTAACACTGCACGTTTTGATAAGCCTGAATAGTAAGCGACTTTGTCGGCGATAGCTTGTTTGTCATCGGCATTAATAAAACCGCCTTTGGCAATGGCAGGTAAGTAGCTATCGATGGTAAAAGTTTCAACCTCTTTGAGCACATCGAGTAAGTCGCGGTTTTGCAGTGCTGGTGGCAATACTTTGTGATGCCAAGCTGTGGCAGCGAAATATGGTAGGCGGTTAGCCGCTTTCACTGGCCCTTTACGCTCGATGCCGATATCGGTTGGCGATACTAAAATCACGCCATTGAGATACATCCATTGACGCGATTGAAGTTCTAGCGCTAAACCAGAAACACGGGTTGTACCGTAGCTTTCGCCGATAAGGTATTTAGGCGAGCGCCAGCGGTTGTTGCGAGTAACAAAGGTGTTAATCCAGTCGGCTAGGTATTTGACATCGGCATTAACGCCAAAGAACATTTTCTTTTGTTTGTCCTTGCTTGGCATTTTACCGTCTTTGTTCGGTAACACGCGTGAATAGCCGGTATTTACCGGGTTAACGAATACGATGTCGGCAATATCAAGCACTGAATGTGGATTAGTTTTCACGCCATAAGGTTGTAGTGGATAACCTTCGTCGTCAACATTGAGTGTTTTCGGGCCAGTGTAAGCAACGTGCATCCAGACTGATGCTGAGCCGGGGCCACCGTTAAATGAAATCAGTAATGGGCGCTTGGCTTTATTTTTAATATCTGTGCGCTGGTAATAGGTGTAAAACAAACTAGCAGTCGGCTCACCTTCGCTATTCCACACTGGCTGTGTGCCAGTAGTTGCGGTGTATTTAACTTTCTTACCGTTAATAGTAGTGCTGTGTTTGGTAGTGTTGCTGGCGTCGATTTCAATTTTACGACTGTAGTCTTTGGCGGCGCTGCTAAAGCTAACTAACAGCACCATGCTCAAACCGAGCAAAAAAGGTGAGGTTTTCATAGTGATTCCATATTGTTATTTTTTGTTATGTTATCACCAATCGTCCTATTTCTAAGCGCCTTGTTTTAACTAAAGTGTGTACAAATGTGTTTGAGATATCGCCATTGTTTTAAGCACTTTGACTCATGTTCCGCAATACGATTTTTAAACATTTCGGTGCAGTATCTAACTCATTAGCCACCGATGCTGACACTATCGCGCCTTCCTTTAAGACACAAATTAATGTGAGTAGCTCTTCGTTATCTGATGACAAGTGGCTAGCAATGAGTTCGCGCACGGTTTGTTTGTGCTGTTGGCAGTATTGATTTATTGGGTGTGACTTGTCAGAGAACTCGGCGCTGGTGTTGATGAAGAAGCAGCCGTTGAATGGTGTTAATTCTGACACTTGATTGTTGAACCAGCAGTGCAGGGCATTAAACAGGTTCGAGATAACTTGTTTGTCGCCACTCGCTGTTGATAATTCTGCTGACAGCCAGCCTAAAAACTTTTCGTCACGCGCTTGCAGCGCCGCCAAAATCAGTTCTTTTTTGGTGCTGAAATGGTTGTAGAGGGTCTTTTTTGCAACGCCGGACACCTTGAGAACTTCGTTAATTCCAATGCTGTTGATGCCGTGTTTATAAAAAAGGTTAAGGGCAGTTTCTACTAATAATTCTCGTTTGGCGCTCATTTTTGAAAGTTCATTTTCTGGGGATATGAGCGAAGATTGACACAAGTAGACAAAGTTGTCTACACTTGCTTTTTGTTGGGTAGACAGCTTTGTCTACTTTGTTTGGTGAGGAAGCAATGAAAAACGATAAGTTAATGACTGCATTACTAGCAGGAATAGGCGCAGCATTTGCGATTGGATTATTGGCGTGGCTCGATAGTCTGCAATCTGAATTGGTGTTTTTGATGGCGCCACTCGGCGCAAGTGCGGTGTTGGTTTTTGGTGTGCCTAACAGTCCTTTGGCACAGCCTAAAAATGTTATTTTTGGTCATTTGTTAACGGCGTTAGTTGGCGTTGTTTTTGTGGTGTTGTTTCCCGTAACACCGATAACTATCGCGCTGGCGACTGGTGTTGGGGTTAGCGCAATGTTGCTCACCAATACAACGCATCCGCCAGCAGGCGCAAATCCCATTTTAATTTTAGTTGCTGGCGCGTCATGGCCATTTTTGATTTTTCCGGTGTTGGTCGGAGCCGTTGTTGTCGTAGTTATTGGGAGGTTGTTTCAAGCACTGTCAAAGAGAAACTTGACGACTTAAGGATTCAGCGCTAACCCTAGTCGGTTAGCGCAGCGTAGTTTGAGTTAACTATAAAAGCGCTCAATCCAAGATTGGAAAAGACTTGCAGCGATAATCCACATGATGGCGGCGATCGCCAAGTCGATACCTTGTTTAACTTTAGGGCGTGCTAATAAGTGAGAGAGCTTAGCTGCGCCCGATGCTAATGTGAAAAACCATACCAGTGATGCCGCCATTGCACCTGCCATGAAGTAGTATTTGTTAACGCCTTCGAACTGCCCACCAACACTGCCGATAACCATAACAGTATCGATGTACGCATGTGGGTTTAAAAAGGTCACCACTAAGCTAGTTAGAATAATCACCTTAATCGATTTATGCGCGCTGCGCTTTTGACCACTATCTGTTGTTTGCTCTGAAAACGCCGCTTGATAAGCACTTGCCCCGTAGCCAATCAGAAATAAAATACCGCCCCACGTAAGCAGTGTGAACATGGTATCGCTACTGTTTAAGATCAAACTGCCACCCATGATGCCAATGCTAATTAGCAGAATGTCGTAAAACGCACAAAGCGCAGCGGCAAGTAGGTGATGATTGCGGTTGATTCCTTGATTTAGGATCATGGCGTTTTGTGCGCCAATAGGAACGATCATGCTAAGACCTAGGGTAAATCCTTTGATGGCGACTAAATAACTCATTGTGAGCTCCTCGTGATTGAGCGGTTTAAGTGATGTGGCTAAATATGCGGCTATTGTGCGGTGGAAACTCAATTTAATAAAATTAATAAATTTGATATATCATTAATTTTACTTATGATGGTGAGGGCTAATTGGCATGGAATATTCCATCGCAATGATGTGTTAACTTGGGGGTAACATCAACTGTGAAATTTGATTACAAATTACTTGAAGCGCTAACGGCGGTGATTGACTTACAAAGCTTTGAAAAGGCCGCCGTTAAGCTGTTTATTACTCAATCTGCGGTGTCGCAAC
The DNA here is from genome assembly GCA_049607155.1 of Psychrobium sp. Classification (GTDB taxonomy): domain Bacteria; phylum Pseudomonadota; class Gammaproteobacteria; order Enterobacterales; family Psychrobiaceae; genus Psychrobium. Next base: position 9,446 of record JBMYWG010000008.1, read on the forward strand.
GCATTAAGTTGTTGGAAGAGAATATCGGTCAGCCAGTGATTATTCGCTCCAATCCTATTTCGGCAACACCTGCTGGAGAACGGTTAGTTGTTCATTTTAAGATGGTACGTGAGTTGGAAAATGAGTTAATTCCTGAGTTAGCACCTGATTCACCAACCAAACCCATTAAAGTCTCTTTGGCGGTTAACGCCGATTCTATCGCGACTTGGTTTCTCGGTGCTATTACGCCAGTGCTAAAGCGTCATTTAGTGGAGCTCGATCTTATCGTTAAAAATGAATATCAAACCATTGAGGCACTTCGTTCGGGGCAAGCAACTGGCGCTGTGAGTTGTTTTGAAAAGGCATTGCCGGGATATCAATCGTTTGAACTTGGCGATGTGACTTTTATTTTGGTGTGTTCGCCAGAGTTCGCTAAACGCTATTTCCCCAATGGCATTACTAAGGACAGTCTGCGTTTTGCGCCGGGGATCAGTTACGATCCTAACGATGATATGCATGTGAAGTTCATTGAGCAGCATTTTAATATTCAGGCGCGTGATTACTACTGTCACAGTGTGCGCTCATCACAAGCCTTTGTTGAGCTGGCCAAGCAAGGAGCGGCTTATTGTTTAGTGCCAACCCTGCAAATTGAAGATGAAATTGCCAATGGTGAGTTGATAAACCTATGCCCAGATAAATCAATCACCTTAACGTTGTATTGGCATAGTTGGGTGTTAGTACAGGGTATCCATAAACAGATCTCTAAGGAGATCGTGCGTTATGGTCGGCAGATATTAAGCGGTGAGTAACGAGTTAATGATTATAAACGGTTGTTTAATAATCAAATAAAGCGTTAGAATCAAACATTCATTCGGTTTTATTATTGTGCGGTATTAGTTGTTATGAATGTCAAATTGCGTCAGTTGGAATTGATTCGCTCGCAAATGTATATGGGGTCGTTTGGCTCAATTGCCGCAGGCTTGACCGCTGCCTATTTGTTTTTCGATGTGATTGACGACTCTCAAACCGTTATTTTTTGGTTGATTGCTGTTTTCATTTGCGCGTTAGCAAACGCGATTTTCGCTCGCTCGACGAAGAAAATTACTGAGATTAAGCATGCCGATAGCGCGTTAAAGTATTTCGCTGGCTTGGTGTTTTTCACTGGTGTTGTCTGGGGAATGCCGAGTCTGTTAATTACTGATATTACTCTAGATAGCAAAGAGCATATTTTCTTTCTCATTGGTGTCGTTATTTTAGCCATAGGTATGTCTAGTTCAGCACTTGGCTCGATTAGCGCTTATCTCCCTATGTATTATTCAGCAATATCCCCGCTAATGATAATCACCGTATCTTCGTTTGTGATGGTGCGAGAAGATGCTTTTTATTTTCTTGGTATTGCAGGATTTTTAGTCGTTTACACTGCTGCGTTATTTTTGTTTGCATTTAATATTAATCAGCAGTTTATTAAGTCTATTCGATTAGAAATTAGCAATCATAAGTTAGCAAAAGATTATGATAAGCAGCGCAGAATCGCTGAAGCCAACAATCGCGCTAAGTCCAAATTTTTAGCGGCGGCTAGTCACGATTTACGCCAGCCACTGCAGGCAATGATGCTGTTTCTAGACCAATTGAATATTGAGCTGACGCAGCAAACGCATCGGCAGATTTTGTCTAAAGTCAGTAAATCTGCTGAATCACTACAAGAGCTATTGGACACTCTGCTAGATATTTCTCGTTTGGAAGCTGGTGATATCGATCATCAAAAATCATCAGTTTCGCTGCAACGTGTTTTTGAGCGCACTGCGGCTACGTTAAGTGAGGTCGCCAGTCAACAGGATATTGTATTACGTGTTGCGCCGACATCATTAGCGATTGAGAGTAATGCGGTGCTATTGCAGCGCTGTTTAAGCAATCTAATTGCTAATGCCATCAAACACAGCAAAGGCTCTAAAATTCTAGTGGGCGCTAAGCGGTGCGGTAAGTCTGTCAGTATTTTTGTGATGGATAATGGGCGTGGGATTGCCGCTGAATCCGCCGAGGAGATTTACAGCGAATTTTACCAAGTGGATAACTCTGGGCGTCAACGCGATAAAGGGTTAGGGCTTGGGTTATCTATTGTAAAGAAAACCTGTGCATTGCTAGGACACTCTATTTCTCATCAATCGGCAGTCAATCGTTATTGTCTATTTAAACTAATGGTAAAGCGCTCTTTAGACACAAAATTTATTCCTCAAACATATATGCCATCAAGCGTTGATTCAATGGCGATTACCGTGTGGGTTGTTGATGATGATGCGTTAATTCTCGACGCGCTAACTAGTTTACTTAATAGTTGGGGAGCGAAGGTATTCAGCGCTCAATCGAGTGCGCAAGTTGAGCATATGATGAGACAACAGGCTGCGCCAGATTTGCTCATTTCAGATTTGCGCCTAGAGCAAGGATTATATGGTGACAAGTTAATTGGCCTTGTTAGAGCGCATTATAGCGCGGCAGTGCCAGCAATCATTCTCACTGGAGACACGGCACCTAATTGTATAACTCGCGCTAAAGCCTGTGACGCAATACTGCTACATAAGCCAATAAAGCCAGCTAAATTGCGAATGGCATGTACCAAGGCGTTATCTTAGGTTTTCTACAAGTTGACGATAGGAAGTGGTTATTTCTTCATGGCGAGTTAATCCAAACCCTTCAGCGAGCATTACCAACTGGTTACGGTGGTATTCAAGGCTCGTTTCATCATCGGTCATAATGGCGAATTCTGCGAAATACCCTAGGCCATCGAGGTGATCGAAAGTGATGTGATAGTCGCCAATAAAGTACATGCTGCGGGTTTTTACTAGGGCTAGCGTATTGTGATACCCCAGCGTTTTCAGCATGTTGTGGGCGGCGCCTAAATCTAAAATGTCACTGGCTTCGCAGTCATCGCCACCGGGGCCTTTGACTATCCATAATTGAATGTTTTCTGGCTGGATGTCACGCAAAATAAGGTGTTTATTTTGCGCCTTGAGAGAATCATTTGGCCAATCGTAATACCAGTCGACTTCGCTGTTATCTTCAAATCGAATTTGATGTTTAATTGATGCTAATGCGTCTTTAAACCGCTGAACATTATCGATTTGATACTTTAGCTCAACTTCGAATTGGCCTTTAAAATGATCTTGTGCCATTGTTTACTCTGCAACTACTTGTTCAAGTAATTTAACTTCACATTGGCCGAAGTTATCGACAGATACCGTTAAATTTGTCGTTCCTAGTGCGCTACATGCGCCCATCAACGATCGGGCAATACCGTCTAAGATTTGCTCTGGCTCTAATTCCATTTCGCCACAGATATTGGCAATGGCGTCCATTAGTTCTTGTGATTGTTCGTCGGTTAGTTGATTGCTCATGATATTTCTTAATTATTATTGAATTTGGTGAGCATTATAACCACGTATCAGATACAACTAAAGCATCTGATACGTGAAGAAGGGAGGTTGGGTTTACAGCTTAAATTTATCCACTTGGGCTGTTAGGCCGTTAGCAAGCTCTAACAAGGACAAGCTAATTTCTTCACCTTTTATTGCATCTTCGGCTGACTTTTCTGCAACATCGCTGATGTTTATAACGTTTTCGTTAATTTCATCGGCAGCGAGGTTTTGCTGGTGCGCTGCGGTACTAATTTGTGAGTTTAGTTCATCTAGCTCTTGGATTTGTGCCGCAATGTCAGTTAGAAGGTTGGCTACATTAGCCACGTTATCGGCTTTCTCATTGGCTTCGTGACTTACGTTAACCATTGACTCAACGGCCTCACCAGCGGTTTGCTGCAAGCTGTTGATGGTTTCTTGAATCTCGACAATAGATTCACCTGTTCGCGTTGCTAGACTACGAACTTCGTCTGCGACAACCGCAAAGCCACGGCCTTGTTCGCCAGCACGCGCGGCCTCGATAGCGGCATTTAGCGCGAGTAAGTTGGTTTGCTCGGCAATTTGGGTGATGACTTCTAGCACAGTACCAACTTCGCTAGTTTTCGCGCCAAGTTCTTCGATTTTCTTACTATTAACCTGCACTTCATCACGTAGTACATTGATGCCTTGATGAGCGTCTTCGGCAATGGTTAAGCCTTTGCTTGCGCCTTCGTTTGCTTCAATCGATTTTTGTGCGGCAAACTGAGTATGATTTTCGACTTCTTTGGCTGAAGCATCCAATTCATTAATCGCCGCCGCTACAGATTCTGTCGCAGTTTTTTGTGTGAGCACCGCTTCTTTGGTGAGTATTGAAATATCGTTAACATCTTTGGCAGCGTTCGTAAGATCATGCGTTGCTTGAGAGACATTGAGTAAGCTTTCTCTAAACTTGCGCATTAATGAGTTAATGGCACGGCTTAAATCACTTAGCTCATCGTCGTGATGAATAACTAATTCTTTGCTCAAATCTAGATCGCGTTCAATATTATTCAAATGGCCTTTTAAGCGGTTAATTCGCATGAAGATAAGCTTGTAGAGAATGAAGCCTAAGACACCAAAACAAATCAAGGTAACGAATAGTTGTAGTAAGCCAGCTTTTACAATTGAGGTGTGAATATTACTATCGCTTTTCGATAAATCGTAACTGACTTTTACCGCACCTAAGATGTCGTTTTCTTTGGCTTGGTGACAGGCTAAACAGTTGGTGCCACGGTAATCGGCATGGGCGTAAACGGGCAAAATGTATTGCATGATGCGTTTTCCGTCTTTGGTAACTATTTGGGTGCCTTCATTACCTGCTAATCCTGAGCGTTCAAAGTCATCGACAGCTACTTGGTCACTAAAGCCTTTACCGTACAGTCTGTTTACGATATCAGTACGAATAATCTTGGCTTCGACGATGTCGTGGTGGGAGAGTATTTTTTCTTGGAAAATTTTGCGATTGGCCATGGTGCCTGTGAGCATCATTGTGTTGACGGAATCGAAATAGTTTTGCGCGATGCTTTCGAGATTGATGGCGACGTAGTCCTCAGCCATGTTTTTTTCGTCGTTATAAAAATAGAGCACCGTTGTTAATAGTAACGAGAAGCCAATAAAGGCTAGTGCTAGCTGTATTTTGCGAGCCAAAGTTAGCATAGTGATCCCAAAAATTTTCAAGATGAATTTGAAATTCAAAGATTTAAGACGATATAACAAAATCATGCTTCAAATCCTAATTCAGATCAAACTTTATGCGTATTTTTTATCGCCAGTTGGATTTTAAGTAGAGCCAATTGATGCTCAATAGGGTATGTTTAGCCATCCGAAAAGGTTAATGAGAAAAGGGTATGAACAAGGGAGCAGTATTGCTTGCCAGTCTAACATCGTTATTGATGTTTGGTTGTGGTGAGAAAGAGCAGCCACAGGTCACAGCGGACAGCGCTAATGAGCTGGTGGCGTTTATTGCCGTAGGAGATATGCCTTATTTGCCTGAAGAAAATGAAATGCTAACAGCGCCCAATGGAAAAATTGTAAAAGCGGTACAGGCGTTTTCTCCTGAGGTGGTTATTCATTTTGGTGACATAAAGTCTGGCGGTACGGCTTGTACTGATGATCTGCTAATCGAGCGCCGTGAACAACTTTATAGCCTGTGGCCAAATCGAGCCGTATTTACCCCCGGCGATAACGATTGGACCGACTGTGACCGAGAGAGTATGTCCCCAAGATTTTTCGAGCTAGAGCGTTTGGACTTTTTACGTCAACACTTCTTTAGTAATGCCGGCGATAAACTTACATCTAAGCTTAGCAATTTAACCCGCCAGCCAGAGTATATTGAAAACGCACAATGGCAAATCAATGGCTTGCACTTTGCTACCATCAACGTACCGGGCACAAATTTTGGTCGTGACAATATCGTGATGGGCGATAAGCAAAAGGTCTGGGACGTAGCTAAACGCCGAGAAGCTAGTGATATTGCTTGGCTAGATGATTTGTTTACCAAAGATGCCGATAGCAAAGGTTATGTCATTGCGTTCCAAGCGGATATTTATCAGCCATCTACCAAGCAATATCCAGTGGCTTGCAGTGATGAGAATCCTGTTAAATGCGATGGATATTTTAATATTCGCCAGCACTTGCTCGATAAAGCGGCGCAAACCGATAAGCCGGTGTTAGTGATCCATGGCGACACCAACGCTTATTGTTTCCATCAAATGGACAAATCCGTACCTAATTTTTGGCGTTTAAATGGCTTGGGCGATTTTAGAATTAGCGATGCGGCGCAAGTTGTGTTTGATGCCAATAATCCACTGCAGCCATTTGCTGTGAAGTCATTATTAGGTCAGCAAGAATTACCTATTGAGTGTGAGTATGGTAGTAAATCCTGAGTTGATTTGGCAAAGCCTATTTGTCGAGCTAACGCGGCTGATTGGTGTTGCTAAAGACGGCGCTGATAGAGCACATGCGGCGGCAACGGATAAGGAAGCTATTGCCGAAAACAAATATGACACTCGTGGCTTAGAAGCGTCGTACCTTGCTCATGGTCAGCAAGAGCGCATGGCGCAATGTATTGAAGATAATGCGCTATTTGATGAGCTTTATCGCACTAAACAAATTGGCGATGAAGTTACGCTCGGCGCTATTGTCTCCTTGGAATCAGATGAAGGTTTACGTTATGTACTTATTGGCCCAAGTGCTGGTGGTATTAAATTGCTTTGTGATGAGATTGAAGTGTTGGTCATCACCCCGCAATCACCGTTGGGCGATGTATTAGTGGGCAAGTGTGTCGATGACGAAATTTGTTTGAATATCAATAACAAAAGCCAGTACTTTGACATACTGGCTATTGATTAGCTAACTTGAGTTCAGGCTAGTGATTAGCTAAAAACAAAGTATTCCGCTGAAAAATCGAGTGCATCTTCGCCCAGAATCTCCTCTAATGGAGAGCGCTTAATACGCTCTGCAAATTCTTGGTAGGCGGTAACGCTGATAATTACATCACCGTTTTCTTCGATGATAATGGCTGATTCGTCGCGCACGGCGTTAATGATTTTCTTACGGATGTTGTTTGAAACGGTGATGTCTTGAATGCTCATAGGGTACTTTAAGTTAGTAAAGTTGAATTGACGCAGATTATATCGCAAAACTGCGCCAATTTAACTGAACTACATCACTAATCTTACACTGAGTAAACTTTGTTAACGGGTAAGTCTCGAATTCGCTTACCTGTCGCGGCAAAAATCGCATTGGTGATGCTCGGTGGAACAGGTGGTAATCCAGGCTCGCCGATGCCGCCGGGGGCAAGATCAGATTCTACGATGTGAACGTGAAGCGGCGGAATCTGATTGATGCGCGCGACAGGATAATCGTGGAAATTAGATTGCACCACTTCGCCATTGTCTGTGGTGATTTCACCCATCAACGCGATAGTCAGTCCCATTACCATAGCGCCTTCCATTTGCGCCTTAACACGATCTGGTGTCACGGCAATGCCACAGTCAACGGCTGTGTGCATCTCTAGCACAGTAACCTTGTTGTTTTTGACTTCAACTTTCGACGCGGCGGCGACATAGCTGCCAAAACTGCGTAAAAAGCTAATGCCCCAGCCTTGGTTGTCTGGCAGTTTTTCGTCCACCTTAGCTTTATCACTGATTAGATTGATGAGATCCTTGATACGCTTGGTGCTAATGCGATGATCTTTCTCATTGACCATGCCGTAGTTTGACCATTTGTCGAAACCGTCATTGCGGGGATCGATATAGGCATCACTACCTAATAAGTTAAGCCACATTTGACGCGGTGAAACTTTGGCTTTGTGGGCGAGTTCATCGACGAAGGAACCAAGGGCAAATCCGTTGTTAATACAAGCAACAGAGCGTAGCCAACCCGGACGGACATAAGATTCAACCTCGTGGTTTTCCACGCTAAGGTTTTTCACTTGAAATGGCAGATCGGCAAACCCAAGCGAGAGTTGGCTACTACTCGGTGTTTTGGTTTGATCGTTAAACAGCCAGCCGATTGGTGGATAAGCATTGCGGCTGATCCAATGATCAACATTGCCCTTATCATCTAGTTGCGCCTTGTGATAATTGGCGGCAATGGAATGATAAAACCCGTGTTTAACATCGTCTTCACGACTCCACACTACTTTGACAGGGCGTTTAGTCGCCTTGGCTAGTTCAACAGCTTCTACAACGAAGTCACCTTTAGATTTACGGCCAAAAGCGCCGCCCATTAAGGTGACATTGAGAGTGACATTCTTCATTTTATCTGGTGCTAAACCAAGCTCAGCTGCGGCTTGACCTTGTGCCCATTGCGGGTTTTGCGTTCCTGCCCATATTTCACATTTATCGCCATTAACAACGGCTGTTGCAGCGGGGGTTTCCATTGAGGCGTGGTGAAGGTAAGGTACGGTATAGGTTGCTTCCAATGCATTGTCATTGTATTGATGTTGATACACATCACCACGGCCGCGCACAACTTGTCCTTTTTGTTGTACCGCGTTTACTAATTCTTTTTTAAACTGTTCGCTATTGTGACTGGCTTTAGCACCCATTTCCCAATCGATTGTTAGTTTTTTTCGCCCCTCGAGTGCTGCCCATGTGTTGGTTGCAACAACTGCAACACCGCCAAGCGGGTTGACGTTGACGGGAAAACTGCGCGGTTTTAGTTTAATAACATCCACGACTCCTTTGACGGCGCGCGCCGCTTTGTCATCTACAGATTTGATTGTTGCGCCAAGTACAGGTGGCCTAGTGATACTGGCGATGAGCATGTTGGGCAGTTGAATATCTTGGGCGTATTGCGCCTTGCCTGCGACAATGTCTTCTAGATCGCTAAGTTTGACGTCGCGACCAATAAGCGAAAAGTCTTTAATGTCTTTGAGTTGAATGGCGTCGTTTGTTGGGGCTGGTACTTTGGCGGCGATGCTAGCGAGTTCGCCAAAGCTGAGTTTTTTGCCCGTGGACTTATTGATAACAAATCCATTTTCCGCATTGACCTGCGATTTATCCACTGACCAAACGTTGGCCGCAGCTTGCTCTAGCATGTGGCGCGCCGTGGCACCTATAGTGCGAATCGTTTTAAAGTGGCTGCGAATAGACGCCGAGCCAGCCGTGCCTTGCGAGCCGTATTTGTCGCGATCGGCGGGGGCTTGTACTACAGAAACATTTTGCCAATCGGCGCACATTTCATCGGCGATAATTTGCGGTACGGAGGTGCGAATACCTTGTCCCATTTCACTGCGATGACAGACGATGGTAATAGCGCCACTATTATCGAGGCTAACAAAAAAGTTGAGGGGAATTTGTCCGTCGATAACTGCGTCCGCCATGCTCGGCAATGGAATTGAAACACCTAATACAAAAGCGCTTGAGGTGAGGCCTAATCCTTGTAAAAAGCGGCGGCGGCTAACATTTTCAACGCTAGTTTCTTCATTACTTAATGCTTGAGTATCTTGATTTTGGCTCATGATTGACCTCCTGCATTTGACGGTAAGGTTTGATCACTTGCGATAGCCTTGCCAGCTTGTTTGATGGCGGCTTTTATTCGTTTATAAGTACCACAGCGGCAGATATTTCCAGCCATATGCTGATCGATTTGTTCGTCACTTGGCGAGCTATTTTGTGCCAGTAAGGCTGCGGCACTCATTTGTTGTCCACTTTGACAATAGCCACACTGCGGTACTTTATAATCGCGCCATGCAATTTGGACGTGGTGTTGTGGCGTGTCGCCAAGGCCTTCAATGGTTGTCACTTTTTGCTGACCAATTGCTGCAATAGGTGTCACGCACGAGCGGATTGGTTGGCCGTTTAAATGCACGGTACAGGCACCGCACAACCCCTGACCACAGCCAAATTTAGTGCCGGTCATTTGCGCAATATCTCGCAGCGCGTATAGCAGCGGCATTTCTGGCGGTGCGTCGATAGCAACTTCTTTATTATTGATATTGAGTGTGATCATAGGTTTACCTTTGTTTGGTGACGACTATTGCTGTTGTTCTAATTAATTAGCTATTGTTTTAATTATTTTTTAATTCTGGCGTTGTTGATACGCATACAAATCTTCATTGGTGTCAATATCTTGCTGGGCGCATGGACAATCGACGGTGACAACATCAGCAGCGTGTTGTTTTAATAATTCTTTAGCCCCTTGATCGCCTGTTAGCTGAGTCAATGAATCGAAAAAACGTTTGGGAAAGATCGCAGGCACACAAGGGCGATCGTTAACCGATGAGGCGATGATCGCGTCTGGCTGCTGCTGGCTAAGGGCGGTAAGCTGGCGATAATGCTCATTTTGGACTGCCACTTGATCTGCTAAACAAACCATTAGTCGGCCACTGAAATCCGATAACTGTTCTACTGAATCCGCCAAGCTGTGTCCTAATCCCAATTCCCAATTTTGACTAATTAGCGGACTGACATGAGTAGGAAGCTGTGACATTACGCGGCAGCTATGGGCACCTAACGTCACAAAGACACGGTTGATAGTTGGGCAGTCAACGCGAGCGATGGTGTGATTAACTAAACTCTCGCCATTGAGGTTAGCCAGTTGCTTGATACCGTTAAAGCGCGTGCTTTTTCCGGCAGCGAGCACGATAGCGTTAAGTGGCATCAGTCACCTCCGCCATCATGTTGTTATATTGATTTAACGATTTAGCAGAACGCTGTGCTAAATGAGCCTGAATTTGACTAACGATCGATAAAGCGATGGTTTCAGGGAGGTCGCCGCCCAAATCTAACCCGATAGGATTGGTTAAAGGGCATCGCAATTGATTAATTTCGTGTGTTGTATGCTCAAAAACGCGTTCGGTGCGGTGAGTGGGACCCAGTAATCCAAGGTAGTTTGCATTGCTGTATTGGGCTAAATTTATGGCTTTTGCATCGAGCTCAATATTGTGATGCATGACGACAATAGCATCGGCACTTTTTATCGCTGCGTGATTTGTAAGCGATTGATATGATTGATTAATCAACATGTTGATGCTTTTAAATTCTGATGGTCGTGCATAGTTACTTCGCTCGTCAATCAGGGTGATATTCCATGCCATTGTTTTCGCTAATGAAATTAATGGCAGGGTATCTATGCCAGCGCCAAAAATAACCAAGTTGGGTTTTGAGGTGATGATGCTAGTAAATTGCTGACTGTGGTGATTAAACGCACTAACGTCAGCTGTAACTGGCTCTGGGCTATGAGAGTTTATCGAACTTGGGTCATTGATATCGAGTGAATAGCTAACTTGCTGATGATTGGTTAGCGCTTGATAAACCTCAGCCAAATAGTGGTAGTTATTGTCTTTTGTAACCGGCTGAATGAGCACCTGCACCATGCCACCACAACCGATGCCAAGTTGCCATGATATATCGCTTTCATCGCTCATGTCATAACACACAATATGCGGTTTATTAGCATCCCAGCATTTACGGGCTTGACGTTTTAAGTCCGCTTCTAAACAACCACCAGATAACATGCCAAAGCTTTGGCCCAAGCTGTTGATCATCATGTGTGCACCAGCTTTGCGATACGAGGAACCCTTGGTTTGTACTATGGTGGCTAGTACCCAATCGGTCTCATCTTTGGCTGGGTGCCATTGGCTTAAAATATCTTGAAATCTATTACTCATCACAGTCCCTTGTAATTGGTTTTGTTGTGGGTAGCTGGTTGGTAGATCACATTGCAAAGACAACTATAAAAGTCATCGTCGTCAATTGCAATTTAGTCTGCGTTCACAATTGTAGCTAAATGTAATCTTTGTTTATTTTGCATTTTAATGCAGGTAGGCTGTGCTTTATTCATATTTAAAAACAGGATCTTATGATGATTAAATTGAAATGGCTAGCCGCGCCTTTAATGGCTATGTATTGCATGACGGCCAATGCGAGTAATTTGCCAGATTTTCCTTTTGTGTTGGTGAAAGGGGAGGCTACATCGAAGGTGGCGCCAGATATGGCTACGATAACTTTTGAACTAATGGCCTATGAAAAAGAAGCCGACAAAGCGATGGATGTAGTTAATGTCCGAGGAGTAGAAGTCGTAAGTTTACTTAAAAAATACGATGTTAAATTACCAGATATTCAGTCATATTCATTAGACAAACAAATTCGACGTGAACGCGATAGAAACTACGTATCGGGTAAAATAATCGGCTATGAAGTTAGTCAAAATTTCGAGATAACGTTGAGAAAATTAACCGACTATTCCGAGGTTATGGACAAATTAGTCGGTTTGGAAAATTTAAGCGACGTTAATATTTCTTTTGATGTATCAAATCGTAAGCAATTACTGCAAACGTTGGTGAAGAAAGCTGCAAATGACGCAAAAATGAAAGCAAGTGACTTGGCTTCTGGTCTAGGCGCTGAGCTAGGCAGTGTTTATGCGGCAACACAAGATAGTAGTTATAACAAGTTCTTTGCGCGCTTTGGCGTAACTGAAAGTAGCTATCGTGGAAGATTCGAGCGTATAGCAGTTACAGGTTCTGTTATGAAGTCACCAGGGGCGAATATGTTTACCCCAGAAACCATCGAACTCAACAAATCAATTCACGTAGTCTATAAACTAAAATAACAGACACGTGATTAAGCGGCTGGCTAATTAACCCAAGTTCAGGTTAATTAAATTAGCAGCCGCTTTGTTTTAGCTTTAAGCATTCTAAAATAGCCAGCTATAGATGAAACCTGCACTCACTGCCATCGATAGAATCACAAATAAGAATGCGGCGATCATTTTGTTTTTGAAAATTGATTTTAATAAAATTACTTCCGTCAAGCTGGCACCAGCACTGCCGATAATTAATGCCATGACGGCACCTAATCCCATGCCTTTCGCTGCTAAGGCGGCACTTAGTGGGATCACTGCTTCAGCACGAATGTAGAGTGGAATACCGATAACCGCAGCAACAGGGATCGCAAATGGATTATCTTCGCTAGCGACATTGGCGACAAATTCTGTTGGCATAAAGCCGTAAATCATCGAACCAAGGGCAATACCGCCTAATAGGTATGGCAACACTTTTAAGAAGTCTTTCCATGTACTTTGCCAAATCTTAAGCCATTTGTTGACAGGAGAACTTTGCCCACAACCTGTGCCACAGCCTGAAGTTTGCGGCTGTGCATTGGCATCGGCTTTAACGTATTTTTCAAATCCTAATTTCTCCAATACAAATCCTGCGATTATCGATACGCCCATCGCCATCACAAAATAAAACACAGTGACTTCAACACCAAAGGTAACGGCGAATAAGCCAATAATAATCGGATTTAGTAGCGGGCTAGCAAACAGGAATACCATCATGGTGCCAAAGCCAGCTTTTGCCCGTAAAAGTCCTTTTAGAAATGGAATTGTTGAGCATGAGCAAAACGGGGTAATGGCGCCTAAGAATCCGGCGATGATGTATCCCTTGCCCTTTTTATCACTGAGGATCTGTTGGATCTTTTGCGGTGGAATGTATAGCTGTAATACGCCAACAATATAGCTAATAAGTAGGAATAAGAGGGTTAGCTCTACGGCTAGGAATGCAAACATCCCGAGGGTATTTTCTATCATTTCAGAGGTGATATTCATGGTTTGTTTCTCGCTTTTAAATTTGTATTTCTAAAAATATCGAAATAGTTGATGGGAAATATAATAAGGATCGAATTAAAGATCAATTCTTATTTCGTATTTATTGGAAATAAGGTGGCTGATTTGTGAACATGATTAGAAGTTCAACGCTAAGTTGTTGATTTTTATCTCGAGCTCAGGAGTGTTAACGAGACTTAGCTGATAGGAGAAGGAGACTCGATACAACATTCGTCTTGTAAGAAGCCAACCACTTGTAGAAAACGATCGTATTCGACGACGCAATAAAGGGTTGTTCCTTCGCGGCGTTGTTTTATTAGAGATGCAGATGCAAGGCTTGAGATATGATGAGATAACGTCGAGTTAGGAATTTTTAGTTCTTTTTGTAGTTGACCAACTGCTAATCCCTGCATTCCCGATTTTACTAAGCGTTTAAAAATAGTTAGTCGAATAGGGTGGCCAAGTTCTTTGAGTGCTTTGGCTGTATCTTCAATAGTGCTAGTCATTGGGATTACTCAATTAATATCTACGGCGGGCGTAGTTTAGTACGCCCGACAATCATAGCAAGTTATGAGCGGCTTAAACAGGTAATTGCATTAGCAAAAAGTTGGAGATGAGCACGACTAGAATCAATTTTAAGATTGATAGCTTTTGAGATTTTAGCGCGAGTAAGCCAACTAATATCACTGCGAAATCTGAGGCGTTGCCAACAGCGCTGGTGAAAATTGGCTGATAAAATGCGGCGATGAGTAAGCCAACCACACTAGCGTTGATACCTGCGGTAATTCCTTTGAGGGTTGGATTACTAGATACCGCGCTCCAACTCGACTTAAAACAGCACAGCAATAAAAAGCCTGGTAAAAATATGCCTACAGTTGCCAAGGTTGCGCCAAGCAAGGGCATTTCACTTGTTGTATTGTAACCTAGGAATGTCGCCAAGGTGAACATGGGTCCCGGAACACCTTGGGCAAGGGCGTAGCCAGTTAAGAAGGTATCACTATCTAGCACATCTTGGGTAAGGTTTTGCAGTAGTGGCAACACCACATGACCGCCGCCATACACTAGGCTTCCCGCTTGAAAGTAGCTGAAAAATACGCTCAGCAATTCTTGTTGATAAACGAGGAAACTTGCACCAAATAGCACTGTGGTCACAGCTAGTACAGGCAGGTTTAGTTCAAGTTTATATTGGTTTTTAGTTGTGTTTTTTGAGTCTGACAAATAGCGATAGCCAATAATGCCAGCAGCGACAATCGCTAGCATTTGCACGCTAATGGATTGGAATAATAAGATGGCTATCGCAGTCGCAATGCACAGTGCTTGGGTAAGTTTCTTTTTACAGAAATTGTTAAACATGCCCCAAATAGCATCAGCTACGACAATTACCGCCAGCAGTTTTAAGCCGTGAATGACGCCGTTCAAGATAGCGTTATCGTTAAAGGCATTACCGAAATAAGCCATTGCTATCATCAAAACAAATGATGGCAGTGTAAAACCAACAAAGGCACTAATAGCACCAATCAGACCTGCGCGATGATAGCCAATGGCAAAGCCAACTTGGCTTGAACCGGGCCCCGGTAGCAAGTGGCTGATAGCGACAATGCTCGCAAATTCTTCTTCGCTGAGCCATTTTTGGTCAATTACAAATTGTTTGTGAAAGTAGCCTATGTGGGCAGCAGGGCCGCCAAAACTCATTAAGCCTAAGATAAAAAATTGTTTAATAACGTCAAACATAGTGAAGGTGTTTTTAACTGTAAATCTGATTCATGATAAAGGAGTTATGACTAGAGCACTATGGTTTAGCGCTATTGTCATAAATCTTTAATCTAAATACGGGCTGATTATTCATAAAAGCGACGCCTTCGGCAGCATGACAGGCCATACATGCTGCCTGCGCTTTTTGAAATCCTTGCCACGACACTGCAGAGTTGGGGTTTTCAAAGTCTTTTAATATTTCTTTCCAGTGTTCGTTTAGAAAAATCAATTTCGCATTCTTTTCCCGCTTAGGACGCTTCATGTAACCGTTTTCGATGGTTTTCTTGATTTTCTTCCACTGATATACCGCTAACTCATGGTTGTTGTCGACGAGGGCTTGATGCAAACGTTTAAATCGCTGACCAACTTCAAGCATCGGTTGATCAAAGCCTCGAAGGTATTTCTCAAGTTTTTGTAAGCGCTTTTGCGGATCTTTTTCGTCAAGAAGCCAGTGATTGCTTTTTGGGGTAGTTTCAGCTGGAAATTGGTTCGCTGCTAACGTATCGGAAGCGGTAGAAAGGCTGAAAATGAGTAGCGTTCCGATGATCAAGTGTTTCATTACTGATGCCTCTATTATTGGGAGAATGTAATTTAATTGATTGGATGTCTCTAAAATGTGTCGCACTTTTTTCACACCTTGATGGCGCTATGCTCAAGTTTCTACTTACCTGTGAGGAGGCTATATGCACAGTCGTCGTTATTTCTTAAAAGCTCTGTCTGTGGGCACAGCATCACTCGTTATCGCTAGTTGCGGTGGCGGAAAAAACAAAGGGGGTTCTACAATATCGGGTAGCAACTTTATTACGCCACCAAATTCAGGGACGACTCATAGCAACCAGCTTTTGATACCGGATCTGGTAGATACACGAAATACAACAACAGATTTGTGGATTGGCAAGCAGCAATTTGATTTTGGACTTAATGCGATTACGCCTACATTTGCTTATAACACAGCGGAAACTAGCCTCGGTTTATTGGGGCCAACACTTCTGATGGAGAAGGGCGCGACTTCGACCATCAATTACATCAATAATATTGATGAGGTGACAACAGCGCATCAACATGGCTTACATGTTGATGGCATTAATGATGGTGGGCCGCAATCAAGTATCAAGCCAGGGGGATCGCGAGCCAATGTTTTAAGCATTGATCAACAAGCGGGCTTTCATTGGTATCACCCCCACCCGCATGGACGAACGGCCCCACAAGTAATTAGTGGCTTAGCAGGAATGATCATTATTCAAGATCCAGAAGAGATCGCTCGCTTACCTAATTTACCGCGAGAATATGGAGTGAATGATATTCCGTTAGTGATTCAAGATAAATCATTTAACAATGATGGCACTATTGCTTATGACATTAACAAAAATTACGGTAAGCGAGGATATTTAGGAGAAAACATCTTAGTGAATGGCAAAAGCAGTCCTTCACTTACAACACCGCCAGGTTGGATCAGATTAAGAATACTCAATGGCTCAAATGCTAGGTTTTATGAGCGTGATGATAGCCTGTCATTATCTAACAATAAGACGTTTTACGTTATCGCTAGCGACGGTGGGCTGTTAGAAAAGCCGGTAGCAACTAGCGCTTTACCATTAGGTCCAGGAGAGCGCTATGAAATTATGGTACAGCTATCGGTCGGAGAGGCATTATCACTATTTGCTGGCCCTCGCAGTATTATGTCGATTTCAGCATCTGATACTAGTGTTGACAATTCAGCGAGTGAACTACCGGCGACACTTGCGGCTGTTCCAGCGTTATCAGTCGCCAATGTAGTTAGGAAGCGTAGCTTTGAGCTCAAAGAAAATATGACTATCAATGATAAGAAAATGAACATGATGGTTATTGATGAAGCGATAAAGCTGGGTGACGTTGAACAATGGCGAGTATTTGGTAAAGGAGCCAAGCATACTTTTCATGTTCACGGGTGCTCATTTAAAGTAATCAGCCGTGGCGGTGGTGCGCCTGAACCGTGGGAAACAGGTTGGAAAGATACAGTGATTGTTAGTGGTAAACGTGAAGTCGAGTTTTTAGTTCAATTTAATAAACGCGCTGATAAATCAGCGCCTTATATGTATCACTGTCATATGCTAGAACATGAAGATATGGGCATGATGGGACAGTTTACCGTGACCTAGGTTCTTGCTATTTCAAAAAGAATAACGGCGCTACAGCCGTTAGTCTGATTGTCGGTAAGCGAAAATTGATAGCTGTATCTTTGGCATAACTCTTTGACGATTAATAACCCCAATCCATAGCCATCTGCGGTTGAGTCTGCACTATTGAGTCCTCTGCCGCTGTCGACTACCGTAATTTTATCGTGCTGCACTTTAATCTTTATTTCGCCTTCAACTGTATAAGCGAAGGCGTTTTTTATTACATTGCCCAGCAGTATTTGAAATGCAGCTTTGGGTAAATTAACTTGTGTTGGTTGCTCAATGTCTATCACCAACTCAATAGATTTATATTCTAATAGATAGTGATGGTGTTCGATAATTTCGTCGATTTCGGCACGGTCGATAGTTAATGCTTGGTTCGGTTGAGTAGCAATGGATTTAGTCAGACTGAGTAGGGTATCGACGAATTCTGTCATGGTGGAAGTAGCGTTTTTGAGCCTTAGGTGTTGTTTGGCGACGACTTGTGGACTATCTGATACTTCGAGAATGTTCAACGCCCCCGTCATCACCATTAACGGGGAGCGCAATTCATGACTGGCAAAGCGGTTAAACGATCGCTCACGCTCAATAGACTCGCCAATTCTAGTTTGATAATGGTTAAAGGTATCGATTAGTTTGGCGTGTTCAATGGTTGTTAGGTTATTGCCCTTTGGTAGTGGCGACAAGTCGTCGGCTGGGCGATCAGACAGGGCTTTGGCGAGATCTGATGTTGGCCTAGTAAGCTTGTCAGATATTTTAATCACGGCAATTAGACTGACGAATAAGAGCGCTAACGATATGATTATTTGCTTGCTGTGTAATGCAAGTAGTTGGCGCTCACTTAACTCATAAAGGCTATTATCTACGATAAAGTAAACATCAATCCAGCCATCGAGAGAGTTGATTTTACTCTTTTGCACAAAGTAATCTTTGCCTCGCTCAAGTGCTGGTGAATTCTCGGCAATGATTTCTATTGCTTCATCGTAAGGAATTTCGTTGGCACTAGGAACATCAGAGGGCAGTTTCGTTAGGTCGATATAGATGGTAAAACCGCGATCGAGTTCTTGGTGTTGATGCGTTTTGACTTCGATTTTTTCTTGCTGTTTTACCGATTTATTAGCGAACAATTCGGTGGTATAGCGTTTTATATGCGTGAGTCTATTGTTGGCGTAAAGCTGTTCTAAATCGCTGGTGGTAAGCTGATAAACTGATAGGTGCAGTGAGGCGAGGGCAATGGCGATTAACGAAAAATAAATGATGGTTAACCGCTTGGCCGTATAAAGTTTTTTCATGAATTATCCGATAGACAGTTGGTATCCCACCTTGGGTATAGTTTTAATGTAGCCTTTTTTAAAAGGTTTATCGATGAGTGTGCGTAAGCGGTAGACGTGATTGCGGATCAAATCTTCATCTGGCTCGTCGTCTTGCCATAATTTGCGGCTTATTTCTTCTCGTGTTGCAATACCGGGGCTTTTTAACATGAGCAGCTTAAGTAATTTAAACTGTGCATTGTTAAGCGTGAAGTGACACTCGCCGCGGATTGCTTGATGATTGGTAAGATCGAGCACTAAGTCATTGAACGAGAGTTCGTTAACTGCTCTCTTTCCGTTATAGCGCTGATAAATTGCATTAATGCGAGCTTCAAGAATATTGAGATCGAAGGGTTTTACTAAGTAATCGTCGGCCCCTTGCTCGAAACCACTGAGAATATCTTCTTTTTCATCACAAGCAGTGAGCATAATCACTGGTGTATTATTGCCCTGTTGGCGAAGCTGACGACAGACGGACAGACCGTCGATTTGTGGCAACATAATATCGAGAATAATCATGTCATAATGATTGGCTGTTGCTAGCTCAATACCGTGTTTACCATCGCTGGCATAATCCATTTCATGGCCTTTAAGCTCAAAGTATTCAAAGATAACTTTGGAGATCTCGGCGTGATCTTCAATCAGTAGTAATTTCATTGCAGGCATTGGGTAGTTTTATCACGGAATAGTTTAAAAAGGCCAGTGTGATAAAAATGTGACATTGTGTTATTTGCAGGTGGAGAGTTTAAACTTTATCTCGTGTTTATTGTCTGAAAATCAATCAACAGTACTGCTAGTATTGGATACGCCTCTATATGCTAGTTTTGATTAACGAAATGGATATGTTTAATGAATATTATAAAGCTTGGTTTACTCACATCATTTTTTGCAATTAGTGCATGCTCTCCACAAAGTTCATATCAAAGGGGAGCAAATTTAGAGCTAAATTTATGTAAGGAGCGGGCTGCTTCTCCTGAGCAACATCGCGATTGCTACAATAAGGAACGACAGTCATTTGAAGATTATCAGCGAGAGCGCAAAGAGGCGATGGAGCCTATTGTTGATAAAGATAAATAGCTACTCCATTATCATTCATAAATAAAAAAGGCTGCAAAATTGCAGCCTTTCTAGAGTCTTATCTAAGCCTTATAACCCAAACAACGAATAGGCAAAGAACTTATCTGCGACTGTGTTTAGGAAAATCACCAGCAGGATAACAGGGATAAAAGTACCTAACGAGAAGTTAACGTATTTTTGCATTAATGAACCTTCAAAACTATCATCACCAATGCTCATTTCTTTACTTAAGTTGTGTTTCTTCCAGCGATAACTCACAAATAAACACACCAATAAACCGTTTAGTGGCAAGATGGTATCGTAGAAAATATCAATAATGATATCGAAGAATGACTTAACTTTGCCGCCATAGGTTACCATTTCAGTTAAGAAGCCAACCATGCCTAGCGACATACTTGCGATCACAGTTAACACACCACCGAAAATACCAATGGTGGTAAGTGCTTTTTGACGAGTTTGTTTCTTCTCATCCATTAGGTACGCAACTGGTACTTCGATAATTGATACTAATGAAGTAATCGCCGCGAAGAAGACGAGTAAGAAAAAGAGTGTTGCAACGATGCTTGCGCCGATAAAACCGATTGACGCTTGAAGCGCTAAGAAGATTTTAGGCAGCAATACGAAGATCAAGCTCACCGATGAATCGCTTAACTCAGTTGGATCAACCGACGGGTTAAACGAGAAAATTGCTGGCATTACCATGAGGCCGGCGATGAATGCTACTGACGTATCAGCAACCGCAACCATTTTCGCGGAGCTAGCTATGTTAGTCTTACGACTTAGATATGAGCCGTAGGTAATCAAGATGCCCATTCCCAGAGACAATGAGAAGAACGCTTGCGAGAGTGCGCCATTAATTACCGACGCGGTAATTTTTGAGAGCTCTGGAATAACGTAAAACTCAATACCTGCACTGGCATTGTCTAGGGTTAGTACGAAAATTACCAAGCCAATTAGCATGAAGAATAGCGCTGGCATGAGGATTTTTGATACTTTCTCGATACCGTCTTGTACGCCCATTTTTAGAATTAGGTAGATGATGGCTACAACACCAACCATTGCAGCGAAGATGTAGTTGCTACTTACGAAGCCACCAAAGGTGCCATCGGCGGCTAAATGAGCGAGATCGCCAGTGGCTGCCATAAATAGGTAACCTAAAATCCAAACACTGATAACGGTGTAGAAAATACCAATCATAAATGGGGTTAGAACGCCCATCAGTCCGGCGATGCGCCATTTACTCGTTGGTGAAGACAAGCCGCCATAAGCGCCTACTGGTCCTTTTTGCGTGGCGCGGCCCATAGCCAATTCAGCCATCATTACAGGTAAACACAAGGCAACAACGAAAAGC
Organism: Psychrobium sp.; assembly: GCA_049607155.1. GTDB lineage: Bacteria > Pseudomonadota > Gammaproteobacteria > Enterobacterales > Psychrobiaceae > Psychrobium. The sequence goes on from JBMYWG010000008.1 coordinate 30,549, forward strand.
GCATACATTACGAGGAATGCACCGCCACCATTTTTTGCTGCATTAACTGGGAAACCAACGAGGTTACCAATACCTACTGCGCTTCCTGCTGCAGCTAGGATAAACCCAAGACGAGATCCAAACTGCTCTCTGTTATCGTTCATACTTAAACCTTTTTGTTTTTATTATGGTTTATAACTACCAATTTATCTGTCTCGATGCTAGCAGGGATTTTAGCGAATGTCTCACCTTTGAACCGCTGATTTGTAGACTTTTTGTTAAAGAGTGTGAAAATAAATGAACACTGCCTAAAAATCATACTGACACTAGGTAGTGTGCTGCGTAAACTAGCCGTAGTTACTTACCCATCATAGAAAATTGGAATTGTTTAATGCGTTCAATGAAGCAAGTGGATGTGCCTGATTCGGTTAATTGGGCAGTTTTTAAAAGTATCGCGCCTTATTTAACTGAATATAAATGGCGTGTTGCCATTGCCGTTGGCTGTTTGATTCTGGCGAAGGTGGCTACGGTTTATTTACCCTTTGTTCTCAAATATATCGTTGATGATCTCGACAGTGCCAAGCAACTACTGGCAGCGCCTATCGCGCTTGTTGTGGCTTACGGCGCTTTGAGACTGAGTTCCGTGCTTTTTGGTGAGTTGCGAGACACCTTGTTTGGGCGAGTAACTGAACGAGCGATGCGCCGTATTGGCCTTGAAGTATTTAATCATCTTCACAAGCTCGATTTAAATTATCATCTCAATCGCCAAACTGGTGGTGTAGCCCGTGATATGGAACGCGGAATCACTGGCATTAGTTTTGTGATGCGTTTTATGGTGTTTAACATTGTTCCCATCTCTATTGAGTTGTGTTTTGTTATTGGTGTATTGCTATTTAATTATGGCTATAGCTTTGCGCTGATTATCGGTATAGCGGTGGTGGCTTACGTAAGCTATTCAGTAAAAGCGACTCATTGGCGTACCAAGTTTATTCGTCAGGCCAATGCGGCGGATTCGACTTCTAACACTCGTGCCATCGATAGTCTGATCAACTATGAAACGGTAAAATACTTTGGCAACGAGCGCTATGAAGCGAATGCCTATGACGAGCAACTTGCGGTGTGGGAACAAGCGCGCCGAAAAAATCGATTATCACTGTTTGTACTAAATGGCGGCCAAGCATTCATTATCGCCATCGCTATGACATCGATGATGGGATTAGCGGCTTATCGTGTTAGTGAAGGAACTATGACCATCGGTGATTTTGTACTAATCAACGCCTTTACCATGCAAATCTTTATGCCGCTGAATTTCTTGGGCTTTGTGTATCGCGAAATTAAAGGATCGTTAGCCAATATTGAGCAGATGTTTTCGCTACTCGATAAAAAGCCGGCGATTGTCGACGCCAAAGACGCGAGTGAATTAATCGTTGAAAAGGGCAGAGTTCAGTTTGACGATATTCATTTTGCCTATGACGAAAAACGGCCCATCATTAAGGGGATTAATTTTGCTATTGAGCGCGGTCAGAAGGTCGCTGTAGTTGGCGCAAGCGGCAGTGGTAAATCTACCTTGGTCAAGTTGCTGTATCGCTTTTACGATGTTAACGGCGGGGCAATCACGCTTGACGGTCAAGATATAAAAGACGTTACTCAAAACTCTTTGCGAGCGGCCATCGGCATAGTGCCGCAGGATACCGTACTATTTAACACCACGCTCGAAGAAAATATTCGTTACGGCAGACCTGATGCAAGTGATGATGAAGTGGCGCAAGCCATTAAATTAGCGCATTTGGAGCAGTTTATAGAAAGCTTGCCTGACAAAGCACAAACCACCGTTGGTGAGCGCGGCCTTAAGCTTTCTGGCGGCGAAAAACAGCGGGTTGCTATTGCCCGTACAATTCTAAAGAACCCTCATGTGCTGGTATTTGATGAAGCAACTTCATCACTCGATAGCTATAGCGAACAGCAAATAATGGCGGCAATTAACGAAGTCACCGCCAATAATACTAGCTTGGTAATCGCTCATCGCCTATCCACCATCGTCGATGCCGACAATATCATCGTCATGAAAGACGGCGTCATTGCCGAGCAAGGTTCCCATCAGCAGTTATTGGCGATGAATGGCGAATATGCCGCGCTGTGGGAGTTGCAGCAATCTGAAGGTTAAGGTGAGTTTTGGGGCATTTTTATTTTTAACCACCAAATCAATAACCCAATGAATGAGACTATTGGCAAAGAGAGGATAAGTAACCATTGATAGACGGTTAGTACCCGTCTAAACCAAACGGCAGCGTAGTTGAACTTTATTATCGCAATAAAAGTGAATATTAACCCCGGGAGCAAAATAGCTATCGACAGGATTTGGGAAACGATATGACTGGCAAGGAAGCCAGAAATTAACTTGGGATCTGCGGTACCGTTTATTGACGCTGACTGAAAAAAAGCTGTAAGTCCGGCCATCGTCGTTAAGGTACTAATGAACTCAGACAATGCTGGTAATAAAAGAAGACTCGCTAATAAAGCAATTGTATTAGGTAATTTCATGGTAACTTAATCTCATTGAAGCCCATTTGTATTCATAAGTAGTTGAATAAATAGCATTGAGGATACACTAAAATGAATAGTAAACTCTTAATATTAACTGTTGTAGTTGTTTTATTCGGTACATCGTTATCGGTTAAAGCAGAAACAAACTGTAAAGCGGCAGAGTATCGTCAATTTGATTTTTGGCTAGGTAAATGGCAAGTCACCAATTCGCAAAATACTAATGTTAGTCGAAGCAATATCACCTCTATCAATGACGGTTGCGGCATTCTAGAAGAATACACCACGGCAACGGGTTATCAGGGAAAAAGCCTTAATATCTATGATGCGACGATGCAACAATGGCATCAGACATGGATTGATAACAGCGGTACGCTGTTGCAACTCGATGGCAAGTTTGAGCAAGGAAAAATGACACTCTCCGGCTTAACTTATAATGCTGATGGCAAAGAAGCCCTCAATAAAATCATCTGGACACCAAACGCTGATGGCACAGTGCGCCAGCAGTGGATGGTGTCAAATGACAACGGCAAAACTTGGCAACAAGTTTTTGATGGGATGTATCGTAAAGCACTTGCCAAATAAAACTTAGCTGCTGTTATCGCTATTCTTAATGTTGATGACCATGGGCTTTTTCAAAGCTTTCTGATTCAGATACTTCAGTCACGCGGCCTTCTTTGCTGACGTTGAAGTATAAGGTTTGGTTGTTGGCTTTGTTAGTGGCTTTAACGATGAAGTTTTCTTTGCCCTCTTCAACTAAGATAAACTGCTCTTTGGTTACTTGATTCCATGACTCATCTAATTTTCCTACTGACATTTCATAAGATTTAAAGGTTAGCATCTTGGCTGAGGTTTGGGCTAAGGCGACAGCTTTATCGCCTTCGATCGCGCCGTGACCACCGCCGTGGGCCATTGCGCCGCTTGATGTTACAACGATGACTAATAGTAAGAATGCTTTGAGTAATTTCATGATGTTTTTCTCTTTTTAATATTATTAAATTATTGTTTAAGGCCTTCGATGACGTAGTCGCCACTGAAGATAAGTTGTACTTGAATGTCTTGATCGCTGTTGTTTTTCCAGTACCAGCCGTGAGAGCCAGCAAATGGGGCGGTAAAACTGCCTTTCATGCTATCGCTAGTAGCAATGGTGTAAGACTCGAAATAGCCTGTGGTATCGCCTTGCGGCTCGCCGTGTAAGTCGACATAAAGCGCGCCGTTGTCAGTCATCCATTCGTAGGTCACTTTTTGATATTGTTGCATCGCAAGTTTGTACTCTACGCCGCGTCCTACTGGCACGGTAACGATAACGCTTTCTTGCTCGCCGCTGCTTACCTTACCTATGCTACTGTCTGTAGTTTCTTCGTTAAATACCGTTAGGCCGAGCTTTTGGCCAACGCCCGTGGGATCTATGTTGTATTCTGCCGGTAAGATAAATAGCACTAGCGTAATAACCGCGACTACGCTAGCGAGTAAGCTCGCTTTGACGAGTGAGATTGTTGATTGATGTTGTTCCATAATGACTTCTCTATAAATTGAATTAGTTGATGAAATAACCAGTTAGCTGTATGCCAATCAGCATAATGCCGCCGCTCATGAGTGCGGTATTGGTCCAGTCTGAAAAACGCATAAAGCTTGGATGGCGACGCCAAATATTGATGGCGAGCAGAATGAAGATCAGCGCCAGTACTTGGCCAAGTTCTACGCCAACGTTAAAGGCGATAAGGTTGGGTACTAAGCCATCACTTGGCAGGCCAAATTCTTGGATTTTGGTTGCAAGGCCAAAGCCGTGAAAGAGGCCGAAAATAAGTACGGCCTTTTTTGGATCTGGCTGTACTCCAAAGACGCGCTTAAAGCCGCCTAAGTTGTCAAATCCCTTGTAGATAACCGAGAAACCGATAATGGCATCGATAAGATAGGCATTGACTTGAATATCTGCCAACACCCCGCTCATCAAGGTAATACAGTGGCCAACGGTGAACATGCTAACGTAAATTAACACTTCTTTAGCGCGGCGGATAAAGAACAGTACACCCACTAAAAACAGCAGGTGATCATAGCCTGTCACCATGTGCTTAGCGCCAATATAGATAAATGGCAGAATATGCACGCCACTGTTGTTTTCTAAAAAATTACGGGTCTTGTCGTCGACGCCATGGGCAAAGACATCGAACGATGTCAGAGCCATTAGTAGCGCCGAAGCAAGCAGTAACAGGAGTAGTTTTGCTTTATTCACTAATGTGCTTCCCGTGTTAAGTCGGTTGAATTGGCTGAGTCGGTTGATTCAGTTGAATTAGTTGAGGTGAGAGTATCTTTATGTAGCAGACGATAAAGTGCTGGTAGTACAAAAAGTGTCAATAGGGTTGATGAGATAACGCCGCCAATCACTACGGTGGCGAGTGGGCGTTGTACTTCAGATCCAATGCCTGTGTTCAGCGCCATCGGAATAAAGCCCAGTGAGGCAACTAGCGCCGTGGTAAGTACTGGGCGTAAGCGCGTCACAGCGCCTGTGATAATCGCCGCTTCAAGACTGACTTTTACGCGTAAATCACGGATGAAGGACACCATGACTAAGCCATTTAAGATGGCGATGCCAGATAACGCGATAAATCCAATAGCCGCAGAAATCGAGAACGGAATATCTCGCAACACTAGGGCAAAGATACCGCCAGTTAGTGCCAGTGGTACGCCGCTAAAAATAATCATCGAGTCTTTGAATGAGCCCATTGCTAGCAGTAGTAAGCCGATAATTAAGATCAGGGTAACAGGGACGACGATACTCAAACGCTCTGAGGCTGATTGCAGTTTTTGGTAGGTGCCGCCGTATTCAATCCAGTAGCCTGCGGGTAATTCCACTTGCGCGTTAATGGCTTGCTGTACGTCTTTGACGAAACTGCCAAGGTCGCGGCCGCGTACGTTAGCGGTTACCACCACGCGGCGTTTACCGTTTTCGCGATTGATTTGATTAGCGCCGTTAACCATCTCAATAGTTGCAAGTTGGCTTAGCGGTACAGTCTGGTTATCCGTTAAAGTGATAGGGAAATTAAGCAGTTGATCGACATTGTTGCGATCGTCGTCGCCAAGGCGCACCACGATATCAAAGCGCTTGTCACCTTCGTAAAACTTACCAACATCGATGCCACCCATGGCAACAGCTAGCTGCTGTTGTAAGGCTTGCTTGCTAAGGCCGTAAAAGGCGAGTTGTTGATCGTTAGCGACAATAGTGAGCATCGGCAAACCCTTGGTTTGCTCTAGTGAGATATCGCGAATACCTTCTACTTTAGCGATAGCTTTTTCGATGGCTTTACCCGTAGCGGCTAGCGTCTCGAAATCATCACCAAATACTTTAACGGCTAGTTCAGAGCGCACGCCAGCAAGCAGCTCGTTAAAGCGCATTTGTATAGGCTGTAGAAACTCATACCTGTTGCCAGGTATTGGTGTAACTATGGCTTCGAGTTCACTCACTACCTCTGTCTTCAATTTGTCAGGATTTGGCCATAGCTCGCGTGGTTTTAAGATAACGAAGGTATCGGCAACGCTTGGCGGCATAGGATCGGTGGCGACATCTGGCGTACCAATTTTGGTAAATACGCGTTCGACTTCGGGCATCTGAGCAATACGGGCTTCAAGCTCACGCTGTAGCTCGATAGATTGGCTGAGGGAGGTGCCGGGAATACGCAGGGCGTGCATCGCAATATCACCTTCATCGAGGTTAGGTACAAACTCGCTGCCAAGCTTACTGGCTACAAAACCTGCACTGCTTACCAAGCCAACGGCGATAATAATCACGAACCAACGGGCTTTGATGACGATGTTAAGCAGTGGACGATAGAGCTTCTCGGCGCTGCTCATCACTATATTGTGCTTTTCAACTACCGGCTTTTTAAAGAGTAGGGCAATAGCGGCTGGTACAAAGGTGACTGAGAGGAACATTGCGCACACCAGTGCAATCACCACGGTAATCGCCATTGGGTGGAACATCTTGCCCTCAACGCCTGATAGGGCAAAGATCGGTAAGTAAACAGCAGTGATAATAAATACACCAAACAGCGCGGGACGAATGACTTCTCGCGTTGCATCAAACACCAAGGCTAGCCGCTCTTTTAGAGGGAGTACAGAACTGTGAGATGCTTGAGATAGACGGCGCATGCAGTTTTCAACAATGATGATGGCACCATCCACCAAGAGTCCGAAGTCTAGTGCACCTAAGCTCATTAAGTTGGCACTGGTTTTGGTTTGCACCATACCTGTTACTGTCATCAGCATGGCAAATGGGATCACTGCTGCGGTAAGTAGCGCGGCGCGAAAATTTCCTAACACGATAAACAAGATAACGATGACTAAGATGGCGCCTTCCGTCAGGTTCATCTTCACCGTGTCTAGGGTTTTATTGACCAAGGTTGTGCGATCGTAAACCGCATTGGCAACCACACCGTCTGGCAGGTTTTGATTGATAATGGCAAGGCGCTCACCAACATCTTTGGCAACTTGCTGGCTGTTTTCGCCGATTAGCATAAATACCGTGCTTAACACTACTTCGCGGCCGTTTTGAGTGGCGGCACCAGAGCGTAGCTCTTTGCCCTCACCAACAGTAGCGACATCGCCAATGGTAATGATTTGTGTACCACGTCCCGAAACAGGTACGTTGTTAAGGGCATCAATATCTTCAATTTGTCCTGGCAGGCGAATTAGCCATTGGGCACCGTTGCGCTCAATAAATCCCGCGCCGCGATTTTGATTATGGCTGCCAATGGCGCTAATCACGTCTTGCTGAGATAAGCCATATTCCATCAGTTTCTCTGGCTTGATGGCGACGAGAATTTCACGCTCAAAGCCGCCAATTGGATTAACTTCTACCACGCCTTCAACTTGCATTAGCTGCGGGCGAATAATCCAGTCGTGTACGGTGCGCAGCTGTGTTGCCGTAATGGCACTGCCGTCACTATTGGTGGTGCCCTCGATGGCATCGACGGTAAACATGAATATTTCGCCAAGTCCTGTTGCAATAGGACCAAGCTCTGGCTCCGCATTCGCTGGCAGTTCAGACTTTGCCGCGCTTAGACGCTCGTTAACGAGCTGGCGGGCAAAGTAAATATCGGTATCGTCTTTAAAAATCGCAATAACTTGCGATAAGCCATATCGGGATACCGAGCGGGTGTATTCAAGATTAGGCACACCTGCTAGCGCCGTTTCTAGTGGATAGGTGATGCGTTGCTCGACTTCAAGCGGCGTGTAACCCGCTACTTCGGTATTAATCACCACCTGTACATTGGTGATGTCTGGCACCGCGTCTATCGGCAGCTTGGTAAAGTTATAAATGCCTAGCGCTGCTACTGCGAGTACCAGTACCATGATGAGTTTGCTACGGTGGATCGCAAACTTGAGAATAGCTTCTAACATGCGATGTCCTTAGTGATCGTGTGATGCGCCAGATTTTTCGATATCGGCTTTAATGATGTAACTGTTTTTAGAGACGTAGCTGTCACCGGGATTGATACCGCTGAGAATTTCAACCCAGCCATCGGACTCGCGGCCAAGCTCTAGCATACGCACTTCGTATTGCTCGCCGATTTTGGTGTACACCACGGTAAAGTCGCGAAAGGCTTGCAGTGCGTCCTTGTTAACTGCCATGGCTGCGTTAAAGGTGCCGAGAGAAATACTGGCTTTAGTAAACTGCCCTAGGCTAAATTTACCGTCGCTGTTATCGACATAAGCGCGGTAAATTTTCGCCTGATTATCTGTCAGCTGCGGCAGCGCATCGAAAAAGCTGGCGTTAATTGTGGTATCGCCAATGGTTAGCGCAACAGGAGCATTAAAGGCGATTTTTTTCATCTCGCCATAGACCGCAACCTCGGCAATTAACTGGCGAGTATCGGTGATAGTTAGCAGTGGTTTATCACCAGTTTGCTCGCCGACACCTGTCATTTGCGCACTAATGTATCCCGCCATCGGTGCCTTGATGTCGTAGTTACTCAAGTTGTTGTTGCTCTCAACCGTTAGTAGTTTTTGTCCCTTGCTAACCCATTGTCCTTGAGTAACGTGGAGCTTTTTTACTTCGCCAGCAAAGCGGGCGCTAATTTGACGTACAGCATTAGGGGCTAATACCAACTTGCCATAAGCTTGATGACGCTGATGCAGTGTTTTGGGACCGATGATGCTGGTTTGAATATCCATGCTTTTGGCAAGGTCATCGGCAATGGTGACGCGGCCTTCGAAGTTATCGTAGTGCCAGTGATAGTCCTTACCTTGGTAAGTGGCTGTTAGGGTCACGGCGAATGAATGCGGTTCGTAAATTTCCATATCACCGCGTAAGTAGTCGTTTTCACGGAAAAAATTAATATCATCTACCACATCGCCTAGACGGGTTAGTTTGACGTTGATGTCGATATCAGACGGCGATATTACGGTCTCTTTATTGGTAGCGTAGATGCGAAATTCTGGCGGCACGCCTGTTTCAAAAATAGCTAGTTCGATGGCTAAGTCACCATCGCGAAGCATGCGGCCGTTGTTGGGGCCTTTTTCTACTTCGTCAGTTAAGGCTGGCTGATGAGCGTGACTACCGCCGGCAAAGACGGATTGACTGCTTGTGATACCAACGAGGGCGATATGGCCGAGCAGTAGGGCGCTAATAATTGGATTCTTTTTCATAATGGTTTCTTTATAAATAATCTTTTTAAAATTCGTGTTATTTGTTCGCAGAAAGCGATACACCTGCGAGGCGTTCTAATTCAATATTGAGTAAGGCAATGTTGGTATAAGCCTCGATAAGCTCGCCCTGTGTGGTGATAAGATCTTGCTGGACATCGTTCCATTCGCTATAACGCAAACTACCGATTTGATAGGCTTTTTTCGCTTGATTACTGGCTTGCTCTAACGTAGGAATAGTCTCAAGAGATAGCGCTTCGATGACATGGCTGTTGTGTCTGATCTTGTGGCTGATCAGCAGTAACTCTTTGCTCACCTGCTTATACCAAGCATCGGCTTGCGTTTCGTTTTGTCGCTGCTGGGCATTGAGCGTTCGAATCCTGCCTTGATTACGGTTTTTACCGCCAAAGGGAATGCTAATGCCCGCCGTGAATCCAGTGTCATCGATAGCTTCGTTGCGCTTAATACCTACATCGAATTTCCAACTTGGTTGCGCCGTCGTTTTAGCTAGCGCCATCTGCGATTGCATGATTTGGCGCTGCGCCGCAAAGTGTAAAAACTGTGGGCTGTTCTTTAGCTGCTTAATTAATCCATCGAGCTGCTTACTCGTCGGTATCACTTGCAGGTTTCCCGCGACATTAAATTCAGTGTTACCTTGCCACTGTGCTGCCAGCTGCGCCTTGGTGGCCTCGATTTCATGGGTAAGATCTTCTACCACCAATGCTTTTTTCGAAAGATTAGCCTTAGCTCGCAGCTCATCGATTGCGGTGAGTTGTCCAACGGCTACGCGGCGACTAATTTGAGCGAGCATATCGCTTGCTGTGCGCTGAGCGAGTTTGGCAAGAGACAGCTGTTCTTGCTGTGATAGCAAGGTGATGAAATGAGTGGCAGTATCGGCGGCGACATCAAGTACGGTAAGCTGACGCTCAAATTGACTAAGCTGCGCTTGGCTCTTGGCCACACCAATGCGCGAATCAATCACGTCATTTTCTAATAGCCATGAAATACTTAAGCTCGTTTGCATACCTGACAGACCGCGATATTCACCGCTGCCTAGCACATCTTCCACACGCGCATTAATAGAGTACGGAGTGGCTGTTGCTGCTTGCTGTAACTGACCATCGGCAACTTGTTTGGCATATTGATAGCTGCGCAGTTGTGGATGTTGTGCCATGGTCTTACTAATCGCTTGATTGAGGCTTAAGCTGGCCTCAGCGGTAATGTCTTGGCTCCATGCTGGCACACTAAGGTATGAAAGGGCGGCCAGTGATAACAGCGACCACTGTTTAAACCCATTGCCAATCGGTTTTTTGTGTAAATGAAATCTACAGCAACGGCTAGTTGATGACCTTGTGTAGGATAACAGTTTGTTTAATAACATAGTGTCCTCGTTTATTAGCATAAAACCTATTGTTAATCGGTTTTATGCTAAATAAAAAACGCACGAATACGCTGTGCGTTTAGTGATTAAAAATTGTTTCTATAAAATGGTGTAAGGCATCAATAGAACTTAAGCACAGCAATAATGTTGCGCCGATAAATAGGGTAGTGATGACCTTATTGGCTGGTTTTAGTGTTAATTGTCCCAGTAAAAAATACACTCGCTGCTCTAACACTTGAGCGCCAAAACTTGCCACCAAATCGTTGTCGCAAATCGGTGCTTGTTGCGCGTTTAAGCGGGCAATTTTTACTAGCGTACTTGCGACCATAGTTGAATCTTGTTGGTGATTAATGACCGCGTTATCGGCATCTTGCTCCATGGCGAGCGTCATGTGTAGCTTTAAACGTTTGCCAATCGCCGGAATATAAAAGGCGCACAGTAGGCTAAATAACCACTTCTTGAAGGGATCGTTATTTTTGGCATGAGCTTGCTCATGGCCAATAATAATCGCCTGCTCTTGCGCCGTGGTATTAGCCATAAGGTTATCAGTCACAAAACAGCGCTTGTTGATAAATCCGCTGGTAAAGGCACTGGCGTAGGGGGCTTCGAGGCGATAGAGATTATCTTCAATAGGCTGAGAAAACTGTGTCAGCAATGACAATTGACGGCGGTGCTTGAGCAATTGCCACAGCTTACTTATTAGCACATAGCTAATTAAAGAAAGGGCAATAACCAATGTCACACCGTGCCAACTTAGCCAATTAAAGCTCGCCATGTGATGCCAGTGGGCAAACTGGAATGGTTGCTCAAAGGGATTGCTAGCGTAGTACTTATAGAGGAAGCAACCCGTAACACATAGGCTGGCAAACCATGGCAGACCGGCCAGCAACCACAATATGGTGCGGCGCGATTTGATCTCGGTGGTGAGAAAACGTTGCGCCAATAAGCTAACCACCGCAGACACTGCGCTATTGGCTAGCGCGAAAGTGAGTACGGCGATGGTAAGCATATTGAGAATGACAGATGGAGTGTCTTGCAACATTAGTCTTCCTGCTTGAGCTTTTGGCGCTGGGCGTCAATAAGCTGTTCTAGTTTATCTAATTGCTCGACGTTGAAGTCTTTGGAAAGCGATGAGAATGCCGCGACTAGACTTGAATCATCTTCCGCCATAAAGTCGCTAGTCACCGATTTTATCAGCTGACCGATTAGCTCATGACGTTCTACTTTGGCGCGATACTGAAATGCGTGCCCAACCTTTTCACGTGCCAGTAAATCCTTTTTATAAAGACGATCTAAGGTGCTTTGATAAGTATTAAGACTGCCGCCTCGAATGCGTTCAAAGTGGGTAAAAACTTGTTTCACATCCCGTGAATCGTGGTTCCATAAATAGTGAAGTACGAGTTTTTCTAATTCACCGAGTTTCATGGTTGTGACCTATTATATTTAAAAACCGATTGTTGATGGGTTTATTGTAGAGGATAAAAACCTATCGTCAATAGGTTTTTAATCTTGTAGTGAAAACAATAAAATTAATCGCGATGGAAATAAAAACGCCGCAGTGATTTGCGGCGTTTATGTTATTGCTTCTTAAGTTACTTTATAAGCTATTTTTTAAGTTCGCCTATCATGGCCTTGAGCTCGCGAATTTCGTCTTGTAACTCCGTCATTGAAGGCTCTTTGGCACTGCGGGCCAGAGCATGTTCTTCTTCCATCACGTTAACCACGATACCTATTACCATGTTGAGGAAGGCAAATGCAGTGAAGAAGATGAATGAAAGATAGAATACCCAAGACATTGGATAAACTTCCATGGTTTCGTACTGAATATATGTTTTATATGTGTTGTTTTTTGTTGACGTAATGGGTGGGTGGGTTCTAATCCCTTTTATTTCCTATACCAAAACACAAAACACCACCAAACCTGCCTTGTCAACTTTACTTTTTGTTGACAAGTCACTTAAAAATGATGACAACTAAATACCCAAGAAGATATTTTGTTGACAAAAGTCAGTCTCTCTACTTCTGAGCGCTTATATCAAATAACAAGCCTTTAAACGAAAGACTAAGTTAATTTAATATCGAAGATAACTTGATTCTTTCTATTAGAATATTTTTTTCATCAGATTGAAGAATAATATCTGCTAGGATTTGAGCGGTATAAAATGAATATCCATCTTCACCATGACCTGAAAGGTGATAACACGAACCAGATTCTTGAGGCCAAATCCAATACTTTCCACAATCAGATAAAGCGGGAGGCTTATTAGAACCAGAGCTGAGTCTCCAAGAATCGCCATCTAAATAGCCACCGCGCCAGCTTGCGAATATTTTAAAATACACTTCTGCTTTGCTAGTAAATTTTAAAACTACCCAGCCATGAGGTTTGTGAATCATAAACACACCAATTTTTCTAAAATACTTCAGAGCTAAGCTTGTTGAGTTTTGTCATTGATTGCTCGGAGATGAACAGTTGATCGAAGCCGTCAATTTCAAGCTCTTTGTAGTTAAACTTACCAAATATCCCCATGATTTTATCGGTTGATATGGCTATTTCACTTGGTAGTAGATCTGTAAAAGAGGTTGGGCTTTCCTCGGTATGCATTAGTGTATCTCCAATACTTATAATTGCTTTAGTTGCTTCTATATCAGTAGGGATTGCATCATCAACAACTATACCGCCATCACCTAAGGCATGATGAGCCTCCGTAGTTATCTCTTCATCCATCTGAGCGAATTTTACTTTTGCTAACCCATCAGGTATGTCTTGAGCCACTCGATAAGCATACTCAACAAGCTTTGGTTCGGCGGGCATAAACAAAAATGCCTGTTGGTTAGGCGCATTGGTAATGCGTAGCAAGCGTCCCATTACTTGTCGGTAATTCATTTCAGTTTTTACGTTAGACAAATAGCAGCATACTTGAAGACGGGGTATGTTCGTGCCTTCTGAGATCATTCCAACACTGATAATCCATTTATCTTGGCTAAACCTGAAAGATCGAATGAGACCATTTGCATTACCTTCATCACTAGTAACAACAAGTGCGCTTTCTCCAATAGCCTGCTTCATTATTAGCTGTATTTGCCATGCGTGGGCAATTGAAGAGGCCACTATTAGCCCCCCAGCTTCTTTATTGAGACATCGAAGTTTATTAAGCTTATGACTAGAGTGGATCAATAGTTGCTCTATCACGCTTGTGTTAGTCACAATCTCAGAATATGGAATAATTGATTGTGAAAGCAGTTCTAAAAAGCTGGTGAAATGGCTTGTTTCACTACCTTCTACAACGGTTATCTGATCGTTGTCTAAAGCAACGACTTGAGGGATACGACATACATTGTCAGTAATAGCTTGTCTTAAGCCATAAACATAATCACATTGTATTTGCCCCGATTCATTACAGTAATCAGCAAGTGCGATGGGTAAGGCATCTGAGCGCCACGGTGTACCAGTAAGCGCGATAGTATAAGCAGCTTGTTCTTTAATGGAGGTTATTATTGGCCTACCCCAAGCGTTGGCATCTTTTATATTTGAACCAGCACAGTGATGGATCTCATCAAAGATCACGAACACACGATACTTTTCAAATAAGCGCCATACCTTATTGTCTAGAGTGCCCAATGCCTGATAAGTGAATGAATTGCCCAATGCGCCAATGGTTCCGTCAAAATGAGCGTCGAATTGTTCACCCAACGCTTCACTAAAGTCATGCGCGACGATTGAAGAAGGAGAAAAGCAAAGTACAAGATCAATGTCACCTTGGTCATACATCAATTTAGCTAATACAGAGGCCATCACTGTTTTGCCAGCACCAGGAGTAGCAAGAGCTAAAAAGTGCTTCTTTGACTTATATTTAGAAATTGCAGATTGAATGCACTCCGATTGCCAATTTCTTAGTTTCATTTATTAGTTCTCATTTATTGATTTAATAAGTTCGTTTAAAACTGAAATCTTCCCTTTTAAGATATGGTTGTTTTCCTGAACTGCCATATAACGTTGCTTTAATGCAGCATATCTTTCAGGGTAAATATCTTTAAGTGCAATATATTCATTCACAGCACCTAACCCCTCAAGAAGCTCAGAATTATATTGATTCAATCGGTTAGCTAACGTTTTAAAATAGTTTGACTCATCAGCATCGCTTAAATTTATAACCTCTTTAGATCTAGTTAAATCTTTTAGATAATCATGATCAAATTGTTCAGTTTTTATATAACGAGTAACCCCTTTCTTAGCTGATGTTCTCTTTTTCAACCAACCTCTTTTAACTAATTTTAAAAGCTCTTCATATACAAAACGTCGCACAGAAGCAGGATCTAACCACTCATCCCTTTTGATAGAAAGATAAGCAGTTCTAATCTCGACAGCCGAGAAATGATCTATGTTTTTTAAAACTAAAATCTGATTAAAGGTTGAGCTATCCATTAATTAATCCAATTCAAGCACCTGAATTTAGAGTATACACCACTCATTGAGGAGTATATACAACACCATGTGGAGTATACGCTATACATTTACAGTTAACAACGTGGGAACATATATCCTTTTACCTGAAGGAAACCACAAGTGAGTGACAAAAATTTTGATAATGATTTAGCAATTCAATTTGGAAGGAATCTAAGAGCAGCCAGAGCTAAAATAGGTATGAAACAAGAAGACCTTTGCGGTAAAGCTAATCTCGATAGAAGTTACTTAAGTAAAATAGAAAGCGGCTCTTATAAAATCACACTTGCTAAAGTCTATGCGTTAGCCGCTGCACTTGAATGCCCACTCTCAGAAATACTTCCAGAAGTTAATGGCGTAAAAATAAAATAACTTTTATGCAGTGACTAAAATTCATATTTCAATGTTGTCCTCACGCTTTGAGTTTTGATACTCCCTAAAATGAACCACTAATCATCAGTCATCAGTCATCAGTCATTATTCACTCAATCACAAAAATCCTTAGAAATTAATATAAAACATTAAAAATCAATGGGTTAAAGCTAGGCCCATAAAAAGTCAGCTTTCTCAAAAACAGTAAAATATTGCACCATCGAAAAGATGCAAAATAATTATTGACTAAATAATCATCCTTCGCTATCTTAATTGCATCATTTATATGGTGCAATTAAGAATGAATAAAACATTATCTGATATTGCGATTGTGAAAGCAGGCCACCCTTTTAGGGGAAAGATACCTGAAGACAAGGAAGGTAACGCTTATGCGGTGCAGATCAGGGATATTGATAACGATGGGATCATTCAGTGGCATCAACTCATTCGCACAAATATTACAGGGCGTAAAATACCCGATTGGTTACAAAAAGGCGATGTGCTATTTGCGGCTCGTGGTGGTCGTAACCTAGCAGGCTATGTTGGCGAGATTGATAAGCCAACGGTTTGCGCACCACATTATTTTTTAATTCAAGTAACTGATAAATCAGTATTACCTGAATTTGTAGCTTGGCAGCTAAACCAAGATGATGCACAGCGGTACTTTACTAACTCTGCTGAAGGAAGCTCACAAATGAGTATTAGGCGAGCTGTATTAGAAGCAACCCCACTTGTTATTCCAACTCTCGAAAAGCAGCAAGCTATCGTTGGGTTTGATAACAAAGTTAAACAAGAAAAACGTGTGCTAAGTGCTCTAATTGAGAATAGAACAAAACAGATGCAAGGCATCGCTAAAGAATTATTAGGCTCTGAGTGTCAGGGCTAGGCAGAATTTAAATTAAGGACTCAAAAGATGGTAACAACACAAATTAACCAAGACGCTATTAATAAGGCAGTTTGGAATGCCTGCGATACCTTTAGAGGCACGGTAGACCCCTCTATCTATAAAGATTTCATCTTAACCATGTTGTTCTTAAAGTACATCTCTGATGTATATCAAGATGAATACGATAAGCTTGCTAAGCAATATGGTGACACTCCAGAACTGATCCATGCAATGATGGCAAAACAACGCTTTGTATTACCTACAGGTGCCAGTTTTTATGATCTATACGAGGACCGTCATAAAGCAGGTAACGGCCAGCGTATTGACCAAGCACTTCACGCTATTCAAGAAGCGAACGGCACTAAGCTGAATAATGTCTTCCAAGATATTAGCTTTAACACTGACAAACTAGGCCAAGAGAAACAAAAGAACGATATTCTTCGCCACTTACTAGAAGACTTTGGCAAAGACATTCTTAACTTGCGCCCAAGCCGTATAGGCTCACTTGATATTATTGGTAACGCCTACGAATACCTAATCAAGCACTTTGCTGCAAGTAGCGGTAAGTCGGCTGGTGAATTTTACACACCTCCTGAAGTATCAGACTTACTTGCAGCTATTTTAGAGCCAAAAGAAGGGGATGAAATCTGCGATCCAGCTTGTGGTTCTGGCTCACTATTAATGAAGTGTGGCGCTATGGTACTTAAGAACTCAGGTTCTAAAAAGTATGCTCTATACGGTCAAGAAGCTATTGGCTCTACTTGGGCACTCGCTAAAATGAACATGTTCCTACATGGTGAAGATAACCACCGTATTGAATGGGGCGATACTATTCGCCATCCTATGCTTCTAGATAAAGAAGGTACAGGTTTACTTCACTTCGATATTGTTACTGCAAACCCTCCATTCTCACTCGATAAATGGGGTTTTGAAGGCGCTGAAAATGACGAGTTTGGCCGCTTTCGCCGTGGTGTACCACCTAAAACCAAAGGTGACTATGCGTTTATCAGTCACATGATAGAAACATTGAAACCAGAATCAGGACGTATGGGCGTGGTAGTTCCTCATGGCGTACTATTCCGCGCTTCATCTGAAGGTAAAATCCGTACACAACTTATAGAGGAGAACCTACTAGATGCCGTAATAGGTTTACCTGAAAAATTATTCTTCGGTACGGGTATTCCAGCGGCGATTCTTATCTTTAAAAAGCATAAAGCCGATAAAAATGTTCTGTTTATTGATGCCAGCCGAGAATTCAAATCGGGTAAAAACCAAAACAGATTGACTGAAGATAATATTCAGAAGATTATCGATACCTATCAAGCGCGTGAAACAGTTGATAAATATGCTTATCTAGCAACATCTGATGAGATTAAAGAAAACGACTTTAACCTCAATATCCCACGTTATGTTGATACGTTTGAAGAAGAATCTGAAATTAATTTAGTAGAAATACGTAATGAACGTATTGAATTACAAAAAGAATTAACAACTCTAGAAGTTGAGATGCAAGGTTATCTGAAGGAGTTAGGTTATGAAAGCAAATAGGGAGCGTTATACGCCTCATGATGTCGGGCCATCTCCATTAGACTGGGATGCTCCATATCTCGAAGATGTATCAAGTTTGATTACTAATGGTTTTGTTGGAACTGCAACACCTCACTATACGAATGAAAACGGAGTGCCTTACCTTTATGGCACAAATGTTAGAGCTAATAAAATAGACCCTCGCGGTATTCGTTATATCAATCAAGAGTTTCATAAAAAGCAATTTAAGACGGAGCTTAGAGAAGGTGACCTTCTAACCGTGCAATCTGGTCATATTGGCGAAACGGCTGTCGTTCCAAAAAAGTATGAAGGTGCCAATTGCCATGCATTGATAGTAACTCGCACTAAAAGCCAATTTGTTTATCCTAAATTCCTTAGCTATTACATGAATTCTGAGATAGGTAAAGCAAGACTCAAAGGATTAGAAGTTGGTTCAACTATTCTTCACATAAATACTAAAGATCTAAAAAAGTTTAGGGTGCTATTGCCATCAATTGTTGAGCAACGAAAAATCGCCCAAATCCTATCAGCCTGGGAGAAAGCGATAAGCACCACTGAGCACCTAATAGACAACAGCAAACAGCAGAAAAAAGCCCTCATGCAACAACTGCTCACTGGTAAAAAGCGTATGCTTGATGATACAGGTAATTCGTTCGAAGATGATTGGGAAGAAATAACTGTTGGTGCAGTCGCAAATTTAACAGCAGGGGGAACACCAAGCACAAAACACCTTGAATATTGGGGTGGAGAAATTCCTTGGATGAACTCAGGTGAAATCAATCTTAAACAGGTTTACTCAGTTGAAGGTCGTATTACGGAGTTAGGCTTAAAGAAGTCGAGCACGAAAGAAATACCATCAAATAGCGTTCTTATAGCTCTAGCAGGACAAGGAAAAACTCGCGGCACAGTAGCCATAAATCGTATTAAAGTTTGTACAAACCAGTCCATCGCTGCAATTATGCCAAACGAACAAAAACTTGATTCGGACTTTCTATATTTTAATTTGGACAATCGATATAGAGAGTTGAGAGCGATGTCTACAGGTGATGGTGGGCGTGGTGGTTTAAACCTTAGTATCCTTAAATCGATTAAGTTGAAATTACCTGCGATAGAAGAGCAACAAAAAATAGCTAATGTACTAACCAACGCCGATAAAGAAATCGAGCTATTGCAAAAACAACTAGATGACTTTAAACAAGAGAGAAAAGCGCTAATGCAGCAGTTGTTGACAGGCAAACGCAGAGTAAAAATTGATGATAAGGAAGTCGCATGAAAGATAGAGAATTAAGTGTTGTTATTAAAGACATTGCTAATAAAAGGCATGACTTTAATTCTGTTCGCTCTTTATATAATTTTGCAAAAAAAGAAGCGTCTTTTTGGAAAGAAAAAAAAGAAGCAGTAAATGCAGTACGAAAAGTAAATGAACCAACATTTAACCCTCACGCAAATTTCGATCAAATAGTTACTTTAATTGATGGCTGGCAACCGAACTTAGATACTTGGAATGATCAACAATTCAAACAACAGTTTCAACAAGTTCAGCAACAAATAAATGCATTACGCTCTCATTGGTTATGGAGCGGGCACTCGTGCGTAAGTACATTTGTTGAATGCTGTAAAGATCAAAATCAACAAACAGCCACGGCTTTTCTAAATTATGTAGTAAGAAACCAAGTTACAACCAACGGGAATGACCTGAATACATTTAATGGCGTAATGTTGGGGTATGAATTCATTCATCAAGATTCAGACCTTACTAAACGTAGAACCTCAGAAAAGAAATCATTAGGCCAATTAAGAAATAGTTATGCTAACGCTCAAAATGAACTTTTCACAGAAGTAGATGAAATTAAGTCAAACATCGAAAGCTGGGATAATGAAACACAGGAGAAGTTTTCCAGATTATACAAAGCCAATAAATACCTCGGTGAGCGACGTATTAATCATCATAACAAAAAGTTTGATGAAAAATTACGTGAGTGGTCTTCAACCATAACAGAGTTAGAAAACACCTATGAAGAAAAGCTTAGATTAGATAAACCTGCTGAATACTGGAAGAAAGCATCTAAAAAGTACGCACTGCAAGGTAGTTTATGGACTATCGCCATTGTTGCAATGGCGCTTTTAGGATTAGTTTATTTCCAAGGATTTTTCACAACTTGGTTAGAAGGAATAGAAACGGCTGTTAAATTGAATACGATACAAGGTGTTATTTTATTTGGGGCATTTGCTGCTGTTTACGCATATTTATTAAAAGTTTTGTCACGATTAGCATTTAGTTCTTTTCACTTGATGAGGGATGCTGAAGAACGGGAACAACTAACTTATTTGTATTTATCTCTATCTAACGAATCAGCTATAGATAAAGAGTCTAGGGACATAGTGTTACAAGCCTTGTTTAGCCGCAGTGAAACAGGGTTGTTAGCTAATGAGCATGGGCCAACTATGCCTATGAGTGAAGTATTAAAAGCCGTATCTAAAGGAAATAAATAATATGGACGCTGACTTAACATCCAAAATAATCAGTGAATGTAAACGAGTAGAAGAAGATACAGAGCATTCATTTAAAAGTCATTATAACGCCGCTGAATTTTGGTCAAATATCAACCTTTTTTTAGGGTTGCCTGCTGCACTTCTTGGTGCCATTGCTGGAGGAACTTCAGCAGCTGATGGCGCACAAGCAACAGTTACAGCAGCTGCCTTTCTTGCTACGGCTTTTGTTACATGCCTTACTTTTCTGAAGCCTGGTGTAAAAGCTGACGCACACAAGAATGCAGGGGATTTGTATCAAACTCTTAGAAATAAAACACGATTATTTAGAGAAATTGAATTAGATGATTCCATACCAGACATTGACGCCAAGAAAAAGCTAATAGCACTAGTTGATAGGCGTGATGAACTTAATTCTATAATGCCAACAATTCCCAGAAAAGCTTATGAAAAAGCTAAAAAAGATATTGATGCAGGTAGAGCTAAATATGCAGTAGACAAGGAAGTGAATAATGACGGTAAATAGCTATATGAGGGGGCTTGCCGATACCGCCTACCTCCGAGATACTGAACGAGATAATATTAATCGGTCAATAAGCACCCTACAATCTAGGCTGAATATCTATTTCTTTGGTGAGTTAACTGAACACTTTATTTTTGGTTCATATACAAGAGGCACAATTTTACCTAGAAGTATGGATGAGCAATCGGATGTTGATTACATAGTTGTGTTTAAAGATAATAACTTTAAACCACAGACATACCTAGATAAATTAAAAAATTTTGTGGAACGATATTATTCTCGCTCTGAAATATCTCAATCGAATCCCACTATAGTTCTGACCTTGAACCATATAAAATTCGAACTTGTACCTGCAATAGGTACTCTTTTCTATGGCTTGCAAATACCAGCTAAAAGAGCTGACTTAAATGATTGGATAAGCACTGATCCTAATGATATTAATCAAACTCTTTCAGACACCAATAAGGCAAATAAAAACTTAATTAAGCCAATGATTAGGATAGTGAAGTATTGGAATGCTAAAAACAACTACCCCTTTGCATCTTTTGAGTTAGAAAAAATGCTAGCTGAAAGGTCATATATTATTGTTAGCTTGATGACTTCTGGGCAATTACAAGATTACTTTTTCGATGCGATTGAATCTCTAAGTCTTGATTGGGGCGCTTCCCAATACAAGAAAAATGCTCTTAATCGAGCTAAGAAAATTGTTCAAGATACAAAATACAATTTAGAGCAAGGTTGGGAATATTCTGCCGAAGACGAAATTAAGAAGCTTCTGCCTGAATTAGTAACTAATAAAGGAACTTTGTGGGGATTATAAATTGAATAATGATATCGCAAATTTCAAAGAAGAGTTTAGTGCTAAAATTCCAGCGCTAACCTTGCTTAGTAAGCTCGGTTACTCGTTTGTTCCGCCGAATGGTTGTGAGGCAGTTAGGGGCAATTCGGTAACAGGGAAATCAACAAGCCAAGTTATGTTGTTACCTGTGATGCGCGAGTTTTTGAGCAAACAAACGTTCCCGTTTGCAGGTAAAGACCACAAGATATCAGATGCTGCCATTGATAAAATCATCCATGACCTTAGCCCTGCAATGAATGAAGGCTTAAAAGGTGCGAATGAAAAGCTCTACAACGCCATGATGTATGGCGTTGGAGTAACTGAGTTTATTGATGGTAAGAAAGCATCGCCAACTATTCAGCTTATTGATTGGCAAACACCTGCAAATAACTTTTTCCATTTTACTGAAGAAATGGTGGTACAAAACAGTGAAGGCACGGGAAATCGTATTCCCGATATTGTTTGCTTTGTTAATGGTTTACCTTGGGTAGTGATTGAGGCGAAACGCCCTGACTCTTCAACTGAAGGTAAATCAACGTTAAGCGAAGCGGTTTCACAACAGATTCGAAACCAAGGCCAAAAAGAAATCCCACACCTGTTTGCTTACAGCCAGTTATTGCTCGCAGTGAATGGGCATGACGGTTTATACGCCACCTGCGGCACGCCTGAAAAATTTTGGGCTAAATGGAAGGAAGAAGAAATCATTGAAGCCGAGTTTATTCGGTTAAAAAATGCAGGTTTAAGCACTGAACAACTGGATGCTATTTTCAATCACCGTCCTGCCGCTGCCAAAGGCGAGTATTTATCACTATTGGCAGGTGGTGACCTCGCCGTTACAGATCAAGACAGACTAATTATTAGTTTATTGAGGCCAGACCGCCTTCTTGAGATGGCCCGCTTATACACTTTGTTTGATCAAAAAACAGGCAAGATTGTAGCGCGTTATCAGCAGGTATTTGGCATTAAAGCGTTGATAGAGCGCATCACCAGCTTTGATGAAACAGGAGAGCGCCCAGGAGCACGTAATGGCGGTGTAATTTGGCACACCACAGGAAGTGGTAAGTCTTTTACGATGGTGTTCTTATCAAAAGCATTGATTTGGTTGCGAGAACTTTCACAGTGTCGCGTGATTATTGTCACTGACCGAGTTGATCTTGAAGATCAGTTAAGCCGAACTTTTGCCTCCGGTGGTGTACTCACAGAGCGCGATAAAAAAGATGCAATGGCAACATCAGGCAAACGCTTAGCAGAGCAAATTGGTAAAGGTAATGAGCGAGTCATCTTCTCAATCATTAACAAGTTTGGTTCAGCGATTAAATATGATGAATGCTATAACGATAGCCCGAATATTTTGGTTTTGGTTGATGAAGGCCACCGAAGCCAGAACGGTGAAAACAACATTCGAATGCTGCAAACCTTACCTAAAGCCGCATTTATTGCCTTCACTGGTACGCCGTTGCTTAAAGACGATAAAACTGAAAACAAATTTGGTTCGATTATTCACTCTTATACCATGCAGCAAGCGGTTGAAGATAAGACGGTAACGCCTCTCCTTTATGAAGAACGTATTGCAGATCTTAACGTGAATGACAAAGCCATTGATGCTTGGTTTGATCGTATTACCGAAAAGCTCACGGAAAAACAAAGAACGGACTTAAAGAAGAAGTTTTCTCAGAAAGGTCAGATCTATCAGACTGAGGGCAGAATTGAGCTAATTGCACATGATATTTCTGACCATTTCCAAAACTTTAAACAGCAAGGTTTAAAAGGCCAGCTAGCATGTGATTCTAAAGCCTCTGCAATTCGCTACAAAGAGCTTTTAGATAAAATAGACAAAGTTACATCAGTTGTTGCAATGTCTCCTCCTGATACGCGTGAGGGACACGAGGCAGTTGATCAAGAAAGTAAAGATATTGTTCAAAACTGGTGGAAGAACAATGTTGCCGAAACGTATGGGCAAGACGAAAAAGAGTACACCAAGGCAATAATCAAAGATTATGGCCGTGATGATGGCCCTGATATCATGATTGTTGTAGATAAACTGCTAACTGGGTTTGATGAGCCTAAAAATACCGTGCTGTATATCGACAAGCCATTAAAAGAGCACAACTTGATTCAGGCTATTGCTCGCGTAAACCGCTTACACAGTAAAAAGCAATTCGGTTACTTAATTGATTATCGTGGCATTTTGAAAGAGCTTGATATGACGATTGAGAAGTATCAAGAACTTGCTGACCGTAATCAAAATGGTTTTGATGTTGATGATCTTAAAGGTTTATATAACCGAATGGATACCGAATATAAAAAACTACCAGGTTTGTACAACGATCTGTGGGCTATTTTTGACGGTGTTGCTAACAAAAAAGATCCTGCTGCTTTATGTCAGGCACTTGCACCTAAGATTGAAGATGTTCAAGGTCAGCTTTTAGATAAAAACCTTAAAAAACGAGATGAGTTTTACGCTGCCTTAACAGCTTTTTCTAACTGTATGAAAGTAGCTTTGCAATCGGCGACTTTCTTCGATGATAAGAGTTTTGATAACAAACGCGATCACTATAAAGAAACACTAAAAATGTTTGTTAGCTTAAGGAAACAGGTTCGTGAACTTGCTAATGAAACAGTTAACTACGACGAATATGCTGAAGACGTGCGTCAGTTGTTAGATAAACATATTGCAGGCATTGAAGTAAAAGAGCCTGATGGTGCATACCTCGTTGGTAATTTGGGAAAAGATGTGAAACCTGAAGATCTAACTGACGACGAGGCTCGAAATCAAACAGATAAGATCACAGGCCGTATCACTAAAATGATCGAGCAAGACTTAGCTGATGATCCGTATGCACAAGAGTATTTCTCAAACTTACTTAAAAAAGCAATAGATGAAACCAAGGCTATGTTTGATGCGCCAGTGAAGCAATACATGCTATTTGCCGACTTTGAGCAAGAGGTTAAAGAGCGCAAGGTTGAAGGTATGCCGAGCGCGTTTACTGATACTGATGGCAAGCTAAACAAACATGCGCAGGCTTATTTTGGATTATTTAGACAATTGTTCGAAAAATATGCGCATATTAGCAGTGATATTGATGAAGATAAACTTGTGAAATATGCCTTCGATATTGACGGAGTAGTTAAGACCGCTGTAGCAGAGTATTCAATAAATCCTAGTGAAATTGAAAACGCCATCAGCGTAAAGCTACTTCCTATGTTATTTGCTGACTTTGGTATTGATAATGCTCAAAAGCTTATTGAAGAAGTGCTGAAGATCACGCGATTAGGACTTTCTCGTCAATAATAATGAAGTTGCTGTTTTAAATGAGTGAAATTAAAAAAACCACGCAAGAGCAAGGCATGTTCATGTACGGCGATGAGGTTATTAACTATGACATTATTCGCCGTACCTTCGAAAAAAATGACGCTAAACCAAAGCCGAGGAAAGTCGTCATTAAAGTACACCCAGATAAAAGGGTTGTTGCTACCGTACCACATGAAGCAACTCCTGAATCTATTCGAGAGGCAATGCTAAAGCGTGCTCGATGGATCTGGGAAAGTATTTGTGAGTTTTCAGCTCAACATGAGTATGTTATGCCACGGAAATACGTTAGTGGTGAAGCTCAGTTTTATCTTGGCAGGCGCTATGTTTTAAAGGTAATTGTTGACGCTGAACAAGTACCAAGTGTGAAGCTTCATCGAGGCAAATTAACCGTCACCCTCAAAAAAGATTGTGATGATCGGGTGTTTAAAATTAAAGCACTTATAGAGAAGTGGTACACCCATAGAGCCAACGCTATTTTTCATGAAAGATTACAAGCAATGTTGCCGAAAGCTTCATGGGTAGACGGGCTACCTTCGTTTCGCATTATGGCGATGACTAAACAATGGGGAAGCTGCTCAACTAAAGGCAATTTGATTCTAAACCCTCACCTTGTAAAAGCCCCAAAGGAATGCATTGATTACGTTATCCTTCACGAACTCTGTCACATCGCTGAGCACAACCACAGTGACAAGTTCTGGCGCTTGCTAACGCAAGTGATGCCTAATTGGAAAGAAGTTAAGGCTAAGTTAGATGACATGGCGGAGTTGTATTTGAATGAGTAAATCTAGCTAGTAAAACGATTATGAAATGGAGCTGAAAATTGAATTACTTTTTTATTGATACGTGTATTTGGCTAAATTTAGCCAAAGATCGAAATGCAAATTATATTGTTACAGCATTAGAAGATCTTCATGAAAGCGGTGCGGTTCATTTTGTAGTTCCACAACTAGTGAAAGATGAGTTTCTTAGAAATAAAGAGCGCGTTGTTAAAAGTGCTCGTCAACGGCTCGATCATGAATTTAAGTAAGTTAAGAATGTAGTTAAAGAGTATGGTACTGCCGACCAAGTAGGAATTTTAACTGAGCTAAATGAGATAAATGCAAAACTTCCAATAACGTCTGATGTGACCGACAGAATAGCTAACAGGTTGATTAGTTTTATGGATAAATGTATTCAGTTTGAAATTACGGATGATATCAAACTCAAAGTAGTAGAAAGGGCACTGGAAAAAAAAGCGCCGTTTCATAACTCTAAGAACAACTTCGCTGATGCATTATTGATTGAGTCATTTGGTACTTTTAAAAGAAGTATTCAAAGCAATGATGATGATTTAGAAGATAGTAATTTCTATTTTATTTCAGGAAACTACACTGATTTTAGCGCTATAGATAGACGCCGACCACATGAAGATTTTTCTGATATTTTTGATGACTATTCTTATTACTTTCTAGATCTAGTTTCCGCAGTTAATAAAATCGATGACGCTTTATTGGAGGAATATGAATTTGAGCTAAATTGGGAAGGGGACGAAACTAGATCTCTCTCTGAAATATTAGACTACATGACAGAGTTTGATAGGAAAATCTGGTACAACCGACATTTAAATTTACTAAATAGAATTAGCTCAGGTGAAATAGAAATAGTACCTCCTGATTCACAAGCTTCAGGTTCTAAAGTCATACACGAAGATGTTTTAGTACGGGCAAAGTCATCTGCTAAATTAGTTGAAAAGGAATATTCAGATCTTATTCCAAAAGATGACTTTGAATGGGGTGATAAATGGCAAGTTATCGGCACTAAGGTGGGTACTGGGAGACGAATGGGATATGCTGGATACATAATGTGTATTCGCAAAAATTAGCGGTACTTGAACTGACAAGCACTATATCAAAATAGGTAACTGCAAGTTCAAGTCTGAGTTAGCATCGTTTGCGCTTTTACAGATGAGCTACTACGTCTAAAATTTTCTATTTAGCTGTATTAGCTCATACCTATAGCCTGTATTTTTTTGATTAAGAGTCTGGAAAGTTACGTTTAATAATTTGCTTTAATTCGTGAATTTCCTTATGTAAATCTACAATTGTTGGAATGTTTGAAGCCTCTTGTGTTTCTTGGCGCATTTTAGCGTGTTCGTCTTCCATTACATTAACAACAATGCCAATCACCATATTTAAGAAAGCAAACGCTGTGAAGAAGATAAAAGATAAGTAGAATATCCATGACATTGGATACACTTCCATCGTTTCATATTGAATATCAGTCCAGTCCTCGAATGTCATTATTCTGAAAAGAGTCAACATAGATATTGCAATATCACCCCATAATTTAGGATTAATTTCGTTAAATATAAAACTACCGATGGCCGCATATATATAGAAAATAATAAACATTAATAATATGACATAGCCTAGTTGAGGTAGAGCTTTGATCAATGAGTTAATTAGAACTCGTAATTCGGGTACTACCGATATCATCCTAAGAACTCTAAATACGCGAATTAATCTAGCTAGAAGAGCCATTTCACTATCATTAATAGGTATCAAACTGATTAAAACAACTAAGGTGTCGAATATGTTCCAGCCCTTTTTAAAAAAGTTACGTTTATCATCATCAGCTATAAATCGAACTGAAATCTCAAAGAGGAAGAATAATGTTATGAATATATCTAAAATATGAGTTACTGAAATAGCACTGTCGGGCAGTTGAAATGTTTTCGCCCCAATCTCTAGTGCCGAGATAATAATTACAGCTACAACTGATAATTCAAATGCTTTGTTATTTTTGAGCTTATTCAGCTTTATTTTTATGTTTTCGTACATTAAGTGTTCAACTTTTATCTAAGCTAGTAAATTTTGTTAATTATATAGAAGTAATGACCTATATTGGACTAGCAATTATTTTTTTAATGTTGACTCGAAATTCTCAATCACTTTTTTAAGTGGGAATTTATTGATATTTAGTTCAAGTACAAGTGATATGTTTGTCAACAGAATTTAATCTAAACACCTAAAAGATATGAATTTTTCAGATTGATTTTCCTTTTATCTCGACGCATAAACTAACTAACCCTTAATTTTTCCTATTTACCTGCATAGTCATTTCTCGCAGTTGAGAGCGTAAATTAGCTATTGTTTGTTGTGCTTTTTCATAATCGATCTTCAGCTCTCTAAGCTTTTGCGCTGTCTCAATCTGATTTTGAGCCACCTCCGAATGCAAAGCAGCTTGAAAATATTCAACTAAGTTCTTGTTTAACTCTTGCTCATACTTCAGTTCAAATTCACCTTTTTTAACTTCAAGCTCCTTTCTTGATAACCGTCGTCCTGAATTGCAAGTATTGCAACGTTGTTGCCAGATAGCGTTCAGCGTATCATTGTAGTGTTCAAGATATTTTTTGAAGGGCATAATATTCATTCTATCTTGCCTGATATTTGACTTATCAACCACTGCCATTTCAGCAAGTTTGGAAGCTTTAATTGTTCGTTCACCTATCTTCAAACTCTTTGGTTTTTCAGAGGCCATGATTGTATCTCTAGCCTCAATAAACCTAGCTGTAACTTTCTTGACTACCGCACTTTGTTTAGGCGTCAGCTCGTTCATCCAGGAGGTATCACCAGGGTAGTCAGGAAGCTCAGTATCTAATTGGGGGTCATCTTCATTTTCGATAGAAAAGTCATTTAGATTAATCATGTTCGCCTCATTTGCTTTAAGATTTTTTCGCCATTTCTGACCGCTGCTTCACTCAGCTTGTGTGCTTTAGTTTTAAAAGGAAATTTTTCAAGAAAGTCTTTATGTGACAAAATAATGCGAATTATCTCTTCTTTGTGACTATTAGCACTGCTAACAGAGTGAACACACCCTGAGCAAAGATCGAAACAACCATTTTCAATTTGCGGTAGGCCAGTTTCCTTATCTAAGCATTTTGATAAAGACTGCGTATCAATGTGCACCATGCAGATGCCATATTCATGAACGGTAATATCCACAATTTTTTCTTCAAACTCCGTCAAAACTGCCTCCACTTCAGATGGTTCAATTACCATACAATCTTTTACCTTTCGCTGAATAGCCAAAGCCAAGCTTCCTGAAAATGAATCATTAATATCCAAAGCCATTCTCTTTATCAGTTCCCTGATGTAGCGTCGCTCAGCACCTTTCTTTATGGACTCCCTATCTTTACCACCGATATATACTTTTGTGAATTTACTCTGATATGTATGCTTAAAGTGCTGCCTTATCCCTTCAAAAACACGGCCATCAAAGCGACGAATCGCAAATTCAGCGAACGTATGGCGAAACATATGGGGGTGAACTTTTTCACAAAGTTCAGCTAACTCCTCGCCAAATTTATCAATTGCATCGTTATAATTATCTTGAAGGCTAGTTCTTAAGGTGTTCCCACTTGCAACACTTGCGTTAGTGCCATTTAAGAATCTAGGTTGATGTGTCATCGAAAAAATAGGAAAGCGCTTCCCGTCAGGCCGATTACGTTTAGGGATGTAGGACATATCACACATTACATCTGCTGCCTTAGCGACTAATCCCCCCATACTCCTTAAAGCAGGAACACTATGATTGGTTTTAACTATATCACTCTTGAATGTCCAGACACCATCACTTTCCTGCTTATAATCGTCTGCAAAAAAGTTTTCCATCTCGCTTATTCTTGCACCTGTTAATGCCACAATTATCGTTAAACAAGCATTAAAGACTTTACGATATATTTTTGTCACCTCCTCCCAAGTATACGGAAATGTGCTGACAGGCTTACCTGCCGCCTCTTCAAGTGCTCGTTTTAAAGTGCTGTATTGAAGAATAAATTCTTTCTTTCGCTTTCTCTTTGTCTTTCTCTTTTCACCAATAGAAGATGTAACATCTGGCGATGCACAATAATCATCATAGGAGCTGGGTTTGTCATATCTACCTGAAAAGAACAAAGTGTTGTGAGAAACACATAACTCGCTTTGCTGATGTTTGAAAAATGCTCTCAAAATACGACAGTCATTACTTTCTATAACGTTAATCGCGTGCGCCAAATTAAACATATGTGCCGCGAATGGAATTGAACTCCAACCTTCACCGTCTATCCATTTTGAAAAGTTAATTCCATTAGCTACTAGATGCTCTTCAACAGTGTCCTGAATGAAGCTAGCAGGTAATGAAGAGGCCAACCCATCATGAACTAAACCCAGAGCATAAAGTCGTTGAGATTTCCTCAAAATTTCACATGCACTTTCAACAGGGCCTCTACCCACAATTTCTCTAGTGGCATTGTTTTTTTCTGCCGTGCTACCTTCGGTGTGAAAAGCAATACGATTGAACAAAACATCAACGATAAATTCTCGACAGTGTGCTTCAGTCCATTGCCTCAATGGTGTATCAGGGTAATGAGACTCTTTCCATACAAAGAGCCTCATCAAATTAGAAGCATATGCCCTGATTGTATTTAGTTTTCCTGTGATTTCCCGTGTTACAGGGTCAACTCCACCGGACATTTCAATCCACAAAGCTTTCAGAAGACCGAAGTCCTCTTTTGATACCTTATTTCGTGCCTCGGTAAAATCAATTTCATGAACTTTACTTTCTTCACTTGGATTTTTCGGATAAGAAAATAAATAAAATACATCTTGCGACTGGTCGTTTAATAAAGGAGTATCAGGGACAAGAGTTTTGTTTACATTTGTATTAAACATTTTCTATCCTATACCATTGATGAAAAAGGAAAATTATACTTTTTAGACATTAGTTCACCTTCCTTGATTATCGAGCTAGAGAACTCTGCTAATAGCATGTCGAGGTATGCTCGGTGCAATTGAGCTTTTAATGTTTTCTTTTCGCTATCTAGTTTTAATCTTGGTATTTCATTTTCAATATGTTTAATTTTTGACAAAATAAGCGCCGCAGTTAACGGTGTTTGAATTACGATACGTTTACCATTAATGTCCACGTCTCCAATATCGCCTATTACGTCACCTAATTCCTGGTTTATGATGCCATACAAATCCTTTTGTTCTTTAATTGTATCTTCAATACCGAGTAACTTCGCAACGGCCTTCAGATTTAGCACTTTAGTTTTATTAAATAGCTCTTCAACAGCGCGCGCATCTTGCACCATCGCATCACCAACTTGTGCCGCAAAACGACGCATTGATTTGATTTTTTCTGGGCTACGTGAACGATTTTCATATGTACTTTGTTTAGTTTCGAGACTGTGTGCTGTCAGCATAGCACCAACCTCTTTCTCGGCCTTTTCTTCAAAGGTGGGTTTGTCATATTCTGAGTTTTCTTTTGGCTCAGCGGCACCACTTTTCCCATCTTCGATCTCGATGCGTGCTCTTGCGATTAAATCAATATTTAAAGAAACATGGGGCATTTTCTTGTCGCCACCATAAGAAGGAGAATTTTTCATAGCCATCAAATTATTTGCTAAGATCTTTTTAAGAAAAGCTAGAATTGGTGCAGCTTCCTCCTTAAGCTCGGCTTTCATGTGTTTATGCACTTCGGTATTTTCATCGAGCAAATCAATAAAAAAATGATCTAAACGTCCCTCTTTCTTTGCCCCAATCTTGCCTTTACCATCGGTTTTGCCACGCAACTTATGGTATTGAATAAGCTTCGGATTGACGCCTGAGTGTTGCTGTTTGAAGTGTTCTAAAAATATCTGAACAGTTTTGTAGGGCAGGGTGCCCTTGTTTAATACTGGCGTAGCATATTTCTTTTTGCCTCGACCTTTAAAATATTTAAATTGCACGCCCTTATTGTTTGAAATAACATCATTGAGGTTCATTCTATTTACGCCGGAACTTTGAATTCTATGGCAACCTAAGATACATTGCATGGCAAAAACAACTTCATGGCTCAATCCGTGTAAGTCGTTCATGCAATAGGTTTTCATGGTTTGAATCCTATACTTCTTTTTATTTATCGTAACTAGGGTTTTAATATGCCCTGTACGTTTGTTGACCCATCGCTTTAGCCATTCCTTACGTCTAATCTTGATATCAGATTCATCTGGTAAAAATTCATCTGGGTAGGGATTGTCATGCATAAACCTTTCGATTAGCCAGTTATCATCAGTAGCAATAATTGCCCTCGCGAGTTCTCCATAAAGCCTTCTTGACACGTTATATTTTGGGTGATTCAGATCGGATATTAGGGCGTATGTCGGATAGTTGTTTGAACTTATTTGAAACGATTCCAAAACCGCTTTTTCTAGACTGCTGTTTTGCAACAACAACTTACGCTTCTCATCAAACGTATTGATGATGTAGCAACATAGCAGCAATAAGGATTCAACCATTTCTGTGCTAGTAAACCCTAGATCATACTTAGTTGATAAAGATTGCTTTGGGTTGGGTTCTTCCCACGTAAAGGTTGGAGCTTTAGTGATCATTACATAAAATTCTGGAATCCAGTATTCACAGTCATACACTTTTTCCTTTTGACCACCATATAATTTTAAAATGTAAATCATGGCAGTAACAGTGCTGTTTAACGTATTACCAGTTTTATTGGTCGTGCTTTTAATATGATAGGTATATCGGGAGAATATATCAGATGGCACACCGCCATACTTCCTTATTAATACAATCGTGTAGTCAAGAAAAGTTACTAATACCCTTGTTATATTAAGCTTGGTTTCATGAGACAGATCGCGAAAACTCTTACGTTTCGTGTAGTCTATATAAAGTAATAAAAAGTTTTGAAAATGCATGTCATCCGGCAGTTCCCATTTAACTTTGCCATCAACTAAAATTACATGCTTCTCATCTTTTCCGGTATTATCTACGACTAGCTTCATTAGGATTTGCTCTTATATTTTTGAGCATATTCTGAATTGTTTAATGACAGCGTATTCATTACGTCGATGCGATTAGATATTACTGCATCATAGAATATGTAGACTTTTGTTGTCCCTTCATCGCTATGGCCTAGCCACTGAGGGATAAACACCATAGGATCTTTATTTTCATCGTAACAAAAGCTAACGCTATTGGTTGCGTAGCATTTTCTAAGAGAGTGGAAAACCCTAGCTTTCCAGTTATTCTTATTGCTATTTAATTCAGCCAAATTAGCGGTCTTTATGCGTGTAAACAATCTGCTGCCATAATTTATGTCCGTAAGCGGTTTTCCATTAGCTTTCGCCATCAAACTCCCTTTGAGGCTCTTACCTCTACCCCATAAGAATTTGTTGATCCCAGATACAAGTTCAGGCGATATGTGAACTGTTCGCAACTTTTTGCCCTTACCTATAATTTCTAGTTCATCTGCTCGTATATCGTCCTTATCCTTTTCTGGGAACTGACGTCTTAAGGAAGGGGCATACAAATTGTTGTACGAAACCAGTTCATGGGTTCTAAATCCAGCATAATAGCCAAGTTTCAGTGCTAATTCGTCACGCTCTCTTATGAATGGATTCTGAGCTTTCACTTGTGCTAATACTTTATCTTTAAACTCCTTTTCATCCATGTAGATAGTGAGTATTTCTCCCATTAGAAGATCTTTAACGTTTCTCTGTGCTTCACTGTCATCGTAAGTAAAAGACAAATAATCAATTGCATCCGATATACCTATCTTTTTCATGTAAGCGTAGAAATTGTTTAAAACTGTGGCATGATATTCTATCGTACTTTTTTTATTGCCTCTTTTTTGCCCGCGATAAGCATTGAAATAGGCGGTCATATGGGCGTCCGTCACATCCGCATAGCTTAGTTCATCAGAAGCTTTTAATACTTCAAAGAAGTCTTTCAAGACTTGTGCATAGGATTTCGTTGTGGTTCTGTTATCGGAAGTTCTACCGTTTCTAGCGACATGAAGAAGATATAAGGAAGGTGCTAATAAGGGAATATCATCATCATCAACAACTGTACTTAGGTTGATCCCACCCCCCGCGTATTTTATCCCTTTTACTTGGACGACTCTCACTATCTTCCTCTCTACTAGCAATTAATTTATATAACCTATTCTTTTGTTGACATAAAAAATGTAGACCAAAGAAAAGCCTATTGTCAACATAAAGCACAAGAAAAGACAATAGTATATAATCCGTCCAATCTTCAAAGGTCATGATTCTAAACAGGGTTAGCATAGAGATGGCGATGTCGCCCCATAGCTTTGGATTGATTTGTGCAAATACGAAACTACCGATAGCGGCATAAATATAGAAAATGATAAACATCAATAATATAACATAGCCCAGTTGTGGCAATGCTTTGATTAATGAGTTGATTAACACCCGTAGCTCAGGCACAACTGACACCATCCGCAGTACTCTGAACACTCGAACTAGGCGGGCGAGGAGCGCCATTTCGGAATCGTTAATCGGAATTAAACTAATGACAACGACTAGGGTATCGAAGATATTCCAACCTTTTTTGAAGAAGTTTCTTTTATCTTCATCAGCGATAAATCGAATGGTTAATTCAAATAGGAAGAAAACGGTAATGAAAATATCGAGAACACCCGTGATAGAGATTGCACTATCGGGAAGCTCGAAAGTTTTGGCACCTATCTCAAGGGCGGAAATAATAATGACGGCAACAACAGATAGTTCAAATATCTTGTTGTTTTTAAGTCGATTTAAATTGAATTTTAACGATTCATACATAGGGAATTGATATTCACTGGCTACAAAAATGCGCTTATTTTATATCAATCTGACTCAATAAGTGAATGATAGGTGTTACAAAGCGTGTAACACCTATTAAATGCAGCTAAAAACTGGTGATTAATTCGCTGTTAAGCCAGTTTTGTAGCATCTGTACTGCGTGAACAGGGACTTCATCGATAGGAAAGTACTCAGTGAGCAGTTCACAACCATCTGCGAAGTTACCACCTTCGATAAAGTGTTTTAAGAGCACCATTTCGGCAGGTGGCAGGTGTCTAAACTCGGTCAATCGCTCTTGGTTGCGCCACACTAACCAGTAAATCGGTAGCGGGTGCGGAGTTGGCTGCGGTGGATGAACTTCTGATTTTAGTGCTTGCCAAGTCTCAACGGCATTTATTGATTCTTCAAAAATGCGTACGCTTGGATGAAAGGTTATGGTTAGCTCTGGCCATTGCTCTGCTGGCAGAGTCGCTAATTCGTTAATGCCAATAACTGCGGCGTCTTTAGCGTCAAAACCGCTAAGCAGAATACGTTCGAATGCTGCTAATGGCGATAAAATGGGGTGCTGATTAAAAGGCGCTTGCTCAGCTAACAGCTGAGGAATGGCGTCACAAAAATAGCGCAGTGATTTTACTTTCGATGGATAGTTGTCGATATAGTTAGCCACCATCAAGTCATAGAGTTCATCACCGAGGTATGTGCCTAGAATAGGGTGGTCATTATCGATGGTTTCCCGCAGTCGCATGCGATAGGCATTGTGATAAATATTGAGCCTGACATTGGTAGGTACCGGTGGTTGATCGCCAATGAGTTCAGGAAACGCTGATTCTTCTCCTTGTAAGAAGGCGACGAATTGTTGCTGCAGGCGTGCGAGATCAGACATCGGCTGTTTCCTTGTTCCAACTACTTAAATCTGGCAATTCTTGATGAGCAATCTTTTTGGCAATGTCTAGTTCTGCTACCAAATCTGCAAATGGTGGAATGTTATCGTCACGCTCGATCATGGTGCTAACAGCGCCAAATTTTTTCACCGCGGCGCGATATAACTCCCACACAGGATCGCATACATCGTGATCGTGGGTATCGATCACGTAATCACCATAGTCGGTATGACCCGCTAAATGAATTTGTCGCACGCGCTTACCGTCGATGGCATTGACATAATCCATCGCGTTAAATTGATGATTGCGAGCACTGACGTAGATATTGTTGATATCTAACAGCATTAAGCAATCGGCGCGCTGACAGACTTCGTTGTAAAACTCCCACTCAGTCATGCCTGACTCTTTGTAAGTGAGGTAGCTAGAAACATTCTCTATTAGCATTTGCTCGCCAATATAATCTTGCGCTTGCATGATACGACTAGCAACGTGATCTATTGCTTCTTCAGTATAAGGTAGCGGTAAAAGGTCGTGACTATTCACCCCATTGGCTTGCGTAAAACACAAATGATCTGAAATCCAGCGTGGTTTTACGTCATTCATTAACTGTTTGAGCTGTTTTAAATAAGTTGTATCTAAAGGCGTGGTACTGCCAATCGACATGGAAACACCGTGCATCACTACTGGGTAGCGTTCGGCGACTTGTTCTAGGTAATAACGAGGCTTGCCACCGTCTACCATGTAATTTTCTGACAGAATTTCAAACCAATCAATATCGTGATTGCCGCTTAGAACATCTTCGAAATGAGGAATACGCAGGCCGAGGCCAAAACCTAAAAAGTGATCGTTAATCATGGACGCTACTCAGTGTTACATTGCTGTGACTATAACTAATCTCAGCTCAATTTGGGGATAAAAAAGGAGACATAAAGTCTCCTTTTTAAAGATTAATTGATATGGAATATCAATTAAGCACCAACTTTACCGCCGATGGCTTCACATGATTTTGCGCCTGTCGCAACAAAACCTTGACCTTGACAAGATGCGTGACCTTTACAAGCGTTGTTTGCAGTTTTACAGTCGTTGTGACCTTTACATACGTTTACGCCGTAACAGTGTACTAGGTCAACTTTAGTTGTTTTACCAACCCAGTCATCTTTTTGCTCGCCGCCAACATCAGAACATGCTTTAGCTGGCATAGCAACGAAGCCGTGGCCTTTACATACTGCTTGACCTTTACACGCATTTTCAGCGGTTTTACAGTCGTTGTGACCGTTACATTTGTTAACGCCGTAACAGTGAACTAGTTCAACTGTGTTTGCCGCCACTTCTGCTTTCGCTGATGAAGAAGCTGCTGCAGTGTTTGAATCAGCTGTTGCTGCACAACCCATTAGACCTGCCGCTGCCATTGCTAATGAAGCACCACCGATTTTTGATTTTAATTGTGAACTCATGGAAATTTTCCTTTATTTAATTATCGAGTATTAAGACCGTCGAGACGATTTTATCTTTCACATAATTTTTATTAATTTGAAAAAACTTCTGAAGTCACTAGCTCAAATAGCCTAGTAATACTAAAGCTACCGTATAAAAACACTCACCTCAACATATGTGATTCTCGCTTGCTAATAATAGTTAAGGGTCTACTTGGTTATTAAATAACGAATTTTTGCTACCTACTTTTAAGTTAATTATTTTTGTTTGTAATAAAACTAAAATAATCTGCTATTAAAGTTGTTTTCCAGTTCTTTATTGTGTATTTTTGTAATTAAATTACATAAAGTTGAATTACCTCAGTGTAAAAGGTGAAATAAAATGACAATTAAAGTTGCTATTAACGGTTATGGTCGTATTGGTCGCAATATCTTGCGTGCTTTATACGAAGAGAAAAAAGACTCACCAGTAAAAATCGTTGCCATCAACGATTTGGGTGATGGTGCGTCAAGCGCTCACTT
This sequence comes from Psychrobium sp., assembly GCA_049607155.1. Lineage (GTDB taxonomy): Bacteria > Pseudomonadota > Gammaproteobacteria > Enterobacterales > Psychrobiaceae > Psychrobium. The sequence goes on from JBMYWG010000008.1 coordinate 67,943, forward strand.
AACGCAATACGACTCAGTACACGGCCGCTTTAATTGTGATGTGAGCTACAACGATGGTGTGATGACGGTAAACAACGATGATATTAAGATGTTTAGCGAGCGCGATCCTAGTCAGCTGCCATGGAATGAATTAGATATCGATATCGTATTTGAATGTACTGGCATTTTCACGTCTAAAGAAGCGGTACAACCGCATCTAAATGCTGGTGCTAAAAAAGTAATTATCTCAGCCCCTGCTAAAAATGTTGATGCTACTGTGGTTCACGGTGTGAATCATCACGAATTAACCAGCGACATGACGGTTATTTCAAATGCGTCTTGTACCACTAACTGTTTAGCGCCGTTTGCTAAGGTGTTAAATGATGCTATCGGTATTGAATCTGGCTTAATGACAACTATTCATGCTTACACTAACGATCAGGTATTATCTGATGTTGCTCATAGTGATTTACGCCGCGCTCGTGCAGCAGCAATGTCAATGATCCCAACAAACACTGGTGCTGCTGCCGCAGTAGGTTTAGTCGTTCCTGAACTAAAAGGTAAGTTTGACGGCATGGCTGTCCGCGTTCCTACCTCAAATGTTTCACTAGTTGATTTATCATTTATCGCTCAACGTGATACTAGCGTTGAGGAAATCAATGAGTTGGTAGCAAAAGCAGCGCAAAGCGAGATGCTAAGAGGCGTGCTTGATGTTAATGAATTACCGCTAGTATCTATCGACTTTAATCACAACTCACACAGCTCGATTTTCGATGCAACGCAAACTCGTGTTGCAGGCCGTTTAGTGAAAGTAATGTCTTGGTACGACAACGAGTGGGGCTTTAGTAACCGCATGTTGGATAACGCTGTTGCACTGCATAATGCACCAGCCGTTAATAGAGCTGAGGTTGCATAAGCTAGCACGGTTTTAGGGGATTAATGACACCAAGTAGGATATGATCTGTGGATGAATGAATCATATCAAAAAATATTGTCTGTGGTGTCATTAATTCCACCGTCTTACGTCGCGAGCTATGGCCAAGTGGCCGATTTAGCAGGGCTTCCACGGGGAGCTCGCATGGTTAGTAAAGCGCTTAAAGCAAATAGAGATAACAGTGTTCCTTGGCATAGAGTAGTTAATAGTCAAGGCAAGATTTCTATTCCAGCAGGTGAACCTAGCCATCGACTACAACTGAGTTTGTTGCGGGAAGAAGGTGTTGAGTTAAAGGGCAGTAAAGTCAATTTAGCAAAACATCAATGGCAGCCGAGTTTAGATACTCTGTTGTTTGAATTAAGTTTTTAAGAGTTTTCAAGGGCTCCATCCATGAGTAAAGATAATACCCTTCACCCTTCTGATATCGTTTTATTCGGCTGTCAGGGGGATTTAACGAGACGCAAACTTCTTCCATCGCTCTATCAATTAGAAAAAGCTGATTTACTAGCTGCGGGTAGCCGCATTATCGGTGTAGCGCGCAATGAATTTAACCAAGCTGAATATTTAGAAAATGTAAAAGCTTGTCTTAAAGAGTTTATTAATGAGCCATTTAATGAAGCTGTTGTCGAGCGCTTTATTAGCAAAGTGAGTTATCTGCAATTAGATTTGTTAGACGCTGCTAACTATCAATCATTGGCTGCGCTGGTTGCCGGCACTGATAATGCGTTAATCAATTACTTCGCTGTGCCTGCATCAATTTATGGCAACATCTGTGAAGGTTTGTCGCAAGCGGGTTTAAATCATGAAAACTCTCGCGTTGTTCTCGAAAAACCAATTGGTCATGATTTACTCTCTTCGAATGAAGTGAACGATTTAGTGGCTCAGTATTTTAAAGAGTCACAAACCTACCGCATCGACCATTACTTGGGTAAAGAAACTGTTCTAAACCTATTGGATTTACGTTTTGCTAACTCGCTGTTTTCATCGAAGTGGGATAATAGCAATATCGATCACGTGCAAATTACCGTTGCTGAAGAGGTAGGTATCGAAGGCCGTTGGGGTTACTTCGATCAAGCGGGCCAGATGCGCGACATGTTGCAAAATCACTTGATTCAAATCTTAACCTTGGTGGCTATGGATCCGCCGCTTAGCCTTGATGCAGATGATATCCGTGACGAAAAAGTTAAAGTATTAAAAGCACTTAAAAGCATTAATGTTGATAATGTTTTTGATAACACTGTACGCGGTCAGTACGCCAAAGGTTTTCTTCAAGGCAAAGCTGTACCGGGCTATTTAGAAGAAGAAGGTGCTAACACTCAAAGTAGTACTGAATCTTTCGTTGCTATTAAAGCGGAAATAAATAATTGGCGATGGGCAGGCGTTCCATTCTATTTAAGAACGGGTAAGCGCATGACCTCTAAGGTTTCTGAGATCGTGGTTTACTTTAAAAATCCAGCTCACAACCTGTTTAGTGAACATTACAAAGATTTACCACCAAACAAACTGACTATTCGCCTACAACCGTCAGAAGGCGTTGAAATTCAGATGCTTAATAAGGTACCTGGATTGACTCAATCACAACGTCTACAAACAACCAAACTCGATTTAAGTTTCTCGCAAGCCTTTGAAGGCCAACGTATTGCTGATGCTTATGAGCGTTTATTGCTCGAAGTTATTCAAGGTAATCAAGCGCTATTTGTACGTCGCGATGAAGTTGAAGCGTCGTGGAAGTGGTGTGACGGTATTTTATCGGCGTGGGAATCAACAGGTCAGCCGTTAACAACGTACCCTGCTGGAAGCTCTGGTCCAGTCGCCTCAATCGGTTTAATCGCACGTGATGGTCGTGCTTGGGATGAATAAGATGAAAGTAACAGAATTTAATAACGGCGATGCTATTACCGAATTTTTAGCTAAAGATATCGCAGCTAAGTTAACCGCTGCAATTGAGACACGTGGGCAAGCAAGCTTTTTCGTTTCAGGTGGTCGTTCGCCAATCGCGTTATTTGAGCAGCTTAGCCAAACAGAATTGGCGTGGGATAAAGTGACCATTAGCCTAGTTGACGATCGCTGGGTTGATAGCAAGCACGAAAGCAGCAACGAGTTATTAGTTAACACTCATCTTCTTAAAGGCTTTGCGGCTAAAGCGAATTTTATTGGCTTAGTTGGCAATGAAGAAAGTGCTTTCGGTGGCGTCGATAGCGCCGTTGCTAAAATCCGAGATATTGACGAGATCGATGTGCTGATTTTAGGCATGGGTGAAGATGGTCACACAGCGTCTATTTTCCCATGTAGTGAACAGGTAGATGCAGCAATGGCGAAAGATAATAACGGGCGCCTTATTGCAACACAGCCGACTACGGCACCATTTGAGCGCATTAGCCTCACGTTAAATGAAATTTTAAAAGCTAAGCAGGTGTATTTACCACTTAGCGGTGCAAACAAAGTAACGGTATTTGAGCAAGCTAAGCAACTTGACGATGTAAAGAAAATGCCAATTGCAGCGGTAATAAAACAACACCAAAATTTAGCTGTATTAATTAGCCAATAAGGCTTTGAGCAAAGCAAAGAGTAATAGTATGAATCCGATTATTTCACGTGTTACCCAGCGCGTTATCGAGCGAAGTCGCGAGACACGTCAGGCGTATTTAGCCAAGATTGGTGCTGCGCGTAGTGAAGGGCCAATGCGCGGCGCACTGTCTTGTGGCAACCTAGCCCATGGCGTAGCAGCTTGTGGTAAAGAAGTTAAAGACGATTTGAAATCTTTAACTAAGGCGAATATTGGTATTGTTTCATCATACAACGATATGTTGTCGGCGCATCAGCCTTATGAAACCTACCCGCGTCAGCTTAAAGAGGCTATCGCACGTGAAGGCTCTGTTGCTCAGTTTGTTTCTGGTGTGCCAGCAATGTGTGACGGTGTGACTCAAGGTCAACCGGGAATGGAGCTAAGCTTACTTAGTCGTGATGTGATTGCGATGACAACAGCGGTTGGTTTATCTCATAATATGTTTGATGGCGCATTGATGCTGGGCATCTGTGACAAAATCGTTCCTGGATTATTACTTGGCTCATTAAGTTTTGGCCATCTACCTACGATCTTCGTACCAGCAGGCCCTATGCCGTCTGGTATTCCAAACAAACAAAAAGCAGCGGTGCGTCAGGCTTATGCTAAAGGTGAAGCCGACGAGTCTGAATTACTCGATGCTGAAATGGCGTCATACCACTCGCCGGGTACTTGTACTTTCTATGGCACCGCAAACTCGAATCAATTAGTCATTGAAATGATGGGCTTACAATTACCAGGTTCATCATTTGTTGCACCTAACAGCAAGTTGCGTCATGCGTTGACAGACTTTGCTGGCAAGCAGGTTAGTCGTATTACCGACCAAGGTGGTTCATATTTACCAATTGGTGAAATCGTCGATGAAAAATCAATGATCAACGGCATTGTTGGCTTGTTAGCGACTGGCGGCTCTACTAACTTAACCATGCATCTTGTGGCTGTTGCACGTGCCGCGGGCATTATTATTGATTGGTCTGATATGGCAGAGCTATCAACGGCAGTGCCATTACTTACGCGTATTTATCCAAACGGTCAAGCTGACGTAAATCATTTCCAACAAGCTGGTGGCATGGCGATTTTAACTCGTGAATTATTACGCGGTGGTTACTTGCATAACGATGTTACAACTATTGTTGGTGAAGGTTTAGAGCGCTATACCCTAATGCCTACTTTGGTTGATGGTGAGCTTGATTGGGTTGATGCGCCTGAGAAAAGTGGCGACGAAACCGTATTAACGAGTATCGATAAACCATTTCAAACTAACGGCGGTTTGCAGTTAATGGCGGGGAACTTAGGCCGTGGTGTGATTAAGACATCATCACTAAACCCTGAGCAAATGGTTGTTGAAGCGCCAGCGGTAATTTTTGAATCGCAACACGATTTAGACAAAGCTTTTAAAGCTGGTGAGCTAAATAAAGACTGTGTGGTAGTGGTTCGCTTCCAAGGTCCGCGTGCTATCGGCATGCCAGAATTACACAAACTAACGCCGCCATTATCTGTACTTCAAGGTCAAGGCTACAAGGTTGCATTAGTGACTGATGGCCGTATGTCTGGTGCATCGGGTAACGTACCTGCTGCTATTCATCTTACTCCAGAAGCTATTGACGGCTCACTGCTGGCTAAAGTTGTCGAAGGTGACTTAATTCGCCTTGACGCCAATAGTGGTGAGTTAACGCTATTAGTGAGCGAAGAAGAGCTGGCTAAACGCGAAAACGCTGAGCCTAAGTTGGCCGAAAGCCGCATTGGTATGGGGCGTGAAATGTTTGGCGCAATGCGTAGTCAATTATCAGGTGCCGAGCAAGGTGCTTGTTGTTTATTTGCCGAAGGATAAATGGGAATGGTGAATCTAATTGCCGATGTTGGCGGAACGAATATCCGTTTAGCCGCGATAGATAATGGTGAAATCACTCAATTAGAGTGTTTTAAATGTGCTGAGTTTGATTCTCTTGAGTCAGTGGTTGCGCATTACGTAGAAAAAAATAGTTTAACAGTCAACGATGCTTGTTTTGGCATCGCTGGCCCAGTCGTTGGTGAAGTTCTCACTATGACTAATCTTGGTTGGTCATTTTCAAAACAGTCTGTGAAAAAAGCGCTTGGCTTTAATCAAGTTCACTTCATTAATGATTACACCGCCATTGCGATGTCGCTTGCTTCATTAAACGAGCAGCAGTTGACGACGATTCACAAAGGCGATTATCAAGAAACCGCACCGCGTATTGTTTGTGGTCCGGGCACGGGCTTAGGTGTCGCGCAACTGATAAACGTTAATGGTTATTACCACTGCGTTAGTGGCGAAGGTGGTCATGCTGATTTTGCGCCGACTAATCCTCGCCAGCTTAAATTACTTGAAAACTTAATGGCGAAGTTTGAACACGTGTCTATTGAGCGACTGTTGTCAGGTCAAGGTATCGTTAATATTTATCAATCATTAGCCTTTATCGATGGCATTGATGCGCAAGCATTTGATGCCAGCCAAATTAGCCAAGCCTATATCAAAAAGAGTGATCTATTGTGCGTAGAAACTATGGAAATCTTCTGTGATGTGCTTGCGCAGTATCTCGGAAATATGGTGCTAACTAGTGGCGCTTTCGGCGGCGTTTACATTGCTGGTGGCATTATGCCTCGCATCATCGATGTACTTGATAAAAAAGCTTTTGTTAACGCATTTAGCAGTAAAGGACGCTTTAGCGATTACGCGCTAAAGGCACCAATTTATCTAATTACTGAGCCACAACCAGGCCTTATTGGCGCACAGGTTTATCTCACTCAACAACAAGGAAATTTATAATGAGCAGTAATCAATGGACACTTCAGCCAAGTGAACTTTTTAGTGCGGGTCCAGTGGTTCCTGTTATTGTTATCACTGAGATTGAGCAGGCTTTACCACTCGCCAAAGCATTATTAGACGGCGGTATTAATGTGATGGAAGTTACTTTGCGTACGCAGCATGGTTTAGAAGCAATTAGGCAAATCGCTGCCGAGTTCCCTGAATCACTCATTGGTGCTGGTACTGTAATAAACACACAGCAACTGGCTGACGTTGCTGCTGCTGGCGGTAAATTTGCCATTAGCCCAGGTGCAACAGACGCATTACTTTCGGCGGGACAGCAAGGCAATATGGCATTTATTCCAGGCGTAGTGAGTCCGTCGGAACTAATGAATGCAAAAGATCACGGTTATGATCATTTTAAATTTTTCCCAGCTGAAGCTAACGGTGGTGTGAAAGCGCTAAAAGCTTTAGGCGCACCTTTCCAAGGCATTAAAATTTGTCCGACCGGTGGAATTTCACTAACTAATGCTCCGGACTATTTGGCGTTAGATATTGTCGATTGTATTGGCGGTAGTTGGATAGTACCAGTCGATCTGGTTGAAGCAGGTGAGTGGGATAAAATTACCCAGTTATGTAAAGAAGCTGTCGCAGCCTTATCATAACCTTTAAAAATTTAGCTCGTCGTTCAATGACGGCGAGCTATCCGTTTTTGCCACAGCAAGGTCACGTTTGTTGTGGTTTTTTGGTTTTTACAGCTGCTGTAAATAATCAATAATGTCTTGTGATTCGTACATCCACTGTGCGCTTTGGCCTTTCTTTTCAATCAACAAGCAAGGCACTTGAATTTTACCTCCCCCGTTTTTTAGCTCGTTGCGCAGTTTTTGATGAATATCCAAATCTTTGTAATTGACGGATAATTGTTGCTGTTTTATTTGCTTGATAACTTTTTTACAGTAGGGGCAGTGTCCCATGTGATAAAGCGTAAATGTCATTTGTAATCTTCCTCGTTTTAGTTATCCAACCAGACCTATCTCAACACTAATTTATTTCAAAAATAGCTCATTTACTTACTACCGGCGTCTCGCTACGAATTTTTCGAAAAATAGTTAAATTTAATATTTTTGTATTCCACTTGGATAAATCTGGTAATTAAGTGCTGCGATTTATAGGGCTATTTATCACGTTTTAAGGTCGACAATACACCATTGGTATGGCTTTTAAGTCAACAACATTAGTTTGTATCAGTTCTGCGATGGGTTACCACAAAACTTAATGTAATCATGAGATTACGCGTGATTTTTGTCACGTTAAAAGTTAGTACCGCGCCTGATTAATTATTTGCCATCTATACTTTAGTCGAATGATTGGACAGACATCGGTTGTGAATTCGCAACTTTTATTGCTTAAGGACGAAGCCTCTAATGACTCTTTAAATTAGATAACTAATCAAAACGGTGCGTAGATGAAATCTCTATCGGTGCAATACAAGATCCTCTTGATCCCCATCGTCGGCGTAATTGGCTTTTTGAGCTATCTAGCCGTCACCTTTTCAAACATGAATACCACTGAACAACTCTTAGGCAGCGCTAAAAACGTTGAGTTTCCGCTCTTGCAGGCCGCAGACAAGAGTTTAGTGACTCTTGATAAAATTAAAGAAACGCTTGGTAGCGCCGTAACTACGGGAGAAGCTGAGTTACTGTCTAATGCACAAGAGTTGGCGAATCTGTTTCGTGACGAATTAAATCAGGTAAAAGCGTTGAGCGGAAATAATGCCAACAAGTTATCAGCAATATTGATCGCATTTGATAAGTATTACGACAATGCTTTTGAACTGTCTAAGCAGCTGGTTGATGGCAGTGCTGACTTTTCTAAAATTGGTGCGAAAAGTGAAACCATGAACAAGGATTTAGCTGCTCTGCAGGCACTGCTCAACGCCTTTCAACAGCAACGCAGCACTGCCTTTGATACTGCCTTAAATGATGTTATTTCTTCTTCAAAGCAAGCATCAAATATCGGATTAATTCTCGCGGTAATCACCGTTGGGATCTTGTTCGCTGTGGCTATTCCAATTGCCAACGCAATTCGCTCAAACCTGCGAGACATTATTGAGTCGATGCAGAATATAGCGCAGGACAATGGCGATCTTACCGTGCGTTTAAAAACAAACTCTACAGATGATTTCGGTGACTTGGTTTATTGGTTCAATAATTTTATTGAAAAGTTGCAAGGTGTTATTAGCGACGTAGTGCAAACGGCGTTACCGTTGGCTGATACAGCATCAAAAATTAGCGAACTGTCTAATCAATCAATGCAAACTTTTGATAACCAAAAGCAAAGTGTTGAAGAGTCACAACGTTCAGTAGAGGACATGACTAGCAGCGTAAGTTCTATTACTGCTAATGCCGCTAACGCAGCAGATGCTGCTCTGAACGCAAATACTGAAGCGGTACGTGGTAAGGAAGTTGTGGAAAGTACCGTTGAGGATATTCGAGAGCTTGCCGTCAATATTAATGAGTCGGCTGACACCATTTTAAAACTCGAACAAGATACAAACCGCGTCAATGTTGTACTCGATGTCATCAAGGGCATTGCTGAACAAACCAATCTGTTGGCGCTTAACGCCGCCATTGAAGCGGCACGCGCAGGAGAGCAGGGGCGAGGCTTTGCTGTAGTAGCTGATGAAGTCAGAAGTCTGGCATCGCGTACTCAAGAATCCACCGAAGAAATCAACCAAATGTTAGAGCAGCTTCAATCGGCTGCACAAGCAGCTGTTTCGACAATGGAGCAATCCAAGAAGAAAGTCGATACCAGTGTTGAGAGTGCCAATATCGCCGGTGAAAGCTTAGTTGTGATTAACGATACGGTGAACACTATCGCCGATATGAATAGTGCTATTGCATCTGAAACCGAAGCACAACAGAACACCTCCCAACTTATGGTAAGCCACGTCGACAACATTCAGTCTTGTACAGATGAAGCAGTCGGCGCATCGACGGAAATTGCCAAAGTTAGTGAACAATTATCTGATCTTGCAAGTGACTTAGAAACCATTGCACGTCAATTCAAAGTATAACTTAACCAATAGGACTAACTATGAAACCTACTACATTAAAATCGCTATGCGCGAGCATTCCGTTGTTAGTGGCTACATCAAGCTACGGCGCCGATATTGATTTTTCGGGGTTTGCAACCATAGCTGCGGGTACAACAACGTCATCGAACGAGCAATATCTCGGTTACACCAATGATATTGATTTTAACCAAGATTCTCTATTTGCGTTACAAACGTCGAGTGATCTAGAAAATGGATTAAGCGTTACGGCGCAGCTGATTGCCCGCGGTAGAGACGATTGGTCGCCATCCTTTGAATGGGCCTTCTTAGGGTATGAGGTTAATGATAATTGGAAGATTCTAGCTGGCCGCCAACGCGCCCCGTTCTTCATGTATTCAGACTTTTTAGATGTATCTTTTGCTTATCACTGGATAGCGCCGCCAGCAGGAGCCTATAACCTTGCTTTTGATAGCTTTGATGGCATTGGTTCAATTTATACGTCTCAATTAGGAGAGTTTGATAGTACTTTCCATGCCGTATTCGGTTGTAATCGCGACGAATTAACTATCTCAACGGGCGAAGAGGTAAATCCTGATTTTAAAAACTTAGTTGGCGCTGCTTGGACAGTGAATCGCGACTGGTTGACGCTGCGTGCTGCATTTTTCCAAGCAGAAATGACGATTCCAGTTAATGCCATTTCGCCTGTTATTGACGGATGGAAAGCGGCTGGTTTTGAAGATGTTGCTAACAATATTGAAACAAAAGAAGACGATGTATGGTTTGCAGAGCTAGGTTTTCAAATTGATTATAACGATGTTTTTTTCGTTGGTGAGTTTACCCGTATCGACATTGAGGGAGCTGCTTTCTCAAATGACGATTCGTACTATGTATCAGTGGGGAAACGTTTCGATGAATTTACATTACACGTGACTTACGGCAAAGATGATGACGAACTAGAAAACCTACTCGCAGGTGTACCTAACAATGTCGCTGCTATTGCGCCGCTATACACCGCTACGCAGGGCATTATAGCGAGTGAAATGCGTGATGAGAGTTATCTAACGGTAGGTTTGAAGTATGACTTCCATCCAACGGCTTCGTTTAAATTTGAAGTTACTCAATTTGAAAATGATTTAAATAGCCAACAAGATGCAACGCTTGTTAAAGCTGCGTTAGTCACCGTATTCTAAGGGAGTCTCTATCATGAATAAAATACTAAGCATTGTAGTAATTATGGCGGGGCTGTTAGTAACCTTTGTGGCGCAAGCTGAAATTGTCGTTGTTGTTAACAAGGGGAATGGCGTGACACTGAGCAAGAGTGACGTTTCTCGTATATTTCTCGGTAAAATGAAAAAGTATACGCCTGTAAATGCCAGTAGTGGTAATGCATTGCGAGCTGAATTTAATAAAAAGGCGCTCAATAAGAGCTCTAGCCAAGTTAAGGCTTATTGGTCAAAGCTCGTATTTTCTGGCAAAGGAACACCGCCGAAAGAATTTGCATCTGACGCTGAAATAAAAGCGTTCGTGGCGAGTAATCCGAATGCTATCGGTTACATTAATAGCGCAAGTTTAGATGACAGTGTTAAAGCGGCACTAACGCTGTAATTAACATGTAATCTTTTGATATTAAAAATGCCAACACAGTGTGTTGGCATTTTTTATGGAGTAATAAAATATTTATTCGATAAATTAGTCTGAAAAAACCACGGTTTTATCACCGTGTAAAAATACCCGATGTTCGATGTGATAACGCACCGCACGGGCGAGTGTTAAACATTCGATGTCACGTCCTTTGGCAGTTAAATCGGCTGGGTAATAGGTGTGATCAACTGACTCAACACCTTGGCTAATAATCGGTCCTTCATCGAGATCATCACTCACATAGTGTGCTGTTGCCCCGACGAGTTTGACGCCTCTGTCATACGCCTGAAAGTACGGTTTAGCCCCTTTGAAACCCGGCAGCAATGAGTGGTGAATATTAATGGCTCGACCTGCAAGCTTTTGACACATCTCGCTCGATAACACTTGCATATAACGCGCTAGCACCACCAAATCAGCCTGCGTTTCCTCAATTATCTTCCAAACCTGTGTTTCTTGTTGCGGTTTTGTGTCGCTGCTTATTGGTAGATAGTAGTAAGGAATACCGTGCCACTTAGCGAGATCTTCTAAATCTGGATGATTGGAAATAATAGCTGGAATTTCGATATTGAGATCATTCGTTCGATAACGATAGAGTAGATCGTTAAGGCAGTGATCGTGTTTAGATACCATAATTAATACACGCGATTTTTGCGTTTTGGCGTGCAGTTGCCAATTCATCTTAAAGCCTTCGGCCTTAGGGCTGAACTCTTCGATAAACTTCTCACGATCAAAGGTATTATCTTGTTGTGGCCTAAATTCGATGCGAATAAAGAATCGCTGTTTGTCGACGTCGTCAAATGAATGGATTTCGTTAATGTAAAAACCGCTGACATAAAGATAGCGGGTTAATACGTCAACGGTCCCTGGTTGACTAGGGCAATCGGCGGTAATGATTTGGGCTTGTTGATGGGCTGTTTCGACTTGTGCTAAAGACATATATATCAACTCCAATGTTTTTGATTTCACTATAACGCTGCGCATAAAAAAAGCCAAACCTTAACTGGTTTGGCTTTCTAGTCTATATGTATATGGCAATCTACTGATTTTCTAGAGGACTTGGCTCTGAGCGATATAAGTTTCTTAAACCGCGGAAACCATTTTTAACATCGGTACCAATTACGTATAACACCGGAATTAAATACAAGGTAATGACGGTTGAGAACAAGATACCAAAGGCGATAGATGCCGCCATCGGAATCAATATTTGTGCCTGCATACTGGTTTCACTCAAAATTGGTACTAGGCCAAAGAAAGTGGTGAGTGAGGTCAGGATAATTGCTCTAAAGCGAGCACAACCACCGTTAATTGCAGCATCTTTAATGCGTATGCCTTCTTCGCGGGCTTTGTTAACGTAATCCACCATCACTAGTGAATCGTTAACTACCACCCCAATTAGGGCAACCATACCAAACATTGACATCATGCTCAGTGATAGCCCCATTATAAAGTGACCGAAGATCGCGCCAATAATACCAAACGGAATCACCGACATAATAATCAGCGGTTGACCGTATGAGCGCAGTGGAATAGCAATTAGCGCATAAATAGCAAATAGGGCAAAGAATGCGCCGCGCAGCATATCCCATTTCGCTTCTTCTTCTTGCTTGGCTTCACCATCCACTTTTGAACTAACACTTGGGTAGCGGCTTAGTAGATCAGGGATATAGTCACGCTGAATATCTTGCATGATTTTGCCCGGCTCTACTTTGTCTTTATTGATGTTGGCAGATACCGTTACCGAGCGCTGACCATCAACTCGCACAATGCTCGCTAAACCTTCGTCAATTTCAATGTCTGCTACAGCAGAGAATGGCACTTCCATACCAGTATTAGTTCGAATACGCATTTGCTCAAGTTGACCGATAGTGCGGCGCTCTTCAAGTGGATAGCGGATCATCACTTTGATTTCTTCTTTGCCGCGAAGAATTCGCTGTGCTTCATAGCCGTAGAAACTCCAACGAACTTGCTGGGCAAGATCTGATAGCGAAATACCCATGGCTTCAGCAGCAGGTTTGACATTTAGTTTGATTTCTTGACGACCAGAGGTTGAAGAGTCTGCAATATCAACTAAGCCTTCATATTCGCCAAGTTTAGTTTTGAGCTCTTTGGTTGCTGCATTAAGAGAATCCAAGTCCTTGCCGCTAAGTTGGAACGCAATAGGTGCGCCGCCGCCAAAGCCAAGTGATGCATTCATCGAAATTTTCTTAACACTTGGTAGCTCAGGGATCTCTTCACGCCATGCTTGCGCAACGACTTCGCCATTGATTTCGCGTGATTCTGTGCTGGCAAGCTCAACGAATAAGAAGATACTGGATTGTGAATTCATGGCTACAAAACTGTGCTTAACGGCGTCTTGACCGTACTCTTGACGCAGTTTCTCATTGGCATCAAACAACGCGTTTTCAACAATTTGTGCGGTACGCATTGTTGTTTCTTCAGCCGTTGCTTCACTCATTTCAATATTTACTTGAATAAAATCACTGGTGATATTCGGGAAGAATACTGTGCGAACGAAACCGCCGCCAATTAGTGACGAACAAATGATTAATAAGCCAAAGAATAATGCTAAAACGCTGTATCTAAACTCTACCGCTTTCTCGATTGAAGGGCGGTATATGTTTTGAATAAAGTGCTTCAAACCGTTATCAAACTTATTTCGCATACGCTCAAAGCGGTTGGCTTTTTCTTTTGGTTTCGCCATTTTCATGCGGGCTAAATGCGCTGGAAGAATAAGCTTTGACTCGACTAGTGAGAACACTAAACACAAAATAACTACAAAGCCAATCGACTTGGTAAAGGCGCTCATTGGCCCTTCCGTCATAATTAAAGGCACAAATGCAGCGATGGTGGTTAAAACACCAAAGGTCGCTGGCATGGCCACGCGCTGTGCGCCGCGAACCACGTTGTCGAGAGACTGGCCGTGTTTTTCAATTTCACTATAGGAGCTTTCACCAATAACTATGGCGTCATCCACCACTATGCCTAATACCATGATAAAGGCGAATAGAGATATCATGTTGATTGATATATCGAAATACTCCATAGGCATTAATAGCAAGGTACCTAAGAAACAAACAGGTAAGCCCATCATTACCCAGAAGGCTAGGCGAACACGCATAAAGAGCGCTAATACTAAGAATACTAGTGCCGCACCCGACATCATGTTGTTAAGCATTAGGTTTAGGCGATCTTCTAAATAGAATGAGGTATCACCCCACACGTCGATTTTTACTTGCTCAGGTAGTGTTTCTTTTTTCTTTGCGATGTAGTTGTTTACTTGCTCTGAAATATTGAGCGAGCTTTGGTCGCCAACACTAAATACTTCAACAAGAACAGTATCTTGTTTGTCGAATTTTACGTAACTAGCGTCTTCGGTAAAACCATCTTTGATCGTCGCAATATCTTTTAAGTAAACACGTGAGCCGTCAAGATTGGTTTTGACCACGATGTTTTCAAAATCGTCACCAACATAGGCTTGGCCTTTGGTACGCAGCAAGATATTGCCATTGTGGGCTTTGATTGAGCCGCCGGGTAAATCTATTGACGAGCGCTGAACCGCTTGAGCAACTTGCGCGAAGCTTAAGTTGTATTCTTGCAGTTTAAATTCGGTGACTTCGATACCTATTTCATAGTTTGGAACTGCGCCAATATCTGCACGAGTAATGCCTGGTAGGGCAGTTACTTCCTCGCGAATTGTTTTCGCTAGCTCTTTCATTTCTTTGAGGGCGATATCGCCATAGACAGAAATATAAAGAACGGTTTCTTTCGGTTTGATTCGATAAATATTCGGTTTTTCGATACTCGTCGGGAAGGTTGAGATAGCGTCGACCAGTAATTTAACTTCATCTAAAACCTTGTCGGGATCGTAAGATGTTTCAACGGTAATCGAGACATGACCAGAGCCTTCGGAAGCCGTAGAGGTAACTTTTTCAATACCTTCAACTTCCTTTATGGCCTCTTCGATCTTGATATTGATGCCTTCTTCAATCTCTTGCGGTGCGGCACCAGGGTAGGCGACACTTATAGCAATGATATTAACTTCAATCTTCGGCATGAATTTTTTATTGATGGACATTGCCGTCAACAAGCCACCAACGATAATACATATCATCAACAGGTTCGCCGCAACGCTATTGCGAGCAAACCAGGCGATGATGCCTTTTTTAGGATCCATTATTTAATATCTCCTGAGGCTAATTCTACGTCGCCAGTTTTAGTTTCTACTTCTGGTTCTTTGTCACCGTCGACACGAACTTTCATGCCTTCGTAAAGGTTTTCAAGTTTGCTGTCCAACAGTAAGTCTCCATTCTTTAGGCCATCTAGAATGTAAACGTTCTTTTTGTCGCGTTTCAACAGTGTCACTGGTTGCTTGTGAAGCTGGCGTGTGTTGGTCACCATAGTGACATGACCATCTTGATACAAATGATTCGGAATCACCGCAATATTGCTATGTATCTTGCTTTTGATTTGCGCATTAACAAAGGTACCGAATTTTAAACTTGGGGATTGCTCGTAGGGCTGCTCAATTTGCGCAACGATGTAAATCATGCGTGAGTTTTCATCGATAACGCCTTCGTCACGGATAATAGTACCTTGCCATTGCACATCGCCGTTACCTTCTTCTCGCGCAAGAGATACAGTGCCGCTTTGGGTATCTGTTAGGTAATTGTAATCAGTGCTCGAAATCGGTAAGCGAACTTCGGCAGTATCGATTGATGATAAAACGCCAAGCGTTGAACCTGTGCCAGCAAATTGGCCTAAATCGATGTTGCGGCTATTAATAATCGCATTATATGGAGCGACTATTTTTGTGCGGGCTAAATTGCGCTCCGCACGTGCTAAAGATGCTTCTGCTGAACGTAAGTTTGCTTGCTCACGCGCAAGTTGTGGTTTACGCAGGCCTAATGCTGGTGGCAGTTTTGATGTTGCGCCGCGCCATTCTTCTTTGGCAACGATGCCGCGCGCTTCCTCTTCTTGCAGTGCCGCTTTGGCGCGCTGAAGATTGGCTTGAGCTTCGATTAATGCAGCCTTGTAATCACTAGGATCAATTTGAGCGAGTACTGTTCCTTTCTCAACAATGCCGCCGCTAGCAAACACCGGCGAAATTTCAATAACTTCACCACTTACTTGAGCAACAATCGAAGTTTTGTGTTTCGGGCGCACGACGCCATATGAACTCATTAGGAGGGGTTGATCAGAAAGCTCAACTTCATAAGTTGAGATAAGAGGCGCTTTGATGACCTCTTCTTTCTTTTCTGGTTTTTGTGCGCTGCTCATAATCACAATAGCGATTAAGCCACAAAACACTAATAACAAAAACGGCAATAATACCCGCATTATTTTTTTCGCTGACGTCGACATACCTGTTCCGAATTGAAGAGAAATTTTGATGGTCGCTAAAATAGCAGATCGCCGTCATTAACACTATGTTAATAATGTAAAATTATGTATGAAAATATGTAACCTCAACACGGATTAATAAATGTCTTTCTGAAAGTCCTTTCCACCGCTAGCTGCGTTAAATCTACTTACAATAGACTAGCTATTGACGCGCAGATTTGCCTTGTTATCGAAGAAAATGACTAATCAGAAAGAGTGTATAGCTAAATTATTGATATTGCTTACCTAATGCCATCACTTAACCCGAGTTCAGGTTATGTATAAAAATGTACGTTTAAATTTGCACTGCGCATAAAAAAGCCGCGAAATTCGCGGCTTAGTATCAAAAGGTTTTTATTAAAAGCAAAGAAGCCTATTTTTTCTTCTGTTTTTTAGCTTGTTTTTTAGCCTTGGCTTTCTTTTGCGCCGTGGTGAGTTTCACTTTCTTTTTCTTAGAAATAACGCGTGACTCTTTGTGTTTTGGCTCTAGACCCTCAAGCTTACGACGGCGAATTTTTTGGTCGGTGTAGCGCTCAATTTTACCTAGTATTTTCATTTCGTGACCTTCGGTAATCGAAATCGCGGTGCCTTTCTTACCAGCGCGACCAGTACGGCCAATACGGTGCAGGTAAACATCGCTGGTGTAAGGTAAATCGTAGTTGATCACGTGCGTGATATCGTCAATATCTAAGCCGCGTGCTGCAACATCGGTGGCAATAAGAATGTTTAGTTCACCGCTTTTAAAACGCTCTAGTGCCATGTTGCGCTTGTCTTGTGCCATTTTTCCTTGTAGATAAACAACTGGAATATCAACACTTTGTAGTGTGGATACAAGTTCGGCTAAACGCTCACGGGTTTTTACAAATACGATAGTGCGTTCAAATTCTGGCTGAGCCAACAAACGCGCTAAGATTGCTTGCTTGTGCTCAAGGGTATCAGCTAGATGAACCCATTGATTGATCTTGGCTGATTCTTTGCGCGATGGGTTAGCATCGACCCGAATAGGATCTTTTAATACGGTTGCACTGAATTTATCTAAGCCCTTACCTTCTAATGTCGCCGAGAACAGCATAGTCTGTAAGCGCCAGCGCGCTTCATCGGCTACGCGCTCCATGTCTTTGATAAAGCCCATATCTAGCATGCGATCGGCTTCGTCCATGATCAAAAACTCAATCGAACGCATATCTAACTCTTCGCTATCGATAAACTCGATTAAACGACCAGGAGTAGCCACTAGAATATCGGCATTCTTTTCCAACATTTCTTCGTGGATTTCATAAGTCACACCGCCGGTAATACAAATTGGCTTTAGGGTGGTGAATTCAGTCAGTTGCTCGGCGTATTCGAAAACTTGGTTCGCTAATTCACGCGTTGGCGTGACGACTAGAATACGCGGCGCACCAGGCTTATTGCGAGGAAAATCCAACAAATGCTGAATTGCTGGGAGTAAGAACGCGGCGGTTTTACCTGTACCCGTTGGGGCACAGCCAAGGATGTCGCGCTGATCCATCGCTGCTGGTACTGCTTCGCGCTGAATAGTGGTTGGCGCGTCGTAGCCCATTTTTGCTAAGGCTTGTTCCAATGATGGATCGAGATCTAACTCTGCAAAACTCATGATGAAAATAGTTCCTAAAATTAATTGGCGCCATTATAACGTCGCCGTGCACATTGTGCTTTGATTTCTACTGAGAGTGGGGACTGCGCCTCACTTTGTTTTATTTCTTGTCGCGATTAAGACAACTCGGCGATTTCTTCCATCACCTGCGTTAACCAAGTGGCGATGCGCTCTTCGCTGAGATCGAACTGATCTTCATCATCGAGTGCCAAGCCGACAAAGTGGCTTTTATCTTCGGTAAGCGCCTTAGATTCGGCAAAGTCATAACCTTGATTTGGCCAGTAGCCTACGATTTGTGGCCCTAATGGCAATAACTTATCGTGTAGCAAGCCCATTGCATCGACAAACCAATCGGTATAGCCTAATTGATCGCCTTGCCCAAATAGGGCAACGGTTTTGTTTTTTAAGTCGAAGTTGTCTAACTCGTCCCACAGCGCTTCCCAGTCTTCTTGTAATTCGCCGTAATCCCACGTTGAAATGCCCAAGATTAAGATGTCATAATCTTTGATTGGCGTGAGTCCACTGTCTTTAATGTTATAAATATCAACAAGATCTTCACCTAGAAAGGCTTGCATTTTTTCAGCGGTCATTTCTGTAAAGCAGGTGGTTGAACCGTAAAACAGACCTATTTTCATGTAGTTACTCACTAAATTTTACAAGATGACGCTAGCATTAACGCCAAGAGACAACAAATTGGGCGCTAGTTTATCAAAATCTGGGAGAGATTGTGCAAGGCAATTCACCACAACAGCAAAAAGTCACAAATAACATGCGAAATAATAAAGTGCACGATGAGCATCCATTAGTGGCGCAATTTATCGATATGTTATGGCTAGAGCAGGGGCTTAGCGACAACACCTTAAGCAGTTATCGCAGTGACTTAAAATCCTTTCGCCAGTTTCTTTTAGCTAATAATAGCGATGTCGATAGCGCGAGTTTTGAAGATATTCAGTCATTTCAACATCATTTAGTTAGCTTAAACCGCGCTAAAACCAGTGTTACTCGAATGATTAGCGCGCTGCGCCGTTTCTATAATTTCTTGCAAACCAGTGAGCTCATTAGCAGCAATCCGATGGCAAAAATCGTGATGCCAAAAGCCGATAAGAAGCTCCCGAAAACATTGTCACAACAGCAGGTGGAAGCATTACTCGCTGCACCGGATTTAGAAGATGCCATTGAATGTCGCGATAGCGCCATGTTAGAGCTGCTGTACGCAACAGGAATGCGAGTCACTGAATTAGTGAGTTTACAAATGTCGCAAATTAGCTTGCAGCAAGGCGTTATTCGCGTAGTGGGTAAGGGCAATAAAGAGCGTTTAGTACCTATGGGGGAAATGGCGATTGATGCTATTGAAAATTATCTCAAAACCGCCCGTAACGAGTTACTTAAAAACGCCAGCGATGTGTTATTCCCTTCCAAACGAGGCACGCAAATGACAAGGCAAACGTTCTGGCATCGCATTAAAGCCTATGCGGTGCGTGCCAACATTAATGTCGATTTGTCACCACATACACTGCGCCATGCCTTTGCTACGCACCTGGTAAATCACGGCGCAGATCTAAGGGTTGTGCAGTTGCTGCTAGGACATAGTGATTTGTCGACGACGCAGATTTATACCCATGTGGCAAAAGCTAGATTACAAGAGCTTCATAGTCAGCATCATCCGAGGGCTTAACTAATATTGCTGGTATAAAAAAGGGGCAAATTAATCGCCCCTTTTTAAATTTCATTCTAGTTATTGAGCTAGATAACGGTTAATCTGCTTAATTAAACCATCACTATCAAGTTCTAACATTGCTTGCTGCTCGGCTTGCGTGCCTTGGCACACGAACTGATCTGGTAAACCTAAGTTTAATACTGGCACATTGAGACGGTTGTTCATGACAAACTGGGTGATAACACTGCCAGCGCCGCCGATAATGGCATTCTCTTCTACGGTAACGATAACATCATGACTTTGTGATAATTCGCGTACTAAAGCTTCATCAAATGGCTTAACAAAGCGCATATCAACGACTGTAGCATCTAGGCTTTCGCCCGCTACCAATGCGTGATTAAGTAGCGTGCCGTAACTTAAAATAGCCACTTTATTGCCATCTTGTGTTTTGGTTGATTCGCGTTTAACTACTGCTTTACCTATTTCAAGCGCTGTCATCTCTTGGATTATTTCAGCATTAGTTGCGCCGCCTCGAGGATAGCGCACAGCAGCAGGGCCTTGATGAACATAACCCGTGTAGAGCATTTGGCGACATTCGTTTTCATCGCTTGGTGCCATCACTAGCATATTCGGAATGCAGTTTAGGTAACTTAAATCGAATGCACCTTGGTGAGTTTCACCGTCAGCGCCAACCAGACCGCCACGGTCGATGGCAAACAGCACATCGAGATTTGGAATGGCGACATCGTGAATAAGTTGGTCGTAACCACGCTGTAAGAAGGTCGAGTAAATAGCAACGACAGGTTTTAGGTTTTCACAAGCCATACCTGCACCTAAGGTGACGGCGTGTTGTTCGGCTATTGCGGCATCGAAATACTGCTGCGGGAAGCGCTGAGAAAACTCTACCATGCCAGAGCCTTCGCGCATGGCGGGAGTGATACCCATTAATTTGTCGTCTTGCGTCGCCATATCACATAGCCAGTTGCCAAAGACTTTTGAGAACGTCATGGCACCTGAACCAGCTGGTAATGAGGTGGTCTTAGGATCGAACTTAGGTACGCCGTGATAGCCGATAGGATCTTGTTCGGCAGGCTCGTAGCCCTTACCTTTTTTAGTCATCACGTGAAGAATTTGCGGCCCTTTAAGGTTACGCATATTTTTCAGTGTTTCCACTAAGCCGTTAACATCGTGGCCATCGAGTGGGCCAATATAATTAAAGCCAAATTCTTCAAACAAGGTGCCTGGCACCACCATGCCCTTAAGATGTTCTTCTGAGCGGCGGGCCAGCTCTTTAATGCTAGGAACGCCAGAAAGTAACTTCTTACCACCTTCGCGGATTGAGGTGTACATCTGACCGGTAAGTAACTTGGCTAGATGATTGTTTAATGCACCAACGTTTTCTGAAATCGACATCTCATTATCGTTAAGGATAATCAGCATATCTTTGTCGATTGAACCACCGTGATTCATTGCTTCAAAAGCCATACCGCCAGTTAATGCGCCATCGCCAATAACGGCAACAACTTTGCGATCTAATCCTTCTTTCTCCGCGGCAATCGCCATACCCAGTGCAGCGCTTATCGAGGTGCCTGAATGGCCTACGGTAAAGGTATCGTATTCACTTTCTTTGCGATTTGGGAACGGGTGCAAACCATCTTTTTGTCGAATGGTGTGCATGCGATCGCGGCGATCAGTCAAGATTTTATGTGGATATGCCTGATGGCCCACATCCCACACGATGCGATCTTTAGGAGTGTTAAACACGTAATGCAGCGCGACAGTTAACTCGACCGTCCCCAAGCCTGATGCTAGGTGGCCACTGGATTTACTCACGGTTTTTAATAAATAGCTGCGTAATTCGTCACTTAATTGCGACAAATTGGTTTGCGGCAGTTGACGAAGCTCCTCCGGCGTATTGGCTAACGCGAGTAACGGAAATTGTGAAATATCTACGCTCATAAACTTGCTTATAATTCTTTTTTATTGGTTGCGCGCAATAATATAGCGCGCGAACGCTTGTAATAATGTGCTATCAAATGGCAAGGCTTGTAATGATGAAATAGCTTGCTCAATCAGCTGTTTAGCTTTGTATTGAGCTTGTTCAAGACCGAGTAAAGCGGGGTAGGTACTCTTGTTGGCCGCTTCATCGGAGCCTTGTGGCTTGCCTAAGGTCTCAGTATCGCCGATGACATCTAAAATGTCATCATGAACTTGGAACGCAAGGCCAATGTTTTGTGCAAAAGTGCTAAGTAGCTCGCGATGTGCGCTAGAAGCATTGGCGGCAATGGCGCCTAACTCAACGGCTGCGCAAATTAGTGCGCCAGTTTTTAGACGATGAATTTGTTCAAGCTGCTCAAGTGTTACGCTGCGATCTGTCGCCGCTAAATCTAGGGCTTGTCCACCACACATTCCACGATAACCACTGGCTTTGGCAAGGCATTGCATCAGTTGAACTTTTTGAGCATCACTTTGAGGTGCTTGACCAAGTAACTCAAAGGCCAATGTTTGCAGCGCGTCACCCGCTAAAATAGCGGTGGCTTCATCAAAGGCAATATGACATGTCGGCTGGCCGCGACGCAGTTCGTCATCATCCATTGCGGGTAAATCGTCGTGGATTAGCGAGTAAGCGTGAATCGCTTCGATAGCGCCTGCGATGTGATCGAGCTGTGATTTTTCAAGCCCAAACATTTCGCCAACGGCGTAAACTAAAAATGGACGAATGCGTTTACCGCCAAGCAGCAAACCGTGATTCATCGCTTGATGCAAGCGTGGTTCATTAACAGCAACTTGTGCTAATGCGCTTTCTAAAAAGTCATTAACACGCTGCTGGTTTTGTTGAATTTGTACTACTGGCACTAGCTTTCCGGCGTATTGTCAAAGGGATTTAAAGTAGCTTCGCCGTTGTTGTTCATCAGAATGTCGACTTTTTGCTGTGCGCCTTGCAGTTTTTGCTGGCCGTTGCGAGCCAGTCCAATACCGCGCTCAAATTGTGCCAGTGCTTTATCGAGTGGTAAATCACCTTGTTCCAGCTGATTTACGATGGTTTCTAGCTCTTCAACGCTCGCTTCGAAACTCATGTTTTCAATTTTTTTAGTGGCCATTTTTACGCCTTAATTGAGTATTTCGCGCCACCTTAGCCCACTTCACCGATGTTTTCAATTTTTTACGTCTGCTCGATGTTTTTTCTATAAAAATTGATAAAAACACTAAACAAATGACGCCTTGTTCCGATATGATGTTAAGAAATTCTAAATTGTTATCTTTTAGCACTTTTTTCCTTTCGAAAATCAAAGTCGCGTAAAAATTGGGCACAGGAGAGACTCAGTGGATTTAGCAACATTAATCGGCATGCTTGGTGCGTTTGGTATGATTGTCATGGCGATGGTTCAAGGTGGTGATATCGGGATGTTCGTCGATGTGCCTTCCGTACTTATCGTATTCTGTGGCTCGCCCTTCGTTGTAATGATGATGTACTCGATGGGACAATTCGTCGGTGCTGGTAAGGTGTTTGGTAAAGCTTTCATGCTGAAACTTGATGACCCTTAAGATTTAATTGCTAAAGCCGTAGAACTTGCCGATGCTGCCCGTAAAGGTGGCTTTCTTGCTTTAGAAGAAGCTGAAATTCCAAGTCCCTTTATGCAAAAGGGCATCGATATGTTAGTTGATGGTCACGAAGCCGATGTTGTAAAAGCGACTTTGGGTAAAGATATCGATTTAACCTTAGAGCGCCATAAGGCTGGTGCTGGTTTCTTTAAGTCACTTGGTGATGTTGGCCCTGCGATGGGGATGATCGGTACGCTAATCGGTCTAGTTGCGATGCTACAAAACATGGACGACCCAAAAGCTATCGGTCCTGCGATGGCGGTAGCCTTGTTAACCACCATGTACGGGGCGATGCTTGCTAATCTTATCGCACTGCCAATTAGTGAAAAGCTAAGCCTGCGTGGCGGTGAAGAAGCTCTGAACCAAACACTCATCTTAGATGCTGTTCTTGCTATTCAAGACGGTCAGAATCCTCGTGTTATCGAAGGCATGCTGCAAAATTACATTGCTGAAGGTAAACGTCCGGCGCCTGAGGAGTAAGCATGAGTGACGATTGTCCTAAATGTCCCGACTGTCCTCCCGAAGGTCTCCCCGCATGGATGGGAACCTTCGCGGACTTGATGTCGTTATTGATGTGTTTCTTCGTATTACTGCTGGCAATGTCAGAAATGGACGTGCTTAAATTTAAGCAAATTGCTGGCTCGATGAAATACGCCTTTGGTGTTCAAAATAAGATTGAAGTAAAAGATATTCCGAAAGGTACCAGTGTAATTGCACAAGAGTTCCGTCCGGGGCGTCCTGATCCAACGCCGATTGAAATCATTAATCAGCAAACCGCTGAAGTGACGCAGCGTGAGCTTGATTATCAGTCGGGTGAAGATGCCAATTCCGGTGGTAAAGAGCAGCAACGCGGTGATCAACGCGGCGCTGCAGCGGCAGCTGACAGTCCATCTGATGCAGAGAAATCGGCAGCGCAAGAAGAGACTAACCAAGAGCTCAAGAAAATGGCTGAGAAGTTGGAAGAGCAGATTGAAGATGGTGCGATTGAAATTGAATCGCTTGGTCAGCAAATTATTATTCGAATTCGCGAGAAAGGATCATTCCCATCAGGCTCTGCCAATTTACAGCCGCGTTTTGTGCCTGTGATTACCAAAGTGGGGGAATTACTTGCTGATATCCCAGGGGAGATCACTGTATCTGGTCATACCGATAGCGATCAGCTTCACACCGAACTTTATAAGTCGAACTGGGAGTTATCGAGTTTGCGTGCAGTAGCTGTAGCACATGAGCTGGTGAAGGTAAGAAACTTTAATCCGTCTCGTCTGCAAGTGGTTGGTTTGGCAGATATGAAGCCACTCACCGATGGTACTGATGTGTTATCGCAGCGCAGAAATCGCCGAGTTGAGATATCGATAATGCAAGGTAAGGCCAAGGAATCGAAGAAGATTGGTTTAACCGAGTAATCAATCTAATCGATTTGAAAAACTTAACAAGGGAAGCTAAAGCTTCCCTTTTTTATTGCTGTTTCGCTTCACATTTCACTGCTTATAACTTCTTCTATATAGCCTCTTTATGTATAATGCGCGCCATTATTTTTTCAAGTGGCCACTCTAATGAAATTTATCCTTAAGTTTTACCCTGAAATTACCATCAAAAGTAAGTCAGTTCGCAAGCGTTACTGTAAATTGCTAAGCTCCAATGTACGTAATGTACTACGTCGTTTTGACGAGACTGTAGCGGTGCAACTGGACTGGGATAAATTAAACGTTGCCACTAGCAATGACAGTAAAGAAAACATCGAGCGTCTTATCGATGCTATGCAATGTATTCCCGGCGTTGCGCATATTTTGCAAGTGAGTCAGCACAGCTTTACTGATGTCGAATCGATTTACCAAACGGTAGCGCCACTTGTAGCCCATGAAATCGAAGGTAAAAGCTTCTGTGTTCGCGTTAAACGCGCTGGTAAACACGACTTTACTTCAAATGAAGTCGAGCGTTATGTTGGCGGCGGTTTAAACCAGCACTACCCATCAAATGGCGTTAAGCTAAAAAATCCTGATCACACCGTGAAACTTGAGATCCGTAATAACGATTTATTCGTAATCTCGGCGCGTTACGAAGGTATCGGTGGCTTCCCACTACCTGCAAAAGAAGATGTGTTGTCGCTAATGTCTGGTGGTTTTGACTCAGGCGTTTCTAGCTACATGATGATCAAGAAAGGCGCTCGTACTCATTTCTGTTTCTTTAACTTAGGCGGTCGCGAGCACGAGATTGGCGTTAAGCAAGTCTCTTACTATCTATGGGATCGCTTTAGCGCATCGCACAAAGTTAAATTTGTGACCGTTCCTTTCGAAGGCGTTATCGGCGAAATCTTAGAGAAAGTAGAAAACGGTCAAATGGGCGTTATATTAAAGCGTATGATGATGCGCGCAGCCGAGCGTGTTGCCAAGAAAATGAAAGTTAATGCACTTGTTACTGGTGAGTCATTAGGCCAAGTATCGAGCCAAACACTAACTAATCTTGGTGTTATCGATAAGAGTGTTGATACATTGATTCTGCGTCCACTAACGGCTTACGATAAGCAAGATATTATTAACATCGCCGATAAAATTGGCACTAAGCCATTTGCGGAAGTGATGCCAGAGTATTGCGGCGTAATCTCTAAGAGCCCAACTGTTAAAGCGGTCATGTCAAAGATTGAAGCGGAAGAAGCGAACTTTGACTTTGCGGTATTGGACAAGGCGCTCGAAGAATCAGTAGTGATGGATATTCGCGATATCGCTAATGAAACTAACGAAGTGGTTGCTGAAGTAGAAACTGTTTCTGAGTTCGGTGCTAACGATGTGATTTTAGATATTCGCTCACCTGATGAAGAAGACGAAAACCCGTTAGAAATTGACGATGTTGAAGTTAAGCACTTACCGTTCTACAAATTGGCAACACAGTTTGGCGATTTAGATCAGTCAAAGCAGTACCTGTTCTACTGTGAGCGCGGCGTAATGAGTAAGCTGCAAGCGCTGTTCTTAATCGAACAAGGGTTTAGTAATATTAAGGTTTATCGTAAGTAGATTTTTATATTCGATGCGCTTATTTAAGCGCATCATCTCCCTTTAGTTTCAACGCCCAATCTCAGTGGAACCATCATGACTTTTCTTCAATTAGGCCTCAATCAACAACTTCAAGATAATCTCACCGCTCTGGATTATGAAAAACCAACGCCAGTGCAAGAGAAAGCGATTCCGCTTATTCTTGAAGGTCGTGATGTGATGGCTGGGGCGCAAACAGGAACTGGTAAAACAGGGGCTTTTGCCTTACCCATTATCGAACAGTTAGTTAAGGCTCCGCGTGCTGACAAGGCTGTACGTGCGTTAGTGCTTACTCCGACGCGTGAGCTTGCACAGCAGGTCAAGAAAAGTTTTAAACGCTACAGTAAAGGCACTGATTTAACTATCGAACTTGCTTACGGTGGCGTGAGCTTAAATCCGCAAATTGAAGCGCTAAAAAATGGTTGTGACGTATTGGTGGCAACACCGGGACGTTTGCTTGATTTACTCTTTAAAGGTACTTTCGATTTAGACGCACTGCAATTTTTAGTTTTCGATGAAGCCGATCGCATGTTGGATATGGGCTTTATTGTCGATATCAAACGTATTCTTAAGCGCGTGCCAGATTCACGCCAAACCATGCTATTTTCAGCGACCTTTGATGATGCCATCATCGATCTATCTAAGCGCTTACTGAACAAGCCTGAATTGATTGAAGTGGCGCAGCGCAATGCAACGGCCTCGCAGATTGAGCAGATTGTTTATAACGTCGATGAAGACAAAAAGCGTGAACTAACCTCTTTTATGATTGGCTCTAAAAATTGGCAACAGGTGCTGATTTTTGTGCGCACTCGTCAAGGTGCCGATGCCCTTGCTAAGGAAATGTGTAAAGACGGCGTGAAGACGGCGGCGATCCACGGCGATAAATCACAGGGCGCTCGCGATAAAGTGCTAGAAGAGTTTAAGTCGGGTAAGACCAGAGCTTTAGTTGCTACTGATGTAGCGGCACGGGGGCTTGATATTGCTCAGCTTAATTATGTGATTAATTATGAGCTGCCATACATTGCAGAAGATTATATTCATCGCATTGGTCGCACAGGCCGTGCTGGCAACGCGGGGCACGCAGTGTCACTAATGAGTATTGATGAAGAGTGGCTACTGGAAGAAATCGAAGCAATTATTGGCGATAAACTACCACAAGCTTGGTATCCGGGTTATGAGCCTGATCTTACTAAAACCAGCAGCGTGAAAAAGAACAGCAAATCAGCGCAGAAACGCCGCACGCGCGAACGCGCCAGTGGTAAACGTCAATCGGGTTCTAATAAGCACCGCAATCGCAGTGGCGGCCGCAGGCGTTAAATATGGCGCGCTAAAGGCGCTTTAAAGAACGCTATTATCGAAAAGAAAAGAGCTGCAATTCCCGCGTAGAAACCTATCCGCCAAGGGTTATGATAGGGTTTTAATATCTCAATTTCATTGACGTAAATTGTTTCGCAGGCGCCGTTGCCTGTATCTGTTCTTGTTATACTGGTACCGCGCTTATTGCCGCGATCATTTTGATAATTTGCTAACCACCCTTTGATTTGAATTTGATCGCCGATTTGAATGTCTTTGATTTTATCGCGCAGGTAACTACTTTCGGTAATCAAATGATTGTTGGACAACTGATGTCCTTTGAACAGTGCCCACGCGTTCATATTGCTGGTGCGGGTAAAACATGTAAATTGACCATTCCAAAATTCTATTTCGTTAAGCAATGGGCTAAATGCAGTATCGCTCCAAACCACACATAAATCCGCAATGTTCAAGTGATCGCCCCATGCGCGATGAAGGCCGCTATCGCCGTTGTGCTGTTTTAAAGAAACTACCATACCGTAGAGGGTGTAATCATAAAGTGGCTCAACTTTATAATTAATACCGCTCATCGCAACATTAAATGGTTCTGCGTAAGACTGATATTGAATTGGCGCTAGTTGTAACTTTGAAGAAAAGTCCATTTGGCTTGGAAGTGTATTACGCTGAAAAAAACAGGCAATAATAGTGATAATACTGCTGAGGATTGCAAATTTAATTAAGCGCATTATCTTCCTTGATCGAGTTTAATCAGTTGCCAAAAACGCTAACTTGTCCAGTTAACGGATCGTAATAAATACCTAAACTAGAATCGGCAACTAAAGTGTA
The DNA here is from genome assembly GCA_049607155.1 of Psychrobium sp. Lineage (GTDB taxonomy): Bacteria > Pseudomonadota > Gammaproteobacteria > Enterobacterales > Psychrobiaceae > Psychrobium. The sequence continues at coordinate 96,301 of JBMYWG010000008.1, forward strand.
GGTACAGTTGCCACTGCTTTTAGTGACTTGGAATGTTGCGTCTTGATTAAGGGCAGCTTTTTCATCACCGTTTTCTACTAGTGATTGATAGAGCGACAGGCAGTCATCTGGACCGTCATTGGTAAGGACACTATCACCAAAGGCGTAACTTTGTGCTGGCCACCCTTGAATATTAAAATCAATTTGCCCTGCGCTGCTGTTGCCCCAGAGTTGAACATCATCACGGGCGTCTTTAGCACGTGGTGAGCCTAACAATCGCCATTTCTGACGAGCCAAATTAACAGCGGATTCTAGCGCTTTAGCTTCTTCGGTCACCGCTGCAATGCGTGCATCTTTGGAAAAATCAATAAACCTAGGCAGCGCTGTAATCGCCAGTATCGATAAAATGATAATGACGATAATTAATTCAATAAGAGTAAAGCCTAAATTACGATCCACGTTAAATACTATTACGCTGTTTCAGAATCGGCATATTACAAGTAATTTTTAGAACTCGATAGTATTGATGTAATAAATTGTGGTGTGGCGTAGGTTTTTTATACAACTTTATGCTGTTTGCTAATATTCGTATTTTACTAGGGACTCATTCCGTAGTGTTCTTCCAGCAGTTTTCTGGAATGGCTTCTCCGCTGATTTGAAAATCGTGACAGGTTAGAAAAATGTGGTGATTCTTACCGACGAAATAAGCAATTGAAAAGATTAAAAAGACCGTGATAACCAGATACCACAATAGATTTTTAGGTTGCAGGTTAAGCGCTTCCGATTGGGTAATAGAGATAAGTAAATAGACAATATAAGGCACACAAAAACATAGAGTGACCACACCGAATATCGTCGAGGTGTAATAAACCAATGTGTTATTTGGCATCACTGCCTTGGTTATCTCTAGTACTAACCACACCGTGGGCATAATAAGCGGAAAGAGGGCGGACGCATTAAAAGGACGCTGTGCTTTGGGCAAAAAGAAAAAGGCGAGCACGAACGCCAGTGATATAAACCAGACACTAAACACATAATGAAAAAAGATTGTATCGTAGGCGCCGAGATAGAAACCGAATTGCCAGCCGCCTAATGATAGGGCTACTAAACTGACGAAGAAGATTTTAATAGACGGCGTGACTTGTTTTATTTTCATTGGTTGTTCACCTGTGCAATCAACGCTTTATTTTCGCTTATATTAATATGTAACTTATCAGCTTGTTTAAGCAAATAATCATTAATAAATTCGATTTCTGTTTTTCGGCCGTATTTTACATCTTGTGCCATCGAAGAGTAATTATTAGCAGTAGCGTTTGCTACATCCAAAACTGCTTGTTTTAGAGAAGCTTTGTCATGTTGCCAACTCGGCTCTAATTGGCTAATTACCTGTTGAACTTCATCAATGAGCTTATCGATTTGGCTATCGAATTTGGGAGATAGCAACTCGCCATTTTTGCACTGATGGAGCGCTGTGAGAGGATTGATAACGCAATTGATGGCGAGTTTGAGTAATAGTGGCAGTTGAATATTATGATGAATTTCGACGGTAGGTAGCGCCGAATTAAGTAATTGTTGCCAATGCTCTAGTTGTCTATCTGTTAGCCCTTGATAGTTACCTATTATCGTATTACCAAGTCCTGTATGGCGAAGAGTATTCTCACTGATGAGTGCGCCATGAGTCGTGGTGGCTAAGATTACCTGTTGATGTGTTGCTAATGGCAGCGTTTCCACTGCGCCCATGCCATTGTGCAATAAAATAATAGGCACGCTTATTTCTGCTAAAAAAGGCGCAAGCGCGTCATGTACTTGATAGGCTTTGGTGGTAACTAATACCAAATCACAATGGTGTGGTAATTGATGACTGAAAGTGAACTCATTGATTGACTCTACTTCGTCATAGCTGCTAAAGCGTTGTCTCGAAGCAGGCAGTTGCTGGCGGCGACTTATAAATGTGACTCGATGTCCTACCGCTGTGAGATGGTGACCCCACAACAGTCCGATTGCACCATGGCCAATGATGCAAATGTGTTTACTAACTGGCTTAGGCATTACTCTTGCCAAACAGGTTTCGAACACTTGGCATGAGAGTGAGTGCGTAGAAAAGAACAACCCCCAAAGCGTCTGCCAATACATCATCGAGTCCGCCTGAGCGGTAAGGGATGTAATATTGCACACATTCAACAGCTATGCCATAGCCTACCAAAATTACAATTTGCCACAGGCGAGAAAAATTGAAACAGCGATACATCAATACGCTAAGGCAGAAGAAAACAATGATATGGCCGTATTTGTCAGAATGAGGTACACCAGACGGTAGGCTTTGCTTGCTAAAAAATAGGTATGAAAAGACGGCAAGGGATACGACGAGCACCGACAGTGAAAAGGTGCGATTGTGCCAAAGTGAGCTGATAAACGACGCCAAGGTGATTTCCAAATTGCTAATAAAACGAATCTTGCTTTAACTTTACCACAAGGCTATTGATAACAAACAAATAACTTTTACATTTCGCGGCATTTATTACCTGTTTATTCAGCTTAAACCTGATACTATCCCGACATTATTAGTTAACAATTGTTGGAGCTGTTTATGCCATCATTTGATGTTGTATCAGAGATTGAAATCACTGAAGTAAGAAATGCGGTTGATAATTCAAATCGCGAACTAGCAACCCGCTTTGATTTTCGTGGCAAAGACGCGACTTTTGAATTAAACGGTGAAGTTGCGGTATTAAAAGCAGAAGATGAATTTCAAATCAATCAAATGCTCGATATCTTTCGCGCCAACCTAGTACGTCGCAATGTGGATACTAAAGCGATGGAAGTTGATGAAAAGCCGACACACTCAGGGAAAACGTTCTCAAGTAACGTTAAGTTTAAGCAAGGTATCGAAGCTTTAGTTGCTAAAAAATTAGTTAAAGAAATTAAGGCCTCTAAAATTAAAGTACAGGTGGCTATTCAGGGAGAAAAGCTACGTGTCACTGGTAAAAAACGCGATGATTTACAAGCGGTTATGGCGTTGATTCGTCAAAGTGATGCTGAGCAACCATTCCAGTTTGAGAACTTCAGAGATTAATAACCATCTTTAAAGGCCATTAATGACCGCACTGTCCATGAAAGAGGCGATTTTTAATCGCCGCATGTTAATTTGTATCTTTACCGGCTTTAGCTCGGGTCTGCCTTTATTTGTTTTGTATCAATTGGTGCCGGGGTGGCTCAGGGACGAAGGGGTGAGTTTAGCGGAAATTGGTCTTTTTTCGTTGATTGGTATTCCCTATGTGTGGAAATTTGTGTGGTCACCAGCACTCGACCGCTTTAGCTTTCCGTTTTTAGGCCGGCGCCGCGGTTGGATGCTAATTACTCAAATCGCGCTGCTGATATCCATTGGGGTATTTGGCTTTATTAATCCCACCCTCAATATTTGGTCGGTTGCTTATTTAGCTGCTGCCGTTGCCTTTTTTAGCGCTAGCCAAGATATTGTCATTGATGCATATCGGCGTGAACTTTTATCGGATCAAGAGCTTGGATTAGGCAATTCGTTAAGTGTGCAGGCGTATCGAATTTCGGGGCTGGTGCCTGGCTCGCTTGCTTTTATTCTCGCTGATCACATGCCGTGGAGCACGGTATTTTTAGTTGTAGCTGCATTTATGGCAATAGGTATTATTGTCACCCTGTGTATCAAGGAAGCTCATATCGCAGCCAATACGCCGAAGTCTTTGCAAGAAGCGGTGGTATTGCCATTTAAAGACTTCATTGGTCGCGAAGGCATTAAAAGCGCGCTCTTTATTTTGTCATTTTTGTTTTTGTATAAACTCGGCGATAGCATGGCAACGGCGTTGCAAACCCCGTTTTTTATTGATCTCGGTTTTACTAAAACTCAAATTGGTGTCGTTGCTAAGACCGCCAGTCTAGTAGCTATGACCGTTGGGTTGATCGTTGGCGGTTTGGTGATGCTCAAGCTGAGTATTAGCAGGGCGTTGTGGTTATTTGGTTTTGTGCAAATTGTCAGTATTTTGGGCTTTGCAGCGTTGGCAGAAATTGGTAATAACGTCTATGCATTAGCCTTTGCGATGGGCTTTGAATATTTAGGTGTCGGTCTTGGCACTGCAGCCTTTGTTGCTTTTATGGCAAAGCAAACCAACCCAACATTTGCCGCTACGCAATTTGCCTTGTTTAGCGCGCTGACCGCGTTGCCGAGAACTTTTGCTAATGCGACTACGGGAATGATTGTTGAGCAGATTGGTTGGACTGGATTTTACTTTTTGTGCGTCGGACTCGCAGTGCCTGGTATGTTAATGCTGTTTAAAGTAGCGCCTTGGCACGATAAAGAAGTAGAAGGCAGTAAAAACGAAGCTAATCAAACGTAAAAAAAACGGGATTATCATCGATAATCCCATTTTTCGTTATGGTCTGACGCCAACGCAACCGGCTGGTGCGGGTAAATCAGGCTGCTGTAAATATTTACAACATTTGTCGATAGCCAATCGCAGGTGCTTGTTATTGGCTAAGTCGCATTCTGTTTCAAATTGTATTGTGTAAAACAAATGCCAGAAGACGCGTTCGAAGTCGCTTAATTCATCGCTATCTTCTTTATCCAAACGATTCCATTCTTCTAAAATATCCCAAACGATAATGTGTACTTCTGAGAATGGGATGGCTTGTTTCATCAATTGATTGACAACGTATACCAGCTGCTGTGCTTTTTGTTTAATAAACAGTTCAGGTGTCAAAATATAGATACTCAATGATGGATCTCCCTAGCTGCTTGATCGATAAACCGTCCTATTGGATTGTCGATTTACGGATTAATAATAGTTGCGCTCTTTAAATAGATTTTAGTTAAGGGAACATTTTCCCAATCTTTTTTCGAATCTTTACCTACGTACACTTGATTCATTTGCTCTAAAACTTCAATTCCATTTATTACCTCTCCAAACACAGTATAGCCCCATCTGCGAGAGTTGGGATTTAAATTGCGATTTCCTTCAGGTTTCATATTGAAATAAAACTGACGAGATGCCGAATGTGCTTCAGTTTCTCGTGCCATAGCAATTGTGCCATAATCATTACTCAGACCGTTGCCTGATTCGTTGATGATTAAGTAGTCGTCTGGTTTTTGAGTCATATCAGGGCGTACTCCGCCCCCTTGAACAACAAAGTTTTTGACGATGCGATGAAAGATCGTATTGTCGAATTCTTTGTTTTTAGTTAGCCATAGAAAGTTATTAACGGTAATTGGAGCGCGCTCGCGATTTAGCTCAATCACGATATCTCCCATACTAGTGACTAGCTTTACTTGTGGGAAACCGCTTTCCGGTATAATGTCTGCACCGCGATATTGCTCACGTAAATCTAACGTTTGGTTCTTTTCATCAGCGGCGTGCAGGCTAGTGCTTAGTGTTGCTGTCGCTATTAAGGCAACGAATAGATGACGAAATTTCATAACTCTTCCTTAAATGTTTAGGTAGCTTTTAACTTGGGTGTCTTGCGCGATGTCATTATAAAGCTGTTGTAATAGTCCGCTAAACTCACTTTCAAGCACTGCAATATCTGCTTTTAATGGGCCTTTATTCGTTCCTTGGCGTTTAAAAGATTTAGTGAGGGTTTTGGTACCGTTATTAATGCTGACTTTAAATACGATAAGACTTTGCGCTTCATAACTTACCAACCCTTGATCGAGTTTCATCGCCATTTTGTCGATGGTGATATCTAGGATTTGCGCGCTCATTGGGCTAAGACCAACGGCAAGTTGCTGACGAAAATGACTAGCTAAGCCTTGCTTTACTAATTGTGTTGTTGCGATTGGAGCTGACATATAGTTGTGCTTTCCATCGTAAGTGGTGCGTAAAATAGCTTGCCGAGTACGAGAATCATTAACGTTAATGGCGATATTTTTTAGCACTGGCGTATTAGTTTTGATCGCCGGCGACGTATTAACGATAAAGTGGCTTGGAGCAGTGCTGCAGCCAACAATACCGGCCGCCAACAGACTAATAAAGGCGAGTTTTTTCATTATAACCCTTTTGGTTGTATTTCTATGCTTTAGTGGCTTCTAAAATCACGAACTTGCTATTGGATGCTATCGTGGTGCAGTTGTCAAAAATTCGCTGTAACTTAATGTGATAGCCGAGATGACGATTACCAACAATGCGTAATTTTCCGCCGTGTTTTAACGTGCGGTAGGCATCGTTAAACATCTGCCAGGCAATATGGTCTGTGACGGTTTTTAGCTGATGGAAGGGGGGATTACAGATAATCAAATCTGCTTGGTCATAATCGTAATCGCTTAAACAGTCGTGCCAATCAAACTCAAAACGTTCAATGCTTCCAAAAGCCTTCTCACAATTAAGTTTAGCACTGGCGATTGCCATGAACGATTCATCGGTAAAACGAATCGTCGCCTCTGGATTTATGTCCGCTAACATTAATCCTAATACGCCATTACCACAGCCTAAATCTATCGCATAGCCGTCACCTAAGTTTGACGGCAGGTTGTCGAGCATTAAGCGCGCGCCAATATCTAACTTACTGTTGGCAAAAACACCAGCGTGATTTGCAATAGTGTAGTCGGTGTTTTCAAGCGGCCACTCAATTAATTGCGGTTTTTCATTTGTAAGCTTTTGAACTGTTGGCGTTGCGAAAATTAATCGAGACTTCTTCTTAGCAAGCGAAGTTGTTGTCGTGCCGATATATTTTTCAAAAAGTTTTAAACCGGACGTATGAACATCTTTCGCCTTAGCAAAACCAATTACCTGAGTATTCGCGCCTATCACCTGATTAATCTGTTGCAATTGCTGCTCTAGCAGTGCATTGCTCTTTGGAAGTTTTAACAGCACCACGTCTGGCGCAACATTTGGCGTTGTCAGGCTATCTAAGTACTCAATTGATGGGGTTAAATAATTGTCGGCGAGATTTTGCTCAACGGCACACTGGGCGACACGCGAGTCTGTTTGCCAATAAAGTTCATGCTCGCTAAGTGTACAAGCAAGGGTGCCGAATGTGTCATTGATAATTAGAATCTTGCTCGGCTCCAATTGCTGCTCAACTAAATAGTTTATAACGTACTCATCACTTGAGTCCCACGCTTGGAGATTTTTATCATTTGAAGGAGGGAAGCGGTTGAGGCGAAGCTCTGTTGAGTTGATGGTTAGTATTGTGTTCATCGCTTGGGTACTTTATGTAAATTTGCCATATTGTCGCAAAAAAGCGCTCTTGCTTCAGTATTTATTTAGAAATGCGTTTTTTCTAATTCTTTAATGACAAAAAATGTGAACTTAATGGAGGTTAATATCCAATTACGCTTTAACTGTTTCTTTACAAAGGTCGAATTTTATTAAAATTGTTGATAGGGTATAGCTCAATGAATAGGTTTTAAATCATCGCTACAATTCTTTGACAAGGAAAGTGTTAAATTGCGTGAAATCGCTGCTTAACGTCGAACTTCCATGACAATTTGTATATTGAAAGATGGGTAAGGGTTAGAAATATGACAACAACGAGTCACTCTTTTGTTCACGTCCGAAAGACGTTGGTAGCGATTGCAGTCGGAATGAGTTGTGCGGGAGTCGCTGTTGCTAAAGAGCAACCAAAAACGATTTCTTTAATAAAAAAGCCAATTTCTTTGGTGAAGAATAAAAAGAAGCCTGTTGAGAAAAAACAGGTAAATGATACTAAAGAGTTGATGCTCTACAGTGATATTGCTCGAACACTTAATCAATTACCGGGGATTTTCGCGGTAAATCGCTTACCAAATGATGTGAATCCTATTATTTCTCATCACAGCGACCTGTTGACTCACAATGTGTCGTTGGAGAGCGACAATATTAGTTGGTCACCACTGCCTTATTTTCTTCCGAACTTGACAACTATAACGCCATTATTTTTAGAAAATGCTCGCGTTGAGAGTGCCAATGCTGGTGTGACATTTCCTTCATCACATGTAGCAGGCTTAGTGAGTGAACGACCTGCGATAGAAGATAGCGCTAACTTTGCGCTAACCATCGGCTCATTTGCTCAGCGTGGAATAGTGATTGACCATGGCAGTCAGCGTGACAATTTCGGTCATCGATTGTATGTGAATAAACGCCAACAAGACTCACATCGCAAGTTTAGTGATGGTGAGCAAGGTCGCTTCGACTCGAATGAAGTGATGATTAAAATGCACGAAATTAGTGCGGCTAACAGTGGTAAAAATAAGCAAACTACGCAATTAATGCTGCACTATCAAGACTATCACAATGATGAGTCTTTGATTGGAATTAGCGATACTGATTTTAATGAGAAGCCAACCCACAGATATAGCGCAACTCGCGGTGATTATGTTAGTGGCGACGACTTACTATTTGGTGTACGCCATCAAACAACCTTATTTGCTGGCGAGCGGGTGACGACTGATGTCCACTATCGCCGCGGTGCTATCAATAATAGACAAACAGATAATGTATCAGGCAATCATTTTTTATTAACCGCGCCTCTATTAGCAATCTATGAAAGTAATCCGATTGGTAACCAAAACATTAATAAACAGCTAGTTGATTCAACATATACATCGTCTGGAATACGTATGGATATTGAACAGCAGATGGGACACCATCAGTTTAATATGGGATGGGTATATCAAAAAGAAGAATTAGAGCAAACAACGCGAACTGAAGCTTATCAATTAGACAATAATCTAGCGCTAACGCTACAAGAAAGCGATAATAACGCTGAAAATTTAGAGTTTGAAGCGAGAATTAACGCTTTATATCTTACTGATAAGTGGCGCAATGGTGATTGGCAGATCGACGCCGGTGTTCGTTGGGTTAAGTTTGACGATCGCCGTCAAAATAATGATATTCAACGTTACAGTCGACAAGATGACAACCACACACTATTTAACCTGCAATTGAGCTATCAATTTACGCCAAGCCTGTATGGCTTTGTTGGCGCAAGGCAGGGAGTGAGTGGTGATATTTCTATGTACTCGCCTAAATTGGCGAAGCTCAACAATCAAGCAGCCGTGGGGATAGTGTATAAAGATGATACGTCTTTCGTCTCTTTAACTGGTTATACGCGTGAATTTGATAACGCGTTGACGCGCTGTGGTGCAACAGATGCCTGCTTAGCCTTGGATAACGATTCTACCGATATCGAAGTTAATGCAATTGAGATAACCGGTGGTTATCAATTTGATTTCGAAAGTTTTAGCTTACCAATGTCTCTTAACTTCACACAGCGAGATGCTTCTTATACCTTAGCTGCTCAACAGTTAAATTTGGGGCTGCAACGAGATGATGAGCTTATTCATCTACCTAAGCAACAAGTTAACGCCAAGTTAGGGATGCAGTTTGACAACCTTTATGTAGGCAGCAGAATTCAATATCGGAGTGAGTTAAGAAAAACCTCTGGTCAGGCGCCTTTAACTTCTGTTAATAGTCACGAAGCGGTAATCTTAGTCGATCTGACTGCGAGCTATCAGTTTGACAGCAAACATCGCTTATCTCTTACCGTTGAAAATGCAACAGACAAGGAATATGTAGAACATTCCTTATTCGGTAGCAATATGATGGCACGAACTCGCCACACTAGCCTGACATATCAATATAAATTCTAGACTTCCCTTGTTTGTTTAAAACGCGTTCACTTGAGCGCGTTTTTTTGGTTTTAATATCAAAAGATTTTCGGTCATTAGCTGAATCAAAGATTAGACCATTAGCCAGTGCCCTATTTTTGGACTGGTTATAACAAAAATAACTAAAGTCTAGGGCGAAAACATTCATTTACATATTCAGAATATTTGCTATTGATGCTAGAATTGCGCCCCAGTTAGGGTAGTATCTTTTAATGCTGCACGTTTTTTGTGCGAATTTAAAAAATATTGTCCTAAAAATTTGAGCGCTATTGTATTGATATGTGTTTTAAATCTTGTCAGTTAGGAAGGATTTAAAACGCGGCCTTTACATTTAAAAATAGCAAGCAACTGTCGAGCCTAACGGCTAATTCTTTCCGTTAACCAGTGCAAGTGAATATGATTACAATAAAAAAAGGTCTGGACCTGCCTATCGCAGGATTACCCCAGCAAGTAATCCATGATGGTCCGTCCATCAAACAAGTTGCGACATTGGGTGAAGAGTTTTTTGGCATGCGTCCTACGATGAAAGTTCGTGTCGGCGATTCTGTCAAAAAAGGTCAGGTAATTTTCGAAGATAAGAAAAATCCTGGCGTAGTTTATACTGCTTCAGCTAGTGGTGTCGTATCACAAATCAACCGCGGTGCTAAACGAGCATTTTTGTCTCTAGTTATCGATGTTCAAGGTGAAGAGCAAGAAACTTTCCAAAGTTTCCCAGCAACTGAGCTAGCGCAATTAGAGCGCAGCGTTGTTGTTGACAACCTTGTAAAATCGGGACAATGGCCATCGCTACGTACGCGTCCTTTCTCAAAGGTGCCTGCGATTGATTCTGAGCCTTCAGCGATTTTCGTTTCAGCAATGGATACTAATCCATTAGCGGCGGATCCAGCTGTTATCATCAACGAGAACTCTCAAGACTTTATCAATGGTTTAACCGTGTTATCACGTTTAACTAGCGGTAAGGTATTCGTTGGTAAGAAAGCTGGCGTTGAAGTTCCAAACAGCAATGTAAGCAGTGTTGAACAACACGAATTTGCGGGTGTTCACCCAGCAGGTCTTGTTGGTACTCACATTCACTTCTTGCACCCAGTAAGTGCTGAACGCACTGTATGGACGCTTGGTTACCAAGACGTTATCGCCTTTGGTAAGTTATTCACGACTGGTGAAATTCACACTGACCGCGTAGTTTCTCTTGCTGGTCCTGGTGTTAAGACCCCTCGCTTAGTACGCACTCGCATGGGCGCTAGCACAACTGATTTAACCGCTGGTGAATTAGTTGATGGCGATTTACGTGTTGTTTCTGGTTCTATCCTACAGGGCGCTACAGCCGAAGGCGCTGTTGCATTCTTGGGTCGTTACGTGAACCAAGTTAGCGTATTAGCGGAAGGCCGTGAAAAAGAATTCATGGGCTGGATGAAAGCTGGTAAAAATGTAGTGTCTATCACACGTTCTTACATCTCTCATTTATCGCCTAAGCGTTTACTTAACCTAACTACTACTACTAACGGTAGTGACCGTGCCATGGTGCCAATTGGCAGCTACGAGCGTGTTATGCCATTAGATATTTTACCAACGATGTTACTGCGCGATTTATGTGCTGGTGATAACGATGGTGCTCAAGCATTAGGTTGTTTAGAGCTAGATGAAGAAGATTTAGCACTATGTACCTTCGTATGTCCAGGTAAGTACGACCACGGTCAGATCTTACGTGAGCGACTAACGACTATTGAGAAGGAAGGTTAAGCAGATGGGCTTAAAAAATTATCTCGAGAGTATCGAGCCGCACTTTGAAAAAGGCGGTAAACACGAGAAGTGGTACGCGCTTTACGAAGCGGCTGCGACTATCTTCTATACCCCAGGTTTTGTAAACAAGGGTAAAACTCACGTACGTGACGGTGTTGAATTAAAACGTATCATGATCATGGTGTGGATGGCGACATTCCCAGCAATGTTCTGGGGTATGTACAACATCGGTTTACAAGCGAACGACGCTGTTATTGCTGGTATGGCAATGGGCGACGCGTGGCAACAACAGCTATTTACCGCTCTAGGTGGTGAGTTAGGTGCCAACGCCGGTGTTGGAACCTTAATGTTCTACGGCGCTTGTTTCTTCCTGCCTATTTATGCCACTGCCTTTGCCGTTGGTGGTTTCTGGGAAGTATTATTTGCCATGGTACGCGGCCATGAAATCAACGAAGGTTTCTTCGTAACATCGATTTTATTCGCGCTTATCCTGCCATCTACTATCCCATTATGGCAAGTAGCTATCGGTATTTCATTTGGCGTTGTAGTTGCTAAAGAAGTATTCGGTGGTACTGGTAAGAACTTCCTAAACCCAGCATTAGCGGGGCGTGCTTTCCTATTCTTCGCATACGCACCTGATATCTCTGGTGACACTGTGTGGACTGCAATCGATGGCTTCTCTGGCGCAACTGCACTAAGCGTTGTTGCTAACGAAGGCATGACTGCACTGCAAGGTACTATGACTTGGATGGATGCTTTCCTAGGTAAGATGCAAGGTTCAGTAGGTGAAGTTTCTACACTAGCTATCTTAATCGGTGGTGCATTTATTGTTTACCAACGTATTGCTTCATGGCGCATTATTTTAGGTGTGTTCTTCGGTATGGTTGCAACTAGTTTGTTATTCAATGCTATCGGCAGCGAAACAAACGGCATGTTTGCAATGGACTGGAAATGGCACTTAGTAACAGGTGGTTTTGCCTTCGGTATGATCTTCATGGCAACTGACCCTGTTTCTGCATCATTCACTAATACTGGTCGTTGGGCGTTTGGCGCACTTATCGGTATTATGGTTGTGCTTATCCGTGTAGTTAACCCTGCATTCCCAGAAGGCATGATGTTAGCTATCTTATTTGCAAACTTATTTGCACCTTTATTCGATTACTTCGTCGTTCAATCGAATATCAAGCGGAGGGCTGCTCGTCATGGGTAATAAAGACTCATTT
>JBMYWG010000009.1:0-96805 GCA_049607155.1 Psychrobium sp.
TGAGGTATGAAAATTCGATCTTGAGAAGGTTCGTAGTGAATATAAAAAAATTATCAAGCGCCATTTGATTTATTAACAGCAGCCAATATTACTTTCGACGCGACAATCAGTGCCAATGGGCTTGATGTTGCTTCAAGTATGAATATCGGAACGCTTGTCAAAAATAATGGCGAGATGACTTACACCATGTCTGATGATGATCGTTATTATTATGTTCGCAATAGCACCTCAAAAGTTGACCAATTTGACGCAGGTTTAAACTTCCCAGTGGACACTATTACCGATAGTGATGGTGTTGCTTTGACAACAAGTGTTGCTTTGTCGGCTGCGTCAACGGCAGGGCATAAAATGGTCTACGGCCGCATTAAACTCCACAATGCCTTTGGGCCTGATAATCAAGCGTTAGCAATGCCTGTCGAACACCAGCGGTATAATGGCACAGAGTTTGTCACCAATACTGTTATCACCAATACCGTTATAGATACTGGCTGCTCTTATCCTGTGACGCCAAGTAGCGATTTCACTTTGGGCACTAGTCCCTTTGGCGATGTCACTGCATCCTCGTTAACAACGCCTCTAATTTGGCAATCAGGGTTGGGCCGTTTACTGATTCCCGCGAGTAATTTAAGCGGTGAATTGCCAATGGAAATGGATGTTCCGACTTGGTTAAGGTTTGACTGGGATAATAACCCTGCAACTGTCGATACTAATCCAAGCGCTAATGCAGTATTTGGTCGCTATCGCGGTAACGATCGCGTGATCAATTGGCGCGAACGCCGCTAACATTATTCGAAAGACGTTTAACAACCGTCATTTTTGTACAAAAATGACGGTTTTTTTAAATTGTTGTCGATATGTCGTAAATCAGTGATTTGAATGCTTGTTTCAAGCGTTAGTCAATGGCATAGTTGCAGGGTTTTATTTCTGTAATTTTTCAAGTTGGGCGTATTCGATGTTTAAAAAGCTACGTGGATTGTTTTCAAACGATCTTTCAATCGATCTTGGCACTGCCAATACTCTAATTTACGTACGTGACCAAGGGATTGTTTTAGACGAGCCATCAGTGGTTGCTATTCAAGATGATCGCAGCGCTGGTACACGCCGTGTGGCTGCCGTAGGTGCAGACGCAAAACGCATGTTAGGTCGTACTCCTGGCAACATTAAAGCTATTCGTCCAATGAAAGATGGTGTAATCGCCGACTTCCACGTGACAGAAAAAATGCTGCAATACTTCATCAAGCAAGTTCACAACAATAACGTTTTACGTCCAAGTCCTCGCGTGTTGGTATGTGTTCCTTGTGGGTCTACGCAAGTTGAGCGCCGTGCGATTAAAGAATCTGCTGAAGGTGCAGGTGCACGTGATGTTCACCTAATCGATGAGCCAATGGCGGCGGCAATTGGTGCTGGCTTACCGGTTTCTGAAGCGATGGGTTCTATGGTTATCGATATCGGTGGCGGTACAACAGAAGTTGCAATTATCTCGCTAAACGGCGTGGTTTACTCAAGTTCAGTGCGCATTGGCGGCGACAAGTTTGACGATGCCATTATCAATTACGTACGTCGTAACTTTGGTAGCTTAATTGGTGAAGCAACGGCTGAGCGCATTAAGCATGAAATCGGTAGTGCTTATCCAGGCGATGAACTGCGTGAAATAGAAGTACGCGGTCGTAACCTTGCCGAAGGTGTGCCACGTAGTTTCAGCCTAAACAGCAACGAAATTTTAGAAGCACTACAAGAACCACTATCGGGTATTGTAAGTGCTGTTATGACGGCATTAGAACAATCGCCACCAGAACTAGCGTCAGATATCTCTGAGCGCGGTATGGTATTAACAGGCGGTGGTGCACTGCTTCGCGATCTCGATCGTTTGATCATGGAAGAAACTGGTATTCCTGTGGTCGTTGCTGACGATCCGCTAACTTGTGTTGCTCGTGGCGGCGGTAAAGCCCTTGAGATGATCGATATGCACGGCGGTGATATTTTTACCTATGAGTAAAAATTATTCCTCGGTGAATATCCGATTGGAATCTCTACAGCAATGTGTGGGGCGTGACTAATGAAGACTATTTTCAGCCGTCGCTTCCCCGCTAGCGTTAAAATCTCTGCGGTTTTTATCTTTTCATTGGCGCTGTTTCTCAGTGCCGATTCACTTGCGCCAACTCGTCAATACCTCGCTACCTTTTTTAGTCCTTTGCAAATCATTGCTAGTGCGCCATTAGAAGCGCTAGATAATGTCTCTGAAACGGTTAAATCTCGTGAAACTCTGATGGAGGAAAATCAGGCGTTGCGCCAATTGGAATTGTCGATTAGTGATCGCTTACTCAAGCTTGAGCATCTCGAACAAGAGAATGCGCGCTTGCGAGCGATGCTAGGGTCACCAGTTGCTACGACACAGCGTAAGCTCATTGCGCGTGTCCAATCGGTAGATGCTGACCCATTTCGCCTACAAGTAGTATTAAACAAAGGCGCTAAAGACGATGTTTTTGTTGGTCAGCCCGTCGTTGATGAACACGGCGTTGTAGGGCAAGTGGTAGAAGTGAATGAGCTATCTAGTCGCGTATTGTTGATTGCTGATAACAGCCACGCCATTCCGCTGCGTAATCAGCGTAACGATGTTCGTTTAATTGGGCTCGGGCGTGGTGATGTTCATCAAATGGAACTGCAGTACGTTACTAAAAATACCGATGTAAAAATTGGCGATATGTTGGTGACTTCTGGTCTTGGTGACCGTTTTCCAGAGGGCTATCCTGTGGCGACAGTGACCGGCATCGAAAATCGCGGCTCTGAAATTTATTCCACCATTCACATTCGTCCTATTGCGCAGTTAGATCGTATTCGCTATGTCTTACTTTTGTGGCCTGAACTAGCGACTGGTGACGATAACGCCGAAGTTACGCCTCAAGCATCGAGTCATTAGTCATGCGCCGCGGCTCTTTGTTTACCTTAGTTATTATTTGGCTGTCACTGATTTGTGTAGCGTTTTTACAAGTCTTGCCGCTTCCTCCATTTGTTGATGAGTTTTTAAGGCCCCAGTGGATGTTACTAACGGCGATGTATTGGGCGCTGGCGCTACCGCATCGATTTGGTATTGGCAGTGCTTGGCTCGCTGGTTTGATGCTAGATATTTTATGGGGCTCAACACTTGGCTTTAATGGACTAGCTTTTGGGTTATGTGCGGCTTTTATCGTTGAGAATTGCCATAAAATACGCACTTATTCGGTATGGCATCAAGCGCTTATTTTACTCGGTGTCGTATTGGTGTATCAGTTGATTTTTGCGGGACTATCTTCGTGGATTGATCACGCTTTAGTGCCAAATAGCTATTATATATCGAGCTTTATCACCTTATTAGCGTGGCCGTGGATTTTCTTTACCTTGCGTAAAGTTCGCCGCCGTTTATTCCTTTCTTAATCTGTTTATTCAGCGAATTACTATTATGTCTGCAAGTATTTATCTCGCTTCCCAGTCTCCGCGTCGTCGTGAGTTACTCGAGCAAATTAATATCAGTTATGAATTATTAAGTGCCAGTATCGATGAGACTCCCCTCGACAACGAAGCTGCCGCCGATTATGTTAAACGATTGGCCGTAGAAAAAGCCCGTGCTGGGCAAGCGGTAGCGGCTGAAAATAAGCCTGTGTTAGGCGCAGATACCATAGTGGTGCTCGATGACAAATTATTGGGTAAGCCACGCGATAAAGAGGACGCGATCTCTACGTTAATGGCATTGGGTGGTCGCCAGCATCAAGTGATGACGGCGGTGGCTTTAGTACAGGGAGATAAGGTTGTTTGCGATGTTGTAACGACAACGGTTACCTTTCGGACAATTAGTGAACAAGAGGCACTGAACTATTGGCATAGCGGCGAGCCTAAGGACAAGGCAGGCGGTTATGGGATCCAAGGATTGGGGGCTCAGTTTGTGGAAAAAATCGATGGTTGTTACTTTGCAGTTGTAGGTTTGCCATTAATGAAGACACAACAGCTACTAACTGCGCTATCATCTACACAGCAATAAGCGACGTTGAAAAAACATTAAGCGAGTATCTATGCCACAAGAACAGGATCAAAAAAACATTGCTGCTGAGCTACTGATTAACGTGACGCCGAGTGAAACCCGTGTTGCTTTAGTTGAAGACGGCACGCTACAGGAAGTACATATTGAGCGACTCGCTAAAAAGGGCATTGTTGGCAATATTTACAAGGGAAAGATCAGCCGTGTTTTACCGGGTATGCAGGCGGCATTTGTCGATATCGGTTTAGATAAGGCGGCGTTTTTACACGCGTCAGATATTGTTGTGCGCCGCGATGGTGAAGACGATAAGAACGCGAAGGTGCCTGACATTACCGAATTGGCGAAACAAGGTCAGTTTATGACGGTGCAGGTGATTAAGGATCCCATTAGCTCCAAAGGCGCCCGCCTAACAACGGATATTACGTTACCTTCTCGTTATTTGGTGTTTATGCCGGGGGCTAAGCACGTCGGTGTGTCACAGCGCATCGAAAATGAAGCGGACCGTAATCGCTTAAAATCTGTGGTGGGTAAATACACACATGAACACGGCAGTTATATTATCCGCACCGCTGCAGAAGGTATGGGGGAGCGCGAATTAGAGCAAGACGCTGCATTTTTAAAGCGTTTGTGGAGCAAGATTATTGAGCGCCGTCAGCGTTCTAAAACCAGTGCCTTGTTATATGAAGATCTGAGTTTATCACTGCGTCTGTTACGTGATTTTGTTGGCACTGATTTAGAGCGAATCCGCGTCGACTCTAAACTAACATTTGAAGCTTTAAGTGAATTTACGCAAGAGTTTGTGCCTGAGCTCAATGACAAGCTTGAATATTATTTCGGTGAACGTCCTATTTTCGAATGTTATCAAGTCGAAAATGAAATCAAGCGCGCTTTAGAGCGCAAGGTGGAGCTTAAATCCGGTGGTTATTTGATTATCGATCAAACCGAAGCCATGACCACTATCGACATCAATACCGGTGCCTTTGTTGGTCACCGCAATCTCGAAGACACGATTTTCTCGACCAATTTAGAGGCGACCAAGGCTATTGCGAGACAACTGCGATTGCGAAATCTCGGTGGTATTATCATTATCGACTTTATCGATATGGAGCAAGATGAGCATCGCCGCCGCGTGCTCAGTGCGCTAGAAAGTGCATTATCTAAAGATCGTGTGCGTACCAATGTTAGTAAATTCTCATCCTTAGGATTGGTGGAAATGACGCGCAAGCGCACTCGCGAGAGCTTAGAGCACGTGCTGTGTAAAGAGTGCCCAAGCTGTAAAGGACGTGGCTCGTTAAAAACCACTGAAAGTATCTGTTATGAAATTTTCCGTGAAGTGATTCGCGTCGATCGCGCTCATGCCGCCGATCGTTTTGTGGTTTACGCGTCAGAATCTGTGTGTGACGCACTACTTAATCAAGAAACACATTATCTTGCCGATCTAGAGTTATTCCTTGGCAAAGAAGTGAAAATTGAACCTGAGCCTCGTTATGGCCACGAGCGTTACGACGTGGTGATGATGTAATGAAATGGTTGCCTACCCTTTGCAAAAACTGCATTGCCAAATTGTGGATGGTAGGCATAGTCGCGCTTGTTTTAGTGGCATTAACCTTTAGCGCTATTCGCGGCGCATTACCTTATTTAAATCAATATCAAGAGCAAGTATCTCAAGAGCTCTTTGAGCGCTACGACATTCACTTGGCCATGAAATCTGTAAAAGGTTTTTGGCACAACGGTGGCCCGCTATTGGTTGTTGATGAGCTCAGCTTTGAAAACAGCGAAAAGCTGGGGATTAGTGTTAGTGCCAAACAAGCCAAATTACACTTTGATATTGTTGAATCGGCGTTGGCGTTATCGCCGCGTTTTAAGCTGATTGAAATAGACTCTCCCCATATTTTTCTCGATGATCTCAATAAACTGAAATCAGAGCCTTCTACAGAAGATGAGCAAGATTCGAGGGAGTTGCTACACCTAACTCGCTCAGCAGTGATTAAGAACGCTAAGGTGGAGTTTGCTGAGCGATTTGGCGCGTTACCAGCGATAGATATTGCTCGGGTGGCGTGGCATGACGCCATCGAGCAGCGTCAGTTACAAGTGTTGTTAACGAAAGACAATAAGCAACAGCAGCCATTAAAATTGATTGTTGATCTGCACGGCGCAACTCAGCACGAACTGCGTGGCCAAGTTTATGTAAAAGCACAAGATTGGCATTGGCTTGAGAATTTAAAACCTCTACTGCCGCAGCTAGCGACTAATGCTAGTGCGCAAGCAAGCTTTGAATTATGGGCGGATTTTTCCGCTGGCCAGTTAGATTCAATGATGCTTAAGCTGGGTGAAAATAATCTCACTTGGGACGGTGCAACAAAGCGCGAGCGTTTAGAGTTCAGACCCGAACTAGTACAGTGGTTACCTTATCAGCAAGGATGGGTTTTTGAAGCGAAAGCAATTACGCCTGTGCTTAATGAACAAGATTTAGCACCATTAAGTATTGCGATGCATCGCATCAACGATCGGTTACAACTAGATGTTGAGTCCATTCCTCTTGCCAAGCTTTCACCTGTCACTGGTTTATTATCGAGTGTTGATAAAGCGACTTTAACGCTGCTTGAAAAGTTAAAACTGACGGGGGATTTAAAAGATATTTCCTTGGTCTCGACCCCTGACAATATACAATATCGCGGCCGCTTAAGTGACTTCTCAATGGTCAATGTTGATGGTATTCCCGGTGTTAAGCCACTGACCGCTGTTTTTGAAGGGAGTGACGACGCTGGTTCGGTGACGATTGAAGCAAGCGAACAAAGATTAGATTTCGGCCGTTATTTTAAGGCGCCCATCGCACTTAATAAACTAGACACTCAACTTAATTGGCGCTCACAAGATGGCGTATTTACGTTAGCGAGCCCAATGACACAGTTAGCCAATGATGATTTATCGACGGCTATAGCATGGCAACTGCAGTTTGCTGATGGTCATGCGCCAACACTGTCATTGCTGGGTGACGCTAAACTCTCAGACGCTAAACAAGCGCAATATTATTTACCTCATGTGGTGCTCAGCGATGAGCTCGTGGACTATTTATCAGGTGCGATAAAAGCGGGACACAGCGATAATGTAAAACTGTTGTGGCAAGGTAACGTTGAACATTTTCCTTACACTGCACATCAAGGTATTTTCGAAATAAATGCACTGGTTAAAGACGCTTCTTTTGACTTTGATAGCGACTGGCATCCGGTTACTGATGCTACGGTAGACTTACTGTTTAGAAACGAAGCCATGGTGATCACGGGCTATGAAGGCATCTTAAATAATCTTTCTTTTGAGGCGTTAACCGTTGCCATTCCAGATTTGATGGCGGATACCGCTAAATTAGAAATTCGCGCCGATGTTAAACAGCCACAACATAAAATAAATACCTTTGTTAGCGATTCACCAATCAACGATAGTTTAGGCCCTGTATTGAACCAACTCGATGCTAAGGGGAACATTTTCACCAAGCTGGCGATTGATATTCCGTTTGACGGAACTCTGCCACAAGTATCTGGCATGGTTAAGCTTAACAACAATGACTTGTCGATTAAGGCAATTGATTTAGATATTGGTAAGTTAAGCGGTGATATTGCCTTTAACGGCGGTGATATTTCCGCGAAAAATTTGCAAGGCATTCTCTATCAGCAGCCTGTGAGTTTGGCGCTAGAAAGCCGTCCATTCGGTGACTCTTACGGAATTGAAGTTGATCTAGATGCCAAATGGCATACCAATAAAATGCCAGACATTTGGCAGCAATATTTAAATCCTTACATCGATGGTAGCCTCGATTGGCAAGGGAAACTAACCCTAAAAATCAGTGAAGACGATGTTTATTATCAGTCTTTTGTGCGCTCGCCGATGACAGGGTTGGAATTAAAGCTGCCGAAACCGTTAGATAAATACGTCGATCAGCAAGAAGACTTATTGGTGACCAGCAGTGGTAATGTCGAAGGTGGGTTATTTAATCTAGCACTTGGCTCTAGAGCTGAAGTGTTTGCGCGCATTGATTCCAGCGATTCGAATGTTGAAGTACCGGCAATTACGCTGTTGGTTGGCCGTAAATTCAAAGCGCAAGATGAGATTGCCGAAAACGGCATGACCATTAATATCGATCTTGATTCACTAGCTCTGGATGAATGGCAAACCTTTATCGATAATATTGAGCAGGGGCAGAGTAAAGATCAATTCTTCCCACCACTTAATCGCATAAATGCTCGTGTCAAAACGCTTTCAGTGCTAGGCCATGATTTTAGCGACGTCCAACTCGGCGGCGCCAAAGTTGACGATTATTGGCAAGTACAAGTCAACAGTGAACAAGCTGCTGGCCAACTGCAGTTGTTCGATGATTGGTTTGGTAAAGGCATAGTTGCCAATTTTGATCGTTTGGTGCTAGATAAGCCGAGTGAAGATGGCAACGATAAGGCTGCTACTCGCGAATCATTAAGAGAACTACCACCGTTAAAATTCAATTGTGTAAGTTGTTCGGTGTCAGGGTTTGAATTAGGCAAAATTAGCTTTAATTCAGCACCGCATCTGCAAGGTATTGCGATTAACAATGTCAAAGTTAATGCTAATGAATCGAGCTTAGTGGCCAATGCGATATGGGGTTTTGACACCGATGGTGAATACTTCTCAGTGACAGGCGACATTAACAGCAAAAATATTGAGTCTATGCTGGCAATTTTTGACTATTCCACCAGCATTAAAGAAAGCAGTGTTAGCACCGATTTTGATTTGATGTGGCGTGCTGGGCTGGCCGATTTATCACTTGATAAGTTAAGTGGTGACGTCAAGTGGAAACTCGGCGAAGGGCACATTGCTGAAGTTAGTGATAAAGGTGCGCGAATATTCTCACTCTTTAGCTTAGATTCGCTACGCCGTAAATTGGTATTAGATTTTAGAGATGTTTTCCAGAAAGGAATCTTCTTTAATGATTTTACGGGTAACTTTAAGATTACTGATGGCGTAGCCGTTACTGAAGATGCGCATATGGATGGTGTTGCTGGTGGCGTTGATGTAGTAGGTTCTGTTAATTTAGTTAGTCATGAACTCGATTACTACATAAGCTTCTCGCCAGCACTGTTTTCAAATCTACCTGTTATCGCGGGCGTTGCGGCGAGTGAACCGCAAATGTTTGTATTGACCTTTGCCATTACCAAAGTGCTAGAACCTATTGTTGATGTTATTTCGCAGGTTAATTTTAAGCTATCTGGCACTGTCGATGAGCCTAATTTTGAAGAAATTGACCGCAAACAGAAAAAATACAAAGTCCCTGAACATATTTTACCGCAGTCCAAGCCTATGACCGCTCAGCCTGCATCCCCCGAAGGAGAAAAAGTTGCCGATGAACAACGTCAAACTGATCGCAGTACAACTCGTATCTAGCCCATCAATTGAAGAGAATCTTGTTGCTATCGACAAGCAACTGCAGGCGATTCGAAAGCAATATCCAAACGGTGACATCTTAGCGGTATTACCTGAGTGTTGTCTCATGTTTGCTACTAAAGACAGCGAAGTTCGCCAATTTTCTGAGCACAAAGGCGAGGGGCCAATGCAGGAAGCCTTGTCCGAGCTAAGCAAAAAATATCAGCTGTATATTGTTGCTGGAACCATTGCAATTAAAGCGAAAGACGGTCGCCACTTTGCGGCGAGCTTGTTATTTGATCCGCAAGGTAATGAGTTAGGCCAATACAACAAAATTCATCTCTTTGATGTTGATGTCAGCGACGGCTACGGCAGTTACCGCGAGTCTGAAAACACTCACCCGGGACAGCATATTAGTGTTGTTGAAACGCCAATTGGTAATATCGGCATGGCAGTGTGCTATGATTTGCGCTTTGGCGCATTCTTCAATGAGATGCGTACCCTTGGCGCCGAAATACTGGTGTTGCCGAGTGCGTTTACCCATGCAACTGGTCATGCTCACTGGGAATTATTGTGCCGTGCCCGTGCGGTTGAAAACCAGTGTTATATGGTGGCGTCAAACCAAGGCGGTTTGCACAAAAATGGCCGTGAAACTTGGGGCCAATCAATGGTTGTTGATCCGTGGGGCACTATTGAATCACAAATTGCTAGTGGCGAAGGTTATGCCGTTGGCGAGTTTGACCGCGATAAACTAGCGGCAATTCGTCAGAAGATGCCAATGGCTAGTCAGCAGCGATTTGAATCGAGATTAAAATAAAGAATTTGGTGCATTGCGCCGTACAACTGAGAAATTTATGAGCTTTAACACCGTTAGTGAATCACTGTTAGCCCAATCAGGTTTAACCGTTGATAGTTTACAGCAGCATTTGTCGAATCTTACTACTCACCAAGTCGACTTCGCCGATCTGTTCTTTCAAGCGTCACATCACGAATCGTGGGTGCTTGAAGATGGCATTATCAAAGAAGGTAGCTTTAACATCGAACGCGGTGTTGGCGTGCGAGCGATTAGCGGTGAAAAAACGGGGTTTGCCTATGCCGATGAAATTAACGATAAGTCGATTAATCAAAGTGTGATTGCCGCACGTGGTATTGCTAGCGCAGGACAAAGTGCTAGTGTACAAGCGTGGAAAAAGAGCGAGCCAATTGCCACTTATCAAGGCCTTAATCCACTGAGCTTAATGAGTGAAGTAGAAAAACTCGATATCTTACGTTCGATGGACGCCTTTGCTCGCGGTTTAGATCCGCGCGTTAGCCAAGTGGTCGCTAGCATTACAGGCGTTTATGAAGAAGTGTTAGTTGCAGCAACAGATGGCACTTTAGCGACGGATATTCGTCCATTGGTTCGCTTGAACTGTAGCGTGATTGTTGATGACAATGGAAAGCGTGAGCGCGGAGCAGCAGGCGGTGGTGGACGTACAGATTACAGTTTCTTTACCCAAATCCACAATGGTGAAAAGCGCTTTGAAACCTACGCCAAAGAAGCAGTTCGCCAAGCGCTAGTTAACCTAAGTGCCATCGATGCACCTGCAGGTTTAATGCCTGTAGTACTTGGTAATGGTTGGCCAGCGGTATTATTACATGAAGCCGTAGGTCACGGTTTAGAGGGTGATTTTAATCGTAAAGGATCATCGGCGTTTAGCGGTAAAATTGGCCAAAAAGTGGCATCTGAGCTGTGTACCGTGATTGACGATGGCACCATTGGTGATCGCCGTGGTTCATTAAATATCGATGATGAAGGTACGCCTGCCAAACGCAACGTACTCATCGAGAACGGTATCTTAAAAGGGTATATGTTTGACAAGCACAATGCGCATTTAATGGATACACAAAGTACTGGTAATGGCCGCCGTGAATCATATGCATCATTGCCAATGCCACGCATGACGAATACCTTTATGTTGGCGGGAGAAAGTGATCCTAAAGATATTATCGCCAGCGTTGAAGAGGGGATTTACGCGCCGAACTTTGGTGGTGGTCAGGTAGATATTACTTCGGGCAAATTCGTATTCTCCGCATCCGAAGCCTACCTAATTAAAAACGGTGAGATTGGTGCTGCTATTAAAGGCGCGACGCTAATTGGCAGTGGCTCTGAAGCCATGCAGCAGATTTCTATGGTGGGTAATGATCTGTCACTCGATCCTGGTGTTGGGGTATGCGGCAAAGACGGTCAAAGTGTTCCTGTCGGTGTTGGTCAGCCAACGCTGAAACTCGATGAGTTAACTGTTGGTGGTACGCAGTAAATTTACTAGCAAGACTGTTTTAGATTTAATAATGGAGCTCATTGAGCTCCATTTTTTGTATCGGAGAGATATTAAAAATACTTTAACCAATTAATATCACGACGGCGCTGTTTTAATCGTCCAAACCAGCGCGTACTGAAATACAGTGGAATAATCAGCATCAAGAATATGCCCCACATGTGCCACAGGCTGTCCAATACGAAATATTTTCCGTGATTGCGCCCCCAGATACTTATGCATATCAAGTAGGTTATACCGATGAAATATAGGTGGGCGATATAGAAAAACATCGGTGCGCTGCCAAAGTGCAGCAATCGGTGAACGAAACTCTGGTGCTGAAAATATTCGAAAAGCGCCAAAGCTAAGCCGCCAATGGCGAGGGTAAACAACGTAAATAATAATGACGGTGGATATTTTGTCAGGGCAAAGAAACTCATGATTGTTTGTGAAGTATCGGTTCCTTCAAACCATGGTGTATCGCCATAAATGTTGAGTAATCTGAGAACAAAAAATACGGCTAATAACCCCACAGACAATTTAATCGAGTTTGCGATGCGTTGTTGGGAGGCAAGCTGTTCGTTAAACCACTTACCTAGTAGATATCCCAGTAGCATAATTCCTGGCCACGGAATTAGCGGATAGCTAGTGCGGGCTTTAAGTTCTTCGGTAATAAAAATCCAATCGCGTTGATGAAGAATTGCCCACATGGTATGCAAGGCGTCGTCGGGTGACAGCACAATTTGGTCGAGAAAATTATGGCCGATAATTAGTGATGTAGCGAATAGCCATTGTGTCCATCTAGGCAAATAGATCAAAGCTGACATCAAAATCATGCTTAAGCCAATAACCCAGATCACTTGTAGGTAGAGTTTAATTGGCGGAATACTTCCTCCCCATGCAACAGAAATAACGGTTAATTCGAGCAGTACCAGAATGATTCCGCGGCTCAAGAGAAACTGAGCCAATTGCTCTTTGGTTTTATTTTGTCCGTAAAGATAGGCGCTAAGACCTGTTAACAAGACAAAAACAGGTGCACATAAAGAGCTCAATAACCGAAGAATATAAACCGTGGGTTCAGTTGTTGTGACGTCAACGGGATCGGCTAGCCTCACGTTTAAAAAGAACATATCACGCAGGTGATCTACTAGCATGATGATGATAACAAATCCTCGTAGTGCGTCGATACTGATTATTCTCGCCTTAGAAGGAGGGGATGTGGTGGTGTTCAAAGCAGTTCCAAAGTTTAACTTTAATGTAATGTTATATTATCACTATTTGGGTTGTATACCATGATGATTGAGAAGAATGACACTGGAGTGATAAATGTAAGGATGTTGATGGTAAACTTTTAAAGCATGATCTTAGTCATGGTATGTCAATGGATTATCTATTCTAATAACCACGTTTGTTATTACCTTAATAACATGCGGTATAAAAGGAATTAAATTTGCGGCTCCTATGGAATTGGAGTGAATAGCAAAGTCTTCAAGGAACCAAGTCCACGACTCTATCGCACATAGAGAGTGAACTATCTTCTCATTTTGAGAGCCTCTCTCCTTTGTGCCATTTATTACTATTGGAGAACCTCATGTCACAATTAAAAGTTGCCGCGCAAAAAGCGCTAGGCTTAATGGATTTAACCACGCTAAACGATAACGATACAAATGAAATAGTTGCAGCTCTGTGTCAGCAATCACGAAGCGCTGCGGGTGAAACGGCTGCAATCTGTATTTATCCGCAATTCATTCCTGCGGCTAAAGCAGCTTTTGCTGAGCTTGGCATCGACAACGTAGCCATTGCCACAGTGACTAACTTTCCACACGGTAACGACGATGTTGCTATCGCTGTTCGCGAGACTCAAAAGGCCGTTGAATTAGGCGCTGATGAAGTGGATGTTGTATTCCCCTATCGCGCGCTGATCGCTGGTAACACGCAGGTGGGATTCGATTTAGTTAAAGCCTGTAAAGAAGCCTGTGGCGACGTGATGCTTAAGGTCATTATCGAATCTGGCGAATTAAAAACGCCAGAGCTAATTAAGCAAGCGAGTGAAATTTCAATCGATGCTGGCGCTGATTTTATCAAAACCAGTACTGGTAAGGTGCCTGTAAACGCAACGCTAGAATCTGCTGAAATTATGCTTAACGTTATCAAAGCAAAGAATACTAAGGTTGGCTTTAAAGCTGCTGGTGGCGTACGAACCGCAAGCGATGCCAAAGAATATTTAGATTTAACGGCGCAGATCATGGGCGCCGAGTGGATAAATGCTCAGCATTTTAGATTTGGTGCGTCTAGCTTATTGGTGGATTTACTCTCCACCTTAGAAGTTGAACACCTAGTAGCGAAAGGCGATTACTAGGGGCTAGGATCATGTTTTTAGCTCAAGAAATTATCCGCTTAAAGCGCGATGGCAATGTGCTATCCCAAGCTCAAATTAAGCAATTTGTGCAAGGCATTGGCGATAATTCAATTTCCAATGAACAGGTGGCAGCTTTTGCGATGGCTACTTATTTCAACGGCATGAATATCGACGAGCGCGTCGCGTTAACTACTGCGATGCGCGATTCTGGTGATGTACTCAACTGGCAAGCGTTAAACCTCAACGGTCCTATTGTCGATAAGCACAGTACGGGCGGGGTTGGCGATTTAGTATCCTTAGTGCTCGGCCCTATTGTTGCTGCTTGCGGCGGCTATGTGCCGATGATCTCTGGTCGCGGTCTTGGTCATACAGGCGGTACGCTAGATAAACTCGATGCCATTCGCGGATATCAAACGCAGGTGACTACCGATAAGTTTCGTCAGGTGGTTAAAGATGTTGGTGTTGCGATAATTGGTCAGTCTGCCAACTTGGTGCCTGCCGATAAACGCATGTATGCGATGCGTGATGTTACTGCGACTGTAGAGTCGTTAGATCTCATTACTGCCTCTATCTTATCTAAGAAGCTGGCTAGTGGTTTAGACGCCATTGGTAATGGACGTAAAGGCTGGCAGTGGCGCTGTGATGTCGACTTTTGAAGATTCTGTAGCGCTGGCCAAAAGTATCGTTGAAGTCGGTAATGGTGCGGGCGTCAACACTAGCTGTTTAATCACCGATATGTCGCAAGTTTTAGCCGATAGTGCGGGGAACGCACTAGAAATTCGCGAAACTATCGACTTTCTAACAGGTAACTACCGCTCACCGAAACTAGCCAAAGTGATTTATGCGCTAGCAGATGAAATGCTTGTGGTATCAGGGCTGGCAGCCAATAAAGAGCAGGCAGCGGCTAAGCGTCAAGCAGTGCTAGATTCTGGCGCAGCAGCCGAGAAGTTTGCCCACATGGTGGCAGAACTAGGCGGACCTGCGAATTTACTTGAACAGCCAGAAAGCTATCTTCCAACTGCGCAGCTAATCAAGCCTGTGTATGCATCACAAGCTGGTTACCTCACAGCGATGGATACACGCGCCTTTGGCATGGCGGTAGTCAGTCTTGGCGGTGGCCGTACGCGCGCATCGGATCAATTAGATTACGCAGTAGGTTTAAATCAAATCGCTCACTTAGGCACGCAATTAGACAGTGAAACACCACTGTGTTTTGTCCATGCACAAGATGAAAGCGCCTTTAAGGAAATTGAACTGCAGCTACAAGCCGCAGTGACTGTTTCTGATAAGCCAAATAAACCCGTGACTAGCATCTATCAGTCGATTGCTAAGCAGGATTTGATGCATTAGTTGTTGATATGTATGTGAAGTGAAAAACACCTCATATGTTTGATATGAGGTGTTTTTTTATATTACGCGATAGCAAAGTCGATGCTATGTACATTTGTAAGGTTAACGCTTTTTTTGGCTTGCCATAGATTGTAATTATCTTGCATTTGCAGCCAACTTTCTGGCGTACGTCCCAGAGTTTTTGAAAGTCGTAGTGCCATCTCAGGAGAAATAGAACTTTGACCTTTTAAGATTCTATTTAATGTCGACGCTGAAACATCGAGCTTTTTAGCGACGAAGCGGCAGCTGTAACCAAAGGGCTCCATATAAACATCGGTAATAAACTCACCCGGATGCGGTGGATTATGCATAGTCATTAGTGATAATCCTCATAATTTAAAATGTATGCATTGCCATCGATAAACTCAAAAGTGACGCGCCAATTGCCGTTCACGGTAATTGACCAAATTCCACTTCGATTGCCTTTTAGTGGATGAAGTTTAAACCCTGGCAAATCAATATCATCGATAGTTGCAGCGGTATCGATAGCAGCTAATTGCATTCTTAGACGACGTTCATGCTTGGCTTGAATACCTGCCTTGTTTCCTGTCTCAAAGAACTTTTTTAGACCTTTATGCTTAAATGATTTTATCATTAAACAAGTGTAGCGTGTTGCGCAACGGTTGTCTAATTAGCACCCAATAGATTTTTATTTTACTACCCCATTACTAGTTGCTTTAGATCAATTCTCCCTAGCAAAAGTTTGATTAAGATCACCATTATTAAACGGAGGTAAATGAACATTGCGTGACACCTTAATCAAGCTTTTTAAGTTTCTTGTCGGTAGCATCAGGGATTTAGCACCCATCATCGCGGTGGTGCTGTTCTTTCAGCTCGTTGTCTTACAGCAACCGCTGCCAAATGTTGGTCAGTTAATCGTGGGCGTGCTTTTTGTGCTCCTCGGGTTGACCTTCTTTATTCACGGCCTTGAACAAGGGCTCTTTCCTATTGGCGAATCGATGGCGCATGCGTTTGCCCGCAAAGGTAGTGTGCCTTGGTTGCTAATTTTTGCTTTCGCATTGGGATTTGGTACTACTGTTGCGGAACCTGCATTAATTGCGGTGGCGGCAGAGGCGGCAAAAGTCGCAGCCGATGGACAGATGATTCAGTCAACGCCTGAAGCCATGAGTAGTTATGCCGATGGCCTGCGCATGAGTGTGGCGCTTAGCGTTGGTTTAGCCATTTTGCTAGGTGTGCTGCGTATTTTAAAAGGCTGGCCTGTACAGTGGTTTATTATCGGTGGTTATATTCTAGTGGTGATTATGACGGCCTTTGCGCCTGACGCCATTATCGGTATTGCGTATGACTCTGGTGGTGTCACTACATCTACCATCACCGTGCCGCTGGTGACCGCACTAGGTGTCGGCTTGGCATCGTCAATCAAAGGCCGTAATCCAATGATTGATGGCTTTGGCCTGATAGCTTTGGCTTCGCTAACGCCAATGATTTTCGTCATGGCCTATGGAATGGTGGTGTTATGAGATTAATTGAAGCACTGGCGCAAGTAAGCGAAGCAAAAGCTTCGACTCTTTGTTTTCAACGGACGCCAATGATCTTTGTAATGGGCTACGGGATGATTGTCTTATGATATTAAGTGATGTTTTAACGCAAATCTTTGATACCACGGTAGCGACTTTCCGTGATGTATTGCCTATTGCTGCCATCTTATTTGGTTTTCAGTTTGCGGTTATCCGCAAGCCGCTACCGAATTTCATGAAAGTTATTACTGGCTTTATATGGGTACTAATTGGCTTATCGCTGTTTTTAATCGGTCTTGAATGGGCGCTATTCCCGCTAGGTCGGTTAATGGCAGAGCAGTTAACCAATCCAATGTTTATTTCTGGGGCGCAATCTGCCGCT
Source organism: Psychrobium sp. (assembly GCA_049607155.1). Classification (GTDB taxonomy): domain Bacteria; phylum Pseudomonadota; class Gammaproteobacteria; order Enterobacterales; family Psychrobiaceae; genus Psychrobium. The sequence goes on from JBMYWG010000009.1 coordinate 17,303, forward strand.
GAAGCTGCTGATGTGGTACTGCATTGGACGGATTATTATTGGGTGTTTATTTTCGCCTTTCTGATTGGTTTTGCCACGACGATTGCCGAGCCATCACTCATTGCGGTGGCTATTAAAGCTAATGAAGTATCTGGTGGCTCTATCGGCATTTGGGGGCTGCGTTTATCGGTAGCACTTGGTGTGGCGATAGGTATTTCGCTGGGCTGTTACCGAATCGTGGTTGGCGATCCTATCCATTACTACATTATGTTTGGTTATGTTGTGGTAGTTATTCAAACCATGATGAGTCCGAAACTAATTATTCCACTGGCCTATGATTCTGGCGGTGTAACTACCTCAACAGTAACAGTGCCATTAGTAGCTGCACTTGGCCTTGGCCTTGCGGAAACTGTACCAGGCAGAAACCCTTTAATTGATGGCTTTGGCTTAATTGCCTTTGCTAGTTTATTCCCAATAATGTCAGTAATGGCTTACGCCAAAATTACTGAAATTTTAGCATCCAGAAAACAAAGTGAAGAGGATGGAAACTGATTATGCATTTTAAATTAATCGTTGTTTTTTGCGAAGATTCTCGCACCGATAAAGTGATGGACGCCGCCCGAGAAGCGGGGGCAACAGGCGCCACTATTATCAACAATGCCCGCGGAGAAGGGCTTAAACAATCGAAGACGTTTTTTGGTTTGACGCTTGATACACAACGCGATGTGCTGCTGTTCATCGTTGAAGAACATTTGAGTCGTCATATCTTAGAAACTATCAAAGATGTCGGTAAATTCGATAGTAAACCTGGTTCTGGCATGGCGATACAAATCGATGTTGAAGATGCCGTTGGCGTGAATCATCAAATCAATCAACTTAAATCAACTGTGGAGAACGAACTGTGAGTACTGGACCATTAATTAAATCACAAGATGTGATGTCGAATAACTTCGTTAAGCTCGACGGTATGTGTACCGTGCAAGAAGCTATCGACGCAATGCGTACTAATAACACAGATGTAATTATCGTTGATAAGCGCAGTGAGCATGATGCCTACGGTATTGTGGTCTTATCTGATATTGCTAAGCAAGTGTTGGCCAAAGATCGTGCACCTGAGCGAGTGAATATCTATGAAATTATGGCTAAGCCACTAATCTCTTTGCCGCCCCATATGGATGTTCGCTATTGCGCTCGCTTATTCGAGCGCTTTGGTTTGGCGTATGCCCCTGTGATTGAAAATGAAGAAGTGTTAGGGCTTGTCGGTTATCGCGAGCTGGTATTGCAGGATTAGTATTGCAATACTAATCTATAGGCTCATCAGTGATGATGGGCCTGCAGCGCTTCGCGTTTCTCTGCAGTGGCCTGCTTAACAATTTTCCATGCTGAATTGAGAAATAGTACGGCTAAGAACGCTGCTACTGCCAGATCGATATAAGCGGAGTTGGTGAACCATACGCCGGATGCTGCGATGACGATTACTACATTACCAATGGCGTCGTTACGGCTACATAGCCAAACCGAGCGAACGTTAGCATCGCCATCTTTGTATTTACGCAATAGCCAAACACTGAGTAAATTGGCGAGTAGCGCAGCGATCGCTACCGAGCCCATTGTAAGAGCGTGAGGCTCATTAAGTACAAATAAACGGTAAATAGTGCCGCCAAATACAATCAGCGCCATAATCACTAAGCTATAACCTTTAATGAGTGCGGCGTTGCTTCGAATGGTAATGGATTTACCAATCACCCATAAACTCAGGCCATAAGTCAGACTGTCGGCGAGAAAATCTAATGCATCTGCTTGTAGCGCTTGCGACTGCGCGCCGATACCAGAAATCATTTCCACGCCAAACATGATGGCGTTGATGGCAATGACCCACCACAAGATGCGGCGATATTCTGCGCTCATTCCATCAAAATCTTTTTTGTGTCCACAACAAGCTGACATGATTTTCTCCGTAGAAAAATACTGACAATAAGGTTATCTTAAAACCTCCAGTTACTAGAGGTTCAAGCTTTTGGGTGAAAAATTATGAAAAAAACTGAAGTCTATAGCATTGGTCAGCTAGCCAAGGCGACATCGATAAAGATCCCAACTATTCGCTATTATGAAGAAATTGCCATTCTGCCTGCCGCTAATCGCAGTTTAGGTAATCAACGACGTTATAGCGCGAAACATCTTCAGCGGCTTAAGTTTATTGGTCACTCACGGGCGCTAGGTTTTAGCTTGGAGGAGATCAAGCAACTCATTCATTTGCAAGAATGCAGTAATCATTCATCGCATGAAGCCCATGCAATCGCGACCAAGCATTTGGTGGATGTGGAGCAAAAAATAAGCCAGCTACAGGCGCTGGCTCAGGAATTATCTAATATTGTGGCGAGTTGCCATTGTGAAGATGAATATCACTGTCGTGTGTTAGATGCACTCAATTGACGCTTGCTAAAGTGCTTAAAACGAGAATGAGACAGTAACACCACTGTAAACATTATCGAGTGCTTCCCAGTCTTCGCTGTCGATTTGCCTGTAGCGAACTTGGCCATTAATCGATACGCGATCTAGTTTAATACCGCCGCCAATACCGACATAGGCATCTAGTGAATCACTGCGGTGATAATGATTATGGCCAAAGTCGTGGTCATGATCATGGTAGCGATCGTGATAGTAGTCATCGTCATCATAGTAATGATCGTGGTCGTGATAACTATCTTCATCTAAATGACCACGGCCAAAAAGCTCCCCTAAATCGACACCCGCTTCGAGATAGAGTGAGACATCTGAAAAATAACCGATTTTGCCGCCGAGTTCCCACGATAGATAGTCTTCGACATTGAGCTTAGTGGTAACAATGTCAGCGCGTCCAAGCGACATAGAAATCGCCCCACCAAAATTGCTGTCGTGTTGCTTAAAGTTAAACGCCACACCAGCACTGGAAATATTACTTTCGCCATTGACCTCGTGAGTCACAAAAACTGATGTCGAGTCATCTCTGTGGTCGGCAAAGCTCACGCCACTGATAAATAAAGAGAGAGCACTTATAAGGGGGAGCGTATTTTTCATAGTAAGACTTCCTGTGTTTTGGAAACAGAACTATAGGTTGCTGAAACTGAACGCCAGTTTAAGAGCGTAGATAAGACGGTGAAATATTTAAATAAACGCGATACCATGGATTTAATATTCAGACTCAGAATTACAATATGTCATTCCTTACCAACATTGACGTTGCCATCTACAAACACAAAGCCCTTTATAATGCACTCGCTAGCGATCAACAGCTGGTGTTAAAAGTGTTGGCGGTGATTAATCATCGCTTAGGGCAAGCGAAGTTTAGACAGATCTTACAAGAGTTAAGCCACCTCGATGAATTCAATCGCATCAAGCTTCACAATACTTTTAGCCATGAAGTGCGTGATGAGTGGATAGTGCAAGATTTAGTCTCGGTAACTCAAGACGGCATTTTACTAACCCCTTATTTGGCGGATGAGCTGACGCGTGAAGCGTTAAATGAAGGAGCATTCGAGGCAATTACCGAGGTTGTAGAACGTGTGCACCCTATGATGTCTGCTTATTCGTGGGGACGACCGAGTCATAGCAATACCCAGCGCATAATTCGCGATAGTTTTTATCGCAACCAATTTCAGCTGTGTAGTGAGTTATTTGAGTTTAATAAAGATCCACAGCGCGTCGATGATCCTGCCTATAGCACCTTAATTAAATTGTGTTTCTATCCATTTCGCGAAGATAAGTTTTTGCAGTTGCCGCCGCAAATGCAATTCGTGGCTTTTGCTAGTTTGTTACGCAAACTGCGGGAAGGAAATAAAGATCGCACAGAAGTCATTGAACTGCTGACGTCATTGCAAGACAAGTTGTTTCCTCTCAATGACAATTTTCGATTGCTGCTGGCAGAGCAATACATCTATCAAAATCGTTTACAACAAGCGGCGGAGCTGCTTGGGCAAGAACAAACGTCTTATGGGTTGCAATTACTGGGCATTTTATCGGTTCTAAATGGTGATATGGCCGCTGCTATCGATATTTTTCAGCAAGCGCTGGTGGCCAAAAACAAAATTTCGCGCCGTAAGCGACAATACATTGGTGAACTCAGCGGCTTATTCTATGCCTTTGCGCTGTTAGAGCGGGGCAGTGACCAAGCGCCTGAACAACTGACGGTATTGGCGAAGGAGTGGGATAACCAAGTGGAAGATCGCCGCTTTGAAAGCAGTTATCAGCAAAGTTATGCCTGTTTGCATCGTTTTAATATGGTGCTCTCGGGACGCGCTAAACAGTTAGAACTCAGCGAACCTTACTCCCACATTAAAAATTATTCCTATGGTGTTTATGTAACTGTCTGCTGTCTTAGTTTGTTGTGGTCTAATCAACAACCTAGCGCGATATTTCTTCGTCAATTAAGCGAGGCTTATCAGGACTTTGCCGATAATGGCGAATGGCTGTGGGCTAAAGTCGCTGCCGATGTCTTGAATCGATGTCAGCAAGTTTTACCTGTCGTACTTGATCGCCACGACAATGGCATTAACCTTTCTCAAATTATTCGTCGTAAAGAGCAATGGGATCTGGCGCTTGAGCAATTGCTGGCGCTAGATAAAGCGCCGACTAAGCCTAAACAGAGTGACAAAAAACAGCGCTTAATTTGGATATTACAGCATTCTCGCTATGGCGATGAGCTAGTTGCCAAAGAGCAAAAGCTGGGAAAATCTGGCTGGAGCAAGGGGCGCACTGTTGCCCTTAAGCGACTAGCCGATGAAATCACGACATTTGATTACTTATCTCCTCAAGATCACGAGATTTGTCAGCAAATTAAAGCAACTTATGTTGGCGGCTATTACGGCAAAGAGCACTATGCATTAGAAGGTGTTAATGCACTTCGCAGTGCGGCTGGCGCTGAAAACATTTATACCGAAGACGATTTAGCAACGCCTATCGCCATTTCAGAGCGTGAACCTGAGTTAATCATTACTAAAAATAGCGACGGCTATTTGCTGGCAATGAGTAATCTACCCAGTGATTTAGATGATGGTGATAGCTGTTATTCCCTCACTGAAATTGGCGCTAAAAATTACGAACTTGTGGTGTATGAGCGTAAACATCGGCAAATAGCTGAGATTGTCGGCGAAAGTGGCATCTTGGTACCGGAAGAAGCCAAAGATCGCGTGATGCAGAGTATTAAGGTCATTGCGCCAATGCTAAACATCCAATCTGATCTCGAAGGTATTAGCACATCAGTCGCCCAAGTGAACGCCGATAATGCCCTTTACATCAACATTGAACAGGCAGGCGAAGGCTTAAGTTTTCACGTGTGCGTACAGCCATTGGGGCCTGATGGACCTGCCATTGCGCCGGGTCAGGGCAATCCAATGTTATCGCAAGAAATTGGCGGCAAACGTCAAAGTACTCAGCGCAATTTAGATGCCGAGCGTCATCAATTATTTTCGTTGTATCAACATATTCCGCTGTTCGAACAAATGATTGATTCGCGTCTACTGTGTGACAGGCTTGATGAAGCGCTCGAAACTCTGCAAGATTTAGAGTCAGTGGTCAAATCGCCACAAGAGTTTGGTGGTTTATCGCTCGTATTGCAATGGCCTAAAGGCAAGAAGCTCAAGCTGAGCGATCCTCAAGAAATGGCGCATCTTAAACTTGCGATTACCAAACAAAAAGAGTGGTTTAGTCTCGACGGCACTTTAACGGTGAGCGATGAGCAGGTATTGGCGCTTAAAGAGTTAATGAATTTACTCAAGCAAGGAAATTCACGTTTTATAAAGCTCGATGAACAGCAGGTATTGGTGCTAACTAAAGAATTAGCGCAACGACTGCAAGAAATCGAAAATATGACCCTCGATGGTAAGTTTCACGCCATCGCCAGCCCATTAGTCGATGTGGTGACTCAAGGCATGCGCATGAAAACACTCCATGCGTGGGAGCGTCAACGAGCGCTGCTTAAAGAAGCTGAATCACTAACGCCGCAGGTACCATCGACACTGCAAGCACAGCTACGCGATTATCAACTCGACGGTTTTGATTGGGCAATGCGTTTGGCGCATTGGGGCGCTGGCGCCTGTTTGGCCGACGATATGGGCTTGGGTAAAACACTACAAGCATTGGCGGTAGTTTTGGCGCGCGCGCCGCAAGGGCCGAGCTTAATTCTAGCACCGACGTCAGTGTGTTTTAACTGGCAGCAAGAAATTGCCAAGTTTGCACCGACCTTAAAAGTGCACGTTTTTGGCCGCGATAGTCACATCGATGAGCGCCAGCAGGTATTAGACAAGTTAACCGCGTTTGATGTGGTGATTTGTAGCTATGGTTTACTGCAACGAGAAGGTGAGCGGTTGGCAAAAGTAGATTGGATTAGTGCGGTGGCCGATGAAGCGCAGGCATTAAAAAATCCAATGGCCAAACGCACACAGGCGGCATTGGCACTGAACGCCAAGTTTAAAATGGTAACGACGGGTACGCCGATTGAGAATAACCTCACGGAGCTCTGGAGCATTTTCCGTTTCATCAATCCAGGTTTGTTGGGCAGCCAAAAACAGTTTCACAAGCGCTTTGCCCAATTAATTGAAAGTAACGAAGAGAGTGACGCGGCTGCCAAACAGCGCGCTAGCTTTGGTTTACGGCAGGTGATTGCGCCATTTATTTTACGTCGCTTGAAACAACAAGTACTCACTGAACTACCAGCCAGAACAGAAATAAATTTACCTATTGAACTGTCGCAAGAAGAGGTGACTTTCTATGAAGCGCTGCGCCGTCAAGCGATTGAGAACTTAACCCAAGAAGACGTGGAACCGGGGCAACAACACATCAAAATGCTAGCGGAAATAATGAAATTGCGCCGCGCTTGTTGTCATCCAAGCTTGGTGATGGAACAAAGCACTATTGAAAGCTCTAAGCTCAAGGTATTTGATAAGTTGATGGTCGAGCTACAAGAAAATAATCACAAATGCTTGGTGTTTAGTCAGTTTGTCGGTCATTTACAAATTCTAAAACAACGTTTGATGGCCAATGGCATTAGCTTCCAATATCTTGACGGTGCAACCACTGCTCAAGCTAGGCAAAAAGCGGTTAATGATTTTCAGGCGGGCGTTGGCGATGTGTTTTTAATTAGTTTAAAAGCGGGTGGCTCTGGGCTTAACCTGACAGCGGCAGATTATGTAGTCCATATGGATCCGTGGTGGAATCCGGCGGTGGAAGATCAAGCGAGCGATCGCGCGCATCGCATGGGACAAACTCGTCCCGTAACCATCTATCGCTTTATTGCCAAAAACACCATTGAAGATAAGATTTTGTCGTTGCATCAACACAAACGCGACTTGGCCAATAGCTTACTCGAAGGCAGTGATGACTTATCGAAAGTATCAACAGAGGCCATGATGGCGTTGTTGCAAGAGTCTTGGACGGCTTAGATCAATGTTGATACAAACTGATACATTTACAAAAATACTGTTACGCATATTTCTAAACATTGTCGTTAGGATGAAAGCACAAGATAGGAACTAAGGAATACAGGACAATGAAACGACTACTGCTTTCATCATTTATTGCCATGGCTATGGCTGCACCAGCAGCTTCGGTATTGGCGGAAACGCACGATAGCGAAAAGAAAGAAAAACCAACGGTCGAGCACGAAAAGAAACACAAGCACAACCATAATCACGACAGTGACGAAGACGGACGTGAGTTTAATATTCGTATCGGCTTCGAAGATGACGATGAGCACGAGCATGATAGCGGTAATGTGCGTGATGGATTCTATCTTGGCCTAAGTGCCATCAGCAGTTTTGGCGATGATTTTCGCGATCCGTTACATGATGATGGTGACGCGGAATTTGAAACAGATATTAGTTTCCGCGCCCAAATTGGCGGCTTCTTTGTTGAATCTCCGGGCCTGAGCTCTCGTCGTATTCACGGCTTATATGCCCCATCAGCTTGGGGTTATAACTTCTACAGCGACGATACTTGGGCGATGGATCTTTACTATGAGACCTCCGTGCGCCACATCGAAGGACTAGAAGGTATTGAGAACCTACATCGCAGCAAGCGCGGTGGTTTACGAGCGACAGGATATTTCGACTCTAGCCAACTACAAGTGATGTTCTCACCTTATAGTCCTGACAATGGTGACGAAGACGGTGTTGAAGCGTCAGTGTCATACAACATGGAATGGCAAGTGCGAAATGTCGGTATTTATAGTGCAGTTGGTGCCCATTATCGCTCAAAAGACGTGATCGACAACTATTCACATAAACTCGATGGGACAGAAGATTATTCTGGCGTTAGCTACTCTGCCGAAGTTGGCTTGGAATATCCAATAAGTACTGATTGGGTGTTTGGTGGTTTTGTTCGCTACGAAACATTGTCTGAGCGCACTAAAGCGGCTCGCAATGACGGCGTTGAAAATGGCACTCGTGCTGGTGTTCTTCTAACGTATGTGTTTTAGGATGGCGCCATGAAATCTATTGTAATGACAGTATGTGCTTTGTTAGTGACAGTTGGATCGCTAACTTGTGCGGCGCAGGCAATGCCTGCAACGCCAGATCCAAAACTCGTGGTACAGCCAGAACAATGCGTTGCTATGAAACAGGGCAACCCGTGTTTTGCAAGCGTTGAAATCGCGTGGAAAATGCCGGAGCAAGGCCATTATTGCTTGTATTCAAACATGCAACAGCAAGCGATTCGTTGCTGGAAAAACCACAATGCGGGCCAAGCGGAGTTTGAAGTTAAGGCAACCAATAATGTGGTATTTACTATCAGGCAAGCCAATGAAGAATCCGTATTAGCTACCGGTTTAATGAAGCTTGCGTGGGTATATAAGAAAAAAGGTCAACCTCGTCGTTCTTGGCGGTTGTTTTAACAAGGATTAAATAGTTGATAGAGCAAGATCACATACTGCTAGTTGAAGATGACATCGCACACGCGCAATGGCATTGGCATGGGATTATTTATTGCGATCAATCTCGCTTAAACATGGAGTTTGGTGACTAATGGAACAGGATCATATTCTATTAGTGGAAGACGACATCGCACTCTCACAATGGATGGAAGACTATCTAATTGCTAGAGAGTTTAAAGTCACAACTTGTCATCGCGGTGATGAAGCGGTGGAGTTAATTGCACAATTAAATCCCGATCTCGTGCTACTTGACGGTATGTTGCCAGGGATGGACGGCTTAGATGTGTGTAAAGCCGTTCGTCCTCAGTTTGCCAATCCTATTATTATGATTACGGCGCGTGACGAAGAAATTGATGAGGTGCTAGGGCTAGAAATGGGGGCTGACGACTACATGACTAAGCCCATTCGCGCCCGTGCACTGCTAGCGCGTATCAAATTGGCCTTACGTCGTCGCCCAAGTGCTGAGCAAGCGCCATCTAATCTTCACCAAGTCGTGCTTGGTGGATTAATTGTCGATAATCAAAATCGCAGTGTGATCCTCAATGACGAAGCTATTAATGTTTCTTCTAATGAATTCGATGTATTGTGGCTGTTAGCAAAACAAGCAGGGGAAGTGGTATCTCGAGAATCGCTTGTCGCGGATCTCAGAGGCTTTGATTATGACGGCTTTGATCGGTCTGTCGATTTACGTGTCTCGCGCCTGCGCAAAAAGCTTGGCGATGATTCTGCCAGCCCTTTTCGCATTAAAACCATTTGGGGCAAAGGCTACTTGCTAGCCAAGGATAGTTGGTCGTAATGCGCCGCCTTATTATTTCACTCATCGTTGTGTCACTGGTGGCGACCATCGGCCTAGGCTTGGTGTTCGACAAAGTAGTCGCACAGTATTTTATCAGTCATACCAAGGCCGATAATGATGCGATTAGTGAATTAGAAGTATTGGGTGAGCATTTGGCTAAAACGCTTAATCAGGTTGCTGAGCCCAAAGAGTTCGTCGAAAACTGGCCTGTGGCAGATAGCCATCAATTGTCGCTGATATCCGCTAACAAACCTTTGTTACCACAAGCGCTATTAAACGAGTTAGATCACGGAAAAAGCGTGATGTTAGAGACAGATAGCGGCTTATCGCTCTATTTTCTCCTCAAGAATCATCAACAATTGTTAGTATTACAAGCGCCGCCTCTAACCTCTCACGCTATTGATTCGTCGCTGAGGATTATTCTCACCAGCGCTTTTTATTTACTAATGATGCTATTGATGTTGGCGTGGCTTTATCCACTATTGCGCCGTCTACTCAAGCTGCGTCAGGTGGCAAAAGCGTTCGGCGAAGGAGATTTGTCACAGCGCGTTAATGTGAGCTCGGTGACTTATATTCGGGACTTAGAAACCGAGTTTAACCACATGGCGCAGCGCATTAGTGATAACGTGGATGAAATGGTGGAGCTGGTGGAAACCCTGCTTAATTACGCAAGATTAGATCAAGCCATGGTGAATTTAGAGAAGCAACAAGTTGCTATCCGCCCTATCATCGACAGTTGTATTAAGAATAAAGCCAGCGACCAAATATCGATTACGGTAACAGGCGAGAGCGATACAACAGTGTATGGTGATTCCGCCTATTTGATGATTTTAATAAACAACTTGCTTCAAAATGCAGTGAACTACGGTGAACGTGAAGTTATTGTCGATATATCTTCGAAAAATGAGCAAGTTGTTATTAGTGTAAGCGATGATGGTAATGGTATTGCGTCTGAAGATCGCGAGCAAATTATTAAACCCTTCATTCGCGGTAATGACAGCGAGCAAACAGTCAAAGGCTATGGCATGGGACTGGCTATCGTCAGTCGTATTTTACAATGGTATCAAGGACATTTAGCCATCTCACACTGCGAAAAACTTGGCGGCGCTAAGTTCTCCATCACACTTCCTCCACAGGCCATTTAGTTGTTAAATTCGGACATCAACTTGATGAACGCCATAGGCTTTACCTTGTTCTGTTAACGCGACACTGGTTCGGGTGAGTTTTGCTTGTAACTCGTCGTTTTTGTCGTAGAAGTTAAACGGGGTCGACGTTGCCGCTAGATTAATGGCGTGAATGTCGGTATCGGCGAGATTACGCCAACTTTCGCTGCCATTGGCGTCAACTTGCCAGATCTTTAGTTCAGAAAATGCGTCGTCTTCGCGATCGAAAAATCCATTACCGTTGCTGTCGAGTGTGCGTAAATCGCTAAAACCGTTGCCTGATTGTGGACCAAATAGTTCACTGCCATCATCAACTCGGCCGTTATTGTTTTTATCATGAACTAGATAGCCGACATCTCCTTCGAACATCGGCAAACTGTCGATAACACCGTCGGAATTAATATCGACATCGCGCTTTTGACCGTTAAGCTGGCCGATGGCTTGTGGGCCAAATTGCAATAGTAGTGGATCTTTAAGGCTAATCGCCGGAATCGTGGCTTCTGTCATTGAAATTCGCTGTTCAGACAGTGAGAGTTCAAAGGTGGAGTGAAATACTTTATCGTTAATTTTGTAGGTGCCGCTGGTGGAATAATTTAGTGATTGTGAATCGGTTACCGCATTCATTATGACCAACTCTGACTCTTCATCAAATGATTGACCAAAAGCCAGTACGGCGGAGCTCGTTGGCAACTCTTCAAGAGTTCCTTGGGTGAACGACTGGCCGTTGACTTCTATTTCATTAATCGCCTTGGCAAGAGCCTCGTTATCTCCTTCGATTTTTACATCAAACACTTCTTCGAGCAGGATTTTGGTACGCAGAATATCTACAGATAGTGGGCGGGGATAAATGTGCTCGGGAGGCTCGCCTTCTTGATGGCTGACGGAGATTGCTTTGGAAGAAAAATCGACAACGTCCAGCGCAATTTTTTGTGCGCCGCTCAGCCCATCGCGGCTCGAATGTCTAGGATCATCTTTTTTAATCTCGATGACGCGCTGATTGCGAGTCTGGCTTGCTTGATAATCTACTTTTGATTGCTGACTAATTTGCTCAATAGACATGGTCGATTCCCTGTTGATAATCTAATTAGGTTATCGACCATAGGTGTTATTTATTGAGCAAATATACGTCATTTAGATGTAACTAATTGTTAGCGTCTAATTGCTTTAGTTTTTCAATTATTTGCTTAGCAACCAAAGATGATGATTGATAGTTTTGGCCAGTGATGACGCGACCATCGGTTATCGCAAAAGGTTTACCGCGTTCACCAATTTCAAAATTAGCGCCACGGAGTTGCAGGTGCTTAGTCATATCAAAAGGAAACTGCTGGAAGTAGTCCGCTTTGGTATTTTCAAACTTGGTTGGGTAGCCACTAATGCGTTTACCATCGATGAGGTATTTACCATTACTTAGTTTTAGGTCGGCAATGCCCGCCGTGCCATGACAAACCGATGACACTATGCCGTTGTGCTGTTCGTAAATCTCCATGCTAATGGCAGCAATTTGTGGATTGTCGTGGACACCATACATGGCGTTGCTGCCGCCAACATAATGCACTGCACGGTAGTCATTGGCGCTTACTTGTTGCGGTGTTTTAGTATGAGCCAACGCATGCATAAATTGATGATCGTAAATGTATTTCTTGTGACTCGGTAGCGATGTATCAATGTAGGCGAGGTAGATAGCGCCACCATCTGGGCTCATAAAGTCGACGGTATAGCCTGCCTTTTTGAATTCTTCGTAAGCATTTACTAACTCAGAAAAGCTAGTACCCGCTCGCATCTTTGAATCTCCGTGAAAGCTATGGCTGGAAACAATAAACAGAATTCGTTTACCGTGCTGATTCGATACTGCTTTGGAAGCGGTTTTGCCGATGATCTGCCATCGATTATCAAGCTTCTTCAGTAGCATGTAATCGACAAATCGTGTTTGGCCTTTGGGGATCATGATTTCAACTTTGGCCATGGCGACATCGTCGGCGATATCAATTGAGATAATCTCACCAATGCGGCCAGTGAATTTACCGAGTTCTTTGTTTTCAAACCAGCTGCGATAGATAGTGGCAGGCACTATCCAATGCGGTACGTCTTTCTTTGTCAGATACAAATTAGCCTGTGGCGCAAAGGCGCGGTCGATTTGTTTAGGGTTCGAGTAAGAAGTGCCTTGGATATAGTCGTTGAGGGTCTGTTCGATTTGCTGGCGATCATTAGTGACGGTTTTTGATGGCCCAGCCAACGCTAGCTTGCTCATTAATGTGGTAAATATGAGGATTAATACTATGGAACGCATGTGGAAATTCTCCGTTGTCAAAATTGACTAGAAAATTAACTAACTCCTTGTCTTAACACATTAATGAAATATAAATTAGGACTCCTGATTTATAAATTAAGAGTTTTATAGCATGGGGAATTCAAAGATTAAGCAATGGATCTGTGTTTTATTGCTTGTGATGTCTTGCTCTGCAATGGCATTTGCACAAACCCTCCAAGCGCACGCAAAGCAGTGTCATGTCAGCGAGAAGCAAAGTGAACACAGAAAATTGGTCATTGATGATAAATATCTAGCATTGATGTTCGACAGGTATTTTTCGTGGTCAAAAGTATCAAAAAAATATCCTGTTGAGAGTGATGTTCTAGTCTCCAGTCGACATGACACTAGTTATAAAATCAAAGTTATGGAATTGGGTAATACGGATGATAAGTTTGTGTTTTGGTCTAATAAAAATAGACATTCGCCATTGTGCTTTAATGTATCTAGTGAGCGTTTAAATACAGCTGAGCTAAAGCTCATCGGACAGCCCAAAGCGCACTATATTCAAAAATATAAGTTGACCGAATCTGTTGACGAATTAGAAATTGGCTCTGTTGAAGGATTCATTCACATAGTAATTCAATTTAAAAATAATAGCGTTTCTTCTGTTCAATTCGTTGAACGTTACTTCGGTTAGAGCGTCGGTTAAATAGTCGACCTTTTAGCCTACATTTGTTATAGCTATTATTCTTACTTGAGGATTAGCCATGAAGATTTCCGTTAACACAACCATTGATAGTTCTGCTGAGCGCGTTTGGCAAGCAATTACAGATTTTGAAAATTGCCCGAATTGGATAGCCGGAATTTTAAGTCTAGAGGTACTTGAACAGCCGGAATCGGGATGGGTTGGGTTTAAATGGCGTGAAACGCGCGAGATGTTTGGTAAAGAAGCGACTGAGACAATGTGGATTACCGATTGTATCGACGGCGAATATTATCAAACGCGGGCTGAAAATCACGGTGCTGTCTATGTGTCTAAATTAATGGTGCAACAGCAAGGCGAGCAAACCTTATTAACCATGGAGTTTTCCGGAACGTCGGAATCGTTTTGGGTTAATTTACTATCGTCGGTAATGAGTGTGTTTATGAAGAAATCGATGATTAAGATGATTGCGCAAGATTTGGCAGATATTAAAGCTTATGTAGATGCGAATGCTGCGGAATAGTTATAGGCGCGATTCATCTGAGATGATCGCGCCAAAGTGACAAATTAAATAACAGTCACTTTACCTTTCATAATTGCCCAGTGGCCTGGGAACGAACAAAAGAACGCGTAGTCGCCGCCTTTAGTTAGTTTGCTAGTATCAATTTCGATAGTATCAGATTGACCACCACCAATGATTTTAGTTGCTGCAATCACGCGGCTATCACCAGCAGGTAGGTAGTTGTTGTTTAGGCCTGCTGCCATGCCAGCATTGGCAACTCCCATTAAATCGCCGCCAGTAGTCATCACCCAGTTGTGACCCATTGCATTAGCTGGCAGTTTACCAGTGTGCTTCAGAGTTAAAGTTACTTTTTTACAGCTTGAATCGACAGTAACTTCGGTTTTGTTGAACTTCATTGCATCGTTGGCTTCGATTTCGACAGCACAATTAGCAGCGAATGCAGAGCTTGAGGCGAAAAGTAGCGCTAGGCTTACTAGGTATTTAGTCATGATAATGGACCCTTATCTTTAGTTGAAAATAGTTCTCATTACTATGCCTGCTTTTGAGCGTTTTTTCTATGTTTTATATCAATAAATTAGCAAGCTATTTACTCTCTAAATACGGATGAATTCTCAGCTCGGATCAATCGATCTTGAGTGAGTTTGCTGCTGAAGATTGTTGCAAAATTGTGATGAATACGTATGCAAATCCCTAGGCATAAAATGACGCTCACTATATTATCAATGGCTATTTCGACCGTTGTAAAATAGAGGTGTTTATGTCGCAACAAAAGCCCAACCTGAGCTTTTGGCAAATCTGGAATATGTGCTTTGGATTCTTAGGCATCCAGTTCGGTTTTGCGCTGCAAAACGCCAATGTTAGTCGTATTTTCCAAACCCTAGGTGCCGAGATTGATGACCTGCCTATTCTTTGGGTAGCTGCGCCACTGACAGGTCTAATCGTTCAGCCAATCATCGGTTATTTGAGTGATAATACGTGGAACAAATTAGGTCGTCGCCGTCCTTATTTCCTCTATGGAGCTATAGTTACTTCCCTCGCCATCATCGTAATGCCTAACGCGCCTGTTTTATGGATTGCTGCGGGTACGCTGTGGATTATGGATGCATCAATCAACATTACCATGGAGCCGTTCCGCGCTTTTGTTGGTGATATGTTGCCGGAAAAACAACGTCCGACGGGCTACGCTTTTCAAAGTTTCTTTATCGGTATCGGCGCTATTGTCGCTTCGGCATTACCGTGGATGCTAACTAACTGGTTTGATATTGCTAACGTTGCGCCAGAAGGGCAGATTTCAGACTCAGTAACCTATTCATTTTATGCCGGTGCTGTGGTGTTATTAGCCGCTGTCGGCTGGACGGTGTATCGCACTAAAGAATATTCACCAGAGCAACTTGCGGCTTTTGAAGCGGCAGAAGATGCATCTAAAGCGGCTCATGTCGAAAAACATCGTACAGCAGGGCAATATTTCAGTGGCTTTGCCATTTGGACGCTAATTGGCGGTGCATTTCTTGCCTTTATTTACAGCAATTCATTAGACAAAGAGTTGTACCTAGTGGCGGCTGGTTTAATTGCCTTTGGTCTGATTGAATTAATTAGCGGCTTAATGGTTAAGCGCCAAGCGATTAGCAATGGTTTTTATCAGGTGGTGAACGATATGTTCCACATGCCAAAGACCATGAAGCAGCTGGCTGTTACGCAATTCTTCTCTTGGTTCGCGCTGTTCGCGATGTGGATTTATACCACCTCTGCGGTAACCGCTTTTCACTTCGGTAGTACAGATACTACGAGTCAGCTATATAACGATGGTGCCGATTGGGTTGGTGTATTATTCGCCTCTTACAACGGTTTTGCCGCCATCGCCGCCATTCTAATTCCTGTCATGGTCAGCAAGATGGGGCTGCGAGTCAGTCATCTAGTGAATATGTTCTTGGGCGCTGCTGGCTTAATTTCTTTTATTTTCATTGAAAATCCAGACTACTTGTTAGTGTCTATGGTGGGGGTTGGTTTTGCGTGGGCATCGATTTTGTCATTGCCGTATGCACTGCTATCAAACGCACTACCAGCCCACAAAATGGGCGTCTATATGGGGATTTTCAATTTCTTTATCGTTATTCCGCAATTATTAGCGGCGAGTATTCTCGGCGTATTAGTGCGTTACTTATTCGAAGGCCAAACAATTTATGCCTTAGCACTTGGCGGCGCTTCGATGATTATTGCTGGCGTATCAACGCTGTTTGTAAGCGATCCAAATTCTTCAACGACACCATCACAACAACAATAGGAGTCTGTCGTGAAACCATTATTTAAACCAAGCCTTATTGCCGTAACTCTTGCTAGTGCTCTTGGCCTTGCGGGTTGTGGCGAAAAATCATCTGCGCCAGAAACAGCCGTTGCGCCTGCTATTACTGCTGCACCAGGTGCTCCGGGCGCGCCTTCTACATGGGCCTATGCAGGCAAGACGGGGATCGGTAGCTCTTACGAAGCTTATAAAGATTTAGCGTACAGCGATGAAGCGGCGACAGGCAAAGTATCGAAAGTTTGGTTCTCGCTAGCGCAAGGTATTATTACCGAAACCATGTTCGGCCTTATTCACGAAGCGCAAATCAAAGATATGCAGTTTGTTGTGACAGGCAAAGGCTTTGTTGACACAGAACAGCATGACACCGTATCTACCATCGATTATCTCTATAAAGACGACGCTGGCCGCCCGCTCTCTTTGGCGTACAAAATCGTTAATAAGGATAAAGAAGGTAAATACAGCATTGAAAAGCATATCTTTACCGACCCTAGCGAACACACATTATTCGTAAAAACTTACTTCACCGCTTATGAAGACGGCATTACAGCTAACTTAGTTGTGAATCCGCATGTCAATAACAACGGTAGCAACGACATGGCAGTTGCGACTAAAGATAGCTTATCGGCAGAAGATAGCGGCAGTTACCTAACTGTGCTGAGCGATACTGATTTTGCTAAAACTTCAGTGGGCTTTATCGGCAAATCAGATGGCTTAACCGATCTTAAAGACGGCACCATGGACTGGCAGTACCAAACCACAGGCGAAGTGGCTGGTAATGTTGGTTTAACGGCGCAGTTTGCGCCAGTTGCCCTAAATGGCAAAGAAAGCGTAACGGTTGAATACGATATCGCTGTTGGTTTTGGTCACTCAAAAGCAGACAGTGAAAGCGCTGCAAAAACGTCACTTAAGCGTGGTTACAAAGACGTGTTAGCTCATTACAACGGCGAAGGTGAGCATCTAGGTTGGGAAGATTATTTAGCAAGCTTATCTGGTTTACCTGCGATGACCGAGATGACCACCGACAACGGTAAGCTACTTTACACCAGCGCCTTGGTCTTAAAAGCGCAAGAAGATAAAACTCATGCGGGTGCGCTTATCGCATCTCTGTCTAACCCTTGGGGCGATGCGGTTTCAGCAGAGAAAGGTCACACGGGTTATAAAGCGGTTTGGCCACGCGATTTCTATCAATGTGCGATGGCGTTATTAGCGCTTGGCGATGAAGAAACGCCGTTGGTATCATTTAACTACCTTGAGAAAGTACAGGTCTCTGACAAGTTTAAAGAAAACAAAGGCGACGGTGGTTGGTTCCTACAGAAAACCCATGTTGACGGCACTATCGAATGGGTTGGTGTGCAGCTAGACCAAACAGCCATGCCGATTATGCTTGGCTGGAAACTTTGGCAAAACAAAGTGTTATCAGACGATCAGCTAGTAGCTTGGTACAACAAGATGTTAAAACCTGCGGCCGATTTCCTAGTGAAAGGCGGTACGGTAAATATCGATTGGAATAACACTAAGATCACACCGCCAATGACTCAGCAAGAGCGTTGGGAAGAGCAATCTGGTCATTCGCCATCGACCACCGCAGCTATTATCACTGGCTTAGCGGCAGCAGCTGATATTGCTAAATTAGCAGGCGATAAAGCTAGCGCCGAACTGTACGAACAAACTGCAACTAAATACGCTGGCGATATTGAAAAGCTAATGTTTACCGATAAAGGCGCATTCACCCAAGGTGATGACAATGGTCGTTACTACATCCGTATTAATAAAGATAAAGATGTGAACGATAGCGAAAAGCTTAACGATAACAACGGTAAGCCGGGGCTTGATAAGAAGAGCATCGTCGATGGCGGTTTCTTAGAGCTTGTGCGTTACGGTGTGCGCAGCGCTGATGATGCGGCGGTACTAGACTCATTAGTCGAATACGACAGTCAAAACATCGAAGATAACTTACGCGTTAAATATAACTTCACCTTTGACGGCGTAGAAGGCACTTTCCCTGGCTGGCGTCGCTATGGTAACGACGGTTACGGCGAAGACATCATCAAAGGCCGTGGCTATCACGCAACTGGCAAGAACATCGAAGCACAACGCGGTCGCGTGTGGCCATTCTTCACTGGCGAACGTGGACACTATGAGTTAGCAGCAGCTAAGCTAAAAGAGCAGCAAGTAAGCTCACCAACAATGGATAAGCTACGTAACACCTACGTACGCACCATGGAGTTATTCGCTAACGAAGGCATGATGCTACCAGAGCAAGTATGGGATGGCGTCGGCAGCAACGAGAAGTACGGTTACAAGCTAGGCCAAGGTACTAATGGCGCAACACCACTAGCTTGGACACATGCTGAATACGTTAAGCTGCTACGTTCTTACGCCGATCAGCAGGTGTGGGATAACTACAGTGAATTAACTGATCAGTTCAAGCATAAATAGTTTTATATATTTATCGACTAAATAATGAAAGATGCCGCTTTTTAGCGGCATTTTTTATGGTTTTTAATCAATGTTAGTAGCACCACGCCAAAATAAGTAGCCACTCAATCCACCGTAAATAGCGCCAAAAATGCTGAACATTAGTGAATTATTAAACCCATAACCTAATACCATCCCAATGGCTACTCCGATGCTCGAAAGAGTGTGCTTTTGAAAAGATGGGAATTGCATGGTTATTGTATATAAAAAACTGCCAACGATCGCATTGGAAAAGATACAAAAAATGAATGAGCCAGCAATCAAAAATATAGTCAGTGGGAAAAATCCAAGCAAAGAGTCTGCAATACTTCCATCTACTAAGGAATTAATAGTAAGAATTGTTCCTGTGATTACTGATCCAATTACACAAGAAAATAAGCTATTAAGATAGCCATAACGTATTTTTCGAAAAGTTGAAGGCATAAGTTCACTGTGAGGTTTTTATGTTATTGTTTGATTTAAAAATAAAGAATCATTTAAGTGATAAGTCATCATGAAAGATAAGTCAAAAACTATCAAACTTTTACGAGTTCTCGCTGCTATTGTAGGTATCTCATCGGCGGTGATTTTTGTGCCTTGGAGTTTGGTTTTCGCTTGGTTACCGCCGCTAACCAATTCCATTGATGAAGAGTTAAATCGAGCTTTAGAGCAGGGATTTGATGGGGCGATTGTTTATGTTGATAAGGGCGGTGAAGCGCCGCAGCGTTATAGTGCTGGTTATCATGATAGAGCGTTAAAAACGCCTGCCGATCCCGACGCATTGTTTAAGATTGCAAGCATTGGCAAGCTCTATGTTGCGGCAGCGACAGTAAAACTCGTTAATGAAAAAAGATTGTCGTTAGATGGGACGGTTGCCGAGTATTTTCCTGATTTAAAAGAGAGAATTGAGAACTCCGAATCTATCACTTTACGGATGATGTTGCGCCATCGCAGTGGGATACCCAACTATATCGACAGCCCGCGCTTTTCTTGGGATGAGTTACCTCAAAACGATCGCGAAGCTATTGAGTTGGCGCTAGATTTACCAGCCAGTTTTGCTCCTGATTCTGATTACGAATATTCCAATACAAACTACATGTTATTGGCTGAGTTGATGGATAAAACTCTTGGTTACAGTCATTTTGAATATATTCGCCAGACCATGCTTAAGCCACTGGGCATTACAGATATGTATAACTCCATTCGTGAAGCGCCAGCCGGTGAAGTTATGAGTGGTTACTACGTGGGAATTGAGGACGATTTAAAGCAAAATTATTATGGCTCGATGATTGCCACTGCCCAAGATGTAGCAGTGTTTTTACGCGCGTTAAATGATGGCTCGTTGTTAAACGACAAAGAGCAGGCTATTTACAAAGATGTGTACAAGTTTGAGCACACCGGATTAGTCCCCGGTTATCAAAGTATTGCTCGTTACGATAGCGGGACAGATACTGTGATTATTCAATTTACTAACACCACCAATTTTCAGGGATATAACTGGGAATTATCGGAAATTTTATATAGTCGCATTAGTAAGTTAGCTGCTGTGAAAGGAGAACGTTAATGACTAAATACGTGGTGTTGTTTCGTGGTATCAATGTTGGCGGCAACAATAAGGTGGCGATGAAACCTTTGGTTGCCGCGCTACAAGAAGCGGGTTTTACCGATGTTAAACACTATATTCAGTCGGGAAATATCGTTTTATCTAGTAGTAGTGAGCCGACCAAGGAAGTTGGCGATATCGTTGAAATTATGTGTGGTTTTCGGCCCCAGATCATGGCGATTACGGCAAGCGAGTTTAAAAGAATTGCTGCGAAAAATCCTTATGCGGAACAAGAAGGTAAAACGGTGCATTATTTTATCTGCAGCAAAACACCTCAATTGATACATGAGAAGGTTGAACAATATCAGTTGCCTAGCGAGCAATATCGGTTGGATGGTCGAGTATTGTATTTGTTTGCACCAGAAGGTATTGGCCGCTCTAAATTGGCGAGTAACATGGAGTCTTGTTTAGGCGTGGCGGCAACTGCGCGCAACCTAAACACCATCAATAAGGTGCTCGAAATGATATAACAAACCGCTTATCCCTAGGGTAAGCGGTTTGTTATTGCTATTTGTTATTCACTTCCGCGCAGTGAATGTATTGCTGGGCGGTTAATGAATTGGCGTAGCGGCCAGTAACAGGCGAATAGGGCGATAACGGCAATGGTCGTTATCGTCACAACAAACACCGGAATGAGATGTAGCGAAAAGTAATCAGCTAATTCGCTCTGGAACCCGATGTAGCCACCAAGTAATAAAATCACACTAATCACCATACCAATGCTCACAGCGCCCGTGTTCTCGCGCACGATAAGCTTGATAATGTCACGTCCCTTAGCGCCAATCGCCATCCGTGTTCCTATTTCAAAGCCACGCATTTGCGTGCTGTAACTTAAGATACCGTATAAACCAATTGCCGAGAGCACTATTGTTAGCACGGCTAACACGGCGCTAGTTACCGCGGTGGTGTATTGGGTAAACAGCATTTCATCACGGCGATCGTCCATTTTCACTAAATCAAATACCGTGTATTGCGTAGTCACTTCTTTGAGCACCGCAACCGCTTGTTCACGTGTTAGCTCTTGACCATCAGCAATGCGCAGTGTCATCACCGTACTCGCTTGTGAACCGGGGCGGTATGCTTGCATTGGAACGTCTTCTTGGCCTGGGTACAAGGTACCTTTTACGATGCCAATTACAGTTGCAACTTGATCGCCGCCAAAGCTGACTTGTTGACCAATAGCGCTACCTTCCGGCGCTAGGGCTTTAGCAAACTCAGTATTAACAATCATTACTGCGTTATCATCCTTGATGTCTGCAGCGGTAAAATTATCGCCTTCGAGCATCGTTTGGCCGATCATATTGAAATAATGCTGGTCGATAAACTTAGTATTGACGACATAACGTTCGTTAGTTGCAACCGACGTTTGAGCATTGAGATTAAAGCTATTTAGCGGTGCACTCGATTGGTTGATGGCGACAACTTGCGGTAATTCTAATAGTTTTTGACGAACTTCGTTCATCACCGGAATTCTCTCTGCTTCAGGTGGCGTGGTCGTTGCTGAAACCGATAGCGACAGAGTACTTAGATTAGCCGTGTTGTAACCCAGCGGTTTTTCAATCGACTCTTTAGCATCTTGGAACAAACTGATGTTAATAAATACCAAGGTTGTCACTATAGTCACCTGACTGATAATAAGCAGTTTACGAATTCCTTGTGATACTTGTACGCCAGTGCCTTTACCGCTCGATTGTAGCGTTGAATTAAGGGCTTTGTAGTTGATCATGCGGGTGCTAAGTCGTGCGAAAAACACAGCCAAAGCAAAGGCGATCACGACGGCACAGCTCAGCGTAAACCAGTTGATAGACAATTCATTAACGCGCGGTAATTGTTGGGCTAATAACTGTTGCATCATGTAGAAACCACCACTTGCGATAACTAATGCAATGCCCACAGAGAGTAGCATCAACAAGTTAGTTTCGGCGAATATCGTGCTAAATAGATGCTTTTTATTCGCACCAACAGCGGCGCGAATTGCCAATTGGCGTTGCTGCTCTGCAGTGCGAGAAATAAACAAGTTCGCGATGTTGGCGCAAGCAATCAGCACCAAACCAATAACACCAGCGAGCAATAGATATACCGTGCGCTCGCTATCACCAAGAATTTCAGTTTTAAAACTCTTGGTATCCATCGCGATATTCCAGCCTTTGAAGAATTCGATAGCGGTCACTTCCGATTGCCATTTGTCATTAACCAAAGTCGTTAAGGTTTGATTGATTTGGCTGATGGTCATCGGTGTAGTGAGCTTGCCAATGTACATTTGGGCATTGCTGATGTTGCCCCAAGAAGTACGAGTGCGTGGATGACTGTGGTTATAATCCCAAGGTAAAAACACGCTAGTTTTGACACCTGTTTCGTAAAGCTCTGGTTCAATAAACTCTTGTGCTAATACCCCGACAATAGAAAAGCTATTGCCACTAAAGTCCATTTTCTTGCCCAAGATATTTTCGTCACCAGCAAATTGTTGTTGCCACGTTTTGTAGCTAATAATGGCTACTGGATTGTTTTTATCTTTGGCTTCGGTCTCTTCAAAACGGCGACCCAATGCCATAGGTGCATCAACAAGCCCAAAGTATTCAGGTGTCACAAACAGCATTTCAAGCGTTGGCTGATTAAGTGAGTTAATCAATACATCTTCAGACGCATAAAGCAAAGCAGAGTCACTAAATACCTCTTGGTTTTCATACATGTGCACCAAACCCGGGTAAGTGAAAGCATTGCCAACGCGTTCGCCTTTGTTATTGCTAAAAATGTTGTTTACTTGAAACAGTTGCTCTTGATCTGGATAAGGCAACGGCTTAGCAATTAACACGTAAGCCAAAGTAAGGACACATAGTAAAGCACCAAGTGTCGTCCCCATAGTCGCGACTATGGCTGCGATGAAACCAGGTTTTTTCTTTAAACCTGCCCATGCTTGTTTTTGTTGGTAGGAAAACTGACTCATACTGCCTCCTGCTCAACTGTTTCAAGATTTGGCGTGGTTAAGATAGCGCCGTCTAGCAGTTTTAATTGAGTCGTCGCCATGTCCGCGTAACGAGGATCGTGCGTTACCATACAAATAGTGGTGCCAGCTTTGTTTAGCTGCTCTAGCACATCCATGACTTGATCACCGCTTTTCGAATCTAGGTTACCTGTTGGCTCATCGACGAGCAGAATTGCTGGTTTGGCAACAAGGGCACGAGCAATGGCGATACGCTGTTGTTGACCACCAGAAAGCTGATTCGGTTTGTGGCTAATGCGATGGCTCATATCAACAAGCTCTAGACACTCTTGAACCCGCGCTTTTATTTGTTCATCGCTAAGCTTGGCTTTGCCATAACGCAGCGGTAGGGCAACGTTGTCGAATACGGATAATTCGTCGATCAGATTGAACGACTGAAAGATAAATCCAATTTTGCTGCTGCGGATCTCCGCCGCCATATCCAACGATAAATCGGTAACATTAACATCTTCGATAAAATACTCGCCGCCGCTTGGCATATCCAACAACCCTAAAATTGAGAGCAGGGTTGATTTACCGCAGCCAGACGGGCCAGAAATCGAAACGTAATCACCTTCGTAAATCTCTAAATCGATGCTCTTGAGGGCATGTGTCTCGAGTTCATCAGTTTCAAAGACCTTAGCGATGTTTTTCATTTTTATTTTGATATTTTTCATGGGTAATTCCTTGTTGTTTAACTAATGCGCTACTAAGACTTAATGCCTAGCACAGTTGCGGTTTTAGTGATGTTTGATAGATCGGAAACGATAAACTGTTGATTGTCTTTCGCACCTGAAATGATTTCGATATAGCGACCTGCTTGGCGGCCTAATTTAAGCTCAACCAACTCAGCTTGCTGTGTTTGTGGATCGACGCGATAAAGCGATACCTTGCTATTAGATTTAATGCTCGGTGGACGCTGGATGTAATGGACGTTTTTCAGGGTATCGGCGGTGATAATGCCGTCGACATTAAGCATTGGACGAGCACTAGCAGGCAATTGCTCTGGTAGTTCAATTTCTACTTCGACAGTATTGTCAGCAACAATAGGATCTATGCGCGATACTGTGCCCATAATCTTGTCGCGGCGCGTATCTATGATGGTCGATTGGCCGATTTCGATTTGTTGTGCTTGGCTTTGTGGTACGCGAATAAGGGCGATCAGGTCGCTAACGCTACCGATCAATGCTACTTCTTGTCCTGCTGATAGGCTTTGTCCTAATTCGACTGACAGGCGTTGTAACACACCATCGAAACCTGCGCGTACCGTTAGTTTATCGAGGCGAGCTTGGGCGATATCTAATAGGCCTTGTTGTTGATGAACGCGATCTTGAGCGATGCTCACTGCTTCTTGGTGGACTAAGTCAAGTTGAGCTAGGCGCTGTTTCAAAATGGCAATGCGCTTTTTAAGCTGCTGCTCATTAAGTAATGTTTGCTGAAAAGTGAGGGTCGAAACGATACCTTGCTTTTCTAGTTTTTCCTCAGCAATACGTTTGAGTGAAGCTGTTTCGTAGTTCGCGTTAATTTGTGCAAGTGCCGCCGCTTCATTGAGTTTTTCACGCTGTTGATTGAGCTTTAGCTGACGCAGGTTCGCCTTTTCCTGACTCAGGGCACGCTTGGCGCTGTCGAGTTGCTGTTGTAATTCAGGGTTATCTAACAACACTATGACGCTGTCGGCTTTTACGTTAGCACCGGGCTTAAGCACGATTTCTTTAACCGTTGCGCGGGAAAACGCCGTAATAAGCTGCTGCTTGTCTGACTTGAGGCTGCCGTAGCCTTCGATAATCACATCGAGATCGCCGCGTTTAACTTGGTCGATCAAAATCTCGCCGCGCTTAACTGATACCGAACTGGCACTTTGATTAGCCCAAAGCGCTAACACTGCAACCACCGCGATGCCGACCACTAACAGCGTTTTGTTAGACCAATTTATTTTGGCTTTCTTTTTTGTTTTAACTACGTCCATGACGCCCTCGGAATTATTCGATAATTTATTGTTGTGTAGCGAGGAGCATGCCAACCTTGAATGTTGTTAAAATTCAGTTGTTTATGTTGTGTGAGGTAGTGTGGAGACAGTTGTTGGTCCGATATCGGACTGGTTACTTTCGATATCGGACTGATAGGGAGCTGAGGATTGTTTGTTGTTTATCTGATGTTGCTAGGCAGTTTGATCGTGACAGTCACACCACCTTGCTTGTTGTTTTCTAATGCGATAGAGCCGTTGTGTTGTTCTACAATGTTGCGACAAAAATTAAGCCCAATACCTTGGCCCTGCGCTTTGGTGGTAAATAACGGGACAAATAGATTATCGAGATTGGCAAAGCCGTGGCCATTGTCGGTTACTGTTATCTCATGTTGCTTGCCGTGCTGACTAATGGCTAGCTTAACATCATTTGCGCCGGCTTCCACTGCGTTTTTTATCAGATTAATAAGCACTTGTTCTAAAAAGGTTTGGTCTGCCCATAACCATTGGCAATGCAGTGAAATGTCCAGCTGTTGTTCGGTGAATAGGCCATTGAGGCGCTCTTTTAACTCCGCCGTGTTGATTTGTTTTGGCGCGAGGTTAAATTGCTGAGATAGCGACGAGTAACGACTAACAAAGTCTTGTAGGTGATGACAGCGCTCGTGAATCAGTGCCAGCGCTTTTTGATCTCGCTCGCTGCTACTGCGCGTGGCGAGGCTTTCCGCTAAGGACGACACAGGAGTGAGCGAATTACGAATTTCATGGCTCATAACCCGAATAATTTGCTGCCATGCGGTTTGCTGACTCTCTCGTTTAACCGATTCGATATTGGTGAACACGAGCAGTTGGTGGGTTTGGCCGTCGTCAATGAATTCACTTTGGCTAATTTGCCATTGCTGACTTTGCTTCTCGAGCTGCCATTTATTGTCGCGTTTACTCAGGTTGAGTAGTTTAGGGGATGCATTGCGAAACATTTGCCACGGCTGCGCATAAAGCATCGAAAAAGCGCCATTGGCGTAGCTTAATTTATTTTTCTGATTAAATACTAAGATTGGAATGTTTAGCTGATCAATGAGTTGATACACCAAGAAGGCGTGCTGATCGTAGCGGGACTTTTGTTCTGCTAAATGTTCGCTAAGGGCTCTAAGTTGCTGATGCAATTCGGCAGCTGTACCTTGTTTAAAATCTGACTTCGCATATTGGTTGTAATCTTCAACACGCATCGATTCGATGTGTAACAAGCTGCGCTCGTATGTTGCGATGATTCGGCGATAAATCTTATTTAGTGTAATGGCGCAAAACAGTCCGATGAGTCCCGATAAAATGGCAATATTCCACGGTGCCATCTCAAGCTGATAAAGTATGACTCCACATAACGCGAGCAATACTGCCGTCAACAAGACAAAGCGAATAGCTAGATAAGACTCCAGTGAGCCCTAGTAACTTCGCCGCCCGCGGCACGTTTTTCTCAGTGCGCGCTAGTGCTTGTTCAATCAGGCTTATTTCCGCTTGTTCTAGCGTCATAAAAGTCATGGTATCGCTATTACTTCTCGCCGTGGTAATAGGGAGATCGACCTCGTTTAACATAGGATTGTCGTCGCTTGGCATTGATAGCAGCAACGCTCGTTCAATCACATGGCTTAGTTCACGCAAGTTTCCTGGCCACTGATAAGCGAGCAGCGCCTGCTTGGCGCATTGGCTAAAGGATGGTGGCTGGCGGTTATACTTTTTGGCAAACTCCATCATAAAGTGCTCGGCTAGTGGCACGATATCGTCAAGCCTTTCTCGCAACGATGGCACTCGAAACTCTAGCGTGTTAAGGCGATAAAATAGATCTTCTCGAAATTGTTCTTGAGCGATGAGCTTAGTGAAATCACCATTGGATGCGCTGATTAATCGGCATTGGGTCTGCTGAGTTTTGCTACTGCCAAGTGGCTCGAATTCACCTGATTCAACCACGCGTAATAGTTTGGCCTGTTGCGACAGCGGAATATTGGCGATTTCATCGAGAAATAACGTGCCATCTTGTGCTAATTCAAAACGGCCAATGCGACTGGATTTTGCATCGGTAAACGCGCCCTTAGTGTGACCAAACATCTCACTTTCAAATAGTGATTCTGAAATAGCCCCCATGTTGACGCTTATAAACGGCTTGTTGGCGAGTTGTGAGCGCTGGTGAATGTGTTTGGCGAGCTGACTTTTCCCTGTGCCATTATCGCCGGTCAGTAAAATTGCGACATCGGTGGCTGCTACGTTGTCTATTTGTTGCAGCAACTTAACCATACAAGGTGAGCGCCATTGGTAGCTATTTTGTGGCTCAGGCTCAAGGCGTTGATGGAGTCGTTGATTTTGTTGTTTTAACCCAGCCATGGTGAGTTGTTGGGAAATAACTTGGAGTAAGCGTTGATTTTTCCACGGCTTTTCAATGAAATCACTGGCGCCAACTTGCATCGATTTTACCGCTAACTCCACATTCGACCATGCTGTCATCGCAACCGCTGGAACCTGAGGGTGATTCTTCGATAGCCATCGCAATAACTCTAACCCCTCATCACCAGACGTAGTATCTAGCGCGTAGTTCATATCGAGTAACACAAGCGATACCGAATTTTTATCGATGATTTGCTGTGCTTGATAAGGAGATTCAGCTTCGAGTACTTGGTAGTTATTGTCCTCTAGCAGAAAGCTTGCGCTTAAACGAATGTCGGGCCGATCATCGACGATAAGAATGGTTGCAGACGCCACATTTTTTCCAGATATAAACAAGTCGTGCTTGCATAGTAAGGGCAAATTGTGAGGACTACAACTGGGAAAGTAAATCTTAAATGACTGAATGCTATGAGCATTCAGTATCTAAAGTAATAGTGGGAGTGACTAGCTTTGCCCGCAAGACTCTCGGATAACGAGTTGTGGCTCGATGATGGAACCTGACGTTGGCTTGCCTTGGATACGCTCGATAAGGTTTTTCACCATTAACTGACCAGCTAGTGTGGTGTCTTGGCGCACTGTGCTGAGCGGCGGATTGGTAAATTGCGCCACTGAAATATCGTCATAACCAACCACTGCGATTTCTTCACCCACGGTGTAACCCAAATCACTTATGGCTCGCATAGCGCCAATAGCCATTAAGTCACAGGCTGCGACAATACCATCGATATCTTTGTGATTTTCGAGTAGTGTTTTTGTGGCTTCATAGCCCGAGATTTCATTGATCTTTGCATCAATATGCATCGATTTATCTGATGCTAAACCTTTGGCTTTGAGCGCCTTACAATAGCCGTTATAACGGGCTAGCAGCTCTGGTGTTGCCTCGGTTGCTTCGCCGATAAATCCAATATTCTTACGGCCTTTGTCAATAAGGTGCTGGGTAATTTCAAAGCCACCTTGTTGGTTATCACAGCGCACCGAAGTTGCGCTTAGCTCTTTGTCATCGGCGCCCCACAATACGAAATGGGTTTCTTGTTCGATAAGCTGATTGAGTTTTTTCTTGTAGGCCAAGTAGTCGCCATAACCAAGCAGGATTAAGCCGTCGGCTTTGTGGCAATCTTCATACTCTGCGTGCCAGTCGCCCTTCATTTCTTGGAATGACACTAATAGATCATAGCCCGCGTTAGCGCATGCTTTGGTAATGCTGCCAAGCATCGATAAATAGAAAGGATTGATATTAGATTCATCAATGGCCGCGTCTTCAAACAACAGTAATGCTATGGTGTGGCTGCTTTGGGTGCGTAAATTACTGGCGTTTTTATCTACCTTGTAATTGAGCTCTTTAGCAATGGCTTGAATGCGCTGGCGAGTGGCTTCACTAACCAGTGGGCTGCCACTTAATGCACGAGAAACCGTCGATTGAGATACGCCTGCGTGATAGGCGATATCGAAGGATGTGGCTTTGTTTCTCATGGTGGATTCTCTGGCGAATGACAGCATTGATAATACCTAAGTTTGCGATGACTCTCAAACAGCGAAAAAGTAATCTGAAATTGGTCGGAAAAGCGCCGCTAGAGAGAGGAAGCGGCGCTTGGGGGGTTATTTGTTCGCAGGCACAACCTTAGAGCCAATCAATCCATAGTAAGCAATATAGATATAACAAACTAATGGCAGGGCGAATGATAATTGAATGCCTACAGCGTCAGCTATGAGACCTTGTAATGGTGGTACTAATGCGCCGCCGACAATCGCCAAACACAAAATACCTGAGCCTTGACTCGTTACTTTGCCTAAACCTGCAACGCCTAGTGAGAAGATAGT
This sequence comes from Psychrobium sp., assembly GCA_049607155.1. Taxonomy (GTDB): domain Bacteria; phylum Pseudomonadota; class Gammaproteobacteria; order Enterobacterales; family Psychrobiaceae; genus Psychrobium. Next base: position 47,167 of record JBMYWG010000009.1, read on the forward strand.
AGGGAACATAATTGAGTTACACAAGCCAATCAGTAATACGGCGTACATCGCTAGTTGACCTTCGGCGATGATAGTTATAATGAGCAGTAATACTGCTGCACCAGCGTTAAAGGCTAGCACTTTACCTGCGGCTAATTTTTGCATCACTGCTGCGCCGATGAAACGGCCCACCATAGCACCGCCCCAGAAATAGGTGAGGTATTTGGCCGCGTCGGCGTGATTAAGACCTGCGATATTTTCTAAACCGAAGAAGTTAACCAAGAAGCTGCCTATTGCTACTTCTGCGCCCACATACATAAAGATACCAACAGCGCCTAATACAAGGTGGCGGTGATTCCATGCGCTGTCGTCTGTTACTTCACCGCTGGTATCTTCGATAGAGTCGATAACAGGTAATTTTAATTGACTGAAAATAGCCGCTAAAACAAGTAGCATCGCAGCTAATAGAATATATGGCATTTGCACTGATTCAGCTTGTGCTAGGCGCTGCGCATCAGTCATGCTACTAACATCGTGGGCTACAGCAGATAGTATGAGTAATGAACCAAACCACGGCGCGATGGTGGTGCCGAATGAGTTTAGTGCTTGCGTTAGATTAAGGCGACTTGCCGCTGTTTTTTCAGGGCCTAACGCCGTTACATAAGGGTTTGCGGCAACTTGTAAGATTGTGATACCAGAAGCTAGTACAAAAAGTGCACCTAGAAATACCGCGTATTCTTGCATCGATGCGGCCGGGTAAAACAACAAACAACCGATGGCTGCGATGATTAGACCCGTGACAATACCGCCTTTGTACCCGATACGCTTAACAAGGATACCCGCCGGAATCGAAACAATAAAATAGGCGCCAAAGAAACAGAATTGAATCAGCATGGCTTGGAAGTGGGTTAGTGAGAACACACTTTGCAGATGCGGGATCAAAATGTCGTTAAGACAGGTAATAAAGCCCCACATAAAAAACAGGGAAGTTAGACTCACTAATGCGAAACCATAGCCGTTATTTGGTTGGCTGCTGGTTGCATTAGGTGATGATGTTGCAATGCTCATAAGTCACCTTTTACTTATTATTGTATTTTTGTAAAAAAGCCAACGCAGTGGTTGGCTTTAATTAAACTGTGTTACTCAACGTGGGCGTAAAATCCGCTAAATCCATCAATATGTAGAGATTTTGTATCGAATGATAGTGAACTGGTATCCATTACGAACGGCGACGCATCGATGAACTCGACGATATTTTGCGTCAGTTTTATCTCGGTGGTTTGTTCATTGAAGTTAAAACCACAGAGGATTTTTTGTTTTTCTGCTTGTGGGCAATGTCGAATAAACAACAAAACGTTATCGTCGGTGCTAATAAATTCAATATCACCAGTCACTAGCGCGCTGTGGGCTTTACGCCATTTCATAAAGGCGCGGTAGCTATTGAGTGGTGATTGTGGATCTTTTTCTTGGACATCGACACTTAATGGTAATTGCGCAGCAGATACCGGCAGCCAAGGTTTTACTTGTGAGAAGCCACCGTGAACTGCATCTTGTTGCCACGGCATTGGAGTACGACAACCGTCGCGCCCTTTAAATTGTGGCCAGAAGGTAATGCCGAATGGATCTTGCAGCTCTTCAAAGCTTAGTTCTGCTTGCCCTAAACCGAGCTCTTCACCCTGATAGGTACAGATGCTGCCTTTGAGTGAGCCAAGCATTGCTGCGAGCATACGTGCCAATTGAGTGTTTTCTTTACCTTTGCCCCAGCGGGTAACAACGCGGTCGGCATCGTGATTACTCACCGCCCAACACGGCCAACCACCTGTCATTTGTTCTTCTAATGACGAGACAGTATCTTTGATGTGCTGCGCTGAAAAGTCATCGGTTAATAGCTCAAAGCTATAGGCCATATTCAAACGCTGGTTGTTGTGGGTATACAACGCCATGTCTTTGAGGGAATCTTCAGAAGAGATTTCGCCAAGACTGACCACTTCGTCGTATTTATCAAACAACTGACGCAGCTGTTCCATAAACTCGAGGTTTTCTGGCTGAGTGTTATTGAAATAGTGATATTGATAAGCGTACGGATTGTCTTCGCTAAAACCACGACCTGCGCGTAATTCTTTGGGTTTAGCTGGATTATCGCGTAGTTGCTTATCGTGGAAACAAAAGTTAATTGCATCCAATCTAAAACCGCCAACACCGCGTTTTAGCCAAAACTCAACATTGTCTAAAACTGCTTTTTGGACATCGGGGTTGTGGAAGTTGAGATCCGGTTGACTGCTCAAAAAGTTATGCAGGTAATATTGACCACGTCGCGGTTCCCACTGCCAAGCTGTGCCGCCAAAGATCGACATCCAATTGTTTGGTGCTGTGCCATCTGGTTTAGGATCTGCCCAGACATACCAATCGGCTTTGGGGTTGGTTTTATCTTGGCGTGACTCTTCAAACCAAGCATGCTGATCTGAAGTGTGACTCAGCACTTGGTCGATAATGATTTTTATATCAGATTGTTTTGCGCGAGCAATTAAAGCATCAAAATCATCTAGAGACCCAAACAGAGGGTCGACATCGCGATAATCACTGATGTCATAGCCAAAGTCTTTCATTGGCGATTTGAAGAATGGCGATACCCAAACGGCGTCTACTCCTAGTGATTCGATATAATCAAAACGATCGATAATACCTTTCATATCACCGATGCCATCGTTGTTTGAATCCATAAAGCTGCGTGGGTACACCTGATAAATCACGGCGCCTTGCCACCAAGGAGTATGTTGCATATCAACCTCAATCATTGCTGCTGTGTTTCTGTGAACACATGCTATTTATTGGCTAAATTCGTTGTGAAATTAGGTCAATTTAAGTTGCAGGCAGAATACGTTAGGTTCGCTAATTTGTTCAATACTACTGCATACGTATGCATAACATCGATAGAATCACACTTTTTTACATTGATTTTTTACATATTAAAAAACAATGGCTTATGTGTTTTGTGGTGACTTTTTTAACACTGAAATGTGGCGTTTTATGTTAACAGAATGTAGCGAAATGGCTTTGAATACGTATGCATAAGGTTGTTTGTTAAACAGAGAGGGGAGTAGTATCGCCTCAAACTATAAAAGTAAGTACGACCTTTTATTTCGGTAAGCCAAATCACATTAATGCTTGCCTTATATAAGTAGAATAAAAATCAAAAAAGTGGAGTCTAAGTATGTCGAAGTTTAAGCCTAGTTTGCTGACGCTGGCGTTAATTTCAGCCGGTTTAGCTGGTACGGTTCACGCAGCCGATGCAGATAAGAAAACCGATAAAGAAAAAGCCGCCGAAGCAACTAAAAAAGCCGTTGAAACCATTGAAGTAACCGGTTTCCGTCGCAGTGTTATCCAATCGTTAAACACGAAGCGTTATTCATCTAGCGTTGTTGAAGCGCTTTCAGCTGAAGACATCGGTAAACTTCCAGACTCTTCTATTGCAGAATCAATCGCTCGCCTACCTGGCCTAGCAGCACAACGTTTAGACGGCCGTGCTAGTCGTGTAACTATCCGTGGTTTCGGTGAAAACGAATCAAGCACGACTTTTAACGGTCGTGAGCAAGTATCTATTAGTGATAACCGTGGCGTTGAGTTCGACTTATACCCATCAGAAATCATGAGTGGCGTAACTGTTTACAAAACGCCTGATTCATCACTAGAAGGTGAAGGTATTGCTGGTGTTATCGATTTACAGACAATCAAACCACTATCTGTTGACGAGCGCGTAATTCAGTTCAACGGTCAAATTGAACAAACTGGTTTAGAAAAGCTTAACCCAGACGGCGACCGCACAGGTTTCCGTGGCACTTTCTCATACGTAGATAAATTCGCTGATGACACTGTTGGTGTTGCATTCGCTCACTCAACAATGAGCTCACCGAACCAAGAAAATCGCTGGAACGCTTGGGGCTACCCAGAGTTTGAAGTAGGCGGTAACAAGTTCTCAATTCTTGGTGGTGCTAAGCCATTCGTACGTTCATCAACCTTAGACCGCGACTCTACTATGCTAGTGATTGAAGCATCGCCAAACGATGATCTTCACATGACATTTGACGCGTTATACGTTGATTTTAAAGATACAAAAATCTTACGTGGTATCGAAGTGCCATTTGCTTGGGGCCAAGGCTCTATCGATTCAGCAACGGCAACGGTTGATGAAGCAACTGGCTTTGTAACGAGCGCTATTACTAAGGGTCAACGTGTTGTTGTTCGTAATGATGTTGAAGAGCGTAAAGCGGATTTAACTTCATTAGGCTTTAACACTAATTGGACTATTAATGAGACGTGGGCACTAGACGCTGACATTAGCTACTCTAAAGTAAAACGTAAAATTTGGAGTATCGAGAGTTACGCAGGTACAGGCCGTGGTAATGATGAAGGTGTTGCAGATGACATCGGTTATACGTTCGACGGCGGTAACACTGGCGCTAAATTTACCCACGGCTTAGATTACAGCGATTTCGATTTAATCCAATTAGGCGGTCCATTAACATGGGGTTGGAATGGCGCGTTAAACGACAAGTTTAATACGGCAGGCACACCATACGAGAATGCGGCGCAAGATGGTTTCATCAATGCTCCTGAAATCGATGATGAATTAATGTCGCTTAAATTAGCTGCAACGCAACAAATCGATTCAGAAGTGATTTCAGATATTACTTACGGTGTTTCACACCGCGCACGTGAAAAGAACAAGAAATCTGAAGGCTACTACATGACGCTAAATGCCTTCCCTGGCACTTTAGTTGTTCCTGAAGAGTACCGCGAAGGTAGTGTTTCACTAGACTTTATCGGCATGGGCAACATGATTGCTTATGACACACAAGCGCTAATCGACGATGGTTACTACTCGTTAACAGCACAAAGCATCAGTGACCCTGCACACGCGACTAAATCTTGGAATGTTGAAGAGAAAATCACAGCGGCATTCGTAAAAGCTGATATTAACGCTGAAATCGGTGATATGCCGTTAACAGGTAATGTTGGTGTACGTTATGTTCACACTAAGCAGTCTTCAAATGGTTCTGCTTTTGGTGTTCGCGATGGTAAAGTTGTTACTCCGGCAAACTACCGTGAGCACAGCTACAGCAACGTTTTACCAAGCTTAAACTTATCGCTTAAGCTAGACGATGATCAAGCATTACGTTTTGGTGCTGCTAAAACTATCTCTCGTGCTCGCATGGATGACATGAATGCATCACAAAGTGCGTCATACAGCCAAGAACGTCCTGATGACAATGGTAACTACTGGAGTGTTAGCGGTGGTAATACAGCACTTGAGCCAAAAGAAGCGGTTGGTTACGACTTCACTTACGAAAATTACTTCAGTCAAGAGGGTTACTTCTCGCTAGCTTACTTCTACAAAGATTTAAGCAGCTGGATCTTCAATGGTAACTACGAGCAAGACATGACAGGTGTTGCAGATCCAGCAACAGGTGAAGTACCACCAGCAGATCGTTCGACTGCGACGGCATCAGGTCCAGTAAACGGTGGCGGCGGTTCACTAAAAGGTTGGGAAGCGTCTATTACTTTCCCATTCAACATGATTAGCGACAGCCTAGACGGCTTAGGTTTAATCGCCAGCCACACTAGCGTATCTTCTGACATTAAAGATCAGAACGACAACGACTACGAGCTACCAGGTTTATCTGAGCGTATTCAATCATTCACGCTTTACTACGAGAAATCAGGTTTCGAGTCTCGCGTAAGTATGCGTAAGCGTAGTGACTTTAAAGGCGATGTTTATGGTATCGGTTTTGATACGCAACAAGTTGATATCCTGGGCGAAACTATCGTTGATGCGCAAATCGGCTACAACTTCGGTGACGCTGGTTTTGAAAAGCTAGAAGGCTTATCAATCTTCTTACAAGGTCAAAACTTAACAGACGAACCATTCACGTCGTTAAGCGGTGACAACGCACTACAAGTTCGCGATTACCAACAATACGGTCGCTCGTTCTTGTTAGGCTTCAGCTACAAGATGTAATCTGTGGTAGTTAAGCTATAAAACGATAAGCCCTTGCAATGAGAGTTGCAGGGGCTTTTATGTTCAGGATGAGCGGTATGCCGCGGTGCCATGGATGGCAAGGAGCGGCGATGTTCACGACTAAATGGATTTAGGAGATAGGGCGAAGCAGGAGCACGAGCCGAGGATGAACGGTCAGACTTTATGCTCCTTGCAAAGTCTAAGTACGTACATCCGTGAACGCAATGCCGCGGTGCCATGGCAGAAAATTGTTCAAGACATTTTCTAAGTACCTACATCCATGTAGGCAATGGCAAGGAGCGGCGTTCTCAAAGCGCTCTAGTCTCTCGAATATGAGTGATAACAAAACCGAGAGAGTCTATTATACAGAGCGTGTTTTGACGGAGTTTGCAATGGATAAAATAAAAAACATCACCATAGTTGGTGGCGGCACTGCCGGTTGGATTAGTGCGGCGCTGTTAGTGAAGGTACTTGGGAAAACTCATAACATCACGCTAATAGAATCGACGGCGATTGGTACTATTGGTGTTGGCGAGGCGACGATTCCGCCGATTACTCACCTCAACAACGCATTGGGTATCGATGAGAAGACGTTCCTCCAAGCCACGCAAGGCACGATGAAACTGGGTATTGAGTTTGAAAACTGGAGTACTCAAGGTTCTAAATACATGCACGCTTTTGGTGGCGTTGGCAAGAATCTACCTTTCTGTGATTTTCACCATGCCTATTTGCGTGCTAAAGCAGTAGGCGAAAATCGATCTTTTGGCGATTTTTCCTTGAATTATCAAGCGGCAAAACAAAACAAGTTTGCTAAGTTTCCTAACATCACGGGCACCAATCTACCGGGTATTGTTTACGCCTATCACTTTGATGCATCGCTTTATGCCAAGTTGTTATCTGAGTACAGCCAAGGACGCGGTGTTAAACGCATTGAAGGTAAGGTGGTTGACGTTACTCAAGATCAAGCTAGTGGCAATATTACCGAGCTGATGTTAGAAAACGGTGAGCGAATTGGTGGTGACTTGTTTATCGATTGTAGCGGTTTACGTGGTTTGCTGATTGAGCAGACACTAAAAACGGGTTACGAAGATTGGGGCCATTGGTTACCTTGTGATCGCGCTGTCGCTATTCCTTGTGAGTCTCCAACACCAATAGCGCCTTATACCCGCAGTGTGGCGAAAGATGCTGGTTGGTGCTGGCATATTCCGCTACAACACCGCATGGGTAACGGCATGGTGTATTCCAGTGCCCATATGAGTGATGAGCAAGCAGAGAATACGCTGCGCGAATCTTTGCCTGGTAAGGCACTGGCTGATCCCAATTTCATTAAATTTAAAACAGGTCGCCGTCTAAAACAGTGGAATAACAATGTTGTCGCTATTGGCTTATCTAGTGGCTTTTTAGAGCCGTTGGAATCTACCAGTATTCACCTTATTCAAATGGGAGTAATTCGCTTATTAAAATGCTTCCCACATCACGGCATAAAGTCGTGTGAAGTTGATGAATATAACCGCCAATCGAAAATGGAATTTGAAAACATCCGCGATTTTATTATCTTGCACTACAAAGCTAATCAGCGCGATGACAGTGTCTTTTGGCAACATTGCCAACGCATGGAAGTACCGTCGTCTCTGGCTCGTAAAATCGATTTATTCCAGCAAACTGGCAAGGTATTTCGCGAACAAGATGATCTATTCACCGAAGTCGCTTGGCAGCAAGTGCTTCTAGGGCAGGGCATTACGCCGCAAGATACACACCCAATGGCCAGTACGTTATCTGACGAGCAGCTAACGGATTTAATGGATAATCTAGATACCCTTATTCAGCGCTCAGTAGCACAAATGAGTGGGCATGAAGAGTTTTTAGAGAAGCTTTAAATAAAAATCGCCGCTAATTTAGCGGCGATCTTATTCATGGCTTATAAAACTAAAATTACTTAGTAATTAACGCGTCTATCATCTTCTGACCTAAATCAACATGATGTTGCATGGTTGAGAATTTAGCGATGATATCTTGTGGCCCGAATGCGTAAACAGGCACTGGCGCTGCGGTATGGGTACCTGTACCCCAGACAACATTTTGATCGGCAGCTAGTGCGCGGCCAATTAGGTTGCCGTGGATTTCATCACCGTAAACGTAGAACTCCTTAAAGTCGACGATTTTCGGGAATTGGTCAGCGGCTAAATACTTGTGGCCATCGACGAAGTATTCGTTGTTTTCACGCTCGGTGATTGGCTCCGCTTGTTGTGCAGACACCTTGATTTCACTCTTAGCATTAATCGCATTTGCCCATTCTTGGCCTGTGGTAGAACTAAAGTCCCAATCGCCGTTTACAGCATCCATCATGTCGTAGAAGGTACCTGATTGCGCGTAGAGCTTGTCGAGGGTTGCTAATGGGCCAAAGTTAAAGTTTGGTTGGTAGTCGCGCCCTTGCATGCCGTCGCCTGATAGCGTTACTGCTTGCGGTAAGTCTTTGCGTGAGTAACTAAAACCGAAGCTGCCTGTTTCGTGATCGGCAGTTACAACTACTAAAGTATCTTGGCGATCTTTAACCCACTCGTGCACTGCGGCAACTGCTTCGTCGAATTTGATTAGTTCGTGAAGCATCCAGCCTGCGTCGTTTTGGTGGCCAGCCCAGTCAATTTGACCGCCTTCGATCATTAAGAAGAAGCCATCTTCGTCTTTGCTTAGCACATCTAAAGCTTTTAGCGTCATTTCACGTAGTGATGGCTGAGTACAGCTGTTATCTTTTTTACAGGCGGTGTAAGCGATGCCATCTGCCATACCTGAATTAGCAAATAGACCTAAGATTTTATCGCCATCTAGTGCTTGTAGTTGTGTGTTGTCGAATGCAACTTGGTATCCGTGAGCGTCTTTTGCTTCAACAATGACATTGCGATCGTCTTTGCGTTTTGATTTCTTGTAAACGCTTGTTGGCGCACCTAAATCAGCCATGACTTGTTGGTTGTCAGTGTTGGTTTTGATATCACTTGGCAAGAATACACGCGCGCCGCCAGATAACATGACATCGACATTACCAGATTCGACTAACTCAACCGCAATTTGGTCTTCCAGTGAGCGATGTGGTTGATGTGAAGCGAAAGCAGCAGGAGTAGCATGGGTGATACGAGTGTCAGAAACTAGGCCGGTGGCCTTACCTTGCGCCTTGGCTTTTTCGAGGATAGTTTCCACAATGTTACCGTCAATATCTAAACCAATCATTTCTGAGCCAGAAGCAAGGCCAGTTGCAAGCTGTGTCGCTGAACATGCCGAATCAACAACCAGACTGCCTTTATCACCATGAGGTGCATTAAGCGATAAGCCCATCAAACCGTCTTTAGCGAGTGTTGATAACGCGGTTTGGTTGCCTTTATCGTTGTAGATAGAGTTTGGAGCGCGGCGTGCATACTCTTCTAAAAGACCGACTTGTTGCGCGCCCATGCCATCGCCAATCATTAAAATGACGTTCTTAACTTGGCCAGCTGCTGGTGCTGGTGCTGGTGCTGTTGGTTGAGGTGTTGGGGTTTCTGTTTTGGTGTTGTTTGAGTCACCGCCACAACCAGTAAGTAGGATGGTTGATACTGTTATTGCAGCCAGAGATTTTTTAAGCATTGTGCTATCCATATGAAGGTTAAAGAAAATTTCGATATAGAGTAAAAACACTATGTGACATTAATAGTTAACTTTTTTGGCAGTTGTGTGGCGAATAGATGACAATGCCTACAAAGTTTGATCACTTTCTTACAATTTAATGGCGTGAAAACTGACACACTGTCGTCATGTTGTACATTTGAATGAATAGTTAGGAAATGTGATATGAAATCTCGTTATCGTTTATTGCTTGTTGGTGCCTTTATCGCCGTAACCTCGGTTGTTTCTGGTTGCACCAGCATGCAGGAATTTATGTTGTGGTCGGCGGATGAACAAGGGGCTAAGTTCACGTTTAAAGACGGCAATAGCAACAGTGACACCGTGTATATGAACGGAGTTATTTATGGCAATACCTTGGACGATGTAAAAACACTCTTCAAGCAACACCCACAAGTAAAACGCATAGTGATGGTTAATGTGCCAGGCTCAATTGATGATGAAATCAACTTACTAGCATCGCGCGAAATTAGAAAGCACGGCGTAGCAACCCATATTCCCGCAGATGGTATGGTGGCTTCTGGCGGCACAGATATGTTTTTGGCTGGGGTAACTCGTACCATTGACACTGGCGCTAAGCTTGGCGTGCACTCTTGGAGTGATGGTGAGAAAGAGGCATTAGATTACCCACGTGAGCATCAAGATCACGTTAAATATCTCGATTATTACAAAGAAATGGGTATCCCGACGTCTTTCTATTGGTACACCCTAGAAGCGGCGCCTGCTGATGATATTTTCTGGATGACACCAGAGGATATTCAAACTTACCAAGTACTAACTCAATAGTGGTTTTGATTGAACACAAATAATTACCATTTATATTTGTTTGGCTCTTTTAAGCGCGCCTGTTCCGTGGTAAAAATTCGTCCACAAAAATAATTTTTGGAGAATCCCCATGCGCGCTTTAATTACCTCTGTATTACTAAGCTTTGCCATAGTCGTTAGTGTTAATGCCAAGGAACTAACGTTCGGCGAACCTGTTAACGCTAAAGAAACCATGAAAATCTCTAAGCTATTGGCGTCTCCGCAAGATTACCTCGATAAGAAAGTGACCGTGGCTGGCACTATTGTTGGTGTATGCCAAAAGCGTGGTTGTTGGATGAACCTTGCTTCTGACGCGCGTTTTGAAAAGCTACGCATTAAAGTACGCGACGGCGATATGGTTTTTCCTATGAGTGCTAAAGGCCGTCAAGCGCTAGCAACTGGCTATTTAAAAGAAATTAAACTTAGCCTTGAGCAAACTCAACGCTATAAGGCGGCTTTGGCTAAGCGCGCTGGTGAAAACTTTGATTTGGCGTCTGTAAACTCTGGTATGTCAATTTACCAAGTATCGCCAATTGGGGTGAAAATCCTTGACTAGAAAGCAAGGAATAAACTGGTTTCGGTTAAATCGAGAGTTACATCGCGATATCGGTTATTTCTGTATTGGACTGACGTTGGTCTTTGCAATTTCAGGTATTGCGTTAAATCATTTGCGCCATTGGAATCCCAATTACATTGTCGATCGCCAAGAGCAGCAGGTGATGCTGGACAATAGTTTGTCAGATGAAGCCTTGAATCAAGCGTTGTTAGCTAAATTTGATATTGGTGAAGACATTCGCGCCACCTATTGGGAATCACCGCAAATCTATAAGGTGTTTTTTGAAGAAGGTGGCACCTTAACCCTGAGCTTTACCGCAAAAAAGGCGGTATTTGAGCATATTAGGCCGCGACATGTATTTAAGCAATTTAACCGCCTGCATCTCAATGAAGCGCAAAACGGTTGGATTGCTTTTTCTGATCTTTACGCTGCCTTTCTAATTTTCTTATCACTATCAGCTTTGTTTATGGTGAAAGGTAAATACAGTCCGTGGCGTCTACGCCGTGGTTGGTTAGTGCTAGCTGGTGGCATAGTACCTGCCGTTTATATTTTCCTTTAAGCGCTGTTTTTGCGAAAGGCTGCTGGCGTCAACTGGGTATGTTTCTTAAACACCGCATAGAAAGTTGACGTCGAGTTAAAGCCACATTGCAGCGCAATATCGTCGATTTTCATATCCTGTGTTTTTAGCAGCTGCTTGGCTTCGTCAATTCGGTATTGATTGATGAAATTGACAAAGGTTAACTGCATATTGTCATTGATAAGCTGCGACAAATAAGGCGCCGATTTACCGAGGCGTTTGGCGACGCGATTGAGGGTGATTGAAGCGTCGCGATGTAAATGTTGCAGAGTAAATAATTGCTTTAATGCGGCTATGTCTTGCTCTGCCTGTTCTGGCGCAATTTTTTTATCACTGTATTTTTCAACCTCCTGCTCCTTGATTACACGTTTGCGCAAAGCGAAAAACAGCAAGTTCAAATAGAGCACGACCGAAAACGAGAGCGCGCCTGCAATGTATGAGGTGTAATGGGAAGTAAAATACGCCAGCCAAATTAAACTAACACCGACGAGCACACTGACTAAGGTAATGTCACTGGCGTCACTGAGCCGTTTCTCCTGCCAGAGCTTTATCAATACATCACGGGCGCAATAAACTGCCAGTAAGACATAAACCAGCCAAATGCGATTAATAAGATAGAAAAACAGTGACCAAGTCTTGGAATCTTTGGCGTAGGGCACTTGCCAAAATGTGTAGCCAATAATGCCGACAAAGCTGATTAATTGTATTTTCCACGACAGCCAGATGCTATCGAGTTTATTCATCGCACTGGCGCTGTAAAAATACAAGAAAGGACCAATCAATAAGCAGGCGCTAAGACCAAGATGAAGGAATTCGTTGGCGAGCTGTGGATTGAAAAAGAAAAACACCGATTTACTAATGCGGATACTCACCATCAATAGCAACATCGACAAGAAGATATTGGCGATGTTGCGCCGTTTTGCTAGCAACAAATAACCGCTAAGTAATAAACCATTAAACGCCCCTAAGGCGCTAAAGAAAAATAACAGCGTGGCGGAAGTATTCATGCGTTGCCCCGCGTTTGCGACTGTTTTTGTAAGTAAGCTTTAGGCGTGCAATTGAACCAGCGTTTAAAGGCACGATTTAATGAGCTTTGTTCGTTAAACCCAAGTTGTTGTGATAATTCTCCTAGCGGCATTTTACCAATTAAGGCGATAACGCGACGTTGGCGTTCGCTGTCGAGCAGTTCGCCAAATTGTTGGTTTTCGGCTTTGAGCTGGCGTTGTAGGGTGCGAGGCGACACATGCAGTGCGGCGGCAAAACGGATCAAAGTGCAATTATTTAAATCGACCTTGGTACTGAGTAAATCGGCGACGCGATTTTTGGCAAGATCGTTGTCGTTGAGTTTACTCAGTTGTTCTTGTGACAAGGCCATTAGTGCTTGGTGAATTTGCGGGTTATCATTGCGAAATTCGAGATTGAGAAATTCAAAAGGAAATTCGATTTTGTTGGTGGTCGCATTGCCATAGACCGGACAATTAAATAACTTTCTGAGCTCTTGGAGCTGCTCTTGAGGAAATGGATAGACAAAGCTGACACTGGTAGGAGCCAGTGTATAGCCGATAAGCTGGGTTGTGGTAGTAAACCACGCTGCCATATTGCGCAGCACCACTTGCTCGCTACATTCGCTGTGCGGGGTCCAAGCGATACTCGCTTGTTCAAGATTATGGCTAAACACGCAATTACCGATATTGGCGACGATGCGGTCAAACTTCAATAAATCGTTGATGGCGCTACCGAGGTTTTCACAGGACTCGATCAGAAAGCCCAATACACCGTAGTCGGCATTATGAATATCAGCGCCAAGATAGCAGCCGAACAGCGGATTGTTGGTGGCCTTTTTTCCAAATTCCAATAACGCTGAATAATGACTAAGTGTTATCCGCTGCGGATCGGCGTAGTTTTCAAAATCGTTGAAATTAATCGCATCAAGCGCGGTATCGCGAGTTATCCCTTGCTGCTCTAGGTAGGTCAAGACACCGTTAAAGTAACTAATCGAAGTGGAGTTTTTCATCGGACTGAGTTTGTTATTGTGATTATTTGTCGTCTAAAGACAAAAATCTTGTCACAACACGGCAAGTTTGCCAAGGGGAATTTTTCTATCTTAATAGCATTCTAAATTTTATTGGGTGATGAAATGATCACTATATCTTTATCGCAAACGATAAATGCAAGTGCTGATGAGGTTCGTAACGTGTTACTTGAACACGAAAAATTGGGACGTTTTTTTGACGGCAAGTTTGCCGTTAAACAGCCCCAACAGTGTGACAGCGGTGCGGGTTTAATTCGCGAAATCACCATGCGCGGGCAAAAGTTTTGCGAAGAGATCGTCGCTGTTACTAAAAACTGCATTCACTATCGCATCGTTGGAACTAAGCCGGTGAACAATCATTATGGCAGCATTCATTTCATCGATACTGGGGATGGTTGTCAGCTTAATTATTTCATTACCTGTAAGGCGCAATGGTGGCAGCCGAGCTTTATTGTTCAAAATGTCATAAATCAGGATATTAGTCAGGGTTTGATGAAACTGCGAGATTATTTTGACGTGGAGGCTAAGTAATGGATGTTACTCTAATTTTATTAGCCATTAGCCCGATATTTTGGCTGTTTATTGCTTATGAGTTTATAAAGTATCGCAGTCATTACGAATTAAAAGATTCTGCGGCAAATACGGTGTTAGCGCTACTCCATCAAGGCACAGATGCTATTGCGCTGGCGATTTTAATGCCGTGGTTTTACGTGTTGCATGAATATCGATTATGGGACATCGAAATCAGTGCTGTGACTTTGTTTATTGCGTTCCTATTGCAAGATTTTCTCTACTATTGGTTCCACCGTGCATCACATAACATTCATTGGATGTGGGCGGCGCATGTCGCCCATCACAGTTCAACCCACATGAATTTTTCGACCGCCTTTAGACAGTCATTGATGTACCCTATTGCTGGTATGTGGCTGTTTTGGACGCCGATGATAGTGATTGGTTTTGATCCGGTATTGGTGTTCGCTGTGGTAGCACTTAATTTGGCATTTCAGTTTTTTGTTCACACCAAGATTATTGGCAAACTAGGCTTTATTGAGAAGATTTTCAACACACCATCGAACCATCGTGTTCATCATGCGATTAACCCGCGTTACATCGATCGCAATTACGCAGGAGTGCTAGTGATTTGGGATCGTATGTTCGGCACTTATGTGGAAGAGGATGAAAGTGAGCCTTGTGAATTTGGTATTGTCGGTCAGCTAAACAGCAACAATCCCATTAAAATTAGCTTTCATCAGTGGATTCATATGCTTAAACAAGCAAAACGCGCCAACTCGTGGCGCGCTCGATATAAGGCTTTATTTGGTTACCCAACTAGTTCCGAAGGGCACTAGGCAAGTACTAAACCAGTGTAACCATTAAACCATTTGATTGAAGAGGAGCCCTTTGCGCTCTTCTTCGGTTTTCTTGATGCTTAATGATGCTTGTAAAAGAATGTCGTTCTTTTGTTGCTCGCTAGTGCTTTGGGCAAAATCAGTATCGCGAATACGAGAACGTGCAGCGCTGCTGTTAGCACTGGTGATTTCGTAAGTGCTAATTTGGCTTTGTAGACCGTTAGATTGAGCGCCTAAGCTAGAAGCTTGCTCGCCGACACTTGCAAGTGCCGTTTCAACGGCTGCTAGCGATGCCGCTGGATCGTTGGCATCTAGTCCTGAAATAAAACTATCGTTCCCTAAGGCTTGACCCGCAATAGCATTAATTTCGCCAGTAATTTGATCGAGTTCACCTTGAATAGCTGAACTGTCTGACAGTGGGCTACCGGCTTGAACAGATAATTCATTAGCACGTTGTAGGCTGCTGGTGATTGAAGATAATTGCGCAGAAGCAACATCGTTTAAATTGATTTGATCACGTGCATTAACAGCTTGTTGATTCAGGCCATTAATTTGTGAAGTAAGACGGTTTGAAATCTGTAAACCAGCGGCATCATCGGCTGCTTGGTTGATCTTAAATCCTGACGAGAGTTTCTCCGTTTCCTCTTCGCGCTTTTTTTGCGCCTGTTCGATAAAACTAAGTGATGAAGACTGATTAATTGAAAAATTCATCAAACACTCCTTACGTTAGGGTTGAGTATTAATTCTAATGTCAGTGTTGTTAAGCGTAAATAGTAACAAAGTGCTGGATAAATAACCTCAAATTTAAATTGTTGATGTTGTTCACATTAATTTTACAGCTTTGTTTAAAGTTTTTATTGGAGCGTAAACTCGGTGACGGTAGATGAATTTATTCTTGATTGAAGTTGATAATTATTCTCTTTAAAAGCCTTGATGCACTTAGTTTTCAGATAAATAGGTAGTTTCTTGACCAAAGGCAAATAATCACAAATTTTATGCTGGCTTTACTTGGTAATTCAGTGAAACATGAGATATAACTAATATTAAAGTTGTAACATATTATTAATTTAAGCATAACGACTTAATTGCTTTGTCGTCGCGTGGTTGCCTATGAAAACAAGAGTATTTTGGGGACTATTAATTACCATTGTTTTGATGGGGGGCGTGTTTACGAGTTTTGCTGCTGAATACAGCCGTTATCTTAAAAACTATTCTGTTGAAGATGGTTTGTCACAAAGTATGGTCAATCAAATCGTGCAAGATGATTTCGGTTATTTGTGGATTGCGACAGAATATGGACTTAATCGATTCGATGGCTATACCTTTGAAGAAATCCCCGGTCCAGAAAACCGTTTTGCTAGTGACGGCATTGTTTTTCTTTTAAAGTTGGGCAACGGCAAAATTTTTGTGAGCACATATTTTAATGGTGCCTATTTACTTTCTCCCGAATCCTTAGCCGTTGAAAAGGTATTTAGTGGCAAACTCACCGAAATCAGCTCAGAAAGTATGTCTGTTGATTTTGCTTATGAATTTAACAATGTATTGTGGCTCGCTATTGGTCAACGCCTTGTGAAATATGATTTGGCGAATCAAAAGCTCAATATAGTGTACACGCTTGAAAATGATGAGCATGGTATTAGAGCTATTACCCACCAAGAAAATACGTTGTTACTCGCGACTTCTTTAGGTTTAAAACGTTATGATATTGCCACTGCAACTACCCGAGAATTGCAGCATTTACCTAAAGGCACTAAGCAAACAATAGATAATGCAAATACTAAGAGTTTTTTGCGAACATCCAATGGTGATTTGTTAATAGGGACTGTCCAAGGGCTTTATCGTTATAACGTCGAAACTGAGTCAGCGCTAGGTATGCTGATACCAGAACTCAATATTTGGAGTATGATTGCTGTAGGCGATGAAGTTTTGGTTGGTACTCAAAAAGGCCTATTCAGTTTAGATATGAGCTCGATCCAGCTAACATCAGTTGCGACGTTTTCTGATATTGATCCTTTGATAACTGATAACAATGTAAAGCATGTTTTCCGTGATAAATCTGGTTTAATTTGGCTGTCATCTCAAATCAAAGGCTTTTTCAGCTTCGACCCGCAAGTTAGGCGGTTTTCTAGTTTCAGTCGTCTGTCTAAATTAAAAATATCCGATTCTACAGTGTTTGATTATTTGGAAGCCGAAGCCGGAATTTATTGGGTTGGCACGGGGAATGGTTTAAATAAAATTGATTCAAATACTGGTGAGGTGGAGATCTTTTTTTCTTCAGAAGATGAGAAGGCGACATGGGGAAGGCACACTATTTATCGAATTTTTCCGCAGAGTAATGGTAAATACTGGCTGTGGCATGCTGAAGGGTTAACTTTATTCGATCCTAAATCAGGGACGGTGGTGCCATCATCAATAGAGCCAACTCTCCATCGTACATTTGTGGAATCTTATCCTAGTTCTTTATTTCAAGTGACTGACTCTCAGTTTGTCTTTTTAACTTCAAAGGGACACTTTCTGCTGGACTTGAAGTTAAATATTATTAAACCCCTAGCAAGGCTGAATAAGGACTTTAATCCCGAAGCGTCTGCTAGTTTTCTACCTAGTTTTTCAGGAAGTGAGACTGTCTTACTGGCAACTACTGGTGGCCTAATAGAATATGATTTCCTAGAAGATACTTATAAAACACGCTACAAAATTGAAGACTTTCACTTTCATGATTACAAATATGTCAGCGATTGGAAAAAGGATGCTAAAGGCCATATTTGGCTCGCTGTTAACGGTATTGGCGTTGTTGAGCTCGATAAAAATTACAAGGTACTGCGCACCTTGGGGAAGTCTGAAGGACTCAAGGATATAAGATTAAATGCATTGAACTTAGACTCTGATGACAATTTATGGGTAAGCTCTCAATCAGGTATGTACCTCATTGATAAGAAAGGTGATATTCAACTTTACTCTGCGACAGATGGGCTAATCAGTAGTGAAGTTTATGAAGTTGCTAGACGCTTCGATAATGGACACATAGCATTCAATACAGCTGCGGGATTGCTGCATTTTGACCCGAAAAATGTGCAAAATTTTGAGAATGAGCTCCCAAAAGTAAAGCTCGTCGAAGTGGCGATTTCCTCGCAAATGAAAACATTGACGCCATTAGCGTTGTCTGAAAAAACACTAGAGCTTGGACACGATGACTTTGGGCTGTCGTTTAGTTTTTCTACTTTTGATTTCGCACAGCAACATAAACTGTTGTACCACATAGAGTTGATTGGTAAGGATGCCGCGATTTTTGAAAATTATCGCAAAAATATGGTGGAGTTTAATAAGCTTGAACCAGGGCATTACACTTTGAAAATACAAGCTAAAACGTCAAAAAATGGGGCTTTAAGTGAACCGGAAATTCTTAAATTTGAGGTCAATTATAATCCATTGACCTCGCCTGTTGCTGTCTTGGCTTATATTTGTTTTTTTGCCGTTAGTTTCGGGATTTTTTACCTTCGTAGGGTAAAACAGCAAGCTATATTGCAGCGCGCTCATGATCAATTACTCAATGAGCAACAAAAGTCGACGTTAGCGCTATCAGCCAGTAATAGCGGTATTTGGTCTTTTGATAAGCTCAGCGGTGAGTCTGTGCAGCAACGCTTGATTGAGCTTGGACATCCAGTGTCTGAAGTGATGAATATTCGAGATTTTTTCACTTACATTCATCCTGATGATGGCGCTAAATTAGGGGAAATGTGGCGATTATTTATCGATGGTAAAATCGATCATTGGGATGTTTCTTATCGCGTAAGAAATAGTAATGATAAGTGGGTTTGGTATCGTGATCTTGGTAAGGCATCGGCAAGCAGCGCTGGCAATCAACCTGTGTTGTTCACTGGGACTTACACCAATGTTAATACGACAAAAGCGAGTGAACTACAGGCGCAGTTGTATGGCCAAGCACTGAGGAAAATGAATGAATGGTTATTGATCCTAGATGATAAACTGGTGCCAGTGACTTCGAATCCTGCATTCAACAAACGTTTTATTTCTCGCGGCGAAAAACTCACTATTGATACGATTAATCACTTGTTCACAAGACGGCAATTGGAGCAATACATATCTAACATTAGACAGTTATCGTTAGAACAAAAATTTATCCACGAAGATGTTGTTAAAGTTCCTGCGGGGTTTGATATCCCCGTATTAATTTCAATATCAGCTATCGGTGATGAGACGATCGACAATTATGTGATCGTTATATCCGATTTAAGTGAGCAGAAAAAAGTTGAGAACAAACTTAAATACCTCGCTAATTTTGATTCTTTAACCCATTTAGCAAACCGCAGTCTGATTCGAGATCGTATTGAGCAAGCGATATTACATAATGGTAATAATCAGTTGGCTTTGTTATTTATCGATTTAGATCGATTTAAGCAGGTTAATGATGTTTATGGTCATGCTGCTGGTGATCAACTGCTGGTGGAAGTCGCGTATCGCCTAAACGCTATTGTTGGCGACAAAGATAGCGTTGGTCGCCAAAGTGGCGATGAATTTATCGTTCTAATGGAAGACATTGTCTGTGTCGATGAGGTGAGCCGCTGCGCTGAAAAATTAACTATTTCGTTGGCTCAGCCATATTTAATAGACAATAAAGTCATTAACATTAGTTCATCGACAGGCATTGCTTTGTACCCTAATGATGCCGCTGACTGTGAAGAGCTTATGCAAAATGCTGATATTGCGATGTTGCATGCCAAGCAACGCGGCCGCAATTGCTATCGTTTCTTTACTGATGAAATGAATGCACAAATGACTAATCGCGTATTACTGGAAAATGATTTTGTGCAAGCAGTGTATGACAATGCATTAACCAATTATTATCAGCCGATTGTCGATATTGAGCGCCAAGAAGTGGTTGGGGCGGAGCTGCTTCTACGTTGGTTTAACAATGAACAAATGATTTCGCCTGCGGTGTTTATCCCCATTGCTGAGAGCTTAGGGCATATCATTAAGATCACTGAACAAGCTCTTATACGCGCACTTGATGAATTGGGGCATTGGCTTAATGGAGACCGTTATTTGTCGATTAACCTATCGGCAATTCATATTGTACATCCTGTAATTGTTGAATCTCTCCTTAGTATTGTTCAGGAGAAAGGCGCGAGCCCTAGTAAAATTCGTCTTGAAATAACAGAGGGAGTATTAATCGACGACACGGATATTGCCAAAAATCAATTACGTAAATTGCGCGAAGCAGGATTCCATCTGTTTTTGGATGATTTTGGCACTGGCTATTCATCATTAACCTACATCAATCAATTCCCTATCGATGTTATCAAAGTAGATCAATGCTTTGTGCGTCAAATGATCGAAGACAAAACCAGCCGCGCTATCGTACAAACTATCGCTAATTTAGCGCACAACATCGATAGCTATTGTGTGGTAGAGGGCGTTGAAGAATTAGAGCAGGTGGCAATTTTGAAACAACTAGGCTGTGAAACTATGCAAGGATATTTCTTTGCTAAGCCAATGAATGCACTGGATTTATTGTCTGAAGAAACAAATCAGTGCATCGCAGGGAAACTTACTGAGTCGGATAATCTTTAATCGCTTTTATCACCAATGCGATAGGTGCCGTTTGACATAAATTGCACCACTTGATCGCGTTTCTTGCCAATCAACAATGGACCGTCGTCCATAAATAAAAAGTTTTTCCACGTGCGCTTAAATACGTCCCACGTGGTTTCAATCACTTGCTTGCGATCGTTACAAAAATAAACAACAGTATTATTTGGCCAAGCTAGGTGCTCCAGAATTAGTGCTGGTAACTCTTCCTCGTCGCTGTCCCATTGTGGTTCCCATTTGCCTTGTTCTTGCCAAGTGTTTGGGTTAAAAGGCCAATCCCCTTTCTTAAAAAAGTCTGGGTGGTCGACTTGTTTGCTGACAAAAGTATTCCAGAACGTTGTGGCACGCTGTGCTTCCATTGGTTTGATCTTATTGAGATCGTCATCGTTAATTGGCAGGTTTTGTTGCTGAAAAATCCACGCCTTGGGATGCTGTGAAATGGGAAAGTACACCATGGAATTAATACCTTGTGAAACGGAGTTGATGATTATACCCAATTCAGTGCTTAATTGTTAATTCAGTTTATAGGAGTATGCTATCAAAAGTTGCGCTGATTATTGGGAAAGACAGTGAAAAATTTTATTAATTCTCATACGCTTGTAGGCTTGTTGCAAGGTTTGGTTATCGCGGTGTTTGCCACCTTAGAAAGTGCAAGTGATCCCTTTGGCTCCGGTTATGCGCTAATACATAACGAGTTAGTGGTTAACCAAACACTGCTGCATACTCTGACCTTTAGTATCAGTATGTTGTTGCTGTTTATTCAACTAACGCCGTCGCTTCATCAATTAAAGAAAACCAATAAAATAGCTTGGCTAATGATCGCAGGTTTTCACAGCGTGATGTGGGGGCTAGGGTACTTATTACTCGCCGGCTTAGATGATGATTATTATGCCATTTGGTTTTTAATCTACACCATTTCCTCTTATTTTATATTGTCCTTTTTACAACTCGCCGCCGCGGGACATATCAAGGTTTCAACGTGGTTTGGCCCTCAATATCATCAACTGTTTTCACACGCGTGGTGCAATGCAATCTTAGTGAAATTTGGTTGGCTCACTGTTGGAGTAGTTTGGCTAGTACTGATGTTGTGGTGGTCGTTATTTGAAGTCATCGGAATTGATTTCTTTGAAGAGCTTTTTACTGATAAATGGTTTGCGTGGCCAGTGTTGGGTATGGTGTTTGGTATCGCTTTATACACTGCGCAACATCAGCTCACTATTATTGATAATTTAAAGCGACTATTGCTAAAAATGTGTGGCTTGTTGCTACCGCTCGTCGCGTTATTAACTTTGAGTTTTGTCGCGAGCGTTGCAGTGACTGGTTTAGACAAAGTGTGGGATACGGGCGTAGCCACGCCGCTGATCTTGGTGTTGGTATTCTTAAATATATTGCTTATCAATGGCTCGAGTTTGCCTGAGAGCGAATCAGCAACAGCATTAGCTATGCCGCAAAATACACTCTTCAAATGGGCGGTATTAATCAACATAGCGGCACTTAGCGCCTTGATGTTAATCGCGGTTTATTCAACTTATTTACGCATCGATCAATACGGCTGGACTGTGCCGCGTGTCTATTTAGCACTGCTGGCGCTAGTAATGTCGCTCTATAGCGCTGCGTATTTAGGTTTATTGATTAAAAGGGACACTAACTTTAATTGGTTGCGTCGCAGTAATGTCGCAATTACTTGGCTCGTACTGGCACTGGTGATAGTGACTCACAACCCTGCATTTAACCCGATACATATGACGATTAACAGTCAATTATCGCGTTTACAGCAGCAACAAGTTTCGCCGCAAGAATTTGACTACGCGCTATTTCAATTTGAGCTGGGAAAACGCGGCCAACAGGCACTGATTAATTTTATTGAACAGGAGCAACATCCACAGCTTGCAGAGATAAAAACCTTAGTTGCTATGGTGCAGGCTGCATCATCAAAATACGATTTTTCTAACAAGAAAGATGAGCTATCGGTCAAGCCCATTAAGGTGAATTGGTTAAATGAGCCCGTTGTCGATAATTCGGAAATCGCGCGATTAATAAAACTAGGCAATTTCAGACGTAAGATTTGCCAAGAAGAAGCCTGCTATGCCCATAGTATCAATCTAGATGACGATGATGGTTTAGAAGTTTTGCTAATCATGGGGCATGGGCCCATGTTGTACGTTATGGATTCTATTTCAGGAACTAATCGCTGGTATATCAGCGCTGAAGTAGAAAATAGTTACGGCTATCAGGACATTGACGAGTTCATCAATCAGTTAAAATCATCTCCTATTGAAACTGAGCCACGCCGCTATAAATCGATAAAAATTGGAGATAGTATCTACGGTGTTGACGCTATGGCGGTTGAAAGTGCTGTTGACGCTAAAGATACTTCAGCGCCAACGGTAACCGCAGATTAATGCAGTTTCATGCGCGGTCTCACAACGCGCATGATCTTCTCGGCGCACCATAAACCAATGGTTTTTAAGGTGCCGTGAATGGCGCGTTGATGCATCCGATACAGCGATATATACATTAAACGCGCAATTTTACCTTCCACAAACATCGAGCGATTAGTAAGATTGCCCATCAAACTGCCTACCGTACTAAAGCGGCTAAGATTCACCAATGAACCGTAATCGGTGTATTGATAATCTTGCAGAGGTTTATTGCCAAGCACGCTAATTAAATTTCTCTCGACACAAGTCGCCATCTGATGCGCTGATTGCGCTCTTGGTGGCACCCAACTGCCATCGGGAAGCTCACACGCACAGCAATCGCCAATAACAAATATGTCTTGATGATTAATGCTTTGTAGTGTTGGCTTAACGATGATTTGATTTGCCCGATTGAGCTCAAAAAAGTCAAACTTAGCGATGAAGTCAGGTGCTTTGACGCCCGCTGCCCATAACATTAAATCTGCTTTGATTAATTTATCTTCGCTGGTGATAAAGCCCTCGCTATTCGCCTTGGCGATACGCGTATTTTCCATCACATTAACCCCGAGTTTTTCCAGCTCTCGTTTAGCGCTTTGGCTTATTCTAGGCGGCAGGGCAGGGAGTATTGTGGGACCTGCTTCGATTAAATGAATATGTAATTTGGCACTGGTCATGTTGTTAAGGCCGTAGATTTTTAGTAAATCTGCAACGTGGTATAGCTCGGCAGATAGTTCGACACCAGTCGCCCCTGCGCCAACAATTGCAATATCTAAATCGATAGCTTGTGTATTTTGGTGAACCTGCGTAAAGGCATTAAGAAGTGCATGATGAAAGCGATCGGCTTGTTTGTGAGAGTCTAAAAAGAAGCAGTGCTCTTTAACGCCCGGCGTGTTGAAGTCGTTGCTGACACTGCCAACGGCAATGACTAAGTAGTCGTAGTTTACTTGTCTGCTTGGCAGAATTTGTTGCTGATGTTCATCATATTCAGGAGCGAGGGAAAGTGTTTTTTCGCTGGGATTTAAATCGCAAAAGGTGCCGAGCTGAAATTGATAGCCGTGTTTCGCGGCATGGGCGCTGTAGACGACGCCATCTAAATTTGAGTCAAGAGAGCCCGTCGCCACTTCGTGCAAAAGCGGTTTCCAGATATGACTGCGATTTTTATCAATAAGTAGAATATTTGCTCGTTGTTTCTTCCCTAGCTTGTGTCCTAATTGCGTGGCCAGTTCGAGTCCGCCAGCGCCGCCGCCAATAATAACGATATTAGGAATGGTTGAAGTAGTCATGGTGTTATCCTCTGAAAAATTAGAGGACTGCTAATTGGCAAACAACTTAGCTAATAAGCACTCCTGTAAATTCTCAGGAGAGGAAAGTGGCACCACGAAGCTATATCTATAGTCAATGAAGCTAAATGTTCAACGACTATTGGATGCATAAAATAGTGTATTTTTTGATAGATGTCGAGGTAGATTTGGAAGTCGTGGATTAAGTGCGTGGCAATAATTTATTCCGACGCTAGTGCGCCGGAATAAAAGGTGAGGTGCTTTACTTTAACAGTGGCTTCATCGGCTTGAGTTTACCGTCGATGGGACCGTTAATTTTGACGCCAAGAATATGGGCCAGTAGTGGCATGACGTGGATGTTTTCTACCGTATCCATTTGGAACTGCTTTTTAAATGCAGGGCCTTGAGCGTAGAAAATTGCGTCCATATCTGTGGTGTTAAATTGACTCCAGCCGTGATCGCCTTTGCTGGTTCTGCCGTTAAAACCAATTGCCCAATCTTTATCGGCGAAACAGGTGATATCTCCCATGCGTGGCGATTTGGATGCGTTAAATTTAGTTGGAACATCTTGATATTCATAACACTGATAGTGTTTGGCCTGTTTGCGGATATCGATTAGCGCCTGTGATACATCTATGTTGCTGTCTTTGTTTTTATATAGGTGCACTATGGTGTTAGCGGCGGCAATTTTAAAATCATCCTTTATCCATGCAGGCATATATTCATAGTTACTCGATGGATAATCATCCATGCCATGATCAGATACAATCACGAAATTAACATCAACATCCAATTGTCTAACGCGAGTCACTAGCTGTTCGATAGCTCTGTCTACTGAGTTAATAGCGTTAATTAATGGCGATGAGTCTTGTCCGTAGGTATGACCTGCGCTATCAACATCGTGGAAGTAAGTGGTAATAAACTGTGGACGTTTTTCTTCAGGTAACTGGAGCCATTTTACTATGGCATCAACGCGTTTCTGATGACGCTCCGTGTGTTGGTATTTCATGTAAATACTTGGTTGAACACCGTCAATTTCTGCTTCTGAACTTGGCCAAAAATAGCTGGCGGCATTAATTCCTTGTTGCTGTGCGTAAACCCACAGCGGTTTGCGCAGGTAAAAGTCGCTATTAGTTACCGCTTCACTGTCTTTAATGTAATAGGTTTTATCCAAATCTGGCGCGTAGAATTTATTAGCAACAATGCCGTGATTCTGTGGGTAGGAACCTGTAACTAAGGCTAAGTGATTTGGGAAGGTTTTCGTTGGAAATGACGGGCGCATTGATTTTAAACTTGCACCTTCTTTGGCAAATTTCGATAAGAATTTTGGCTGGTATTTGTCGACATAATCCCAGCGAAAACCGTCGATTGAAATTAAGATGACATAAGGCTTTTTCTGTTCAATTTGCTGTGTGGCGTTAGCAACAGGTTCATCGTTTGAAGCACAGGCGCCAATCAAAAATAGCGCCCCTAAAATGAGTAGTTTTTTCACAAAATTTCCTAGCACAAGTGTTGTGCTAGGAATGATGCGCTACAACTTGCGTAGTTGCAATGAAAATTGGCGTCCCCAGAAGTAAATTCCAAGGCCTAGCGTGATTAACAAGGCGCCAGCGATTAATAAATGGCTAATCGTTTCACCATTAAACAAAGCACCTAATGCAATAGCAAAACTCGGCGTGATGAGTGTAGTTAACGCAACTGTGCTGGTGGATAAGCGCTGTAATACAAAAAAGTATGCGATAAAACCCACTAATGACGCGAATATACCAAGGTATACGATGGCGAAAATGGAGCGTTCCTGCCAAGAATCGACATTTATCTGTCCGTCTGTAATTAACCAAGCTGCAAAAAATAATGGTATTGCACAATACAATGTACCCAATGTCGTCGCCAATGGATGAATATTGATGGATACGCTTTTCACAAGTACGCCACTTAAACTGAAAAAGAACATAGCGACCAGCAACAGTCCAATACCGATATAGCTATCGCTATTCAATGACAGCTTGTCCCAGCACACAACAAGTAGGCCCAGCATACAAATTAACATGGCGATTTTTTTACTCATATCAAACGCCGGCTCATTTAAAATTCGCTGCGCCAATATGCCCGTTACAACGGGTGATAGGCCGAATACTAACGACATAAACCCGGATGAGACATAAGGTGCAGCCATGTATCCACAACTCATACCGCCAAAAAGGCCTAGCGTAGAAAATCCATAGAGCTTCAGTGCTGTCGGTGATACTGGCAGTTTGATGCGCATGGTGATTAACAATAAAGTGCCGAGCGTTGCCGCAATGACCATGCGCATTAATACAGCCATTGTTGGCGATACAGTTTCACTGCTCCAAACAATACCTAATGGTGTTGTAGACCAGATGATAATGACGGCGAGATAACTAGCTGATACTTTCATTGATAACTCCTTTTTTGTAATGAGCCATCTCGCGGTTTAGAAATAAAAAAGCCGCAGAGGGTAGGCTGCGGCTTGATTGATATAACAACAAATCTAATCGAGTCGCTTGTGCAATGAGACCATCACACTGGCCACCTGCCAGCGTGATTTAAGCATCAGATTACAAACGATAGAATGAGTCATTATTATAAATAAATGAGTGAATAATGAACTCATATTGCGGTGTCTAAAATTTAAAGTCAATCGACAATTTCGATTCATTTATCCTTAAAAAATTTGCGGATTAGTTTAGCCAATAATCCAGTTATACTGACCTTATCTTCACTTGTGCAAAGAGCTGCATTTTGACTGCTTTAAAATCTAAATTTACCTTTGAAAATCGTTTTATCGATAACCTCCCTGCTGATCCCGAACCTGCGAAATTCGTACGTCAGGTTCACGGTGCTGCCTATTCATTTGTGATGCCTATTCACGTCTCTAATCCACAAGTGATAGCGACGGATAACGATTTGGCCAATGAGTTAGGGTTTAGCGAAGCTGATTTAAGCGACGAGCTGTTTACCCAAGTGATGGTAGGTAACGATTTATTGGATGGTATGGCGCCTTATGCCATGAATTATGGCGGTCATCAGTTTGGCAATTGGGCAGGGCAACTTGGCGATGGTCGCGCGATAAATTTAGGTGAATTAGTAACACCAACTGGCGAGCATAAAATCTTGCAGCTTAAAGGTGCTGGCTTAACACCTTATTCCCGTCGCGGCGATGGTTTAGCAGTGCTGCGCAGTTCGGTGCGTGAATTTTTGTGCTCACAAGCGATGGAGCATTTAGGTATCGCTACTACCAAAGCATTATCGCTAAGTTTAACTGGCGAAGAAGTGATGCGAGACGTGATGTATGACGGTAATGCCGCATTAGAACCAGGCGCTGTGGTGTGCCGCGTATCGTCATCTTTTACACGTTTTGGTAACTTCCAATTACCCGCTTTTCGACAAGACATTGAATTGTTACGCGCATTAGCCAATCACACTATTAAAGCGGATTTTTCTCATTTAATTGAAGGCAGCAAGGTTATTGATAAAGACGTCTATTTAGCGTGGTTTAAAGAAGTGTGTCAGCGCACCGTGAAATTAATTGTAGGTTGGCAACGCGTGGGCTTTGTTCACGGGGTAATGAATACCGACAATATGTCGATTATTGGTGAAACTATCGATTATGGGCCTTATGGTTGGATAGATGACTTTGACGTTAATTTCACGCCTAATACCACCGATAGACAACACAAACGCTATCGCTTCGGCACTCAAGGTGAAATCGCCCAGTGGAATCTATTTCAGTTAGCCAATGCCATTTATCCGTTGGTTGAAGAGGCTGAGCCACTAGAAGCTATGCTCAATGAATTTGCCGATGATTTTCAGCTCGCATGGCGCGAAATGATGGCGCAGAAACTTGGTTTTGAGCGTTATCAAAATGTCGATGATTTAGCATTATTTGAGTCATTAGAGGCGCTACTGAGTATGCTGGAAACCGACATGACGATTTTCTATCGCCAGTTGGCCAAGCTTGATATGACACTGGATTTCATGCAATCAAATCATTGGTTACCTGTGTTAGAAAATGCTTATTATCAACCTGAACAACTCAGTGAAACTTATTTAGAGCAGATGTCACAATGGCTTGAAAAGTATCAGCAACGCCTAGCACAGGATACTCGCGATAATGAAACTCGAATTGCGCAAATGAACGCCACTAACCCTAAGTTTGTGCTACGCAATTACCTGTCACAACAGGCAATTGATAAAGCTCATCAGGGCGATTACAGCGAAATTCATCGTCTGCAACAGGTGCTGAAACATCCGTATGACGAGCGACCTGAATTTGAGCAATATGCCCAAAAGCGGCCTGATTGGGCGCGGGAGAAAGTAGGTTGTTCGATGTTGTCTTGTAGTTCGTAAATTGCGCTTAATAAGCTAGGGTTTTGGTGTATGTGGAGCAAATATTATTTTTCAAGGAAGAAAAATGGAGCCAACAGGGAAGTTTTTATGGCGAATTTGCGCAATATGCATCGAAATCTTCGAATATCACACTCTTTTTTCGATTGAACCTTGGTTTATAGATCGCAGTTTTGATGGAAACATTATCCCTCAGAAGCTGACTTTGTTATACTGCGCGCCGCTCGAACTCGAGTAATTTATTGGGCACTGCATAGGGCGGTGTCTTCCACAGCACTGGATTTACGTTCCAGCTCGTTCAATGGGAAATAAAATGTCAAATATTCACGTATGCGCCATGTACAAATTTGTGCGCTTAGAAAACTTCGAAGAAATTCGTCAGCCGCTATTAACTTTAATGGAAAGCAACGATGTACGCGGTACCTTGCTGTTAGCTTTAGAAGGTATTAACGGTACTATCGCAGGTCCACAAGCGGGCATCGAAGCGGTGTTAAACTTCTTAAATAGCGATGAGCGCATCAATCCTATTTCGTTCAAAACGTCTTACAACGAAGAAAACCCATTCCAGCGTACCAAAGTTAAACTCAAGAAAGAGATCGTGACCATGGGTGTTGAGGGTATCGATCCTAACCACGTGGTAGGTACTTACGTTAAGCCAAAAGATTGGAATGCACTTATCTCTGATCCTGATGTGGTA
This sequence comes from Psychrobium sp., assembly GCA_049607155.1. GTDB lineage: Bacteria > Pseudomonadota > Gammaproteobacteria > Enterobacterales > Psychrobiaceae > Psychrobium. Next base: position 76,500 of record JBMYWG010000009.1, read on the forward strand.
TTGGTTGATACGCGTAACGATTACGAAGTTGAAATCGGAACTTTTAAAGGCGCTATCGATCCTAATACCGAAACTTTCCGCGAATTTCCACAATACGTTGCCGATAACCTAGACAAAAATAAGCACAAGAAAGTTGCTATGTTCTGTACGGGTGGTATTCGTTGTGAAAAATCAACTGCTTACATGAAAGAACAAGGCTTTGAAGAGGTTTACCATCTTGAAGGCGGTATCTTGCAATATCTTGAAGATGTACCAAAAGAAGAGTCTATGTGGGAAGGTGAGTGTTTCGTATTCGACGGCCGTGTTGCGGTTAACCATGATTTAGAACAAGGTCAATACGATCAATGTTTCGCGTGTCGCTTCCCGCTTACTGAGGAAGAAATGCAAAGCGAACACTACGTAAAAGGCGTAAGTTGTCATCGTTGTCACGATCAAGTTACTGACGAGCAACGCGCGCGTTTTGCTGAGCGTGAGCGTCAAATCAAGCTGGCTGAGCAACGTGGTGAAAACCACATCGGTGGTGATGTAAGAGAAACTATCGTTGAACGTCGCGAGCAAAAGATTGCCGCTAAGAAAGCAGCACAAGAGAAAAGTAACGCGTAATTATTAGGTTGCTTTGATAAGAAAAAGTCCTCGCCTTGGCGGGGACTTTTTGTTTCTGGCTAAATTAGTGCTAGTGCCAAGCGCCTAAAATCGCACCGTAGATAACAAATTGGCCGACGTGATAACCAGCATCGATAAGCAATAGGCGGAAGCTTTTGTTGCTAAACTGATAATTGATGCCAAAGCTGGTGGCAACAAAGCCAAGACCAACGTATAGACCGAAGGTGATTGCGCGCTCTAACTCCGGATTGGGACCTAATAATGTCGCAAACACAAAGGCGGCAATTAGGGTGAAAATAAATGAGGTGCCAAAGACCTTAGCAGGATGTTGTTCGTCACCTTTTACACCAGTTTCCGCCATCCACACTTTTCCGAACAGCAATGAATACCACACACCGCCCAGCATAAAGCTGCTAATGGCGGCGACAAGTACCGCGAGTAAGTTAATATCAGGCATAAGCCTCTCCTCTACTATTGTTATTGTTGTTTAAATATAGGTTATAGCATAGCTTGTTGTTCTTATTACATGCTAGAGTAACTCCATCTTTTTAATAGAATAATATGCCCTTGTTATGCCTAACTATATCCTTTCAATCGACCAAGGAACTACCAGTTCTCGCGCCGTGCTATTTGATGATGGGGGCAAGGTCGTCGCTAAATCTCAAACTGAATTTGCACAACACTTCCCGCAAGATGGTTGGGTAGAGCACAAGCCAAACGACATTTTATCCACCGTGGTGCAATGCGCTAAAGAGGTGATGGCAAGTTCTGCGGTTGATGTCGCCGATGTGAAATGTGTCGGTATCACTAATCAGCGTGAAACCACAGTGGTGTGGGACAAAACTACCGGCGAAGCAATTTATAACGCCATTGTTTGGCAAGACAGACGCACTAGCGAAAAGTGTCGCGAGTTGGTTGAAAGTGGCCATGAAAAAATGGTGACGAGTAAAACGGGCCTACTACTCGATCCCTATTTCAGCGCCAGTAAATTGCAATGGATTTTAGATCACGTTGAAGGAGCACGTGCTCGTGCTGAAAAGGGCGAATTGGCGTTTGGCACTATAGACACCTTCTTATTATGGCATCTTACGCAAGGTCATCAACACGCAACAGATGCAACCAATGCATCTCGTACCATGCTGTTTAATATTCATCAGCAGCAGTGGGATGAAGAGTTGCTAGCGCTATTTAATATTCCTAAACAAATTCTGCCGCAAGTTAAAGATAGTAGTGATGATTTTGGCATGACAGATCCCGCTATTCTTGGTCAAGCGATACCAATCACGGCGATGATTGGCGATCAACAAGCTGCGCTCTTCGGGCAAACCTGTTTTGAGAAAGGCATGGCCAAGAGTACTTATGGCACAGGGTGTTTCTTAATGCTCAATACGGGCGATGAAGCGATTACATCAAACAATCGTTTATTGTCGACTGTTGCTTATCGACTTAATGGTAAAACGACCTACGCCTTAGAAGGTAGTATTTTTATGGCAGGTGCGACAGTGCAATGGCTTAGAGATGGTCTAGAATTCATTAAGGACGCGAGTGAGACACAAGCGATTGCTGAGCAAGCCCCGATAGATCACGGTGTATTCTTGGTGCCTGCGTTTACCGGACTTGGTGCGCCATTTTGGGATCCAAATGCTCGTGGTGCGATTGTCGGTTTGACGCGAGACTCTGGTATTAAAGAGATCGTTAGTGCGGGATTACAATCTGTGTGTTATCAAACAAAAGATCTGCAAAAAGCGATGGAATCGGATGGTGTGCGACCAACTTCACTGCAAATTGATGGCGGCATGAGTCAAAACGATTGGACGATGCAGTTTTTGGCAGACATTCTGGGCGCCAATATCAGTCGCAGTAGTATTATGGAAACAACAGCTTTAGGTTGTGCTTACTTAGCGGGATTACAAGCTGGGGTATTCGAATCTTTGACGCAAATATCAAGTTTATGGCAGCAAGATAAGCTCTTTACGCCGAACATGTTAGCGACACAGCGCAATGGACTTTATCAGCAATGGCTTACCGCCGTTAATCGCGTAAAAACGCAATAGACTATAGTATTTTTGAAAGGGAATTTAGAGTGGGCCTACTGGGAAGAACAATAATAATCGCACTGAGTTTGATGTGGACAATAACTTGTTATGCATCTGACACTGAAATGGATTTTGAGGAGTATTTGCGATCTCCTACCCCCACGCAATCCATCACTGAAATAAACGCATTGCTGTCAGCAAAGATGCTTACGCCGCAATCACAATTAAAAGGTTATCTCGCATTAGCGCGGCTATACAATACCACTGCGCAGCCTGAGTTGGCCTTTAAAGCGGCGAACAGTGCGCTAAAATACGCGAAAACGAATAAGTTGGCTGATGGCGAAGCCTATGCAAATAAGCTACTTGGTATTTTACACTTCTATCGTGACGAGCGCCTGATCGCTATCGAGTATTATCAAAAAGCGCTAGTACATTTTCGAACTACCAAGCAACACATTCAGCAGGCTCATCTTCTTAATAATATGGCGCTGGCTAATGTCGCAGTTAATAACTTTGAAGTTGCCATTGGCCAATATGAAATAGCAGCTAGCTTGTATAAGCAGTACGGTGAGGTCATTGATGAGCTCGATGTACAGTTTAATATCGGCATTTTATACAACCGCTTGTATCAGTTTGATGCTTCACTTGGTATCTACAAACGTCTCACTGACAGGTTTACTGCGCTTGGAGAAGACGAACGACTCAGCCGTTTAAATATTGAAACAGGCAGGACATACCGTGATATCGGAGAGCTCAAACTCGCCGAGCAATATTTAAAGCAAGCCTATCAACAGGTCAAAAAGTTTGATAACGATTTTCATCTAGCGTTTGCCGCCGAATTATTAGCCCAAGTAAAAATAGATTTAGGATTCACAGATGAGGGGCGAAAACTGGCTAATGAAGCCATCGAGCTGGCAGAGCGTGGGCAAAATATTGACGCGATGATTGGAGGCTATATTGCTCTAGCGAGCGCTAGTTATTTATCTGGGAATTATGATGATGCATTAACTATGTTATCTCGCGCTGACTCGATTATAGAACCTGAAAATAATCCACAGCGCCCTGAGACTATCTGGTCAATTAAATCATTAATTTTTGCGGCGCAAGGAAAAGCGGATAAAGCGTTAAAAGCGCAGCAGCAATTCGCTTATCTCAAAGGATTGAGAACTAGCGAACATGCCAATACAAGGCTCGCGCGGTTCCAAGCAGAACTCGATACGGATAACTTGTCGCGTAAAGTGAAAGATTTAACTCAAAAGGAGCAACTGCAAGCACTGGAGTTTGAAAAAACGCAGCAAAAATATTTACTGTGGATGGGCACTGGGATATTTGCCGTTGTCATCATGTTTTTCATGTATCGCGGTCGTGCTCAAACAAAGCTCAAACAAAATTTGGCACAAAAAGTTAAATTACGGACCGAAGAACTCGAGCTGTTAATGGAAGAGGTGCAAGAAGCCAATGCGATAAAAAATCAGTTTCTTGCCAACATGAGTCATGAACTTCGAACACCATTAACGGCGGTTATTGGTCAAGCCGAAGCCATTATTGCTGGTGATGTCGAACCGGAATTTGTCCATAAAGAAGTCGAGATAATTTATAGTAACAGTACCCATCTTTTGACGTTACTTAACGATTTGCTTGATCTGAGCCGCATCGAAGCCAACAAGCTAGAGTTAGAGTTAAAACAGCACGATATTCACAAGCTCATCGATAAAGTCAGCAGTTTTTTCAATGAACAAGCACATAAGAAGGGCTTAGAGTTCGTTATAGATAATCAATTGTCGACGCCATTTGTGATGATGGTGGACGAATTGCGCTTGAAGCAAATTTTAATCAATCTCTGTTCCAATGCCATTAAATTTACCTATCAAGGCAAAGTATCTATTGAAATAAAATCTGACAGCCATTGTGTTGTGTTTAAAGTCATCGACACGGGTATTGGTTTAGACGAACAGCAATTAGCACAGATTTTTAACCGCTTTACTCAAGGTGATAGCTCTATTAGCAGACGCTTTGGTGGCTCAGGCTTAGGACTTTGTTTATCACAGCAATTGGCGTTGATGATGGGGGGGAATATAAAAGTGACCAGTGAGCTTGGTCTTGGTAGTGAGTTCGAATTTACCCTGCCTGTATCCGATCAACCTTGTTATGTGCAACAAGATTTGCCAGCTGTTACTCAGCGTTTAGATCCTAATTTATCGTTAAATGGATTGGTACTATTGGCAGATGATCACGACGATAATAGACGTCTTACAGAGCGTTTATTACGCGTATTGGGCCTTAATGTTGTCACCGCTGCCAACGGCTATCAAGCGATTAAGCAATACAATCTGCGCAAGCCTGATCTGGTACTACTCGATATTCAAATGCCAGAAATGGACGGCATTGAAGCCTTTAAAGCCTTGCGCCAGCAAGGTGCTAGAGTGCCAATTATCGCCCTAACTGCCAATGCCATGAACCACGAAATTGAACACTACATGCGCTTGGGTTTTGATGACTATATTAGTAAACCCATTGTCAGAAACTATTTCGTGCAGGTGCTAGCCCGTAACCTTCAGCAATCGGTGTCCAATGCCCAAACCCAAGAGTTGGCTGCGGTGGATACGTCTGATATTTCAAGTGATTTTAAGGCGTCCTTCAACAAGGAGCGCGAGAATTTTGCCGAGTTATTATCGACCTTTGATTACACTGACTTAGCTAAAGCGGCGCATCGGTTTTCTGGGGCAGCAGCTATGTTTCAGTTCACCCAATTGGCGGTACTTGCTGCGGACATCGAAAAAGCGATAAAACAACAGCAGCAACTCAAGGCTAAAGAATTAACCCAAGAACTCATTAACCAATTAAGCAATGAACAATAAAATGTTAGTTACCAATGAAAACCTGTTAGTCGATTGTCATTGGCTTTCACAGCAATTAACTAATCCACAAGTTAAGATTGTTGACGCTAGTATGAACAAGATCTTAGGACGAACCCCCGTCTTATATGATGAGCTGACGTGTATTTTTGGCAGCCTTGATTTGGCGTTAGAAGAAGCACTAGCTAATCCCGACGCGCCACTGGCTAACACTATTCCTTCTGCCGCGCAGTTTGCTACTCATATGGATAAATTGGGCATTGCCAACGACGATATTGTTGTGATTTATGATAATCAGGGCGTATACAGCTCACCGCGCGCTTGGTGGCTGTTTAAATTAATGGGACATCAACAAGTTGTCATTTTGAATGGCGGCTTAGTTGATTGGTTAGCTGGCGGCTTTGCAACTCAATCTAAGCATTCAATAGCTGTTGCTAAGCAAGATTATCAAGCTCAAATTGATGAGAGTTGGTTGGCGACACAAAAGCAGGTTGAACGCGTAATTGACGAGTCAAATAGCGCGATTATTGATGCCCGTGGTGAACTTCGATTTAAAGGACTGTCTAAAGAGCCAAGGCCAAACGTGCGACCGGGGCACATTCCGTCATCGCTAAATTTACCTTTTGCCGAAGTACTTAATGGTGAGTTTTATAAAACATCGGCGCAATTGCAGTTAGTTTTTCAATCTTTAATTAACTCGCAATCTAACGTTATTTTTACCTGTGGCTCGGGCATTACCGCTTGTATCATTATGTTGGGTGCTTACATTGCTGGTTATCAAAACTTGCGTGTATATGATGGCTCATGGGCAGAATGGGGCGCTGATGAATTACTGCCTGTAGAAAGTTAACTATAAGCCAGCGTTGCTGTTCCTAAGAACGCGAATATACCAACCACATCGGTGATAGTGGTAAGCACAACACCACCTGCCAGCGCGGGGTCTATTTTCAGACGTTTGAGAGTCAGCGGTATGAGAACCCCAGACAAACCCGCCGCTGTCATATTTGCTAGCATGGCGAAGGCGATCACTAGGCTCAATTTGAGATCTTGTTGCCACAAGCCGACAACCGCCGCGAGAATAACTGCCCACAACAAACCGTTTAACGCACCAATCGCCAATTCTTTACCAATCAACCAGCGTTTATTGCGATCGCCAATGTGGCCTAATGCCATACCACGAATGATTAGAGTTAGGGTTTGATTTCCGGCGATACCGCCCATGCTTGGTACTAATGTATTGAGAATGGCGAGAATAGCCATTTGCGCTAGTATTGGCTCGAATAAACTACTTACAGCAACAGCTAGCAGCGCTGTTAATAAGTTAATGCCCAGCCATACAGAGCGCTTGCGAGTACTCTTAACTACTGGCGCAAAAGTATCTTCTTCATCGTCTAGACCCGCCATACTCATCATTGAGTGTTCGGCTTCTTCACGAATAATATCAACCACATCATCGATGGTGATACGGCCTAGTAGCTTACCGTCGGCATCGATAACGGGGGCTGATAGCCAGTCGTGACGTTCGAATTGCTGCGCTACTTCGGTTTCATCCATAGTAGCGGGGATCGCTTCGATGGTGCGATCCATCACTTGAGCGACCGTCATGATTGGATTGGTTGTTATTAAAGTTGATAACGTAACACCGCCCAAAAGCTTGTCGTCTTTATTTACCACATACAACATATCTGTTGCTTCAGGCAGCTCGCCTTTGAGACGTAAGTAACGCATCACTACATCGAGATTTACATCGGGGCGAAGGGTGACGGTATCGGTATTCATGATACTGCCAGCGGTATCTTCTTCATACGCCATCGCAGCCTCAACACGGCTGCGATCTTGAGCGTCCATTGCCCCTAGAACTTGACGATAAACGCTATCGGGCAGTGTACGTAATACGTCGGTGAGATCGTCAGTATCCATGCCCTCGGTTGCGGCGGCAACTTGGTGAGCTTGCATTTGTTTTACAATGCTCTTTTGAACGTCTTCCGAGAGTTCTTCGAGGATATCACCTTGATCGTCATGATCGACTAGTTGCCACAATACTTGGCGGCTTTTATAGGGACTTGATTCTAGTAGTAGCGCGACATCACAGGCTGGCATATCCATCAATATTTGCCGAACGTGCACGAACATGCCGCTATTGAGGGCACTTTGAAGCTCGTCGAACTTTTTGTTCGAGAAATCTTGTTCGATGACTGTTTCTGGCATAACTACAGTACTTTTATTGATGAAGGGTTAATGCCAATCTAACTACGTTAGCACGCTGTTAATTACTGCGATTGGCTAATTGAAACTACTACAAAATCGATTGATTTGTATAGCAATAAATACTACCCGATGTTTGAATTATTTTCAGCTACTAAATGCTTGTTTTATCAATTTACATCAAATTAGTTTGAAACTTTGATCAATCCCTTGCGCACCATTTCACGGTGATGGATCTGAATGTTATGGCGTTGCTCTGAGAAGTTCTTCGCTAGCTTTTGCGCTAAATAAACACTGCGGTGTTGCCCACCTGTACAACCGATAGCGACAGTGACATAGCTGCGGTTATTGCGTTCTAACTCTGGTAACCAATCAGAAATAAATTCAGTAATTTGATTTTCGAGTTTGTTTACTAGCGGCTCGCTTTCCAAATATTCCTGCACTGGACGATCAAGTCCGGTTAGCGGTCGCAACTCAGGTTCCCAATGTGGGTTTGGTAAAAAGCGCACGTCAAATACATAGTCGACATCGCGCGGTAAACCGTGTTTAAAGCCAAATGACTCAAACACTAAAACCAGTTCACTACTGCGAGTGCCTAACAGGCGCTTTTTAATCAGATCACTGAGCTGATAAATAGTGAGATCGCCAGTTTCGATTTTTAGATCTGCGGCGGCGGCTAACGGTTCTAACATCTCTTTTTCAGCTTTTACAGCTTCGGTGAGGGTTAAGCATTGCTGAGTCAGAGGATGTAAGCGGCGTGTTTCACTGTAACGCTTAATGAGCATGGTGCTCGACGCATCCAGAAACAGAATTTCTAATTCACAATATTGCTTTAACGATTCAAGTAACTCGTTGAGCTCTTCGGTTGAATTAGGAATATTGCGAATATCGAGACTCACCGCAACAGGTTGCTCTGAATCTTCGGTATTTTTTATAAAGGGAATTAACAGGTTAATCGGTAAGTTATCGACACAATAGTAGCCAATGTCTTCCAAGACGCGTAAAGCGACGCTTTTCCCTGCGCCTGATGTACCACTAATAATCGTTAGTTTCACTGTATTTCCTGTCTCAAAAATCAATTAACTCATTCATTTTAGAAGTTAATTTTTGTTTTGCAATCAAATGTTAGTCGTAAAATATACCGACTATATGTTTCTAAATTATGTCGAGTGACGGAAAATCGTCGAACGTAAGTTATTTTGACATTAAGTGTGGTTAAAAAACGCTAAAAGTCTTGAACATTATTCGACGAAAAAATTTACTTTATCCAATTGCCCTTGGTCAGATAATGCAATTAATTGGTAACTTCCCTGATTTTTAACGATTAACTCGTTACTTTCATCGATTAACATGCCATTTAAGAACCAGAAAATCTGCTGTGTTTTTTGATTGGTAAGTAATGGTAAGCGCAGAGCTTTGTTTTTTGTCCGTATAAAGTGACTTCCGGGTTTTATGGAAGTGATAATTAGTGGTTGTAGTGACTGTTGCTCCGGCGGACAATTATTACTAAGTTTCGGTAATCGTTGCTGATTTTGTGATTTGGAGGCTACCCAAGGATCAAGTGCTGGTGGCCATAAAGCAATTGTTTGTGCCGTTGCTTTCGAGCTGGCACACAATAAGTTGGCGCGTGTGCCGTCGGGTTCTAGATAATAATTGTGTTGTAAGCGGCTACTAAAATCAGGACTTATGCTCGCTAATGTACTTGGTGCTTGATTATCTATCAGCCAAGCGCTTTTTACCTCTAAACAATTTTCACTGGTTGATTCGCTGGCTAATTTACCACTTGGCCAACAGATCTCTTGTTGGTTAACGTTTGGCGGCCGTTGTGGCTGATAAGTATCATTAAGCTGATTGGCAGTCTGTAAAAACAGTGGCAGCGCGTGATTGTTACCTGTGTTGTTGGCAACACTAACAGCATCGGCGCGGCCTATCCATACGCCGATGATGTAGCGTCCGGAAAAGCCAATGACCCAAGCATCTCGAAAATCGTAACTTGTACCTGTCTTCCAACCTATATTTGTGTTTTGGTGGGCAGATAAATGCTCGCTCAAACGCCCCGGTTGTTGCTGCTGGCGCAGAATATTTTGAATTATCCATGCGCTTTGCGGCTCTAGTAAAAATCGTTGTGCTAACGGAGTGCCTTTGCGGTAACGTGGCGTAATTGCTTGCCCTTGGTTGATAAGGGCTGAGTAGGCGGATACTAATGATTCGAGCTTGACGCCAACACCGCCTAAGACAAGGGCTTTATTAGCACTTGCATAACGTGGCCACCGCAGTTGTAATCCCGCATTGTTTAAGCGGGCACTAAGTGCCTCGCTAGCGCCGTAGTTTAATACTTGTAATACGGGTAAGTTGAGGCTGCGTAGCAAGGCGTCACTGGTGGAGACAGACCCCGAATAACCGCCACTAAAATTGTGTGGCCGATAATCGCCTTTGATAATTGGCGTGTCGTGTAATAGAGATTGCTCGTGAATTAGACCGTTTTCAATGGCATCGCCATAGACGAATGGTTTTAAGGTAGAACCTGGTGAGCGAACCGCCTTTATCATATCAACATGACCATAACGCTCATTGTCACTAAAATCTCCTGAGCCAAGGTAGGCTTTTACTTCGCCATTTAAACCATCCATTACTAAAACGGCGGTAGATGTTTTTGCAGGCAGGCGGTGTAAGTAATCTTTGACTTGATATTCTAATTGCTCTTGTAAATTGCCATCGATAAAGGTGGCGATGTCAGCAGTTAAATCCGACGACTTAGCCGCAGATTTTAAACGACGGCTTAGCAGTGGCGCGATATTTGGCTGTGCAAAGTAATCGGCGTAAATGGGATCGGCTTTTAAGGTATCAACTAAGCGGCGAGGCCATTGCTCATAAGTCACCATGCGTTCTAGCAGTTTGTTACGTGCTCGCAATGCGCGCTCTGGATAACGATCGGGGCGATAACGGCTAGGAGACTGTGGCAATACTGCGAGCAGCGCCGATTCGTTGTGAGTTAACTGCGATGCAGGCTTATCGAAATAAACGTAACTAGCGGCTTGAACACCTTCGATTGGACCACCAAAAGGCGCTATATTGAGGTAAATCTCAAGAATTTCCGTTTTGCTAAAGTGCCATTCCAATTGCAGCGCGCGCAGCATTTGATAAAGCTTGCCGCTGATGGAACGCTTGTTAGGGTGGAGTAAACGTGCCACTTGCATGGTGATGGTTGAACCGCCAGAAATTGCTTTGCCGTGATAAACAGCTTGGCCAACGGCGCGTAGCATCGCAAAAGGGTTAACTCCGGGGTGTTGATAAAAATGGCGATCTTCATAAGTAAATAGCGCTTGTAAATAATGGGGGCTGACATCTTCAGTTTTTACGCGATAGCGCCAAATGCCTTGTGCATTGGCAAAAGCCCGCAGTGGTCGGCCATCATTATCGCTAACCACTACCGCGCCATCGTTGAGTTTAGATAAATCCAATGGCACTAATTGATCGGCGATGGCCAGTGACAGTGCCACTGTTACCATCGCCGCGATAGCACCTTGCCACCAGCGCATTACTTGACGCGAATGTCCGCGCTGCTTTTGCCAACGGCGTTAACGCCTTCGCGATACATGGCTTCGGCCATCACAGGTGGATGCTTGAAAATACCCGGAGTGACAGCTTGTACGCGGTAAAACAGCTGGGTTTCGTTGTAGGAGTTAATAGAAATAGAGGCAATAAAGCGATCGTCTAAATATCCCTGATAGTCAATGTTATAGCGATTAATGTGATCGGTAATTCTACGGCCATCGATCATAAGATCAGTTAAACCAGCACTGGCATCAAAGTCGCTATTTTCTATTTCGAAACCTGCTGGCAGAAGGTCCACCACCATAATATCTTTGATATTGTCTTTATGGCTACGAGCGCGAATACGGACGATAAATTGCTCGCCACTCTGCACATTATCAATATCGATCGCACGCCCTTGCATATCGTAATAATCACGGCGAATACTCATGCCATTGGAAGCGCGATCTGGGGCAGTTGTTGGATAGCCTTGTGAAACTTGATCGACAAACAATAGTTGATCAGATGTATTCGTCAGCAGGCTGCTGTTAATCGCTGAACCATCGACGCGATAAAACGCGCGTCCTTGATCAGGTCCGTTAAACTCGCTGTCACCGACGATAAGCTGATAGTTAAATTCATCACCAAAGTGCTGCGCCAACTGAGCGTCAGCAAGCACTAAAGCGAGGCGCTCTTGGGTGCTAAACCATTGTCTATTCTGCTTATCTTGCCACAGACTAAATGCCAGTTTTTGCGCCCATTGGCTATCGAGGTTGTGTTTCAACAATAAGTTGATAATTAGCCCTTTATCGCGAATAACTGACGCGTAAGTACCGTTATAAACGCGTTGATAAGCCGTAGATTTTGCTTGTTTTAGCAGAGTTTTAGCGCGCTTTTTGTCACCCATTAACTCAAAAGCGACAGCCAGCTGTACTAATGCTAATGGTGATTTGCTGTCATTAGTGTTTTTCATCAACTGACGCATATGGCTTTGATTGGCACGTGATAGCGACGCTAATACCATCGCGGCATAGGAGCGGGTGGCAAAGCGGTAGTCTTCCATATCGCCGTAACCGCTAAAATTACCGCGTCTTAGATAGTAGGCAATGCGTTTAAGCAGTTTTTCTAACTGCGCATCTGGCACGAATACACCATTCTCTTGTGCTGCTAGCAATACCTGAGCGCCATAGACGCTAAGCCAAGGCGCTTCTCGGTCGTTACCGCCCCAGAGGCTTAAACCACCGTTATAGGTTTGCATACTTAGAATGCGAGCAACGCCTTTATTGATAAACTCACTACGGTCAATTTTAGCTAGCTCTTTTTGCAATTCTTGTTGTGTTTTAGGCGCTAGTGCTAGCCACGGATAGAGGCGGCTACTTGTTTGCTCAAGACAGCCTAGCGGGAACTGATAAAGCTTGCTCACTTGATCGCTAAGATCAAATTGCGGCCGAGTGGCAATGCTAATGCTTGATTGGATATCAGGCTGCCAACCACGGGTATTTGGCGCAAAAGAAAACTGCGCTTTAGGTGATAGCGTTTTACTTTCGCTGCGACGCTGAGCTGGATAAGGATGGCGCACACTTAAATGCCATTGACGCCGCGTGTTGTATGAATCGCCCTTAATATCAAGGGATATTAGCGCGTTATCATGGCTCTTGGTTGGCGCAGCGCTTAGCTTGATACTATCACTTTGTTTCGGTGCTAATTCGATGGTTTTATTTACGTCAATACCAAGCTCAGGTGCGGTGATTGATACGGCAAGTGATTGCACAATGTCGGTGGTGTTAGTGAGATCGACCGACAGGGTTGCACTATCGCCAATGGCTAGGAAACGCGGCATATTGATTTGTGTGACCACATCATCGGCAATGGTCATGGCTTGCTCGTCGCTGGCGAACTTATTCTCGCTATAAGCGATGGCAAATAAGCGTAAGCGGCCATTGAAATACGGCACGGGAACGTCAAAGCTCGCTTGGCCATTTTCGACTAATTGCGGCGCGGATAAATACGAGACGATTTGGACATGAGCACTGGCTTGTTGGCCGCCGCGATCCATTTCGGCGCCGCCGCCCCACAGAATATCGGCTTTGGCAAAGTCATTAGGGGCGATAATCGCGCTAAGGTTGTCTTTGATTTCGATGTCATAGCGACGCTTGGCAAAGAAATGGGCAAAAGGATCTGGCGTTTTAAATTGATGAAGATTTAACACACCTACATCTACCGCCGCCAGTACAACATGGGTTGATTGCGCTGCATTATCGACAGCTACCGTCACTTGCGCAGTGGTGTTTGGTTTGATTTTCTCTGGCGCATTGATAGAGAGTTTGAGTTTTCTATCTACGCGGTTAAGCGGTAGGTGAGTGATTCCCAATGCGCGCTTAATGCCAGCATCTTTGCTCATTGGCGCGATAAGATAGGCAGTTAAATACACATCATGACGTTGCCAATCTTCAATAGGAACTTGCAGCTGGTTTTGTCCTTCTTGCAGACTAACTTGTTGTTGCCATAACACATCATCAGCTTCTAAACGCAGCCATGCTTGACCTGCATATGGCGCGTCGATGTTAACCAGTGCTGTTTCGCCAGCGCTATATGATGCCTGATTGAGTGCTAAGTCAATTTGATCGGGACGAACACTGCCGTTGTTTTGTTGTGACCAGCGCCAATACCAATCTTCACCAGCATTGAAAAATAGTCGAGCAATTTGCTTGTCGTTATTCGATTTAACGATTAACTCATATTCTCCCCATTCAACGGGAACCGAGATAGCAAGTGGTTTATCTGCGGTTAGCGTAAGGTTGTCTTGCCACACTGGGTAGACACTTTCTCGTTTGTGACGCTGCCAACCTTCTTGGCGGCTGTGCTCCCAGTAGTATTCCTTGTGATGGCGGATCAGGCTAACAAAGACGTCATCGCTTGCTAATGTGCCGCTGATATCACTGCGCACCAGTTCAAAGTTCACTTGTGTTTCGCTGTCGCTGGTTAGATCGTCGAAATGCGGCTTTATGCCCAACATTTCACGGTGCGGCCACCATAAACGTTGGAATCCCTTGGTGACTTTACGGCCACTATTTTCATACAAATAGGCGTAGCCATTGAGGGTGAGCGCTTGATTATATTTGTGCCACGTATCCTCAAGCATTAGCGTGCCTTTACCCGCTTGATCAAGGGTAATGGTAGCAATCTCATGGCTGGCGAGGGTACCTTGTTGCTTATGCTCGCCAAAATAGAAATTCGGTAAGCTGGCAACTGCTTGGTCAGTGGTTTTTAGCTGCAACAGTCCATCAACTTTGTGCTCGCTAGCTGGCGCGCCATAGAGGAATAAGCCGGTTAATGCTTGCTTGGCGTTGCCAGCGCGAGTTAATGGCGCGGTATCTGCAGGCAGCTTAATTTCAAGGCGTTGTGGCATAAAGTCTTCAACGCTAAATTGATGGTTAAACTGCTGGCTCGCTAAATTGAATTTCAATTGATAGTGGCCTGTTAGCGCATCGGGAGCGATGGTGAAATCAAACTGATATAAGCCATCTTTTGGTGATAATAGGCGGGTTTTTAGAATATTGCCGTTGGGATCTTGAAGCTTAGCTTCAATCGGCATGGCGTTAACGCCGCGTCCGTCTTGATCTTTAAGGAGTCCATAATAAGTCACAGATTCGCCACGGCGATAAAGATCGCGAGCGCCAAAGACGAAAAGTTCTAACGCACTATTTTCAGCGCCTGCAATGGCAAAGTCGCTTAAATTAAGCGGTTGCTGGCGACGAGTATTAATGACGCTAAAATCATCGCCACGAGTCAAAGTGATGAAAGCTAGGCTTTCGTTTTTTTTGATTTTAGTTTGTCCTAACGCATCGGTGGTTTGGATCTTACTCATGGTTTGATACGAAGAGCCAAAGGCTTGCACCTTAACGCCGGCGGCAGGCAAGGCGGTGTTTTGCTCTGCCACTGTCACCAAGAAATAATCGCTGTATTCACGCATTTCATGAGTAAGCTCGCTGATGGTAAAGCGGGCTATTTGATAAGACTCGTAATCGTTTGGCGTGCGTAATACCGCGAAATAAAGGCCGGGCTCTTTTAAGGCCTCAATGTGACTGGTTGCCAGAACGCGTTCAATTCGTTGATTCTTTTGTGCCTTAGTATCGTATTTTTGAGTGCTTACCAATTCGCCATCTTTGGCGAGGCGCTCAACTGACCATGAATAAATGCTGCTAGTGCTGTTGTAAGAAAGGAGATCGGCATAATTGGCGCCTTTAACGCGATAAAAATTAACTTCTACCCAAGGTTGGTTAATCACCATCACTGGCAAACCGTCGCTAAACTGTGGATTTAAAACTGAGCCGCGCTGGGTGAAAGAGGCTGATGGTGTCAGATGTGGGCTAGTGAATGTTTTCTTATGAAATTCTGAAATTGCCGCATTGCCAGAGCTTTTTAACGAGCGGTCGACCACGATGTTATATTTGGAATCAGGCTTGATATTAACGTAATACGCATTAATGCCTTCATCATCTAATTGCCATGCTTTAGGGAGATAACCACTATTATCACTTAAAGTAATCGCCTGATTAATATCTTCGCTGCGGTTTACTGGCTTACTAAACATTACCCAAGCCGCCGGCAGTCCATTGAACTCGCGATAGCCACTATTGACCACAGAAAACTCTCTGATTTTGCTGTAATCTTTTTTAACTTTTGCTGGCGCACTCGATGTAGTTGGAGACAGTGTTTTGGTTTGCTGGGCGTTAGGTGCGGTTTTGTCTTTAGCTTCGTTTTTTTCGCCACAAGCGGTTAATTGAAAGGTTAAAAGCAAGATAATGAGCAGCGTTAATTTCCGTGTCATGACTGTTCCGTCTGTTTATGTGGCAAGGTGGTTTGCACACTATAATTTTGTGTTTCTGAATTGGGTGTGAATCAAAATAACGCCTTATTGGCGTTATTGATATTAAGTTAATGCAATGTAGCCTGCACCGCTTGGTGGAGCGCCAAACAAGATCATAGCGGCTTGCATTTCTTCGCTGGGAAAATTAGCTAACGAGCGTTGATGATCTTCCACACTGCGCCATTTCTCGATGACGGCAAATTTGTGCTCGTTGTCTGATTGACGCAATACTTCGCAACCTAAATTACCATTACAACCGCTAATATAGGGGACTAATGACGATAGAAAAGCGGCTAGCTCGTCAGCTTTATCATCGGCAGCGGTAAAGTGGTTAATCCTTGTAATAGACATTGTTATTCCCTGTGAATTAATAGTGTGGCGGCGGTGGCTCTGGTAGTTGCGCGCCCATTGGTGCTTGTGATATTTCACCGAGTTTATTAGCAAGGTATTCTAATTGGGTGCGCTGACGATCGATAAGTTCGTTTAGTAAGGCAATTTCATTGTTCAAACTCTCGATAGTGTCTTCTTGGAAGGCGACCTTCATTTCCAAATCGTCGAGGCGTTGCTCGGTGTTACTCATTATATTTCCTGTGGATTAGCGGCTACTACCAATTTTCCAAAACTCGGCGAAGCCAGAACTACTTTCGGTGACTAGTGTACCCGATTTTGTTTCGCCAATGGCATAAATAACTGAGCTAACTGGGCGCGAATCTTTGCGCGGTGTCACTTTCCACTCTTCTAACTCGATGCCTGAGCTTGTTTGCCAGCGATTAAGGACACGGCCCGGGCTGCCCGTGAAGAGTTCTTTCGAATCATTAGAAAATCTCACTGCGCTAAAAACACGGGAGCGAGACTGATATTGCAGACGGCTAACTTCTTTACCTGTTTTTAAATCCCAAATAGACGATTGACGCTGGCTACCTGCACTAAAGGCATATTTTCCGGTGGTGTCTAAAGCCACTTTAGTGACTCGTGTTGGATGGACAAAACGGTGGATCACTTGCGCCGTTTGAGTATCCCAAAACAGCGCCGTGTAATCGCTACTACCCGATAGCGCATAGCGGCCATTTGGCGAGATAGCAACGCTGTTAATCTTTTCACCATGGCCTAAAAACTCGATGCGCCTGCCGCTAAAGATATTGACGTGAACTACCACGCCGTTCACTTTACCGATGAGTAAATCACCGTTGTTGGCAATGGCAATATCGCGAATAGTGGATTCGCGTACCTTGGAATAAGTGAGTGATTTGCCCGTTTCGATATCCCATACAACAAAGGCATCTTTTTCCGCGGATACGGCATATTTATTGTTGTCAGATATCGCGGTAAAGAGCACGAGGTTTTCGTTACCTTGTGCCCAACGATACTTTTGAGCGTTGGTTTTTAAGTCCCATAAAATCAAATCGTTAAAACTGGAAGAGACTAGCGCTAAACTGGCATCTTGTGAGATTGCAGCGGCGAGGGCGCCATCGGTTGCATGCTCCCAAATTTTTTCGGGTTTATCGCTATCGCTACACGCAGTAAGTGTGGCGATGAGGCAGAACAAAAATATCCGTTTGAGCATGAACTTTTACCTAACTTTTTTATCTATATGACACATTCGAGGGCGCATATTCCGATAATATGGTTCAAATGCAGGCTAATCAATAACTATCTTATTAAAAAGCTTGTATAACCATCTGAGAATATGGCATAAACACCAACACTAAAAATAATACGAAATACCGCTGCAAAGTGGTGATTGACCCCGTTAAAGGAAGTTTCATGAACAAGATTTTAAAAGTTTCTGCGGTAGCCGCAGCATTGCTAACTGTTGCAGCTTGTAACCAAGAGAAAAAAGCTGAGCCAGTAGCTAAGGCTGCACCAGCAGCTGTTGAATTAAAAACAGATGACGAAAAAGGCGCTTACGCAATTGGTGTTTCATTTGCGAAGTACGTAAATAAGAGTCTTGAGCAAGCGTCAGAAATGGGCGTAGAAGCAGATAAAGATTTAATCATCAAAGGTTTTAGCGACACTGTTAAAGGCAACGAAGTGCTAAATGACGAGCAAGTTCAAGCGGCGTTAATGGCTTACGATAAGAAGATGAAAGAAGTTCAAGCGGCTAAAATCGTTGCAGAAGAGAAAGTTTTCTTCGATGAGTACGCTAAAAAAGAAGGCGTAAAATCAACAGAGTCTGGCTTGCACTACGAAGTTGTTAACCAAGGCGAAGGTGAAAAGCCAACAGCCGCTGATTCGGTAACTGTGCACTACACAGGTACGCTAACTGATGGCACTAAATTCGATAGTTCACACGATCGCGGTGAGCCAACATCATTCCCATTAGGCGGTGTAATCCCTGGCTGGACAGAAGGCCTGCAGTTAATGAGCCCTGGTGCGGTATACAAATTTGCTATTCCTTCTGGAATGGCTTACGGCCCACGTGCAAACGGCGGCATTCCTGCTAACTCAATCCTACTGTTTGAAGTTGAGCTTATTTCTGTTGATAAGATGACTCCACCATCAGCAGATGATGCACCAGTTGGTGAAGTGCAAGCTGACGAGCACGGTCATATTCACTAATCAGTGATACCTGATAAAAAAACCGATGATTTGGTCATCGGTTTTTTTATGTCTGTTTCTCTTAACCACAACACTTCTTATATTTCTTTCCGCTATTACAACTGCAAGGATCGTTGCGTCCAGGCGTTTTATCAAAGGTTGTTGTATCTGGCGTATTGAGTAGCGCATTTAATTGCTTGATATTTTCGTCACGGCTTTCGTCTACCTCGATGTTGGCAATGAGCTGATGCTGAGTTACTAGCGAGTCAATTTCGTCGTGTCGTTGTTGACTGTTAACGACTAATTGTAACGGATTCTCTTGTGTACCCAAGCGAACATCGCGCTTCGTGTTGTAGCCTGATTTAACGTGGTTTACGCGGGTATGAATGCGCCCTTTGTAATATAAGTCGTGCATATAATCTATGTTCCAATTGTCTGTGTGCGGTGACGAAAAGTCGCATTATCGCATGTTTCAGAGCTGCGTGTTTCAATTAACCTGAGTTAGAGACAATATTAGGTTAATACAGGTTGTTTATTCTATTTTATTGATACTATTGCGAGTCATATGGAAATAATAACTTGTCAAATAAGCTGTTTATTAAGAATAATTCTTATTTTATTATGAACCAATTCGAATAAGCGGTATCTATTTATGATGAAAAATACTCAACACAGTTACGGATACTTTGCTATTGGCATGCATTGGCTGGTAGCAATCGCGGTCTTTGGATTATTTGGACTTGGTTATTGGATGGTGGGACTAGGTTATTACGATCCTTGGTATAAAACCGGGCCCGATCTTCACCGCAGCATTGGTATGATTTTGTTGCTGCTAATGATAGTTCGCGTGGTGTCTCGCGTTATGCAGCCTCAGCCACAGGCTTTAGAAACGCATACGGCAATAGAGCGAAAGGCTGGTCATGCAGTGCATTTAGCGCTTTATTTGTTGCTATTTTTTATCATGATCACTGGTTATTTAATTTCAACCGCCGATGGTCGTGGTATTGATATTTTTGGCTTGGTTACGGTGCCAGGTTTTGGTGAGCTGTTTACCAATCAAGAAGATTTAGCGGGAAGTGCCCATGAATATGCTGCCTATGTTGTGATTGCTATAGCTGTTTTACATGCGCTGGCGGCATTAAAACATCATGTTATCGACAGAGATAATACCCTCAAACGAATGTTAGGAATGAAATAAGAGAGAAAGACTATGAAGAAATTACTTTTAGCTTCTGCGTTAGCTGGCGCATTACTAAGTCCAATCGCAAATGCGGCTGACTATATTGTCGATTACAAAGGGGCTCATGCTTCTATCAACTTCAAGATTAAGCACTTGGGCTACAGCTGGTTAACTGGCCGTTTCGATAAGTTCGACGGTAAATTTAACTACGACGCGAAAAATCCAGAAGCGACTAAGATTGTGGTTAATATCGATGCAACGAGCATTAACTCAAACCACGCCGAGCGTGATAAGCATTTGCGCAATGATGACGTATTGGATGTATCAAAATACGCAGCGGCTACATTTGAAAGCACGTCGGTTAAAGATCTTGGTAATGGCAAGCTAGAGGTTAAAGGCAACTTAACCCTACGTGGCGTGACTAAGCCGATTACTATCGACGCTGAAAAAATCGGTGAAGGTAAAGATCCTTGGGGTGGTTACCG
>JBMYWG010000010.1:0-91060 GCA_049607155.1 Psychrobium sp.
AAGACAGTCATGAAGAGTTAGTAATTAAGGATTTTGATCGTATTAATTGGCTCAACTGGCGTATTGTCGGCGATAACCTGTACTTTTATCGTCCTAAATCAGGAGTTTGGCGCAGTAATTTAAATTCTGATACGGAAGAGTTGGTGATGGCAACGACCGCGGAATTTGTTCATCAATACACAGTGTCGCCTGATCAAAAAAGTATCTATTGGGTGAAGCGCTTACCGATCCAAGGGGATATTTACGAGTATACGCTTAGCCAATGAACCATTTATAACTGAAGAAACACGCCATGCTGACAACAATGGTTAGCAAGGTGTTTTTCTTCCATAGCCCGATAATTACCGCAATCAAACCGCCGACAAAATAGGGGTTATTAAGCGATATATCTAGCTCGCCAGTTGGCATCAAAACGCTAGGTACCCAGATCGCAGTGAGCACACAAGGTGCACTAAACTTTAATGCACGCTCTAGTTTGGTTGGTAGCGCAATGTTATTTGCCTTGGCATAAAGCGCATAGCGAATACTAAAAGTGACCAATGCCATTAAGGCGATTAACAGCCAGATATTCATTAGCTCGCCTCCTGCGCTTGGCGAGAATCCAGCAGATAGCCTACAGCCATACCGCTGATAGATGCGATGACTAAGCCGAGTTTATGGGGCAGTGAATAAGTAACAACGGCAACAATAGCACTGGTTAGTACGCCCGCGATCATAGGTTTGTTGACTAAATGCGGCATTACCATGCCAATAAAAGTCGCTGACATTGCGAAATCTAAGCCCCAATTACTAATTCCTTCGACATTGGCACCAAAGAAAATACCTACGACGGTCGCGATATTCCAGCTGACAAAAAATGACACGCCAACACCGAGGTAATGCCAATGATTATTATCGGCTTTGGGGTTTTGCAAATGACGTGGATAAGTCGCGGCAAATACTTCATCTACCAATAAAAAGCCTAATGGAATACGCCATTTCTGCGGCAAATGTTTAACATGAGGCAGCATGCTTGCGGCGTAAATGAGATGGCGTAAGTTGATAATAATAGTCGCGCCAACGATAAAGCCCATCGATGTACCTGCGGCAAGCATTCCCACTGCTACAAATTGCGCCGAGCCAGCAAAAACAATGCTCGACATACCAATAGTCTGCCAAATATCAAAGCCAGCGTTCATCGCTAATGTCCCGAAAATTACGCCAAAGGGCAGACCGCCTAATACCAAGGGAATCGAGTCGATAACACCGCGGTTGAATTGTTGGGAGTGAGAATAAGATTGCATTGAAAATGTTAGATTATCAGTCAATTAGCTTACTGAGCATACTAATATGAAATGATAGCTGAACCTAGTAGTTATAAGTTGTATTTTATAACGCTAAAGAAAAAGCCCATTTAGCAAAACTAAATGGGCTTTTCGTTGCCATGGCTAAGCTGTGCTTAGTTCATGCCGTATTAGTTGGTTCATTGTTTTATGAACTTTTCCAAGGTTCATGTTTTATTTTAAAATCCTTTATAGACAAGTTGTTGGCTGTGTTTTATGTGCTCTTTTGTTCTTCGTTATTCTAGGTTAGACTGTCTGTTGTGTGTAACTATGCGTGTAACTGGCAGAAAGTATGGCAAAGAAAATCTCACTTACAGACACCAAGCTGAAAAAGCTTCTCAGAGCCGATCTAAGTAAACAAGAGTCTCACAGCGTTGGAATGGGTTTGAGTATTCGTGTGTCACCCTCACAGCGCCTATCTGGAAGCGTAAGGCCAGATAATAACTTACTTTGGCTTTATCGTTATCGCTTAGGAGACAGAACGACCAGCCCGAAAGCATTGACGCTTGGCAAGTATCCAGAAGTTAGTTTATCTCAAGCTACTGCCTTAAGGGGTGAATGCCGTAAATGGTTAGCAGCTGGTAAAGATCCAAAGAATGAGCTAGCCATTCAAAAGCAAGACACTCTCAAACCATTGACGGTGAAACAAGGGCTAGAGCTTTGGCTAAGTGAATTCAACTCAAGAAAGCGTGTGAACGCTGAAAAGCACTTTGCTCAATTTCGAAAATACATTCTTCCTACACTCGCCGATCTTCCTTTAGAACAAATTACTAAACCGATGTGGATTCGCTGCTTACATCGTTCCGATGAAAAGTGGGCGGTCGCTCGTGGCTACACGCTTAACAACCTCAAGCAGGCTTTGCGCTTTCTTAAGAAGCAAGGTTACCAACTTGATACCGATATTTTTGACATCGACTTTGACGATATAGGCGCAGCCAAGCAGAAAAAATCTAGTCGGGCTGCGGTAGAGGTGCCAGATGGAGAGGGCAACATTGAATGGGATGAGTTGCGTGATCTAGTTGATTACAGCTTCAACGGTAAGATGGTTCCGTATTATCAAAATCTGCTACAAGTCTTGTTAGTGATGGGAGCAAGAACACAGGAGGTACGGCTATCAAAGTCTAGTGAATGGGATTTAAAGCGCAGGGTTTGGACTTGTCCAGCAGAACACAACAAAGTCAAAGAGAAAGCACAACAAGCTGGTGGTACTGGCGATATTGTTCGTCCTATTCCTGAATTTATTTACCCATTAATAGAGAGCCTAGTTACACACAATCCTGATGGTTATCTTCTCGGTGAATTGAAACAAGCACCAACCGTTAGCGCTTGGGGTGGAAAGCTATCGCAGCGTATGGGCTGGATTAGTGACGATGAAGTGAAGCAGTACAAGCAGGCTAAAAAGCCACTCAAAGAACACCCCAAGTTTTTTAGGCTACATCACCTAAGGCATACGTTCAGCACCGCACTAAATGAGCTTCAAACCGATAACTACGCCATTGAAATGATGCTCGGTCATGCCTTGCCAAGGATTGAGGGGAACTATAACAACTCAAGCGCAATGAAGCGTAAAGCTGACTTGCTCAGAACGTGGTGCTCACATATTGAAAAGCTATTGGAGCGCGGTGAGCAGGCTAATAACGTGGTGAGTTTTGGAGGGAGTAAGTAATGCTAGAGATCGACGAACAATATTTAGTTAATGAAATATTGAGCGAGCTTGTTTCTAATGCTGCTGAAGTTGATTTGGCTGAGTTCACCTTGAACAGCCCAGAGGCAATGGAAGCTTGTCGAATTATTCAACATGAGTTGCCTAAGATTGGTTTGAGCGATTCACAATTAGAAGCCGTAGAAGCTTGCTTTCAAGCAATTTCCGCATTGTTTATGAAAGCTGGAGCTGATTGTGCTGTTGATTACTTAGCTCCTTCTGTCGCTTTGGCGGTAAAGAGAGTCAGACTATCCGAAAAGCAGCGTGATAGTGGGCGGCACAATGCTAATCAGTATCGTCAAAAATGTATTGAAATAGCCAAGGATACTTGGGAAAAGCATCCACAGGCCACTTCAGCGAGTTTAGCTAACAGAATAAATGCTGAGTTCGTTCTCAATGGTAAAAAAGCACCGACAGAAAAAACGATTAGAAACTGGTTTTCAGAAGAGGGAAAAGATTTTCAGCCCAAGGTTAAGAGCAAGCGAAACCTAGCTTATGAGCTAGTGATAAAAAATCCCTGACCTAGCTAATTCCACCTAACGGCAACATAAACAAGCAAGCTGAACCCTGAAAGTTAAAGAGCAACTAAAGGGGTTTAATATGTTCAATTCTAGTCAACGTTTCCTTACTACCAAGCAAGTTTGTGAGTCACTAGGCGTAGGCCGTACATGGCTCTACAACGCAGAGAAGCAAGGTCGCTATCCTAAAGGCGTTCGCCTTACTCCTCGCTGTGTTCGTTATCGTGCTGATCTCCATGAGCAATTTGTTCGTGGTGAGTGGCAGCCTGAAGCAGCATAAAGGGGAGGTATCATGAAAAGTAAAAGCGCCACCCCGAATAAACAGAGCAGCGCCAAAACCGACAATGGCAGCATAACACGGCAAGCTAAACGGGCACCATACAAGTACGAGATGTGCGCAATGGAGCTCCTTGAAAGAGGTTCTGAGGGCCTGTGGGCATTAGATGCTTTGCGAGCCTTTGGTACAACTTGCCTGAATAGCGATATAAGTGACTTGTTTAACAATCGAGGTGTGAACTTCCGCAGGGAGCCGTATCGCCACACAACCAAATATAAAACAACGGTTATTTTTACACTGTACTCTCCGCAAGCTAAAGAGGATGTTTGGGCACTGATCATCATAGTTAATGATGCTCGAAGTAAGCGAGGGGTAGCACCACTTGCTAAAGAAAGAGTCGCAATGTATCTGGCTTTAATTTAGTTAGTGGATGCTAATCTTTCATCCTTTATTTACAAAGGGGTAAACAACAGTGAACTACATTACTAGGTTTTTTACCCCTTAAAAATCGAACTTTTCTATAGGCCACCCCATGTAGCGTATATCACTAGGGGTTAGTAGTAACTAACTGGCTTCTAGGTAATTAATAATATCTATTCTTTTAAATAGTCTTATCTATGTCCTATATATCGAAACAGAAGTGGTTCGAGTATCGAGGAAAAATTTGGTCGGTCAACCCATCAAAGAGCGGATTAAGAACGGACATACTTAAAGCAATACTCGGTGAGCTGGATGAAATGCTTTGCCGTCACAGAAAGGTGTTTGTTTGGCGGTTCGATCTTCACTTGCCATACCCTACCGACAACAACAAGCTGATCTCAGATTTCAATCGCAGGCTTAGAAAGCGAGTGGAACGGCACTACCAAAGTGAGTTTGGTTTTGCGTGGGTGCGGGAGCAGGAAAAAACCAAAAGTCAGCATTACCACTTTGTTTTGATTCTCAATGGTAGCAAGGTTAATTATTACCACCAGCTAGAGAAATGGGTTCGAGAAATTTGGGGGTATCATGGCTCGATGTTTGTCGGTGATGCTGGTGGACATCATAGCGGCTCGGCATATCACAATCTTGATCGAGTTGACTTTGAAGCCATAGACGCAGCAAGTTACCATATAAGTTACTTAGCAAAACCAAGGGGCAAGGGCTACCGCCCAAAGCAAACTAAAGACTTTGGTTCTTCAAGGTTACGAACAAAGGGGAAGTAGTGACTTTACTGTTTAGAGGCGTTAATTGTGCGCAAGATAAGTTAAGTCATGGGGAAATAAGGCCGAAAGGTGACCAGCCTACAGCTATTCCTTGTGCTGGTGAGCCCGGTGTTGAAGTTGGTGCTGGCTATGTGTGCGGTTATTCTATTGGTAACGCCCTAAGGGCACATCAAGTAGATTCAGACATGAAGCCGTTAGCCTATGTCTCCACGTCAACATGTAGAAAAGTCGCAGAGCACTTTGCCACAAAAGGTGGGGCGGTTGATGGGTATGTCTATGTTTTTGATACAGACTTATTCGAACAATTTGAAGTAGTAATAAACGAGTTGGAAACTCCCATTTATCCAGGCGAGCAAGAGGTAACGATTCGAAGCCTGACTAATGGGGTAATTCCTGAATCAGTGATTATCGGTAAAGAACTGATTAAAGCTGGCATCAGTGAATGCTAAGTATTGCTAAGGTTTTCTGATGTTGAGTCAGGTCAAGGTTGTTAAGTAAAGTTAAGGTAATCGGGACTGGCGATTACCTTACAGATCCTAACTAATCCTAAGTGTTATTGAATTAGAGGCTCTCGGATGCTCGGTAAAAGAAGTAAGCTCCGGTAGGCCAAAATATGAAAGCACTAATACTCATAACAAGAGTTCCGCAAATTCTTTCCCAAAGGGTAAATATTGTTGCGCTTAGCAAGGAGCCAACAAAGAACAGTATGATAGGGGAGTACCAGTTAGTGTGCTGGTAGAAGTTAAACAGCAAATAAAGCAATGCTATAGATCCTGTTAAGCTGGAAAGCATCAAAGCTACTTCATAGTTTCGGCTACTTCCCTGAAAGTTATTTGATTGTCGGATATGGCTATAGAGGTAGCCAAAAAAGACGATCCAGCTTCCAACCGCTTCAAGAGATAAATACTCAAACATATATCCTCATTGTTCTTGTTTGTTCCTAAATTGGGTACATCGTAGCTTGTACCTAATATCGGGACAATGTTTAAGTCCCTTAATAGCCCACAAAATCTAAAACTGATCGCTTGGCTGAAACAGCAGAGAAGTGAGCAGGGTTTAACTATGCGTGATTTAGCTGAAAGGCTAGAAGTTCCACACTCTTTTGTTGGCAAGGTGGAGCAAGGCGAAAGGCGTTTGGATGTGGTTGAGTATATACAATATTGCGAAGCGCTTAATGTTTCACCGCTGATCGGAATACTACACATCAATTCTGATTGATCTAGGAACACTTCTTTTGTTAGCTAGGTGATTTTTCTTTGTGTGTAACTATGCGTGTAACCAGAAAAGAAAAGAGCCTAGCGATTTCTCATTAAGCTCTTTAAAATCAATAAACTAGAAGTTTATTTTAGTTCATGCCGTATTTTTTTAATTTCTTACGTAAAGTACCACGGTTGATACCTAGTAAGTTTGCAGCGCGAGTTTGGTTACCGCGAGTAAATTGCATAGTTAGGTCTAATAGTGGACGTTCCATTTCACATAAAACCATTTCGTAAACTTCAGTTGGTTCTTCGCCGTCTAATTGAGCAAAAAAGTTGCTAACTGCACGCTTTACTGAGTCACGTAATAATTGTGGACGTACTGTACCGTTGGCTAATTGAATTGGTTCAACTGTTAATGGGTTGTCAGTGGTAGCGTTGTTGTGTTGATCAAACATGTGAAATTTGCTCTTCTTAATTAAATATTATCTGTAAAAATGCGATTTAACACCGCCAATTGTTCGTCGGCGGTTTCTATCTTAAATAGCTCTTGGCGTAACTCGTTACGCTGCTCCTTGAGATACCAACCTATGTGTTTGCGAGCTATACGAACGCCTTGATAGTCGCCGTAAAACTCGTGCAACGCGCGCACATGGTTGAGTAATGTCTCACTCACTTCAGTAGCAGCTACTGGGGCGAGTTTCTCTCCCGTTGTTAGGTAATGATTGATCTCCCGGAATATCCAAGGGTTACCTTGGGCACCACGACCAACCATAACGGCGTCAGCACCGGTGTAATCTAATACTTCACGGGCTTTTTCCGGTGTTGTTATGTCACCATTGGCAACCACAGGAATCGAAATCGCCTGCTTGATGGCTTTAATGGTGTCGTATTCGGCAAAACCCTTGTACATACACTTACGGGTTCTACCGTGTACGGCGAGTGACTGAATGCCGGCATCTTGTGCCAGCTTCGCAATGTCTACGCCATTGCGGTTCTCAGGATCCCAACCGGTACGAATTTTTAGTGTCACTGGAACTTCAACAGCGTTAACCACGGCATCGAGAATACTTTCTACTACGTCGGGGTATTGTAATAACGCGCTACCAGCGAGTTTCTTGTTCACCTTTTTGGCGGGACAACCCATATTGATATCGATTATCTGGGCCCCTTGCTCAACATTAAATTGAGCGGCGGCTGCCATTTCTGCGGGATCGCTGCCTGCAATTTGCACGCTGCGAATGCCTGCTTCGTCGGTATGAGTCATGCGATGCGTTGACTTGCTGCTAGCCCAAACCTTAGGGTTCGAAGAACACATTTCCGAGACGGTCATTCCGGCACCGAGTTTAAAACACAGCTCGCGAAATGGTTTATCAGTAATACCGGCCATCGGGGCTAAAATGAGTGGATTGGCTAATTGGTACTGACCAATCTTCATACGATATTTACCTCTATTTCGTCAGGGGAGCGTATCTTACTCATTTTTTATCAGATTGCAAAGCTCAATATTTAATCAAAATTAAATTAAAAAACTTGACTGTGGAAAAATGTGATTTATGACAGTTTTGGAGAGGGTAATTTCATTAAAAATCGCCTTGTCATGCTTTTTTAGCGCTTTATTGAGTGAAATTTGTCACAAGTTTATTGTGAGGTTTTCTTCACACTTGAGTGATTTAAGTGTGAAGAATTTGATGGTTTAGTCAAATTTCCAAGTAAAGCCAATGAGCCAGCCATTTTCAGTTTTCGATGTCATAGGTATATCACCGGAAAACTCGTCTGGTAATGCTGCGCCATTTTCGTAACCACTTAGTGGTTTTTCCATTTTATATAGGTGGTAACCTGCGGTGATAATAAAGCTATCATCAAGGAATGAAATGCTAGGGCCTGTATAGAATCCGAAGTCTGTATTACCGCCACTGGTGTTTAAGCTGACACCAAGACTCCACATAATTGATTGTCCACTTTTTAGCTCTCCCAGTTTAGAATTGAGCTGACCAATCACGCCAAACTGTTGATCGCTTTCATCGACTAGGGCTACGTATTTACCTGCGCTATCGTCAGTGCTTAAATTGGCGCTGTTCCTAGTTTTTACTTCATAGTCTCCTTCTTTCATGCTACCTAAGCCAAGCCCGACACTGTAGCTAAATCTGCTCTCACCTACATTAATTACTATTGTTTTCGCTTTGGTCTCGGTTGGCTTATCTATTGGCCAATGCGCTAAGGATAGCGTATGGCTTTGCGGTGAGGAGGGTTTTGAGAGGGTTTTAGTCGTATACAGTGTGCCTTTTCCTTGTTTGTCTATTACTTCATTGATGAGTTTTAGGTTGGCTGCAAGCCTATGCTCATCTTTTAGCAATGATGTTAGTATTTTCAGGCTGGTGCCTAATAGAGCTTTGTAGCCTGCTTTGTTCGTAAACATTGGAGAATTACTCTCGGTTACAGCTTTATCGCGTAGTGTTTGATAGCCGTTAGATAAGTGATTGATTGTCTCAATTTGAGCTTTGACATCTTCTGAGGCAGTGAGAATAGATTTACAAGAAGTTAGTTTCCTAGCTGCAGTCAATCTGTCTTGATAACTTTTAACTGCCGTCTGTAATTTTTTTGTTCTCTTATTTAACAGTATGAAACTTGGACCATGTTGTTTTGAATCGTCGCCCATGCGTTTTGGTATGCCATCTAAGTTTTCTTGTGGAGCATTAGATGTCAACCCAAGTATACCTGTAAGGGCATCTCGTATGATTATCGAGTCGAGGTTTGCTGATGCGATATTAAATTTATATTGATGGCTAAATGGGTTTTGATTGGTGAATACGATATGCAATGCAGTCAAGTCTTTATAAAATAACTGACCGGAATCGACAGTCCCTTTATTGCTATCAATAATTACCGTTGGAATGCCAGTTGATTCTATTTCACATAGATTATTAGCGCTTACTGACATTGGAATAAATGCCAGAGCGGCGACTGTTGATATTAGCTTATTCATGATGAGTATCCTTGCTGTTAGTGTTCTCAATGAATAAGTGCGGTTAGCGGTTTATTTCTCGCAAGTTTGTAAAAAAATCGCCCTTATGAGAGCTATAAGAGCGACTTTAGTTGTTATACGCTTGACGCTTATTGCTTAGTAAATGGCAATAGGATAACAAGATCTTCAGCGTCTTCTTGTCCTGCTGGTGTTGTGAGTTTAAGTAGAATGTCATTGTCCTGATTGACGATGCGAGTGGCGTGGTGGATGAATTGGTCACCTGAACTATCTGTACTGGTGAAGCTTAGCGTTCCGTCTTCATTGACCTGCCATGTTAATGCCTCGGTGTCGCCACCACAGCATGTGAGGGAACCAGTGCCACCGGGTAAGAAAATAACTTTTTCCGTGGTGCCTAGGTCGATATCTGGATAGTGGAAGGTGCCAATCACATTTTTGTTTGTAAAGGGTTGTCCTTTAATAAGCGATATCTGCTCTTGCTCACCATCTTCGTCTTTCAAGGTTGCGTTGAATCTACTGCTCTCAAGCGCGGCATAGAGTGGTGAGTTGTACCATAAATCTCCCCAGTCGCTGAGCGCCTTAGGCTCGATGGTATTGACGCGAGGTTTAACACGAAAGCTATCGTTTAATGACTCATAGTCGGCGTTATAGACGCGTTCATATTCTAAAACGCTGAGTTTACCGTCCTTCATAGATAGTGGATACCAATATCTGTCATAGGTAGCTGTGCGACGATTGCGAGTTAGTGCAAAGCGATTATCATCTGCCACATAGTTGTTGTAGCCATTATCCCATTCGACAACGCAGTGCTCGGTTTTTGTGGTGGTGCAGTAGGTATTATCAAAAGAAGCACCGACATTTTTCATGGCGCCATTGTCAAAGAAGCTGTAGCCATAGAGTAGATCTTGTGCTGGTTCGCCATCTTCATAAAAGCTAGCAATCCAAGCGTTAATGCCAGCAAATAAGAAGTTAGGATATTCGGTACGTACAAACTTCGTAGCGTCGGTCATGCTATAACTTTGTTTAGCGATAGCGCGAACAACAGAATATTGTATTTCATCGTTGACGTATTTTGAGATAAGGGTGCTATAGAAATAGCCCGTGTCTTCAAAGGGTTGGTAGCGGTGTTTTATATCACCTTGAGTTACTTCGATGCCTTGGTCAACATAGCTCCATGTTCCTTCAGCTTCCGCTAATTTCATGACGGCTTTGCCATCGGCTTTTAGCTCAATGAGATCATGATAGCTCTCGGTGACTAATTCGCCGCTCTGAAAAAAGTCTTTTACTTGATAGTCTAAAGGCAGTGCCCATGTACCAGCTAGGCTGTCTTGGGTTAGCGTTAAGGCATTGAGTTTTTCTGGCAGTAGAATGGTTTGATAAGATTCATTGGTTTTTTGTCCTGAGCTGACAGTGCCTTTTGTCCAACCTAAAGGTGTCAGCCATTCGTTGGGAATGATATGACTGCTTACTTCAGTCATATAAACCTCAGCTTCTTCTGTCGTTTGGCTGATTGGTTGTAACGTTGCGCTGTGAACAGTTAAGTTGGCACCGATATAGGGATCATGCATCTCGCCATTTTCATATTTATCCTGCAAGAATTCTTGTAATCCAGAGCTCGATGGAAAAGTATCGTAGAAGTCATCACTATAGATGTTGACTGATATTGGCGTTGAGAGGTCGTAGTCATCTATTTTGACCATGCCCTTATCGATTTTCCAAGTGATATCAGATGACTTGATGGCGCTGTGAATAATTTCAGAATAGCTTCCTGTGCCGTCTTCATTCAATGTAAAACCGTTAGCGAACCAAACGGGATAACCTGCTTGAACTTTCGCGGTAATAATATTCGTGCCAATGAGTGATTCGGTATCAAACTTCTCAGTAGCAATACCTTCAGTTAAGGTTTTTTGTACCGCCTCTTGGTGAGCACCTTCGAAAGCTTCACTAGCTGTGCCGTCTTCTTCGAGTTCGCCAATGCTTTCTAAATAGTCGTCGATGGCATCATCGGCGGAGACATCTTCTTTGTCGAGTAGATCTAAAGTCGTTTGACCTTCGGCAAGATCATAATCTGGATTATCGACAATGACTTTAATGACCCCCGCAAGTTCGATGATTTGCTCGCCGGATATCGCTTCTTCGTTGTCGGAAAGTGCTTCATCAGTTTGTGGTATTTCACCGTTGGTTTGATCCATTGTGAGAATGTATTTAGCGGTACTCACGTGAGTAATGTTAAGTCGCTGGTTACTTTCATTGGTTAATGCACCATCTTCTGAGGCTTCGTATAAGCTGCCAGCTGAAGCGACGATGCCGATGAGCTCAGCGTGATCTTGTGCGTCAACACCTTGGGCATTAATGACAACCATTGGGCTAGCGGCGATTTCAGCCTCAGTTAACGCTAATGTCACTTGATAATTGCCGTCGCTATCAGTGATGGCACTAAAAGTTTTATCGCCGACAGTGACCGTAATTTCAGCATTTTGTAATGGATTATCAACAGCTAAGCCAGAGAGCTTGAGTGCTTGTGTTGCTGGTGGTGGCGTCGGAGTTGGTGCCGGAGGAGGTGTTGTTGATTTCTGACTTTCGCTGCCACAGCCATTGAGAGTAAGAGCGACGATGGTCGCGAGTAATGTCTTACCAAATAGTGTTTTGGTAACAGAATGGTTGGAGGTGTTCATGAGCGTATTCCTTATAGCTTGTTAAACGACATGTTTAACTCTAGGAATACAAGGTGCGGTGAGATTTTAAATTCTCTCACCGCCAGTAGGATTTTTAGTGTTTAATCCCGTTCAAACGGATCCACTCGTCTTGTTCGGTGGCTGGTTCCATCTCGAACCATTCGCCGTAAACTTCGCGTAGTTTTTCCGCTTGTGATGGCAGCAGGCCAGATAATGCTAATGGACCGCCGCTTTTAACTAGGCCTTGCATTAGTGGAGCAAGTTCTTCCAACGGTCCAGCTAGGATGTTGGCGACTAATACGTCCCCGACTAAATCTTGTGGTTGATCTTGTGGTAGGTAAAGTTCGATCTTATCTTCTACGCCATTGCGCTTAGCGTTTTCTTTACTGGCTTGAATTGCTTGTGGGTCGATATCGACACCAACAACGCGGGCTGCGCCGAGTTTTAGTGCAGCAATGGCTAAAATGCCTGAGCCACAGCCGAAATCAACCACGGTTTTTCCTGTTAAATCTTGGCTATCTAACCATTGTAAACACAGCGCTGTCGTTGGGTGAGTACCAGTACCGAACGCCAGACCTGGATCTAGCATGACATTCACGGCATCCGGATCTGGAGCTTCGCGCCAGCTTGGACAAATCCATAGGCGTTTGCCAAATTGCATCGGGTGGAATTGATCCATCCATTCGCGCACCCAGTCTTTATCTTCTAATGGTTCTAGTTTGTATCTAAAGTCGTTGCCGAACTGATCGTTTAGGTAGGCCATTACTTGTACCATGTCGGTTTCGCCTTCATATAAAGCAACAACGTCAGTTTCGCCCCATAACAGTGTTTCACCTGGCATTGGCTCGAATACAGGGTTGTCTTTGGCATCGATGAAGGTCACTGATACCGCGCCGCTGTCTGATAATACATCGCCAAGGGCTTCTGCGTTTTTATCAGTCGCGTTAATTTTTAGTTGGATCCAAGGCATAGCTCATACCATTGTTAGAAAATTTGCGGCGATTATAACCCATTGCACTAACACTTACCTATGATTTGGCGATATCCCACGGATGTTGCTCAAAGTATTGTACTAAAAAGTCGATAAGGGCACGTACCGTAGGTGACAAAAACTTGCGCGATGAGTAAAGAGCATAAATCTTCATGTCCTGCACTTGCCACTCTGGCAATACGGCTTCTAACTCGCCTTGAGCAATGTATTGATTGGCCATATAAGTGGGCTGCATCGAAATACCTGCACCGCAAATAGCCGCTTGTAGCAGTGCCGTTGCTTCGTTTGCGGTTAAGCGGCAGCTAACCTCGGCCGAGGCGTGTTTATCCCCTTGCTGAAAATGCCACACTGGATTACCAAAGTTGTTATAGCCAAGACAATGATGCTGACTTAAATCGCTTGGCTGATGGATGGTTGGTGCATCTGCGAGATAGTCAGGGCTGGCGACTAAGACGGAACGACACAGTGCAATAGGTTTGCCGATGAGCGCAGGATCGGGATTACTGGCGATGCGAATGGCTAAATCAATACGGCTTTTCACTAAATCGACGGCTTGATCCCCTAAATCGATATCAATATTTACCTTAGGATTCTGCTGCATAAATTGGTGAATGGCTTTCATCAACTGGGCGTGTGCAAATGACATGCTGGTGGATAGGCGAACGTTGCCGGAGAGTTCATTGCTGGGATTGATATCGGCAACGAACTGCTGCGCTTGCTCTAGCCACGGCTCAATATCGGCTAAGCATTGTTCGCCTGCACTCGTCAGGCTGACTTTGCGCGTAGTGCGGTGTAGTAATCGCGCGTCGAACCATTGCTCCATTGCTTCAATATAACGAGTCACCATGGAGCGCGACATCGAGAGTCTATCAGCGGTAGCGGTAAAACTTCCCGAACGTGCTATATCCACAAATACCTGTGCCGCTGTCACTCTATCCATTCTATTTGTCCGAAATAAGAAATAATGATGCTTATTATTATGGGTATATCTGCGCAGATCAATTTTCTATTATGGGGAAGATTAAAAATACCGAGGACAAAACAATGAAGAAATTTGCACTACTTGCCGCACTACTATCTGTTACTAGCGCCATGAGCAGCGTTACTACCGCCGCCGAACAAGCGCCGCTAAACGTAAAGGTTTATAACGCCAACGAAGCTAGCTTTCATGTTAACTCGACCCTAGTTTATGGCGATAAAGAAGCCGTTGTTATTGACGCAGGTTTCACTAAAGCAGACGCGCTGCGCATCGCGGCCAATGTATTGGATAGCGGCAAACAATTAACGACTATTTTCGTGAGCCAAGCCGATCCCGATTATTACTTTGGTGTTACTGAGCTTAAGGAAATTTTTCCAAACGCGAAGGTAATAGCAACGCCTGAAGTCTTAAAGGTTATTAAGAAGAAGATGGCACACAAGATTGCTTTCTGGGGCCCTAAGATGGGAACGAATGCACCAGATTCACTGACATTGCCAGAAGCTTATCAGCAAGATTACTTCACTGTTGATGGTAAACGCATCGAAATTAAAGGCACTGATGGCCCACTCGCGCATCGTCCGTATTTATGGATCCCGTCAGTAAAAGCTGTGGTCGGTAACGTTGGTATCTACGGCGAGTTACACGCGTGGACAGCAGATGTACAAGATACAAAGCAATGGAAACTATGGCTGGAGCAGCTAGACCAAATGGCGGCGCTAAATCCACAAATCGTTGTACCAGGACACATGAAGCCTGAATTGCCATTAACGGCGCAGAGCATTGAATTTACTAAAAGTTACTTACAGCGATTCGCCAAAGAAAAGCAAAGTGCGAAAAATGCCAAGGAATTAGCGGATGCGATGAACAAAGCTTTCCCGCAAGCAATATTTCCATTGGCATTAGGCATTGGCTCTAAAGTTCACATGGGAGAAATGAAATGGTAAAGGTACATTACTTTTACGATCCAATGTGCGGCTGGTGCTATGGCGCCACCACCGTTGGTGGAAGTATTAGCGACGCATCCTGATATTGAACTGACGATGCACGCTGGTGGCATGATCGAACGCCGAGCCATGAGTGAGTCATTTAAAGCCATGGCACAGGAGCACGATGCCAAGATTGCGGCAATGACAGGGCAGGTGTTTTCAGAAGCTTATAATGCTCGCCTACGCAATGAGTCAGAAATCACACTAGATTCTTACGTGACTGTGCACGCCATTACGAATATGCAGCAGCGTTACGGGCAGGGCATTGCGATGCTTAAAGCGGTGCAGCTGGCGCATTTTTATCTCGGATTAGATGTCAGTCAGCCGCAGGTGTTAGCGCAAGTAGCGCAGCAGTTGGTGCAAGACAGTGATGAAAGCAGCTTATTTGATGCAAGTGTCGACATCAACCAGCATATCGCGCAATCACACGGCTTGATGAATCAGTGGCAGGTGCAAGGATTTCCAACCTTTATTATCGAATATCGGGGCAAGTTACAGCGCCTAGCGCATACTCGTTATTACAACGATGCTAGTGCGTGGCAGGTGCATCTTGATCAAGTGATTAACCAATTAAAGGAGCAAGCAATCGATGCGTAAACTACTAGCTGTTATCGCCAGTCTATTGATGCTAGGCGCTTGTACCCAAGATAAAGCCGCTGAATTAACGGCGCAGAATCTAGCGATTGTTAAAGGTGGCTATGAAGGAGAAACGTCCGCTGAAAATGGCCGTCACCTGCAAAAATACGTCAGTGATAAGGTGCAATGGACAGAAGCTGCTGGTTTTCCACTGGCGGGGACTTATGTTGGCTATCCAGCCATTGAAAAAGAAGTCTTCGGCCGTTTAGGCGAGTTTTGGCAAGACTATCGTTTCGATGTTGAAGGCTATGTCGCCGATGGCAATAAAGTGATGGCTTATGGCACCTACTCAGGTATTTATCGAGAAACTAATAAGGCATTTACTGCGCGAGTTGCTCATTTGTGGCAATTAGAAGATGGCAAAATTGTTAGCTTCGAGCAGTTTGTTGATAGCGTGCCTGTTGTCGATGCTATGAAATAAGTATTGGAGTATCCCAAAAACAAAAAATCCCACAGCTGTGGGATTTTTTTCATTGGCAAACTAGGGCCTAATATTACATATCTAGTTTTTTCTCTAGGTAATGAATGTTAGTTCCACCGTTTTGGAAGTTTTCATCTTCCATAATGCTTTCTTGAAGTGCTGTTGACGTCTTAATGCCTTCAACAATCATTTCGCTAAGTGCATTACGCATACGAGCAATGGCGATACCACGGTTTTCACCGTAAGTGATCAATTTACCAATCATTGAATCGTAATGCGGTGGCACTTTGTAGCCAGCATAAATGTGAGAATCCCAACGAATTCCTAAACCACCTGGCGCGTGGAAACGCTTGATTTCACCTGGTGATGGAATGAAGGTCACAGGATCTTCAGCATTGATACGACACTCGATGGCATGGCCACGAATTTGTACTTCATCTTGCGTGATAGATAGTGGTTGGCCAGCAGCAACGCGTAATTGCTCTTTGATTAAATCAACGCCAGTAACCATTTCAGTAACACAGTGCTCAACCTGAATACGGGTGTTCATTTCAATGAAGTAGAACTCGCCGTTTTCGTATAAGAATTCGAAAGTACCTGCACCGCGATATTCGATGTCGATACAAGCTTTGGCACAACGCTCACCGATGAAACGACGAATTTCTTCAGTAATACCAGGTGCTGGAGCTTCTTCAACAACTTTTTGGTGGCGACGTTGCATAGAACAATCACGCTCACCTAAGTGGATAGCATGACCTTGGCCGTCAGCTAATACTTGGATTTCGATATGGCGAGGGTTCTCTAAGAACTTCTCCATGTATAAATCACCGTTGTTGAAACAAGCGATCGCTTCTGCACGCGTTAGCTTAATTGTTTCAATCAATTCTTCTTCGCTGCGAACAACACGCATACCACGACCACCGCCGCCGCCAGAAGCTTTAACGATAACTGGGTAACCAATGCGCTTAGCAATTTTGATGTTTGTCGCATCATCATCGCCTAATACGCCGTCACTACCTGGTACTGTAGGTACGCCAGCTTTACGCATTGCTTCGATAGCAGATACTTTGTCGCCCATTAGGCGAATTGTGTCAGCTTTAGGACCGATGAAAGTAAAACCAGATTGTTCGATTTGCTCTGCAAAGTCAGCGTTTTCCGCTAGGAAACCGTAACCCGGGTGAATAGCTACTGCACCTGTGATTTCAGCCGCGCTGATAATAGCAGGAATGTTTAGGTAACTTTGTGTCGCTGGCGCTGGGCCGATACACAGGCTTTCGTCTGCTAGCAACACGTGTTTTAAGTCGCGATCTGCCGTTGAATGAATTGCTACGGTCTTGATGCCCATCTCTTTACAGGCACGTAATACGCGTAAGGCAATTTCACCACGGTTGGCGATAACTACTTTATCTAACATAAGTAAGTGGCCTTTATTCGATGATTACAAGAGTTTGGTCAAACTCAACTGGTTGTGCATCGTCGATTTCGATTGCAACAACAGTACCCGCTTTATCAGCTTCGATTTGGTTCATCATTTTCATGGCTTCAACGATACATAAAGTGTCGCCAACATTAACTTTGCTGCCTACTTCAACAAATGGCTTAGCATCTGGTGAAGAAGCGCGGTAGAAAGTACCAACCATTGGAGATTTTACGTGGTGACCAGAAACTACAGCTGGAGCCGCTTCAGCTGGCGTTGCCGCTGGTGCTGCAGCTGGAGCAGGAGCCGCAACTGGTGCAGCAACAGGAGCTGCTACTGCAACTGGAGCTGTAGCAACAACGCCAGAAGTACGGTTGATGCGTACTGATTCTTCACCTTCAGAAATTTCTAATTCGGTAATGCCTGATTCTTCAACAAGCTCGATTAGTTTTTTGATTTTACGAATATCCATAACTGTTCTCTATGTAATTTTTAAGACTTAAGAAGACGCCAGCGATTTCGCTGCCGCTTGTAATGCGTATTCATAGCCACTTGCACCTAGCCCACAAATTACGCCAACGGCTACGTCGGAGAAATATGAGTGATGGCGAAATGCTTCGCGTTTATGAACGTTTGACAAATGAACTTCAATAAAAGGAATATCCACTGCTAATATTGCGTCGCGCAATGCCACACTGGTGTGGGTAAAGGCGGCTGGATTGATGATAATAAAATCAGCATTGGTTTGGTGAATAGCATCGATTAGTTCGTGTTCTGCGTTAGATTGAATGTGATCTAACGTGATGCTTAATTCGCTCGCTTGATTTGTTAGTTGTTCGACGATTTCTGGCAGTGTATTCGCACCGTAATGACCAGGTTCGCGTCGACCTAACATATTCAAGTTGGGACCATTAACCAATAAAATCTGTTTATTTTCGCTCATCTTGCAGTGATCCTCTTAGTAAATCTTTAAACTTGCACAGTTTTGGAAAAGTTTCGTAAAAATCTAGTTTAGCTAGCTTGTCCAAGGCGCACAAGTCGCAAAGATTACCTTATCGCGACATAGTATATACAAATCGCCGATTTTGGCAGCATTTTACTGGTCTTATCACCCACGGAGCGTGGGTATCAATAATGATGTTTTGGGAAGGTGGCAGTGAATTTTGCGCCTAATAAGTCGGAATCGCTGATCTCAATAGTGCCTTTATAGCCTTTTACGATATCAACCACTACTGCCATGCCGATACCTTGGCCGTGTTCTTGGGTGTCGAGGCGTGCGCCGCGGCGAGTGATTTCTTCTCGCTGTGATTCGTCGATGCCGACACCGTTGTCTTCGACTATGAAGCTAATAGACTCGTTATTATCTTCAACAGTGACTCGCACTTCACCCGCACCGTATTTGTAGGCGTTATCCATAAAATTACCGAGCATCTCTAACAAGTCACCTTGGTCACCTTGGAAAACGCTCGTTTGCGGAATACGAATATCGCACATTACCGCTTTGGCTTTGTAGACTTTATCCAGCGCGCTTTTTATTTGTTTGGCTTGCTCAAGAATATTGACCTTGGTGATGCTAGTTACTTGCTGACTAACCACCGCACGTTGAAGCTGATAGCGAACAATTTGATCCATACGGTTACTTTGTTCTTTGACGATATCGCGCAGTTCATCGGTCGGCTCACTAGCGGCATTACTGATTACTGCTAGTGGCGTTTTTAGTGAGTGAGCGAGATCGCCAAGACGTTGGTGATAGCGTTCTCGCTGTTGACGCTCACTATCAATAAGACGATTGAGATTACCTGTTAAACGACTAAGTTCTTTGGGGTAGTTTCCGCTAAGTGACTGGGCATCGCCGTTCTCAATTTCTTTTAGGTGATGTGCTAAATCGTGCAGTGGACGCAAGCCGCGGCTGAGTAATAAATGTTGTGTTGCTAGTAGTAATAATGCAACAACGGTTAGCCATAACCACAAGCTTTCACGGTAGCTGATTATAGATTGACGATAGCTGTGATTGTCTTGCATCACTACAAAGGTGTATTGATAATCTTTACCTTGGCTCTCTTCAATAGTGCCGTAAGTAGCAACAAAAAGCTCTGTGTTGGGATTGGTATCGTCGATGCCGAACGTTTGCTTACCCGGCAGTGTTGGTCTTGCGGTGCGAGGCGAAACCAAGACTGCGGAACGAGAGCGCCACAACTCTTTGCCTGCTCTATCTAACACATAACCATATAAACCTGAGCTGGCCTCATTAAATTGTGGATCAGATTGGTAGTTTGGAATGACTAGATTACGGCCTTGCTGCTCGGCGCTAGAAATGAGGCTGAGGATTTGTAGCTGCATTTTTTCTTGTGCAGCGGTTTTGGCGGCATTAGAAAATGCTGAATCTAAAATGGCGCCCGTAATACTAAAAAAGACCAGCATTAAAAAGCTGGCCATGATTAGAATTCGGGTACGAAGCGAGTAGTTTTCCACTTTATTAAAGGGCTAACCGTTAGCAATCGCTGGGTTGATGCGGTAACCGCGGCCGCGTAGCGTCTCGATTGGCAAGATTTTGTTCTCTGGATCGATCTTTAAACGCAAACGACGCACGAAAACCTCGATAACATTTGAATCGCGATCGTAATCTTGATCGTAAATGTGTTCGGTTAAAACAGATTTTGAAATGACTTGGTGTGGATGGGTGAGTAAATACTCCATCACCTTGTATTCGTAGGCTGTTAATTCTACTTCACTGCCGTCAACGGCGATTGATTGTGCATTCAAATCTAGTGTTAATGGACCAAAACTCTGAGTGGCACTTGCCATGCCAACACTGCGACGTAGTAGTGCTTTAACACGAGCTAACAACTCATCCATTTCGAACGGCTTTGTCAGGTAATCATCAGCGCCAGAATCTAAACCGATGACTTTCTCTTGCCATTGGTCACGGGCGGTTAAAATGAGAATTGGGAAGTTTTTGTTGTCTTTACGCAGGCGTTTAATGACTTCGATGCCGTCAATTTTTGGTAGGCCTAAATCGATAATGGCTAAGTCGTATGGATATTCAGTACCTTGGTAAAGGCCTTCTTCACCGTCGCTAGCGCAATCTACTGCATAACCTTGTTTGGTGAGAATAGCGGCGAGTTGTTCTTGTAAAATTGGTTCGTCTTCAATTACTAAAATGCGCATGATAATCCTTGTAAAGCGATGATTTAATTTAAATTACGGCTGACGTTCTGAGATTTTGCCGCTTTTCTTGTTTACATAAACCGTTTTTAAGCGCCCACTGTCGAGTAAGATTTTAATCTTAAAAGCTTTGGTACCACGGCTTGAAATAGACTCTACTTTTAGCAGTTTTTTCGCTTTATATTTGCTTTGAACTAGCTGAGAAGCCTTGCGTTCACTGATATCAAACGCATAGCTTTGAGCGCTTAGTGCGATGCCAATGAATAATACTGCAAGTTTTAAAGTCTTTAAGGTCATGGTTTTCTCAAATGTTGATGCGAGTTTAGTAACTAAATCACGAGATAGGTTTCAATCTTATCACGAACTTTTGTTATCTTTAATCACACTTTTGTTTCTTTAATGACAAAATCTGTCGGCGCTTAAAGAAGTTAGCAATGAGTTTAGAGGTGGTTAAATTAATCGATGCTTAATTAGATTCTGTTGGTAGTTAAGTCAAAAAAATAGTAATTAAAAATTTATCTACTCGCCAAAAAGCGTCATGGCAATTACCATATAGGCAATATTCGTCAAAATAAGTAAATTCCTATGTCATTACCTCCATGCCCACAATGTAATTCTGAATATGTTTATGAAGATCAGCCGTTATTGATTTGTCCTGAATGTGCTCACGAATGGAATCCTAATGAAGTTGTTGAAGATCCTGATGCCATCGTTTTAAAAGATGCGGTTGGAAATCTGCTGGCTGAGGATGACAAAGTTACCTTAATAAAAGATTTGAAAGTTAAAGGTTCGTCACTAGTGTTAAAGGTTGGTACTAAAGCGGTGATTAAGCGTTTTGTCGATGCGGATCATGACATTGATTGTAAGGTCGATGGCCACGGTAACATGATGCTGAAATCTAAATTCGTGCGAAAGGCGTAATCGATATGTCATTGCCAGCTTGTCTTAAATGTAGTTCTGAATATGTCTATCAAGATCAAGATTTACTGATTTGTCCCGAGTGTGCTTTTGAATGGAGTCCACAGGAACTTGCCGAAGAAAGTCAGCTTAATATCAAAGATGCTAACGGCACGTTACTTAGTGAAGGTGATAAAATTACCTTCGCTAAAGATTTAAAAGTAAAGGGCAGTTCTCAGGTGCTGAAAATCGGTACCAAGGCGGTTATCAAGCGAATGGTGGAAGGTAAAGATCACCAGCTTGATTGCAAAGTCGATGGCACTGGCGACATGCTGATTACAGCAGCTTTTGTTAAGAAGGCTTAGGTTTCGTCATAAATAGTGAGTTAGCGCAAAGCGCTAACTCACTAATTTACTAGAACGCATACGTTAGTTTGAGTGATGTTGTTCTAAACTCATCTAGCTTATTGTATTCAACACCCGCTGAGAACTGGTCGTTGAAGTGATATTTTGCACCGATAGTAAATTCTAGCTCTTCATCGTTTTCGATTTCGACAAAACCAACAGAACCAAGCATTTCAACGCGATCGTAATACATTGAACGCAAACCTGCTGTTACGCCATAACCGTTACCGTCGATCTCTAAATAATCATTGTTACGTGAAGCTTTTAGCGAAAGATCTTCATACGTCAATTGAGTGAAAAAGTCAGTGGTTTCATTAACTGCAAACTGATAGCCAACACCTAATGAAAAGCGACGGTAGTCGATATCTAATCCGCGAACATCATCAGAGGTGCTACTTGCATCACCCGTTAGATATACGTTTTCATTAACTAAAACTGTACCGTCTAACGCAAAACCGCGAAAGTCTGCGTCATCGGCATCAGTTTTTTGATAAGAAATTGAAGCAGTATTCCACTGTGGGCTCTCTGTAGCCAATAGTGGAGTAGATGCAAAGACTAAAGCAGTGCTAATTAGTAGTTTTTTCATAGTTATTTCCTTGCCCTCATAGATGATTGCAATGTAAACGCGGGGCCGTCGTCTAATTGCTTAAGACACAAGAAGAGAGAAGTTCATAGAGTAGGTATGAGAGAGATGTTCATTCCTTGAAAGCTAGTCCCTTACTGCGCTTTCAAATATAGATGAGACGAAAAGAAATAAAATTAGAATTAAGTTTCAATTTTTTCTTGAGACTGCGCTCTATGGAGTATGAAAAAACTATAGTATTAACAGTTGCTTAACAATTTTTATGCTAAACCAGAAATTCGAGTGTTTTTTTAATGGCGTTTATTAAGTTCTGTACTTCTTCAAGCGTATTGTAAGGTGCTAGTGAGATGCGAATGGTACCGTCGATGTTGAGATGTTCCATTAATGGCATTGCGCAGTGATGGCCTGAACGTACAGCGATGTTGTGTTGGTTGAGTAGGGTGGCGATATCCGATGGGTGTTCATCTTCAACGATAAAGCTAATAACCGATAACTTGTCGCTAACATCACCGATAATACTGATTTCATCGATTTTTCTTAGCTCACTGGCTAAATAATTAGTTAGTTCATTCTCATAGCTGTGCATGGCGCTATGATCTTGCGCTTTAATAAAGTCTACAGCAGTGCTTAGGCCTAATACGCCACTGATATTCGGCGTGCCGGGTTCGAATTTAAACGGCAGCTGATTAAAGGTGGTGCCGCTAAAGCTGACCTTTTTAATCATCTCGCCACCACATTGCCATACAGGCATAGCATCGAGCAGTGCTTCTTTACCGTACAGCACACCAATACCCGTTGGA
Source organism: Psychrobium sp. (assembly GCA_049607155.1). Taxonomy (GTDB): domain Bacteria; phylum Pseudomonadota; class Gammaproteobacteria; order Enterobacterales; family Psychrobiaceae; genus Psychrobium. The sequence continues at coordinate 23,155 of JBMYWG010000010.1, forward strand.
CCATACATTTTATGACCAGAAAAGGCGAAAAAATCGCAATCTAGAGCAGTTACATCAATAGGTAAGTGTGCCACTGTTTGCGCGCCATCAATCACGCTCACTGCACCCACTTCCTTGGCAAGTTTTATCAAATGACCAATCGGGTTAATCACGCCAGTAACGTTTGACGCGTGGGCGATAGCGACAATGACTGTGTTGTCATCGATTAACTCATTGGCGGCGAGTAAATCGAATTGGTGATCTGTTGTCAGTGGAATGGGACGCAGTTCAGCCCCGGTTTCCAAACACAGTTGTTGCCATGGCACTATGTTGGCGTGATGTTCACTCACACTAACCACAATGTTGTGATGTGCTTTCACATTGGCACGACCATACGTTTGGGTTATTAGGTTAATGGCCTCGGTTGTGCCTTTAGTAAAGATGATTTCTTTGCTGTTGTGACAGCCAATAAATTTGCCGATATTCGATCGTGCTAGTTCAAACTTAGCCGTCGCAACGGCACTGAGCTTGTGCGCTGCACGATGAACATTAGCGTTTTGGCTGCTGTAATACTCGTTAATAACATCGATGACCATCTGCGGTTTTTGGCTGGTGGCCGCACTGTCGAAATAACATTGATCAGTGGTGGTGATTAATGGAAATTGTTGGCGGAAATTGTCGATGTCAAAATTAGTCATAATTTTTATTGTTCTAGGGTATGTATCTACTTATGAGAATTAGCACAGCGCCAATAAACACTAATGGTAGGCGCAGTGAAAAAATACTAAAACCGTCAGATGGAGCGACTCTGTAATATCCTATATCAGATTCGGGATCAGCTTTTGGTAGGAAATCTACGGGTAAAAGGTCGCTGAAATAAAATAATATTCCAGCGGTTAGTAGTAATATTCCAAGTATCAAAAGTAACTTAGACATACCTTTCCTTCATAGTTAAATCAATGGCTTCAAGAATCGTGCTGTATGCGATACTGGATGCTCTGCTACTTGCTCTGGTGTGCCTGTTACCAAGATTTGGCCGCCGCCTGAACCGCCTTCTGGGCCTAAGTCGACTATCCAATCTGCGGTTTTTACGACATCTAAGTTGTGCTCGATTACTACGATAGTATTGCCGTGATCGCGTAGGCGATGCAGTACATCTAACAGCATTTGAATGTCTTTAAAGTGCAAACCTGTGGTTGGCTCATCCAAGATGTAAAGTGTCTTGCCCGTATCGCGTTTCGACAGTTCTTTAGCCAGTTTCACACGCTGGGCTTCACCACCGGATAGGGTGGTCGCTGATTGACCGAGCGTAATGTACGACAGGCCCACGTCCATCAGCGTTTGTAACTTACGCGCGATGGCTGGTACAGGTTTGAAGAATTCGTTAGCGTCTTCAACCGTCATATCTAGTACTTGACTGATGTTTTTGCCTTTGTATAACACTTCTAGTGTTTCGCGGTTGTAGCGTTTCGAATTACACACATCACAAGGCACGTAAACGTCTGGTAAGAAGTGCATTTCTACCTTGGTTACACCGTCGCCTTGACAGGCTTCACAGCGGCCGCCTTTTACGTTAAAGCTAAAGCGTCCGGCTTTGTAACCACGTGAACGAGATTCTTGGGTTGCTGCAAACAGCTCGCGAATTGGTGTGAAAATACCGGTGTAAGTCGCTGGGTTTGAGCGCGGCGTACGGCCGATTGGACTTTGATCGATATCGACTACTTTGTCGCAATGCTCAAGGCCTTCGATGCGATCGTGCTCTGCTGGCTCGTCATTAACCGCCTTGTTCAATGCGATGTGCGCTAATGGGTAGAAGGTATTGTTAATTAGCGTTGATTTACCCGAGCCTGATACACCGGTAACACAGGTGAGTAGGCCACATGGAATTTCTAAATCGACATTTTTCAGGTTATTACCGCGTGCGCCAAATAGCTTGATCCAGTCTTTGCCCGGCTTAGTACGCTTGGCTGGGTATTCTATTTTCTTCGCGCCAGACAAGTATTGACCCGTGATGGATTGTTCGTTGTCGATAATCTGCTGGTAGTTACCTTGCGCAATAACCTGACCGCCATGTACACCAGCGCCAGGGCCGATGTCGATGATGTGGTCGGCTTCGCGGATCGCATCCTCGTCGTGCTCTACCACGATTACGGTGTTACCGAGATCGCGCAAGTGAGTCAGGGTTTTTAATAGACGCTCGTTATCACGTTGATGTAAACCAATCGATGGCTCATCGAGCACGTACATAACACCTACAAGGCCTGCACCAATTTGACTAGCAAGGCGGATACGCTGCGCTTCCCCGCCTGATAGTGTGTCGGCTGAGCGTGAAAGGCTTAGATAGTTAAGGCCAACATTAACGAGGAAACCAAGACGATCGCGGATCTCTTTTAATATTTTCTCGGCAATTTGCGCCTTTTGACCGCTAAATTCTAACTCTTCGAAGAACTTCATACATTCGCCAATCGAATATTCGGCGACTGTCGGCAAGTTAGTTTGGTCGATAAAGACGTGACGCGCTTCTTCGCGTAAACGGCTACCACTACAAGCAGGACAGGCTTGTTGGTTTAAATATTTGGTTAGCTCTTCACGCACGGCATTGGATTCTGTCTCGCGATAGCGACGATCCATGTTGTTGATAATGCCTTCGAATGGATGGTTGCGTACTACAACATCGCCGCGATCGTTCATGTATTTAAATTCAAGCGATTGTTTGCCACTGCCAAAGAAGATGCGTTTAACGTGCTCTTTGCTGAGGCTTGAAAATGGTGCTTCTAAATCGAAACCGTAGTGCTCACTGAGTGACGTTAGCATCTGGAAGTAATAGAAATTACGACGATCCCAACCGCGAATAGCGCCGCCAGCAAGGCTTAGTTCGTCGTTCACGATGATACGGGCTGGGTCGAAAAATTGTTTGACGCCTAAGCCGTCACAGCTGCCACAAGCACCTGCTGGGTTGTTAAATGAAAACAGACGTGGCTCTAGTTCGGCCATCGAGTAGCCACATTGACTACAGGCGAAGTTGGCTGAGAATAGTAGCGATTCTAAATCGCTATCACTGTCCATAGGAACGATGTTGGCAATACCGCCTGATAAATCGAGTGCTGTCTCGAAGGATTCTGCTAAGCGTTGCTGTAAATCGTCGCGCACTTTAAAGCGATCAACCACCACTTCGATGTCGTGTTTTTTGTGTAAGTCTAGCGCCGGTGGATCGGATAAATCACACACTTCACCATCGATACGGGCGCGGATAAAGCCTTGTGCCGCTAGGTTATCGAGCAGTTTGGCGTGTTCACCTTTACGCTGTTGTACCACAGGCGCTAATAGCATTAATTTGCTGCCTTCTGGTAATGACAATACTTTGTCTACCATCTGGCTAATAGTTTGGGCTGCTAACGGCAAATCATGAGTTGGACAACGTGGCTCACCAACGCGGGCAAAGAGTAGACGCAGGTAATCGTGAATTTCGGTAATGGTACCTACGGTAGAGCGCGGATTATGAGACGTTGATTTTTGCTCAATTGAAATTGCAGGGCTTAGGCCTTCGATGGCATCGACATCAGGTTTTTCCATTAATGACAAAAACTGACGAGCATAGGCTGACAGTGATTCAACGTAACGACGCTGACCTTCTGCATATAAGGTATCGAATGCTAGTGATGATTTACCTGAACCCGACAAACCCGTAATCACGATGAGCTTGTCTCGTGGCATGGTGAGGCTAATGTCTTTTAGGTTGTGGGTGCGGGCACCGCGAACTTCAATTTGATCCATCTAACGCTTTTCTCTACTGATTACCGAACACGCGATTATCGCATAATTTTTCTAGCCTTGGCTGAGTTTTTTTGAATGTCGAATTGACGTGAGTTCAAAAAATACACTTTTTTGTTGCATGAATTTTGATCTAGTTGTACCCTTGGTTCATGGGGTACATAGATTGGTACAAGTTTAGATTGATTAATCGATACCCACAACAAGGAGAACACTGTGGAAATTATTATTAACCTCGACGATGAAACACCATTGTTCAGTCAGCTTGTGGAGCAAATCAAGCAAGCTGTAATGACGGGGCATTTGGGGGCAGGCGATCCGCTGCCATCGATTCGACAACTGGCTAACGATTTAGCCATTAACAACAAAACTGTTGCTAAAGCCTATCGCTTGTTAGAGCGGGACAACGTGATTGAGACTAAGGGCTATCGCGGTACTTTCGTTCATCCCAATGCGGCACAAAACAGCCAAGTGGATATCAACGAAGCGGTGACTGAAGTCTTGCAACAAGCATTAACCAATTTAAAAGCGTTGGGAGCGACGGACTCGGAAATCCGCATCGCTTTCTCTCGTTTAATGAATCAATAAGGAGTGTGTTATGTCTGCTAATTTTTTACTGTATGCGGTATTTGCCAGTCAGATTTTTGTAATTTCTTATCTGTTGCCAACTAAGCTGCACAATCGCGCCAAGTCAATCATGGCGAAATATCCAGCCGATGAGTACGCCAAGTTGTATCCCATTAGCGTTGAAGAGATTAATCGCAAGATCTGTAATCTCATATTATTTAGCCAAGTCGTGTTGGGCATTGGTGTGGGGATAATCGTTCACGGACTTTATTCGCAAAGCGCTGAAATGCTGGGCTGGGACAGTCAGTCGGTAATTATGATTTATTACATGCTGCAAATTGCGCCATTAGTTATGTTGGCTATTTTTAGTGAACGTTATTTTAAGAAAATGCGTGCGTTAAATAGCGAAACCGTACGTCGCGCGTCGCTATCGCCACGTAAATTCGCCAATTATGCGCCGATGCGGCTAATTGCTTGTGCTGCAGCTATCTACCTGTTTTATATTGGCTTAGTAGCTTATGTCGCGCAAAATCCGTTTGATGGTTTTGCAGGTGGCTTGACTAATATTCTCGGGGTAACTGGCCTTAATGTATTCTTTGGTTTTATCGCTTATCGCGCTGTTTATGGTGTGAAAAAAGATCCACATCAAACAGACGAGGATCGTTTTAAGCAGGCTAGCCGCATTGTCAAACTAATGTTGTTTGGCAGTATTGCGGCCACCGTGAATATTTCGATCCACTTTGTATTATCGGCAATGGATCTTCGTCATCTCAATGACGTGGTATCTAGCGTGTATTTCCAAGGTCTGATGTTGGTGGTGATTTTGGCTGTGCTTAATGATGATTCAAATTTTGAAGTTTATAAAAATCAAACGACTAATGAGGGAGTAAGTTAATGTTTATTATCGGATTATGCGTTTCTGTCGTGGCTATCGCTGCATTAACTTGGGGACTGGTGATTAAGCTGTCTTAGCGTGGTTGTGAAGTAATACGCCCGAATGTTGTTCGGGCGCTTTTATTTTGAATCTATGGTTTGTCACCAACATAGGTGTATTCTCGTGAGCCGAGAATGAGTCGATCATCGACGACGTCAAAACTCGCAGATTCAAGTTTTCCATCAACAGTTTCGGCTTTGTCACAACAGCTGCCTTCAAGCTTGATGAAAGTCTGGCGCGACTGAATCGTCTTAGCCGACATGTCGACGGTGTAGTCAAAGCTTGTGGTTAGTGTTCCAGGCTGGTTATTGACTGAATACTGAATGTATTCGCCCTTGCCATCAGCATAAAAGCACCAAGTATCGATTTTACCATTTTGCCAGCATCCTTCTATGCCATCTAAGCTCGCAATAATTGGCAGTTTAACTTGAGCTGCTTTGGTCAATGCACCAGTGATATTGACAGGTTGACCATCAAAATCTGTAAACGTAATGTCAAAGGTGATACTAGCCCAGTCGTCAATTGTAGGATCTGTAGTGGAGTAATCTTTATACTAAGTTCCGCCATCATCAGCAGTGATATTTAGAGTTAAATCGGTAATCGGTAGCATTTTGTATTGTGTTGTAGATTTGAATGGGATCCTTAAGTTACTTTGGTCAAGTAATAACTGTGTGTAGTATCCGCCATAATTTGCTGGATGATACGCTGAAGCTTTCGCGGTAAAATCGAGTACATCTATATAATTGTTTGCGTCCGATTGCTGAGTAAACTCAAATCTCGTTAGATTAGTCCATGGGGCATAACCACATAAATAATCGTAATTTTCAATTCTTTCACGACCTATTTCTCCGTACACCAAATCCACTTTTCGCATATCACTCAGCGTTAGCGTCGTTGTTTGGGTTGGTGATACGTCATAACTTTGTGGTAATTTAGCTGTGACGGAGAATAGCGGTTTGTCGCTGCCTGTACAGTTCTTCCCATATATTCTAAAAACCACATCTGCTTGCATGCCATAATATTCGACGTCGTCATTTCTCATTGCACCTGCATAGGTGTTTAAGTATATATCACCATCCATTTCTGGATCGGTATAGGTGGTTCCTTCAACAGTTAATGATACTTTAGTTTTGCCGGGTTCTGGTTTGGCGGGCGCGTCGAGCACAATAATTTCCTCGACAGATTGAGCGAGAAAGCCGCCGCAATTAAAGCTAACTTGATGATATAAATAATAGTGACCCGCCATTTTCAATGGTTTTCGTAAACTCTGAGGATGAACCAACAATTACTTGTTCTTCTGAGCCTTTTTCTTGTAGTAGCCATTGATGGGCAAGACCGCGTTCTCCAACGTTAAGAACGTTCGCTTTAATGGCAACATCTAATGGAGCGACACCTGTGCTTGGTGTCATTGTAAAAGCAGTGACTTCCTGTGGTGAAATGGCATCGTTCTGAGATTTGATGACAATGTCATTTAGCGCTAGGCCATCAACGGGAGTTTCTTTCGTAAGTTCATCGCCATTCCACTGTTGAACAAAGGTTGGTGCGCCACCAGCAACATCGAGCAAGCGGGTGATACACTGTTTAGGTGAACTGATACAATTCCAAGCATCGCTTTTTAAGAATGCTCGCGCCTGAGCTAAATCCAAGCCAGTGATATCTTTTAGTTGACCTTCTATTTGACTGGCAATGGTTTGAGCGGGACACATATAATGGCGGCCTAGCTCAAAAATGAGTGCTGGAGAGGCGGCTGTGGGTTTCTTTTTTAGCTACTCTTGTATCGCGACTATTACATCGTCGATGCCGCGATAGATACTTTCTTCATTGTCACAGTCATCGTAATTGACTGAATAAGACAACTGCTTTAACTCTCGCGCTTTGTTTTGTAGCGCAGGTTTAGGCGCATTAGTGTAATCGGGATTATTGTATTCAATGGTTTCGCCATAGCTGTGCTCAATTGTGGCGCGTTTAACTTGGCCTGAAACTGCGTCGTGAAAAGTGACGATACCAATATTATCAGTGACGACTAGCGCAAGGGATTCTAATTGATCATTTTTACCAATGAGTATCGTTGGGGTTAAGGCTGGTGGCGCCAATACCGCAACAGCGTTTTCCTTTGTTAGAGTCGTTGAGCCATTTTCGTTGGTGACTGTGAGCGCAACATTAAAGTCTCCTTGACTGTAATAGGTATGCTGAGGGTTTTGAGCTGTGCTGGTATTGCCATCACCAAAGTCCCATTGCCAACTAGTAATAGATTTTCCAGAAGTCGACGTATCGGTAAAGGTAATTGCTAGCGGAGCTTGCCCTTGAGTATTAGATACCGAAAACTCTGTAACGGGTTTCGTTGTATCAGGTGTCGGAGTAGGTGTTGGCGTCGGAGTAGGCGTTGGCGTGGGAGTAGGTGGTGGAGTCGGAGTGGGCGTTGATGAATTGTTTGAGCCTCCACCCCCACAACCACTTATTGCTATGCAAAATAGTAGCGACAATAGCGAGCGAGATCTTATTATTGTTTTCGGTTTAATGCTCATAGTAACTTCCTTTTTCGGTCGGAGCTTTGAAAAGCTAGAGACAGAGATCCAATGATGTTGCTCAGATTCCGATAGATCAAAAAACAATCAACGTTAGATCGGGAAAGGTCGGTTTTACAAGACAAAATTTGCAGCTAGCGAAGAGTGAGGAGCCCGCCGAATTCTCGTGAATCTACGCGGGCACTGTAGTTGATTAGACGTTAGATTTTTGAGGCTTACGATCGTTGCACATTAAATTCACTCTAGGATCCCCTGCAATTGCTTTATTGGTTGTTGCATTGAAGAGTAAGTAGTCAATTTTTACTCTTGAAACTACCTGCTGTTTATTAGTGTTCTGTGGCGTTGCTTGCCACTGCCATGTTTTTACTAAGCGAATGGCTGATTTATCAAAGACTTTAGCTGGAAAAGAGTCAACGATTTGGTAGTCTTCAGTTTTGCCATTTTCATTGATAGCAACATCTAATATGACACAGCCTGAATCTCTGTTTTGTGCGGCGGCTAGTGGGTATTGAGGTTGCAGATTTTGTTTTTTCAACTTCCAATAGGAGTTGTTATTGAATGCGGAGTCTCCCGTATATTCAGGTGTAACGTCGAGGTAGTTGCTGTATTGCTGTTGCAGTGATTGTTGCGAGATAGACGAGCAGGCACTTGCGGTAAGTGCGGCTAATGCGATAACAATTGCTTTTTTCATATCAAAATCCTTCTTTAGAAAGTCTTATTAGGGGCTGTATAACTATTAGCCCCAGTACATGAATAGAAACTGAATTCGATATTCTATGGCTATCAAAATCAACTATTTAGCTATTTATTACAGCTTCACTAGTGATTAATTATTAACTTCCTTTAATCGCGCGGTGAAATGCCTCAATATCGGTGGTTCGTACTCGAAATCGAGTCCTTTGATGTTGTGAGCGTTGGCCTTGAGACTGATAAAACAGTCGGCGATGTACTTCATGTGGTCGTTGGTATAAACACGGCGCGGAATGGTGAGGCGTAATAGCTCTAGCGGTGATTCTTTCTGTTGGCCTGTTTCTGGATCGCGTCCCAATAGTAATGAGCCGATTTCTACACCGCGAATGCCGCCTTCGATGTATAGGTGATTGGCTAACGCATGCGCGGGAAATTGATCCGCTGGAATATGCGGTAGCATCTTTCCCGCATCAACAAATACCGCGTGGCCGCCAGTGGGATATTGAATTGGAATCCCCGCTTCCCGTAGTAACTCACCTAAATAAGCCACTTGACCAATGCGATATTCTAGATAGTCTTCATCGGCACATTCCCATAAGCCCACATTGAGTGCTTCCATATCACGACCGTTAAGTCCACCGTAAGTGATAAAACCTTCCATAGGTACACAGCTAATCTGCACATCGCGAAATAGCGACAACAATGTATCGTCTTTAAAACAACACAAGCCACCCATATTCACCATGGGATCTTTTTTAGCTGACATGGTAAAGATATCGGCACAGTCGAACATGCTGCGAATAATGTCGCCAATTGCGATATCGCGACAGTTGGTTTCACGTTGCTTAATAAAATAGGCATTTTCCGCGAACCTAGCCGAGTCTATAACCACGGTAATGTCATGTTTATTGGCAATTTCTCGCACTGCGCGAATGTTTTCTAAAGACACTGGCTGGCCGCCAGCAGAGTTACAGGTGATGGTGACGATAATGCCGACCACATTATCGGCGCCATGATCGCTAATGGTCTTCTCAAGGGCGATGAGATCGAAATTTCCCTTAAAATCATGCCAATTGGTGGTATCTAGCGCGTGAGGTGTTAATACATTAATCGCCTTGGCGCCCGCAAGTTCAACGTGGGCGGCTGTGGTGTCGAAATGATAATTGGAGATAAAAACAGGGTTTTCTGCATCTTTGTGTTTCACCATATTTGGAAACAAGATTTGCTCAGCGCCGCGTCCTTGATGAACGGGAATTACGTGTTGGTAGCGAAACAGTGTTCGTACGCTTTTCTCTAATTTAACGAAACTTCGGCTACCAGCATAGGCTTCGTCACCCACCATTAAAGCTGCCCATTGATTGGCGCTCATGGCACCAGTGCCAGAGTCGGTAAGCAGGTCGATATAGACATCTTCACTTTTGAGTAAAAAGGGATTATTGCCAGCCTCTGATAATGCCGTGATACGGTCGGCTTCGGTGGTCATTTTGATGGGCTCAACCATCTTGATGCGAAAAGGTTCTGGAATACGTTTCATTATTTTCTCTCTTGCAGAACTAGGGTTCGAGATAGCTCGATAGTGGTTTTATTGGGCGAAAAGAGAAAGTTAATTAAATAAAAATAAGGAGTGCGCCAACCTAAAGTCTAGGTTGTACCATTTTATGGGGGAGAAATTAAAACATGAATGTTTCATAAAAACATTATGTAAATGAACCTTTTGGATGTCAATAATTAGAATTTAGTTGATTGTAATAAACTATTAATGAGGTGAGCATTAGTAATTTTCGCAGTTGTAAAATAGTGATATTCTAATCGTTTTATTGTGTGAGAAAGTTAACTAATGGAAAAGCACGAAGAGTTGTTAACCTCAATTCGCAAAGTGATTCGAGCGATCGATTTACATTCTAAACATCTAAATAAATCATCGGGTCTTACAGGACCACAGTTACTTATTATGCAGGAAATAGCGCGCGTAAAGGGTGTAACGGCAAGCCAAGTTGCAAAACAAATTAATCTTAGTGCTGCAACTGTTACAAATATTGTTGATCGCTTGGAAAAGCGTGAATTAGTTAATCGTGTTCGCAGCACCGAAGATAAACGCCGCGTTGGTTTATTTTTGACAAGTGATGGACGCAATTTATTGATTGATGCACCGCAACCATTACAAGAGCACTTTATTCAAAAATTTTGTGGGCTTGAAGAGTGGGAGAAGTCTTTATTATTGTCATCTATGCAGCGTATAGCAACGATGATGGATGCCTCGGACATAGACGCAGCACCAGTATTGGAAATTGATCCCTTACATAAGAGTTCAGGTAACAGTGCTGATGTTTAAAAAAAAACCGCCTTTCGGCGGTTTTTTAATTAGTCTCTTAAAACATGCAAAAAATGTAAATGTTTTTCATATTGATCAATTACGTCGTTAATAATTGAAGACTCAGACCAACCCATAACATCGTAATCCTGCCCTCCTTCACGGAGATGAACTTCGGCGCGATAGTAGGTTTCGCTATCATTACTTGTTACACCGTTAAAGTCAGGTTGAGTATGTTGATGTTTGTTTATTCCGTAGTGAAAATCGCGTTCGTCGCCATGACTAACAGTAAGTAACAAGCCTGATGGTGTGGATGATATATGCGTTTTTATCTCATTCTCATCAAATTGAGCACGAACCTTTTCAAAAGCTCTTTTGACTTTAGTGTCGATAAAAGTTCTGACATTTTTCTTATCTGGGGTCGATAAAATATTATCTAGTCGCTCTTGCCAATTGTCGTCCGTGGTTGAGGAATTAGACAGTGAAAGACTTTCTCGCTTTGCCAATTCAACTTGAAGTGCTTTTCCTAGTCCAAAACAAGCAAGTAAAAGTACAATACTAAATGGTAGTGCTGAGACTATAGTCATAGTCTGTAGTGCTTCAAGGCCGCCTGCAAGCATGAGTGCAGCAGCGACAACACCAACACATATGGCCCAAAATAATCGTTGGATTACGGGGGTGTTAGTCCTTCCGTTGGAACACAGCATATCAACTACCATGGCGCCAGAGTCGCACGACGTGACAAAGAAAATAACTATCATCAGTATTGATAAAGCGGTTAGTACGCTTGACCATGGCAAGGTTTCTAAGAATACAAAGAGTCCGACAGATGAGTTTTGATTGACCATATCACCGAGTCGGATGAAGTTGTGATCAACTATTTGCGATATCGCTGAATTGCCAAAGATTGTCATCCATAAAAATGTAAAGGCAGTCGGCACTAGCAGAACACCGAAAACAAACTCACGAATAGTGCGTCCTTTAGAAATTTTAGCAATAAATAACCCGACAAAAGGCGCCCATGCTAACCACCAGCCCCAATAGAAAATAGTCCAGCCACCAATCCAGTCCTTTTTCTCATAGGCAAATAGATTGAAAGTGTTGGAAACGATATCAGACAGATAAGCGCCGATATTTTGAATATAGGCTTGAATTAAAAATACAGTTGGGCCAACAATAAAAATCAACAGCATCAATACAATGGCTAGCCCCATATTGATTTCTGATAAGATTTTGATGCCCTTGTCTAAACCTGTGGCTACCGAGATAGAAGCCAATGCGGTTATTACAATCATAATTAGTAATTGATTAGACTGGTCTACTTCAATGGCAAATAAATAGTTTAGTCCGGCATTTACTTGTGAAGCACCAAGTCCCAATGAAGTTGCGACACCAAAAACTGTACTTACCACGGCGAAAATATCGACTAAATGTCCTGGCCACCCATATATTCGGTCACCAATGATCGGGTGTAATGCTGAGCGCAAAGTTAGTGGCAATTTTTGACGGTAACTGAAATATGCAAGTATCAGCGCGACTATGGCGTAAATTGCCCAGGCGTGAAGACCCCAATGAAAGAATGTTATTTTCATTGCTTCTTTTACTGCATCTAATGATTCTTTCTCGGCAGTTGGTGGAGACAGGTAATGCATAACAGGCTCTGCAACGCCAAAAAACATTAAACCAATACCCATACCAGCAGCAAACAACATCGATATCCAGGTCGATAGCTTGTAATCTGGCGTTGAATGATCTGGCCCTAGCTTTATATCGCCAAACCGAGACATACCCAAATAGACGACTAGCCCAAGAATGATGGCGACCGTCATCACATAAAACCAACCACCGTTAAGTGTAATAGCGTTCTGTATGTTTTGAAAAGCGCTCGATGCCTGCGTTGGTGCCATTAATGTCGTAATAAGGATGGCGAAAATAACAAGAATAGCGGGATAGAAAACAGATTGGTTTACTTTAAGAGAAAAGGATTTCATTTTTGTTTCATGTCGAATATTTTGATTTCATATTATTGCTTACGAGCTAGATGTGTTGCAAGTGACGAAATAAATATATTTTAAAGGTGGTTGTCCCATTTCATTAGGGCGCTATAATAGTTATACATCTAACTATTTAGTTGGCTGATTAAACAAATTAATTGACAAAATACTAAGAAATTAATGTGAGTTCTAATTAATTAACGGGAGATATATGTTTCAACGTAAGGCATTAACATGTGCAGTGCTGTCTGCACTTGGAGGAATGTCGTTTTACACCACAGCAAATGAAACCGACAAGACTGAAAAAAGCAAAATTGAAACCATTCAAGTAACTGCTACAAAAAGAGCTGCAAATATTCAAGAAGTACCTGTTGCCGTTTCTGCACTCAGTGGTGATGCCATGGATAACCTTGGCATTGATAATTTCCAAGATTATGTTGAGTTCTTACCTAACGTTGTGTTCCAAGGAACGGGTCCAGGACAAAATGAAGTGTATATTCGTGGTGCGGCAACAACGCAAACGGGTATCGCTGTATCTTCGGTACAAGCTCTTCAGCCTTCTGTAGCGATTTATTTAGATGAGCAGCCGGTATCAATGCAAGGTCGTAACCTTGATATTTATGCGACTGACATCGAACGTGTTGAAGTGTTACCGGGACCTCAAGGCACGTTATTTGGTGCGAGCTCTCAAGCGGGTACTGTTCGACTGATTTCTAAAAAGCCAAATCATAGTGATTTTGAAGCCGGATTCGATCTTAATACGGGGTTCACCAAAGGCGGTGACTTAAGTAATGCCGTTGAAGGTTATTTCAACTTGCCAATTAACGATGACCTAGCGTTTCGTGTCGCTGCTTATTCAGATCATCAAGGTGGTTGGTTAGATAATGTCGAAAATATTCCAGGCCAAGGCGGTTATATTGGTAGCACTGTGCATATCGATCGAATCTCGGGTGGTGTGTTAAAAGATCCGAAAAATACGCCAAATCAATCGCCAACGAATTCAGATTTAGTGGAAGACAATTTTAATGATGCAACGTATGCAGGTGCGCGTTTTGGCTTGTCTTACTTATTTAATGATGATTGGAACATTCTATTACAACACACAGCGCAAACATTAGAGACCGAAGGTGTATTTGGTTACGATCCTTCTTATGACGACGAAGAAAGCACGAGTCGCTTTGTGCCAGAAAAGAACCAAGATACTTTTGGTTTAACAACATGGACATTAGAAGGGCGTTTAGCACAACTTGATATCGTATATGCTGGTGGTTATTTAGATCGTCAAATCGATGCAACAGTTGATTATACCGGTTACACCAATGGCGGTGCATTTTCAGCGTTCTACGCTTGTAGCTACGGCGGCGATGTGCAAGACGAGCAATGTTACGATCCAACAGGTTATTACCTAGAAGAGACTGACGTTAAACGCTTCACTCAAGAATTACGCTTTAACACCTCAGCAGATAACGTATGGCGTGTTACCGCAGGTATTTATTACGATACACAAGAGCTTGGTACTGTCGGTCAGTTCCAATTAGGTACTGAAGGAAAATTCCCTAATGGTGTTTGGGGTCCTGGTGGAGTAACAGTAACTGGCGAAGGGACTAATAATGGCGGCAAGCCATTTGCTAAAGAAACCAGCTTTGTTAATGACATTACACACGAAATCAATCAAGTAGCCGTATTCGGTCAATTTGAATACGATTTAACTGAGACTGTTACAGCAAGCCTTGGTGCTCGTTGGTATGAGATTGAAGATATTTATACCGGTGCAACAACGTCACAAAACAATGGTGGTGTCACCAAGCAAATTCGTGCCTTGGGTGGCTCAGACCAAGATATCTTAGATTTCTTTGGTGCTGACAATGGCCAAGCCATTATCGACGCAGTTGCAGCAGGCGAGTTACAAAATGACCTATTGAGTTCTGACGGTGTGCTAAAAGTTGACGATGTTATTTACAAACTATCAGTTAACTGGAAAGCCGACGATAACCTAATGTTCTTTGCTAACTATTCGCAAGGTTTCCGTCCTCCAGTCACTGCGAGAACAGGTGGCCAATTAGCAAGTAATCAAACACCAGGCTCGGCTTTTGAAAACTATCGCATTCCTGTTTATTCACTAACGGATGAACTTGATAATTACGAAATTGGCATGAAGGGTGATTTCTTAGAGGATACGTTGCGTATTAATGCAACGGCTTACAGCTCTGAAATTAACGATCTGCAAACATCACGCTTTGATCCAACTAACATCGCCTTCTTCTACTTTACTGACAATGTTGGTACTGCCGATATTAAAGGGTTAGATGCTGATTTCACGTGGCAGTTAACGGACAACTTCGTATTAAGCGGCGCATTTAGCTTATTAGATACGGAAATTACCGAACTTAACAGCACCATGACTAACTTGTCGGCGCCATTGGGTAGTGAATTACCGTACACGTCTGAATTGTCTGGGAACTTAAGAGCACGTTATTTCTACGAGCTTAGCAATGGCTGGGAAGGCTATGTAAATGGCTCGGTGACTTATACTGGCGATCGTCTTTCTGGCATGTTTGCTAACGCTTACGTGTCTGAAGATACGCACAAGCTAGTATACGGAAAAGGTACTGGCCTTAAAATTGAGCAAGAAATTGCGGCGGGTCAATATCAAGGCGTTACCTATAAAGACAGTGACGGCAATGACTTTGCTGGTGGCCGTTATGTTGCCAAAGCCTACTCCATTGCTAATTTAGCATTTGGTGTATCAAACGAAGAGTGGAAAGCTGAGCTTTACATTGACAACCTGTTTGATAAGCGAGCACAGCTTTACATTGATGAGCAGCAGTTCACGCCAAAAGTTATTACTAACAGACCGCGCACCGTTGGTGTACGCTTCTCTTACGATTTGTAAAACAACCTAACACTTGAAAAACAAGCTACTCACTAATATGGTGACTAGCTTGTTTTCATTTCTACTACTTACTAAATAGTTATTTATGCTAACACCATCAATAAAAGACATTAAATCGGCACTGCAATCTGGTCAATTTGAACCTGCACATGGGCTTATTACAACGGCTTTAAAACAGCATGATTTAACCGACAGTGACATTCATGAGTTACTTTATTTAAACGCCGTAGCGTTGCGGTATTTAAATAAACTAACTGCGGCATTTGATGCCACCAAGCAACTATTAGTATTGCAGCCAAATAATGGTCGTGCCTATCAAGAGCAGGCTTATTGCTTGCTCGCTTCTAAGGATATCAAAGGCGCACTAATGGCATTTCATAAAGCGGTTGAATTCAACCCTGCGCTGATTGCCTCATGGCAGCAAATTGTGACTTTGTTTAAGGCGCAGCAACACCAAAATTATCAACCTGCGTTAAATCAGTTTAATCTGCTTAAAGCTTTACCAGCGCCAGTTCTTGGTGCGATGGACTTAATGCATGAAGGTAAATTGTACAAAGCCGAACAGGTCTGTCGTAACTTTTTACAGAAAAACAGACATCAAGTTGATGCAATGTGCTTGCTCGCTGAAATTGGCTTAAAACTTAAAGTGTATGATGACGCTGAGTTTTTGCTGGAGAGTTGTGTTGATTTATACCCTGATAACGAACACGCCAAAGCGTTGTACGTTAACATTCTCAATCGTTTAGGGAAATTTAAACAAGGGGCGCAACAGGCTGAGGAATTTTTAGCGCAGTTTGATGCTCAGCCAGCGCTAGTGATTACAGTGAAAGCAACCTTGGCTAACTGTTACATCAATTTGGGTGAACTAGCGCGTGGCCAAGAGATCTATCAGGCTATTTTGGCGCAATCTCCTGAGCGAAACGGTATTCATGTTCAGCTCGGACATGCACACAAAACTGCTGGCAATTACGATTTGGCTGTGGCCGCTTATCAACAGGCCTATAGTCAAAAGAATGATTATGGGGATGCTTATTGGAGCTTGGCTAATATCAAAACCTATCAGTTTTCTGATGAAGAATTAGCACAGATGCAGCATGTTTTATCGCAAGAAGGTGTCAATGTTGACGATCGCATCCATATCAATTTCTCGCTCGGTAAAGCCTTTGAAGATCGCAAAGATTTTTCACGCTCTTTCGATTTCTATCAACAAGGCAATGCACTAAAAAAACAAAGCATTGGTTATGATGCAGCAAAATCTACCGTGTTGATTGACCAGCAGATAAAGTATTGCACTAAGGAATTATTTGAACAACGTCGCAACGTAGGAAATAGTTCGGCTGATCCAATTTTTATTCTTGGATTACCACGCGCAGGTTCGACGCTGTTAGAGCAAATCATTGCATCGCACTCGCACGTCGATGGCACAATGGAGCTACATAATATTCTAGGTACTGCGTTAAAATTGCGAGGACGCATTGTTAATGATGAACCGCAATATCCTAAAAATTTGTCGGAGCTATCAGACCAACAGTTGAAACAGCTAGGCGATAATTTTATGCGGGACACACTGCCATATCGCCAAGGTGCCCCATTCTTTATTGATAAAATGCCGAATAACTTTATTCACATCGGCCTTATTAAGCTGATTCTACCTAATGCTAAGATCATTGATGCGCGTCGTGAGCCAATGGCATGTTGTTTTAGTGGTTTCAAACAGTTATTTGGTGAAGGGCAAGATTTTAGTTATGGCTTGTCAGATATCGCGACTTACTATCAAGATTATTTACGACTGATGGATCATTGGGAGCAAGTGATGCCGGGGGCTGTATTGCGAGTTCAACATGAAGAGTTGGTTCATGATTTTGAAAACCAAGTACGCCGTATTTTAGACTATTGCCAATTACCGTTTGAGCAAGCGTGTTTAGAGTTTTATAACACCAAGCGAAATATTTATACGCCAAGCGCCCAGCAAGTTAGGCAACCTATCAGTACCAAAGGCTTAACTCAATGGCAGAATTTCGAACCCTATCTTGGTGAGTTGAAAACTACGTTGCAAGGCTAGCATAAAAGCGCCTCATCAGAGGCGCGTTAGTTGGATGTTTATTAATTTACGAGCGATTAACGAGTTTATAGCCTTTAGGCACCATGAACTTACTGTCGCGAACGCCTTTGTTTTCTACAGACTTAATTTCGTAAACGTAGCGCACGACGGGATCTTTACGCCAGTGATCCATTACCATCTCTTTGCCTTTGTCCATTAAGCCGCCGAGTAACTGCGAACCAACATCCTTGATGCCCGCGCTGTAATCGATAGGTTTCCGCGCCGTTTTACAGGCTTTTAGTTGCTGTTTCCATTCTAGCTTGATTGAAATTGGGTAGCCTTTAATAGTGGCTAGTTTCTTGCCAATTTCACCTTCGAATTGATTGTCTTCGTTACTGATATCGCCAGTAAAGCCAGCAATCGCTTTGTAACCTTCTTTACCTAATAGCGACGCTAATAAGCTATTTTCGCCGATAGTTTCAAGGTAATTGTCTTGGAAGGTTTCGTGTACTTTTAACGCGTGATTTGTTTGCGCGTTTGGTGCAGTGGTCCAAAAATCGAAAGTGACAATATTGTTGTCTTCGGCACCTGTTACATCGTGATAACGCGTCGTCCAGTTAACTAGATAATGCTCAGTTTCAAAACCGTTGATAACACGAGTTTTACCAGTTTTTTCAACCTTGAAAGAGTTCTCTTTTAAATCAACGCTACAACCAACTTCTTCGTAGGTTTGATATTCTTCTGCTTTATCGTCTTTTTCAAACATGCTGTCGGTAAATTTGACATCGCCACAGCCTTTTAGCGGACATTCGCTATAAGTTTTTTCGTCGAAGTCTACGTCATAAGTTTTGTTTTTTGGTAAATCAGCCATGCGTGCTTTGTCTGAATTTGCCCAGCGCATTAACCAGCTATCAAACTTGTTTTTTTCGCGAATAACCCGTTGTGAATCGCGAGTCAAAACTGTCTGTTTACCTGTGTAGTCTGGCACATATAAACCATTGATAGCGTATTCCGCTTTGACAACAGAGGTTGGGTTAAGAGGGGTGGTATCTTCGACCTTCTTGCTAGCACAACCAGAGAGAATAATGGCAGCAGCAACAAGTGTAACTTTAGTTTTCATGGTGTAACTTCCTTTTAAAAAATTGGACGTATTTTATCCATAAAAATACCTTTGTATATACCACTCTAGGACAATAGCGAATGTTTCTTTACATAAATTTACAATTGCTAGTGATAACTATTCTCATTCGTGATAAATTGCGCGCCAATTATGTTCATCACAAGGAAATAGGAAATGAGAAGTATGAATTACTCATTGATCACAATGGGGTTATTAGCAGCGTTTTCATCGCAGGCGCAAACAACGGCGAAGGAAGATGATAAGTCGTTAGAGCGAATAGTGGTTACTGGTTCACGTATTGTTGAAAGCATTGATGAAGTGCCAGCTACGGTAACGGTGATTAGTCGCGATAGCATTTTAGATGAAATGAAGGTTTCGACTGAGCTGCAAAATATTCTATCGGCTAAAGTACCGGGTATGGCTCCTAATACGGGCTCTTCGAGTAACTCCGGTCAAACGCTGCGCGGACGTAATGCGTTAGTAATGATCGACGGCGTGCCGCAATCAACGCCGCTACGCAACGGCGCACTGGGAATTCGAACGTTAGATCCTAATACCATTGAGCGGATTGAAGTTATTAAGGGCGCAACTTCGATTTTTGGTAATGGTGCAGCAGGCGGCATCATTAACTACATTACGAAGAAAGCAGGTAAAGGTGAATCTAACGTCGAGCTTGGGATTGCTGGTAAAGGCAGTTTGGCAAAGTTTGATGGTAGCTTTGG
Source organism: Psychrobium sp. (assembly GCA_049607155.1). GTDB lineage: Bacteria > Pseudomonadota > Gammaproteobacteria > Enterobacterales > Psychrobiaceae > Psychrobium. The sequence goes on from JBMYWG010000010.1 coordinate 42,702, forward strand.
TCATCGCGTTGAATTATCTGCCGATGGGCAGTTAGACAAGGCGAGTTATGTGTTTAGCGTAGCACGCGAAGAAAATGGCGTACAACGCGATGCTGAGGGCGATATCATTGGTCTGAAATATGGCTTAACCGATAACACAACTCAAAACGTATTTACCAAGCTCGGCTATCAGTTTGATGAAGATAAATCGTTGCAACTGACGATGAACTATTACGATTCTCAAACCGAATTAAATTACGTCGATGTAGTTAGCAACATTAACTCAGGCACCAAAACTTATGCGGTTAAGGCAAAGCCTGGCGACGTGTTGACGGGTGAGCCACAAGGTCCTAAAGATAACTACAACATCATGCTTAAGTATGTGGATGAGGAAATTTTCACAAACACGCAAATGGTAGTGGATGCCTACAAACAGAAAATTGAAAATATTTTCTTTTACTCGCTGGTATTAGCAAACCCATTAGAAGGACATGATGGCGGCCAATCGTTGATCAAATCAAAGAAAGATGGTTTGCGTGTTGTGTTTAACACACCTTTAGAATTCGACAATGCCGATACTATGTTGATTTACGGTAGCGATATTTTAAATGACGTAACTTCTCAAGAGATGGTTGACGGTCGTGTTTGGGTGCCTGAAATGGATATGAAAAACGTAGCGTTTTTCCTCCAATCTAAAACCACTATCGCTGATGATTGGGTAGTAAAAGCGGGCGTTCGACAAGAAAGTATTGACGTTACTGTCGACGATTACAGCACGCTACGACTATGTAAATCTGCGGATGTGTGTTCGGTGCCGATGGTGGTTAAAGGCAGCAAGCTAGATTATAAGGCAACGACATACAACGTTGGCGTACGTTACATCGGTAATGAATTATTCTCGCCATTTGCTAACTACTCACAGGGCGCTGATATTTCCGATTTAGGGCGACTACTGCGTACGGCAACGGTAAACGATATCAATCTAATCAATACCAAAGCTTCAATTATTGATAACTATGAAATTGGATTGAGTAGTCAGTTAGATGACTTATTCATTACAGTTGCTGCTTACCGCTCAACTTCTGAATTAGGTGCGACGAATAAATATGATCCTGCGACGGGAATTTATGTTCCTGTGCGTGCACCGCAGCGGATTTGGGGCTGGGAAGTTTCGGCTAACTATCAAGCAACTGATGAGCTAAGTATCGACGCCGCTTATAGTTACAACGAAGGTAAAAACACTGAGAAAGATGTTTATCTTGGTCAAAAGCAAATCAGTGCGCCAGTATTTACAACAACAGTTAACTACCAGCCTTCAGATCGTAGCAAAGTCGCGGTGAGTTATATTCATGTTGGCGACCGTGATCGCTTTGAAAAAGTTGATGGAAAATACGTTGGCGACCAAGGCGCAATCAATAGCTATGGCATTGTGAATGTAAGTGGTCATTACGATATTACTGAATCAACGCAAGTTTATGGTGGTATTGAGAACTTACTCAACAAGCAATACTTAAAAGCGAAGTCGCAAGGTTATACCTACAACGGTTACAACACTGCGGCGTTAGGTGCATCGTTGAAAATTGGTTTAACTACCAAGTTCTAATTTGACGCAAAAAGGGCTGTAGCATTCATAGTTACAGCCCTTATTACGATCGTCTTTTAATGTCTATTTCTTTTTGTCTTACCAGCGCATACTTTTTACTTATTGAAACGTCTTTAACAGCTCGAATCACTGCATTTCTGTGTCTGCATTCGCTTGAGAATGGCTATGTTTTTATCGATATTTAACGGATTGATACTCAGCGGTTTTAGCTTTTGTAAATAAGCCAATGCTTTGTCGTATTGCGCTTGATTGAGGGCAATTTGAGCGAGACCTGCCAGAGCGGGTTTAATGGTTTGGTTAAATACTTGCGCACGCTGGTAGTAGAGTTCGGCGCGGCTGTATTGCTCAATTTCTTGATAATATTCCGCTAGTTTCAGCAATACACTAGCGCTATTGGGATCGAGGTTTAGGGCGTGCTGATAATGTTTTACGGCGCGTTTGATGTCGTTGTGATGAGACACAGAGCCAAGAGCGGCGTAGTATTGGCTTTGTTGTGGTTTAGGTAATTTTTTAACACCCTTTATACCACTGAGCACACGGCTCGCTTGCTTGAGTTCATCTTCGTTAATTAGCCAAGTGACGGCGCTGTAGATTTGGCTGAACTGTGAAGCGCCTTGGTTACCAATATTAATTAACAGATCGGCGGCGCGTGGTTTGCTACCAGATGTCAGGTGAAGCTGGGCTGTGCTTAATAAATTACTCGCGCTTTTTTCACCGAGTCGCAGTGCCATCTCCATGCTAGTTAAGGCTTTTTCTGATTGCTCAAGGGCGAGGTTGATTTGTGCTCGTTGCAGCCAGAGATCTTTGTTTTTCGGTTCACGGGAGAGTAGTTCATCAACCATATTAAGTGCAGCCTGATTATTTCCAGTTTGTTGCAGAGCAAAAAGTAAACCGTGTCGCCATTGCGCATTGTGTGGCTCTAGCAGTAGTGCCTGCTGATAGCCAGCAATGGCTGACCATGGTTCGTTTTGGTTGAGATTGATATAGGCAAGTTGTCCAAAAAACTGTGGATCTTGCACACCTAACTCAATGGCTTTGATCAAATGTGTCTGTGCTTGCTTGATGCGTTTTTGCCCAAGGTACAGTGCGGCGAGTGTTTTGTGGACGCGCACAATTTCAGGTGCCTTTTTGGCAACCGCTAACAAGGCTTGTTCGGCGCGCTTTAATTTTTTAGCGGCAAGATAAATTTGTCCTTCAATCAGCAATAGACCCGTGCTTTTTTGTGGATTGGTATTTGCCGCTAATACATCAACTGCCGCTAAATAATCTTTATTGTCTAACAGTGGTTTTAGCTTGAGGGATAACTCATATTCGTCGGGGGCCAATTTAGTGTTTGGCTCGCCTGTATTGATATTTGATAATTCAAATTGAAATCTTGGCGTTGGCAGCTCAACACTGATGGCATGGGATTGCTTTGCAACACAGCCAAGGGTAATGATGGTAAATAGGTAACAAGCTGAGATAAAAAGTTTCATTATTTACTAAATTCCACTGGCCATATGAAGCGTGCAGCTACGCTTTGGCCATTCTTTTGAGGAGGTGAAAAACGCGAGCGTTTCACGAGCGTCGTTATCGCGTTTTTTAATGCGTTGTGATGTTGGCCGCGAGCGCCAATAAGCTTAATTTTTCCCGCCTCATTGATATAAACATCGAGTTTAACGGTTGTGCGAGTGATCCCTTGGCGCAGTAACTGGGCTGGATATTGTGTTTTGATGCGCGTGAGTAAACGCGGAATGCTGTCTAATTGATCGAGACTAAAACCTTGCCAATCTATAGTTAGGGTATTACTAAAGTCTACCGCCATGTTCATTTTTATTGGCGGCTGCTTTAAGGTTAGTTTCGGTTTTTCAATGGTTAGCGGCGCAACTTCTATCGCTGCGCCATCGCCTTCGAGACTCAGCGTTAAGCGAGTATCTTGCACTTCCTGCTGCTGTGCAGGTGGCGGTGGCGGAGGTGGCGGTAAAGTTGCCACTTCAATTTTTCGAACATCTACTTGCGGCTCAACCCTTTTAGCAAACCATTGGTTGAGAAAAAGCAGTGCTAAAGCCAGCGCCATAGTGCCAGCGGTGAGAATTAAAGTAACGAAGTGATGGCGCTTAATTTTCATAACGTACTATTTCATCACGTATTAGCGCAATGTCGCCAAATTGACACTAGCCGCGCCGGCGAGTTTAGCTTCATCAATCACTTGCACTAATAATTCTGTGGTGACTAGCTTGTCAGCCTGAATGACCACAGGGCGCGAGCGCTCACCAATCAAGCCCTTTATGGTGTTTCGCACGCCTGCAACGCCTACGTTATTGCCATCATACATCACATCGCCACCATTGGTGATGGCTAGCATAATTACATTACGTTCGAGTTTTTGCGTTGATAGCGCTTGCGGTTTATCGACCTCAACCCCAGTTTCTTTGACAAAAACCGTCGTGACAATGAAGAAAATAAGTAAGATGAACACGACATCGAGTAATGGTGATAAATCAATGCCTTGTTGTTGCTGCTCGAGGCGCTGTTGCAAGCTAGCCCGCATGGCTCAATTCCTCAAGCGTTTGCAGTTTTTTGTAATAACTCAGTAGCAGCCAAGCCGGTACCGCCATCACTAAACCAAGTTGGGTAGTCCATAATGCGCTGGCGATGCCTTGGGTTAGCACACTGCTTTCATTTAATCCTTCGCCAACCGACATTGCGGTAAAGGCATCTAATAATCCCATGATGGTGCCGAGTAAACCTAGTAGTGGCAGCGCGCCGACAGCAATGGCAATGGTTTCACTCCATGCTTGATGAGAGTTTTCATAAAGGCCTGATTTGGCACGGACAATAAAGAAAATAATCTGATAATAAACGAAGAAGCCAAGGCCGAGAATTGCCCATACAATCGCACTGTCAAAGGTTTGAATAGTCATTTATGCTGCCTGCTTTAAAGGTTGTGAGGCTTGCGCCTGGCTAAGGCCGATACCGCAATCTTCTAATAAGCCGTAATAGGTTTTTACTTTGCGTGATAATAGGGCGTGCATGAGCAGTGCTGGTATCGCGACTACTAGCCCTAATTCGGTGGTTACTAGCGCTTCTGAAATACCGCCTGATACAGCTGATGCATCGCCAGCGCCAAAGAGTGTCATTAGTTTAAATGTTTCGATCATGCCGCTAACGGTGCCTAATAAACCTAATAGTGGCGAAACTGCGGCGGTTATAGCAACGGCGCCGAGCCAGTATTCTAATTTGTGTTTCTGGCGCAATAGTGCGGCGAAAAGTTTGTCGTCGCGGCTTTGTCCCTGTTCGATTTTTAGCGCGATCTCGATAAGTTCTCGCTGCATACCTTTGGTTTGCTTGATGAATTTATCAAGGCCGGTTTGATCATCGCTGGCGATGTTATTTAGGCGCTCAGCAAGCGCTGGCATAATGGCTGGTAAACGCATCAATTGAATGGCTTTGGCGATGGAGATCAGCAGCGCGAATACGCCAAAGGCGATAATTGGAATCACCCATACGCCGCCTTTCTCGACGTGATCGGCTACAGACTCTTGCGCTTGGGCAATTTTTAACGCGCGGGTGAGGGTCGGATCAAAGCTAATATCGGCCGTTGCTCCGGTTTTTAACGCTAGCAGCGCTTTGTAGTCGTCATCGGCTAGCGTCAGTCCTTGCTGCATAAATGGCTGTTGGTCGATGGCAAAACCTGCCTGCTGTTTGCTTTCATCGAGATACCAAGAAACGGGCCCTATTTTCAGCGTACTTAGTGGATTTATCACGCCATCTTGAGCAACGACCTTCTGGGTTTGCCATGTCGGCGTTAATTGGCTTCTGAAATTGGTAAAGGTGTTACTTAATTGCGCTAGGTTTTTTAGCGCGGCGATATTATCGTCGCGAGGCGTTAGCGATTGTTGCTGATAAAAGCGCGCCAACAAATTGCGCTGATAAGTGTCTTGTTGTTGCCATGAATCTAAACGCTTTTTTAAGCTGTTCAGGCTAAGTGTTTGCTCGTCGAACAATCTTCTTGCACTGCTGGTGGCACGGCGTAAGTCAGCGACTTGCTGGCTAGTTTGTTGAGTCTTTTTGTTTAACGCAGCGCTTTGTTTGCTAATGTTTGCTTGTGTTGCGTTTAATCGTTGTTGCGCCTTTTTAATATCGCTAATTAGCGATGCTGTTGCACCGTAACTTGGAGTGGCAAACGACATTGCACAGATGAAAGATAGCAAGGCGATAACAGTGGAAACTGACTTAACCATCTTATTGTTCTCCAGCGAGTGATGCGTTATTAGTACTTAAACGCATCGGCAGCTTGATAAGTGCCGCTTCCTTTTTATGCGCAATCATCGCTAGCGCAGCGTCGATTTGGGTAGGTGATAATGGCGATTCGTGCTGCCATTGCCAGCCTTGGGCCGTTGGCATGCCCGCTACCGCTGTTGCACCATCTAAGGTTAGATACCAGCCGCGAGCGACACCAAGATAAAGTTGCTTAACGACCTTTTCGTTGCCTTGAACATCGATAATGGTGGCTTGGTTAGTGCTAATACGTTTATTAAATTCATCAAAGCTTTGATAGAGACTGAGTAAGGTCTCTAAACGGTTTGAGGGATTTTTAGTATCGAGCTCGGTAAGCGCTAATTGCCATGTGTTCGCCAGTGGTGGTGGCAGCTGTGGTAGCACATTATTGATCTGCGCAAATTCGCGATCTAACCATTGGGTTAAATCCTGTTGTGTTGATTCCATTGAGGTTTGCAGGGTAATTAGCTTTTGTCGCTGTGCGCTCACTTCATCAACTTGCTTGTGATGATCTTTGTCTAATGCCTGCAGCTGTTTTTTCTCGCGCTGTAGCAAGCTAATACGCTGCTCCAATAGTTGTTTGTTTTCCTGCCACTGACTTTTTAATTGTGTGTTTTGTTTTTCTAATTGGATCCATTGTTCCATTAAGGCGTCAGCACGCTGTGTTGGCGAGGTGTTATTCGCAATGGCGCTACTAGCAAACAGCAGGGCGAATACTAATGATGGACGTTGGAAAAAGCGGATCATATACAGCAAGTGACTCAAATGAATTTTGTGTAATGGTAACAATTATCATTTGCGTGCGCAATTGGTGTTTATGTGATCGAACTAAAGATAGGAAGAAAAAGCGGCCAGCATAGAACTAGCGGCCGCGTTGTAGAGATTAGGGCCTAATGAATACCGCCCATGCACAGATACTTAATTTCTAAATAATCATCCAAGCCATATTGTGAGCCTTCTCGGCCGTTGCCCGATTGTTTTACACCGCCAAAAGGCGCTGCGGCGTTGGAGATTGCACCTTCGTTGATGCCAACCATGCCAAATTGTAATGCTTCACTTACCCGCCACACTCGGCCGATATCTCTAGCATAAAAATAGGCGGCTAGTCCGAATTCGGTATCATTGGCGATGCCAATAGCCTCATCTTCGGTGTCGAACGTAATAATTGGGCAAATAGGGCCAAATATTTCGTTGCGCGCTATTGGCATGTCGTTAGTCACTTTGGCCAGAATGATTGGCGCTAAAAAGTTATCGCCAAGGGAATCGTCATTGGCATCAACTACCTTGCTAGCACCCATGTTGATTGACTCATCAACTAAGTGACGAATATTGGCGACAGCGCGAGAGTTAATCATCGGGCCCATGGTTACGCCTTTCTCTAAGCCGTTACCTAGCTTGAATTGTTGCACGGCCACAGTGAGTTTTTCAACAAAGAGTTGCTCGATGCTGCTGTGAACTAAAATGCGATTAGCACTAACACAGGTTTGGCCGCCATTGCGATATTTTGACGCTATTAGTCCAGAAATTGCTGCGTCGATATCCGCATCTTCAAACACGATAAACGGCGCGTTGCCGCCTAGTTCCATCGACACTTTTTTTACAGTTGAAGCACATTGGACGGTGAGTAATTTGCCAACACGTGTTGAGCCAGTGAAGGTAAATTTTGCGACCTTGGGATGCTGGGTTAACACTTTACCAATGCTATCGGCATCGTCACCAACGATTACATTAAACACACCTGCAGGAATGCCAGCGCGATGCGCCAATTCTGCCATAGCAAGGGCTGATAATGGCGTTTGCGCATCGGGACGCACGACAAAACTGCAGCCTGCGGCTAAAGCGGCTGCTGCTTTACGGGCAATCATCGCGTTAGGGAAATTCCACGGTGTTATCGCGGCCACCACACCAACGGGTTGTTTGATCACTAGCATGCGTTTGTCTGATGATGGCATTGGCATAGTATCGCCACACACGCGCTTAGCTTCTTCACTAAACCACTCTAAAAACGATGCGCCATAGGCAATTTCACCATTCGCCTCGGCTAATGGTTTACCTTGCTCTGATGTGAGAATTTTTGCTAAATCATCTTGGTGCGCCATCATTAATTCAAACCACTTACGCAATAGCTTACTGCGTTGATTGGCGGGTGTGGTAGCCCAGTTTTGAAAGGCGTTATGTGCTGCATTCACGGCTTTTTCGGCATCTTCTGCTGAAGCATTGGAAACTTGTTGTAACGCTTCACCTGTCGCTGGATTGATAACGGTTAGTGTGGAGTCATTCGCATGCCATTGGCCATCGATGTATGAGTGAGTTTTAAGTAAAGTGTTGTCAGTGAGTTGCAGCATGGGAGCCTCGAAAAATTTGCACTTAATCGCTTTTGGAAGATATACCCAAGCCACCTCAAGTTGCTAGTCCTCAGCAAGACGAGAAGCGCGCCAAGAGCAAGGCATAAGATACGCGGTTAGGTTGTTCCTAATAAGTAGCTTATAACGCCGCTATTGGTCGCTTATCGCCTTGCCCTACGGGAGGCTGGGTAGAAAGCGATTACTGCGTTATGATTCAAAATCAGGTTCTCACATGGATGTGAGACATTAGGGCAATGCAGGAGCATATTGCCGAGAATGACCATTAATTGTGAATCATGCCTTGTACTCTCATCCTACCCAGCCTCTGAAACCTGCATTTTGAAGTCGCTTGGGTATAATACACAGACCTAGCCAAAAAGAGAAAGCGATGTATCAATTAATAAAACAAGTAGCGAGTGTTGATGACTTTTTGCGCCTGCGCAATATTTCAGGATTATCACCGCGCAGTCGTCAAGGCGCGGAAAAAGCGCTGCCTAATTCTTTGTTTGGCGTTGTCATTACTTTTGAAGGCTGTGTTGTTGGGATGGGGCGCGTCGTCGGTGATGGCGCACTTAATTTCGATATTGTTGATGTTGCTGTTGATCCCGAGCACCAAGGCAAGGGGTTAGGCAGTCAAATCATGCAAGCGATTATGGACTATCTCGATGAAACGGCAGAGCCATTGGCCTACATCACCTTGATGGCGGATGTGCCGCAGCTGTATGAAAAGTTTGGATTTAAATTATCACGCCCGCATAGCGAAGGTATGTATATCGTCAAATGATCGAAGTTTTTATTTTAGCGCTGGCACTAAGTATGGATGCGTTTGCAGTGGCAGTAGGTCTTGGCGCAAAACACGGACGAGATTCAAAAGACTTGGGTATTACCGTCGGTTTGTATTTCGGCGTTTTTCAGGGGCTAATGCCAGTTATTGGTTATTTAGGTGGCTTGTCGTTACTCGGCTGGATTGGCGATTACACACCTTGGGTTGCCTTTGGTTTATTACTACTTATCGGTAGCAAGATGATATTCGAAGCCTTCGATGATGGCGTTGAAGAAGCCATTGCTAAAATCACCCATCGCATTTTGATGATGTTGGCGATAGCGACTAGTATCGATGCTATGGCAGCTGGGTTTTCCCTTAATTTACTTGCCATTAATCCTTTTGTTGCTTGTGGTGTTATTGGTCTAACGACATGGTTATTGAGTATTGTTGGTGTCTCTATTGGCATGAAAAGCGGCGTATGGCTTGAGAATAAAGCGGAGTTTATCGGTGGCTTGGTATTGATTCTGATCGGAATAAAATTTGTGATTGTGCAGTAACACTTATGCATAGTAATTAACTGCACAATCAAAAAGGCTTTGGGGACTATTTTACTTTGATGGTCACTTCACCTAATTCTTCGCTAGCGGCTAGCTTGAATTGTTTTTTATCGCTGTTCAAATCGATTTTTTGGCGCACGATTGAGCGGCCGCCTTTTTCACGTACTACTTCGATAAACAAGGTGAATTTCTTCGGTAAATGCGCGATGTCTAAATCAACATTGTATTGGCCCGCGCCCTTTGTTGCGCCAGTCATACCATCGAATTTGCCATCGCTGTAACGACCTTCTTTACGCCACCAACGACGAATATCTGGTAGCCACTTGTCTTTCTTCCCTTTGTGCTTTTTAAAATGCCAAAGTAATAGGTTTTCGCTCTCACCCTTAGGTTCTGCCCAAATGGCAACATAAGGTTTTCGATAGTTTTTATCGTCGATTTTTGGCAGCGAAAAGTCGACATTTAAGCTAGTGGCTTGAACTGAAAATGCCGCAGCACTGCTAACTAGCAGGGCGATCATTGCGATGAGTTTTTTCATAAGTTCCTCGGTTAAAAGATAAAGAGCGTTAGTGCATTAAATAAACTGTAATGACAAATACCGCCGAGCCTGCTGCAAACCATTGGCTGCTGGCGCGGCGAGTGTTTTTGTGAATAAGTGCTAGCCATAGACCTGTTAAACAAAACAGCACCATGATTATTGCGCTGGCATCGGATAAGTATTGCCACAAGGTGCTGGTGTGTTTGGCGCGATGCACGTTGTTGAGCATGTCTAAAAAGCTAAATTCACTGTGCTCAACGGCGATTTGATTGTCTGCAATAAAGTACTCGACGATGGTATTGCCGCCTGGGCCTTGCAGACTAATAATGAGGAGGTTTTCGAACTCATCCCATTCAAACTCAAAGTCGACACCGCGAATGTCGTGTTGATCATCAAGCCACAACATTAGCTTTAAACCGTACTTGGTATATTGCTCTGGCCATTGCTCGGATTGCTGCAACCACGTTGGGCCTGCAAATTCCTGTTTAGTGCTTGGCGCGTTGTTACCACTTAAATTCGGATGGGCTAAGAAAAATCCAGATACGGCGAAAAACAGCATTAGCAATAACACCAACATGGCGCTAAAGATGTGAATGTCGCGCATTAAAGCGTTGACTGATTGCTGATTAAAAGACTTGAACATGCCGACGTCGAAAGTGGTACCGCTTAAAAAATGAGGCGATATAATACTAGTCTTCTCGGTTAGATTGCAATACCATATGAGAATAGTTTCCATTTACATCTAGCGTTCTCGCTGTTATGCGGGATAACTCACAAGCCCTATGTCGACCATCAATAAACAATTTCTTCGCCGTTTTTCTCTGTCTGCCCAACTAATTAGTTGTTTGCGCGGGGCATTATTGAGTAATGTTTTACTCGTAGGCGCTATCGCTCTATTGATGTGGGGCATGTGGTTTGAATTTGCAACGCCGTTGTATCTGACGACTGAAAGGTTAACAGAATTCTCGCAGATGGTGATTTCACTCAAATCATCAGACAACACATTGTTAATGACCTTTTCGACTCGTGATTCGAGTGCTGTGATAGCTTTGATGGGCCTGTGGCAGTTAAATCTCTTTGTCGTTATCGCATTGTGTGTCGCGATGATAGTTAAACGTCTATTCACTAGCACCATGCTGATTGTAACTGGTGGTTGTATTGCTATTTTGGCTATGTCGCTCACCGCGTTACCGCCTGAAATTACAGGGCAATATGTTGGTTTGTTAGCTCTTATCTTGTTGGCTAGCACATTGGCATTTTATCGATTAAAGGCGTTGCGTAAACAGTTGGCATTAGCCCCGGAAAACCAAACTTTAATTGCCTATGCCAGTCAAAGTGGTACGGCTAAAAGTATCGCGTTGAACATGGCTAAGTCTGTTCACAAACAAGCTGATATTCGTGCATTTTCTGATGTGTCAGTGGATTGTTTGCGAGAATACCAACGCTTGTTAGTGGTTGCTGCTACTTATGGTGACGGCGAAGCACCTGAAAAAGCGTTAGATTTTCCGGCTGAGTTATCGCAGAGTAAAACCTCATTGTCGCATTTGCGCTTTGCCGTGTTGGCGTTAGGTGATCGCGCCTATCCACAATTTTGTGCCTTTGGCCATCGTATGGCGCAGTTGTTAAACGATAAGGGTGCACGCGCTTTACGGGCCGTCGAAGAAGTCGATCGCGCCGACAGTTCAGTTGTTGCTAGCTGGTGGAATGCCATCTGTGAAGAGTTTAGTTGGCAATCTCAAAGCCTTAATAAAACGTGGCAACGGGGCGTAATGGTGGAAAATACCTGCCTTAATTCACAACAGCCGCAACGACCCGCTCATGCGATTGCAATTGAGCTTGGTGGCGCGCAATATCAAGCAGGGGATTTATTGGAAATCCTAACTCCGACACCAATCACCCTTATCGACGAGCGATTATTGGAATATGGCTTAGATCCACAAACCATTGTTCGTTTAAACGGCCAAGCGTGTGCATTGAATCACGCGCTTACGCAGCTGGAATGGACCAATCAAGTCGCCAATAGCGCGCAGGCGCTGGTGGATAAATTAAGCCAATTGCGACCGCGGGTTTATTCAATTGCCAGTGCGCCAAACGACAGTACCGTGCGATTATTGGTGCGTCACCTTAAGAAAGATGATGGCAGCGATGGCTATTGCTCATCATTGCTGTGTAATGCACAAGTTGATAGCGAATACGATGTGGCGATTCGCACTCATGACAGCTTTAGGTTACCGAGCGATAACGCACCTATCATTATGATCGGAGCTGGTACGGGCATCGCGCCATTTATGAGTTTTCTTGCCCAACGTCAGCAAAGTAATATCAGCGAAAATTGGCTAATTTTTGGTGAGCAATATTCCAGCCACGATAACTACTTTAACGACGATCTTGACCGTTATTTAGAAGATGGCTTTTTAAGTCGCATGGATTATGCATTTTCGCGTGATGCTCAATGGCTATCATATGGCAAGCCGCGCTATGTTAACGACGTGATCAGTACGCAGGGCACCCAAATCCAGCATTGGCTTTACGATAAAGGCGCGCACATTTTTGTGTGTGGTAATAAAGCGGGGATGGGAGAATCGGTGAAAGTGGCGCTGCGAACACTGTTAAAACAAGACTACTTGCGATTCAAACAAGAAGGTCGTTTGCATTTCGATCTATATTAACGAAGCTGGATTTGGATCAAACACCCTAAATTATTTCATGCTACAATCGCGTTTTTTGTAAGTGAGACAACAGCGCGAGCAATGAGCGGTTTAAATTCTATTGAAAAGCGTGCGGCAATTTCCCTCGCCTTAGTATTTGGTTTACGAATGCTGGGCCTTTTTATGATCATGCCTGTATTCGCCATTTTCGGACAAGATTTAGAAGGATATTCACCTCTGTGGGTTGGCATCGCCATCGGTGCTTATGGTCTAACTCAAGCCTGCTTACAAATTCCGTTCGGCATGCTGTCTGATCGCTACGGTCGCAAACTCATAATTCTCATTGGTCTGGTGATATTTTGCATCGGTTCCTTAGTTGCGGCTTATTCCGATTCGGTGCTTGGTGTGACGATTGGCCGCGCTATTCAAGGCATGGGCGCAATTGCCAGTACCATTCTAGCGTTGGCGGCAGATGTAACACGTGATGAAAACAGGCCTAAAGTCATGGCGGTTATCGGCATGTGCATCGGCTTATCGTTCGCTGTTTCATTAATTGTTGGGCCGCTGCTAGTGGAAAGTATTGGCCTATCCGGTTTATTCAAGCTCACGAGTGCGCTGTCGCTAGGTGGCATGCTGGTGGTGTTATTTATTGTGCCTAATGCCGTCACTAAAGCGCCTAAGGGTGACACACGTGCCGCGCCAGAGCTGATTAAAGACATGCTGAAAGACGGTCAATTACTGCGTCTTGATGTCGGGATTTTTGTACTGCATTTAGTACTGACATCGGTGTTTGTGGTGTTGCCACTGATGCTACTAGAACTTGATTTTGTCAGTCACGATCACTGGCAATTGTATTTTCCGACGTTAATGCTATCGTTTTTCTTGATGGTGCCGTTGATTATTATTGGTGCCAAACGCGAATCGATGAAGCAAATGTATCGTTTATCGCTGCTGATGTTAGCAGGGGCATTAGTGCTAATTTATGTACTGCAACACTCGTTTATCGGTTTGTTTGTGGCGGTGATTTTATTCTTTACTGCCTTTAATTATTTAGAAGCATCATTGCCATCACTTATCGCCAAATTTGCACCGTCGGGACAGAAGGGAACAGCGATGGGAATTTACTCATCGAGCCAGTTTTTCGGCGCCTTCTGGGGCGGTATTTTAGGCGGTGTTTGCTATGAATATTTCGGGCTAATTGGCGTGTTCGCATCATCGACAATTTTGGTGTTGGGCTGGTGGGTTTATAGCGCAGGAATGGTAAATCCCCGCGTTTTAAAAACGTATACGCTCGACGCTAATGCCGCTGACCAAGAATCGGCGCAAAGCATGGTAGATAAGCTTTTAGAGCTATCTGGCGTTGAAGAAGCTGTAGTGATTGTCGACGATAAAGCAGCGTATTTAAAGGTCGACGCCAAGCAGTTTAATTTAGCCAATGCGCGTGACATACTGCACGCATAATAAATTGTAATTCTCTGGTGCTGTGTTACTCTTTCGCACCAGAAAAAATATTGATCAAATTTAGGAGAGCAGCATGGCCAGCAAGGGCGTGAATAAAGTAATTTTAGTGGGTAATCTAGGTAAAGATCCTGAAATCCGCTACATGCCAAGCGGCGGTGCCGTTGCCAACATTACACTGGCAACTTCTGAGTCATGGCGTGACAAAAACACTGGCGAACAGAAAGAAAAAACTGAATGGCACAACGTGTCTATCTTCGGTAAATTAGCTGAAATCGCTGGTGAATACCTACGTAAAGGTTCGCAAATTTACATTGAAGGCGCACTTCAAACTCGTAAATGGCAAGACCAAAACGGCAATGACCGTTACACAACTGAAGTTGTTGTTCAAGGCTTCAACGGTACTATGCAAATGCTTGGCGGTCGTCAAGGTGGTGGTCAAGGTCAATCAGGCGGTTTCCAACAAGGCGGTCAGCCTCAAGGTGGTTTCCAGCAACAAGCGCCAGCAGCAGCTCCTCAAGGCGGTTTTAACCAAGCGCCACAACAATCTGCTCCACAGCAGCAAGGCGGCTTCCAACAGCAAGCACCTGCACAACAGCAAGGTGGTTTTAATCAAGCGCCTGCGCCAGCACCAACACAGCAAGGTGGTTTCCAGCAGCAAGGTCAACAGCAACAAGCTAAAGCCCCTGATTTGGACGAAGGTTGGGACGACGATATCCCGTTCTGAGGAATACATAAATAATTATAGTTGATTAAAACTGATAAAGGTCTGTTATTACAGGCCTTTTTTAATGAGCGATAAAAAATATGTTATTTATATCTACTGTAGGAGATGTACATAAATTAATGTTGATTTTAATGTAAACAATTACTAGCTTGTAAGTCTGGTCGATTCACTGACCTAACTAAAATTTTTATGAAAATCTTTCGCAATTGTGCACACAGTTAGTCCTTTTCTAGTGACTCGAATTGTTTCACCACTATCTAACTTTGAGAGCAGCTTTCTAACACCCCATCCCCCCTTAGATATCGGATGGGTATAGCTAATTTTTTCTGGGGAGATAAAACTATGAAGACCATTTATGCTACATAGGGTCTTAAACCTTACATCGCCTTGATTTTCTAAAAATTTAGCAAGCCTATCTTTACTCATCCAACTGATAACTTCGAGAATGTCATTATAGTGTTTGAGCAATAATGAGCAGCTAGCATTAGCTCCATAAACCGGTTTTGAGTAATCGGGTTTCCCAGTTGAAGGGTTGTCATAGAAAAATTTCCATATTGCTTCATGGTGTGTAAGTCTATTTCTCAACTCTCTGATACGTATGAATTTTTTCTCAATGTCAGAGCGGGATGTGTCGGTAGGTGCATTAGGAAAGACTGCTGTTAACTGATTAGGCCAAAGAAGCATTTGTGAGCTAACGTCTTCATAATCAACAGATAGAAAGTTTGTCCAGAAGCCAAAATCCATTACAGAGATAACGCCGCTAGGAGTGACAGTTTTGCCTTCTCTTTTTAATTTTTTGCTCGCATCTATGACTTTTTTCTCTTCCCATAGATGCTTAACAATCAACCTCGTTCCGTTTTTCGCAAGTACATACCCACTTTGATCGGTCGGTTGCTTTCCTCCACGATTTTTTTTTGTATATCGCACATTATTTTTCAGCTTTCGATTTCCCATGTACGAAGTGAGAGAAAATATCCAATCAATACCTGTGCTATATTGTCCATTGGCGGCTTTAGGGGGATTTTCTTGTATCGCACAATCAATAGCGTTTCTAAGTGTGATTTCTAAACATTGAATAGCTGGGAACAGAGCACCACAGAGTGCTTTATTCCAGTTGTATGCTGCAAGGGTTTCACTTTTTTTTACTTTTAGGTGATGCTCATAAACTGATAGTCTATCTCTCGATATGTACTTCAAT
Source organism: Psychrobium sp. (assembly GCA_049607155.1). Taxonomy (GTDB): domain Bacteria; phylum Pseudomonadota; class Gammaproteobacteria; order Enterobacterales; family Psychrobiaceae; genus Psychrobium. The sequence continues at coordinate 58,778 of JBMYWG010000010.1, forward strand.
TGCTCTTCCTTACGATCAAATTGTTGACTTTAGATATTAACACGACTAATATAATTTTCATAAAGGCGGAGTCGCCTCAGTCCACTGAGGTCTCATGCGAAAAAGAGTTACGGAAAAGCCACCCTCGGGTGGCTTTTCTCGTTCTAGGCCAGCAGATTTCATTAACATTCAATCTACTGGAATACCCAGTTATGGTATCCCTCTACCTCTTCAAAAGCTTATTTAAGTGCATTCAAATATTCATCCAAATTGAAGGAAAAAGGGGACAAGTTTTTTGTTTAACGACTTAGCTGGTTTGCTTTCAGTTTATTGTACTAAATAATGTTATTAATCCCGCTATAGATAGGGTTGCTACATTTAGGTGACACTTTGGGGCCAGTCTTGCACCGTGGATGATATAGGGGGCTAATCGTCCGCTTCTGACACATATGCGTCTGTCAGATTTGATTAAGTCCTATTAATCGAATCAGACAGATCAAGTTAAGACTTATTCATTCAATGCATTACGTAAGTTGCCAAATAGGTTCTTCATCTTCCCACCACACGATAGTGATAAAGTCTCCATCATGATAATGAAATGCGTGCTCGTGAACGATAATATCATCAGCATGGTGCGTTCTACACCAAACACTGCCGTCCAATATCTTGGCTGATTGAACTGTCGTCTTTTTCAATATTAGATCGGAAACACATGAGCCTATTGGTGCCTCTTGTGGCGGAGAGAAATAGTAGTGTAGGTCTTCATTTTTAGAGAAGTACTTTCTTTTTCCTTTGGAATCGTAGCAAGCAAAAAATCCCATATGATGATTTCCGGCTATGGTTTTACGAAGTGCCACCATAAAGCTAGTATCAAATGTGCTCCTAATTAAACCAATTGTGTCTAAGTTTAGCGGGCTGCCTCTTAAAGCATGTTTGACAAGATATGTTGGAATCATCAGCTCAGAAGCAAAAGTATTCGCTACTTTTTCTTTAGGGGCAATCCCCTTACAATGTGAATTCATATCGCTATGAGAGCAAAGGTTTCCTATTTTACCTCTATCCTTAAACCAGTGACCTAATTCGTGACCAATTGAAAACCTTTGCCTAGGCCAATTTGATTGATCATTTACTGTTATAATAGCCTTATCTCCAACACCAATAATTCTTGCTTCACAGCCCGTTAGTGATTCTTTTTTTACAGTGGCACCTTTGTAATAAGCTATAGCTTCAATATCAATTTCCATTGGTGACGTTATGGCTAATTCATTGATATATAGGTCGCTTACCTCCTTAATAACAGCTTTACTCATTTATATCTAAATCACCTAATTCTATTAAATTATCAATAATACTTAATGCTTCGTCTTCTGAAAGGTCTTGCCCATCTCTAAAGGCTAAAGTTGTTCTACCAGACATCAACAACTCAATTAAGTAGTCTTTAGCATCTAAGCCTTTCCGCTCCAGAAATGAAGATATTTTAGAAGTTTGGGATTGGTGAGCTTTTTGTTGATCGAGCAGGATACGTGCTTTTTTCAGTTTGTTCTTTTTAATTGATAAGGCAGCTTCTTCATTCATTTTCTGAAAGGAAAGAATAGAGTGTTCGACATCAACATTTAAATGCGTCAACTCATTATCAAGTTCACTTTCATCCATATCTAAAATGGAATCATAAGAACTTTCTTCTATGTTGGTAATAATATTTCTATAACTCATATGCATTGCGTTTCCTTACGTAGTTGCTTACTTTTTCTCATAAAGCGTTTATAGGTGGTGTCATATTTCTTCCTATCACCATCAAATAAAGTATCTGTGATCTCTTTGGCTTTTACGCCTTCACCTATAAGCTCAATCATTGAAAGCACTTGTTTGTCATTACCAAAGTGCTCAACGATTAACTGATATTTATGCTCACAGAACGCTTCATCTGGATTCTCTGAGAAAGGCATGAATTTGTCTAAGCTCATACCGTTTTTATCATCAAAACTAACAGAGGCATCTTTAAATTTTTGCGCCCTTGACTTAATTATTGAGTCACCAACACTTTTCATTGCGTTATAAAGTGTTTTTACAAGCTTTACTTCTTTCGGAGCTTTACGTGATCCTGATAAAAAACGAGAAACTGCTTCTTGATATATATCTTCACTTTCGCAATCAAGTGAGTAATCCCTACAAAATCTCACACCAAACAATACTAACTTTTTTATTTCTGTTTGAGTTAGTTCCGCTAGCGCAGCCCCAAACTCGTCAACAGAATAATAAGTATATTCCTTTTCCATACTTCTATCCTTTATGGCTCAAAAAATTAAATTAAATGGACATGTCCAGAAAAATAAATTTTTAGAGCCTCTACATAATGAGTCATCAATTCACTTTGACTTGGCCTATTTAATCATAAGTACGTAGCAGGAGAAACAAATTTGTCGAATGGTAAAACGCATATAGCAGTGGGCGCTGTAACAGGTTTAGCGCTTGCATTGGTAGACAATAGAAAGCATAAACTAATACACAACCCCATTATTGCACCGTCTTTAGGGGCTGCATTTGGAAAGTTGCCGGATATTATCGAGCCAGCATTACACCCCCACCATCGGCAGTTTTTCCATAGCAAGCTTGTTTTTGCAGCGATAGGTTACGGTCTTTATAAGACCTACAACTGGGAAGCCCAATCAGGGTTTGAAAAAATTATTAGAGGTATCTTGTTGATCGCTGGCTGTTCTTATTTAAGTCACCTTGTCTGCGATTCTACGACACCGCGTGGATTGCCATTAATTGGCAAAATTTAAGAGCAGAATGGAGTAAACAAATGAGTATACAAGCCAAATTTAACAAATTTCACGACAAAATTAAGCTTAGTCGAGAGGACAGTGAATATCGTGATGCTAGAGAGAAAGATGACAGCATACTAAAAGCTGTTAAGAAAGCGCTCAAAGAAGCAGGTTATCCTGTAATAGAAGATTTCTTACAGGGCTCACAAGCAACTAATACAGCGATAAAAAGTCCTGATGAAGACTTTGATATTGATAGGTCTGTAGTGATTGCGTTTGATGATTCCCCTGACGATCCGGTTAAAGTGAAAAAGATCGTTTTGAAAGTGTTGGAAGATAGAGGATTCAAAAATGCCAAGATTAAGAGGCCTTGTGTAACTGCCGACTATGCAAGTCTCAAGCTACACATCGATATTCCGGTTTATCGTGAAGACAATGGTAGCTATCAACTTGCAGTAGGCAAGAAGAACTCAACTGATGAAAATAAATTTTGGTCTGACTCAGATCCAAAAGGGTTAAAAGATTGGATAAACAGCACATCAGGTTACTACGGCTCAGCAAGCAATAAATTGGCGCAATATAAACGTATTACTAAGTACCTGAAACGCTGGAGAGATAACAAATTTAGCGCTTCGATTGCTAAAAAAGTATTTTCGATAGGCTTAACTGTTATGGCAAAGGAGCAGTACTTACCCTCGTTTGATGATAATGGGAAAGCAAATGACCTAGTTGCACTAAGAGATACTGTTAGTGCGATTTTAAATGCCACCTACTTAAGTTATCAGGGCAATGATAAGTATAAAGTCTCGGTTTACCTGCCTAAATCGCCTTGGAGAGATATTTTTGATGGAAGTAGCATCGATACAGGCACTCAACTCTACAACAAATTAACAACATTAAAGGAAAAGCTTAATAAGGCGATTAACGAAGATGATTTAGTTAAGCAATGTAAAATACTAAACGGAATTTTTGGCGACGATTTCGAGGTACCTAGTAATTCATCGACTGCGAAGAAAGCGGCTTATGTGACTTCTGGCCTTTCAGGAACTAGTCAGGGGGCATAATGATAAGTGCTGATGAAATTGTTCAGTATTTGTGTCGTAAAGGGTTCAATTGCCAGAAGCTTGTTGTAGGCGATAAAGATGTTATTTCGGTAGAATTTAAAGTTGAAGATAGAGTAATTGAACTACTTCACTTTCCACGTAAAGAAATTACGGGGCTACCTGCATTTTACCTCTCCTCGCCAAATGACTTCGGTCATTTGGCGCATGTAACTATTGTAAATCTGTCTGGTGTTGATGTAGGGAGCATCTGTGTTAACGATAGAGATTCAGTGTCAGTTAACTTTTCAATGCCCCTGCTGGCAATAGAGGAATCAATTAAAAGACATATAGCTATTCTATCAAAAGGTATTTCGGATCCTGCATGGAACCGTAAGGAGCTGCTGCGCGAGTTTAAGTCATGTTGGTTAAATGTATGTTCTTTTGAAGACCGGCCTGTTTTATTGACAAGTGAGCGTGGTGAACTTGAAGAAATCGATGTTTACCGTCCCGTCAGCAATAGAAGTTATGGTGTAAGCTCATACTACTTGGCCAAGTCAAAAGATTCAGAGCTATCACCAATAGCTTCGTTATATTGGGCTGACTGTTCAAAACGCACAAAAGCAGGAAATGCGATAGTGCTACCACTGGATAATTTGGATCCCGCACCACTAAAAGCTGAAGACCTGTCTAAATGGTATTTACAAGCTCTAAAGCATGTACAGCCTAAAGTATACGAGCAGTTGCAGACAAAATATGGACGCTGGAAGTCAACTGAGTATTGGATAGTTTTTAACGCAGAAGTTCCGTCAGGCAAAGTTTGGTTTGCCTTGTCGTTTAAGAGTAAGAAAAAGCACTCATTACCATTAACTGAAAAGCAACTGAAAAACTGGTCAGTTAAAGCTACGCCCATAAGACATTTTAATAAAGAGGCTGTATTACCAAGAGGTGGTGCCAACTTAAACTTGACTACAAGTAACGTAGCGTTAATTGGCGCTGGCTCTGTTGGTTGTGAAATAGCTCATAAATTGTCTGCCGCAGGAGTGCAGAACTTAGATATTTACGATCCAGACATATATAGCATTGATAATCTGTATCGACATTTATTGCCAGAAGAGTTTTTGCATTTCTACAAATCTTCGGCATTGAGTTTTCAATTAAAGCGACAGTTTCTATGGTCAAAGGCAGAAGGTTATACCGGAAAACTGCTAGACCTCAGAAATAGACAACGACTAATGTCATATGACTTGATAGTGATTGCCATTGGAAGTCCAACTCACGAAAGACTCTTCAAAGAGTATTTGTTAGAGAAAGGTGTTGATGTTCCAGTCATTAATACTTGGCTAGAGGGGTTTGGCGTAGGTGGACATGCAGTTCTTGATATACCAGAAAGTAAAGGTTGCCTGCTTTGCGCCTATGTTTGTCCTGATTCGCTGAAGAGAGGGTTAAGTTCTAATCTAAATTTTATTGAACCTAACCAGGAGATAACAATTAACTTATCAGGTTGTGGTGAACAATTTATTTCCTATGGTGCTATTTGCTCTGCCCAAACCGCATTGATTGCGAGTGATTTGGCAATACAATTTCTTGAAGGAAGAATTGAAAACAGCTCAAAAGTGAGTTGGAAGGGAAGTGATGCTGACGCCAAGAATAAGAATATAGCTCTAACGAATAGATATTATCAATTTGACGCTTCCCTTCAGCTAAAAGCTTTGCATCATGAGGATTGTGATGTCTGTAGTTGATGAACTAGTGTTATTCGAAGGGCCGTCAATTAAGGTTAACGTTCAGCAGAGTGTATATGAATGTTGGCTCAACCATAGACAACTAAGCGAGCACGACACAGAGCAGTTTGGTGTGTTGATTGGTTCTCGCACGGAAGATGAAAGCACTATTTGGATAGATAGATGCACTACACCACAGCCCAAAGATATTAGTAAGAGAGCAAGGTTCACCTTGCAGGACCCTATTCATCAAAATTGCATAGATAGAGCTTTCAAAGAGTCCAAGGGGGAAATGGGATACATCGGAACCTGGCACACGCACCCTCAAAATAAACCTGAACCATCCGGTGTCGATATTGCCGACTGGGCTAGCTGTATACTCCGTAATCCTGATAGGCAATTACTGTTTGTAATTGTAGGAAACCAGCTAATTAACATATACATCGATATCAATGGAGAATTTGAGAAATTAACGAGGAAGATTAATGGCTAATAAAGTAGATCAGTTTTGTAATCAGGCTGCAAATTCTCCAATTGATTCAGTCGAGAATTTTGAGCAGTACGTTAAACATTTGGGAAAAATAGTTGAATGGAACCATGTTGGTATTCTCAGTGATGAAGGTAACCGAAACAACATTCTATTGCTTTTAAATAGCACGGAGGTTGTAGCTACCTTAAGGCTTAGTATGACCCCTAAAGATGTTTCGTCTTGTATTTGTAAACTGGCAAAGGTTGATAAGCCTATCGAATATAGGTGTATACAGGGCCAAAATATAACAAGAGTTGAACTTGCCAACATAGGTTCTATTGATGGACTTTGGTTTAAGGCCAGCTCACAAAGCAAATCTCTATCGACCGACAGAGTAGAGCACTTATTCGTCAGGTTCGAGGATGACCGGAAGAAAAAAGGTAGAGGAAAAGCTTTTAGTGTAAAAACCCAAAATACAGTTTGGAAGGAGAGTTATGGCCGCTGCATGTTTAGAGGGTGCGGTGAAAGGCTCGACCAAGATGAGGTGTCCGGCGTAACTGGTAATTTTGCTTACTTAGCGCATAACGTCGCTTCTTCTGAGCTGGGCGAAAGAGGAATTGTTCTACTGTCAGAAGAGCTATCAGATGACCCCGAAAATGTGTTGTTATTGTGCGATAAGCACCATAGATTAATTGATAAGGTTGCAGCTAGTGACTATACCGCGCCGATATTATCAGAGATGAAAAAAGAATTTGGTGTTGTCGCAAATGGGCTGTTAGATGGACTCAAATATCATCCTATTCCTGTTTACGCCGTACTATGGCCTGTAAACTCACAGACCGTATCACCACCCACACATCTGCAAATCGCGAACAGCCTGTCTAAGATTAAACGCCGTATGCATCAGCAAATCAATATCTTAAACGATAATGAAGATATTCTTATTTCTAATCCTGAAATACTTTGGAATATGATGCCCACCGTAATAAATACAACGGCGGAAAAGCTTCTTCAGCAGACTCGCGAACATGGCTTTCATGCTGCATTATTTGGGTTTGGACCATCGTCTGCGTTAATTGGATTAGGGGCGAAACTTGGCAACAAGAATTCTATTATGCCGATGCTTCGATATAGGCAGGGTGGTGATTGGTCTTGGCCTAGTGGAATACCTGTCGGAACATTTTTCGAAATTGAAGGACTAGAGACGCTTGAAAATAATACTGACTTTGTCGTTAACATTGCGCTAACAGCTGAGCCAGAAAGCCTAGTGAATGCTTCTAAGGCAATTAGTCTGGAGAAAGGTGCTCAAGTTTTAACAATTAGAGCAAAAGAAGAGTATATGGGAAATGGTGCAATACCACACCCAGAAGATGGCAGACAATTTACGGCTGAGCTTCAATCGATTTTTCACAAATTGCAGTCGAGCTATGGCGCAAAAACAATTCATTTATTTCCTTGCGCATCAAATGCTGCGTCTGTGTTCATAGGACAGGCCTACGATACGCATCATCCTGAAGTGATTGTTTATGACTTTGATGATAAGTCAATGGTGCCGAGACTTCGTCTGAGTAGCGATAATCATCAGTGTAATGTATCAAGTCAATCATAAAAGGAGGTGATATGAAAGGAGTACTAAATCATGCGTCAGTTGTTTTTACTTTGATTTTAGCTGCGTTCTACGCCCTTGGCTTGAACTTCCATTTGAGCTTTTTAAAGGAATTTGGAATAGAAGAGACTCAGTTTCCACTGTCAATTGACCGTGTTTTTTATCAAGGCTTTTTTGCGATTGCACAATTAACAGCTCCTACTCTAGGGTTTGCAGTATTGTGTGCAGCAGGAGTATTAGCAACATGTTATATCGCTTTAGCTTTGTTCGAATTTGCCAAACGAACGGATTTTACAAATAAAATATTACTAAAGTTGGAAAGTATAAAAAAGAAAAAACCGGCGCAGCTAAAGTCGTCTGAAACCCTCATCAGCCTCACTGACTTTGCTACAAAAGTATATCTATTTCTTTGCACAGGCATTGTAGTGTATATATCGATATTATCGATAATAGCTGCCGCAGAACTTGCTGGTCGAGATCTCGCAAAGAGTTATAAGGATAAAATTGATAAGAAGGAGGTAGCACTGGATACATTGGTCGTTGAAAGAGAGAAAGGCCAGCTTGACGTTTACAAGGGTTATTCAATCATATGTAATACTCAGCAGTGCGCTTACTTCGATGGAGAAAAGTCATCAGTATTCAATCACTCTTCTGTTAAGTCTCTCAAATCAACACCACCTGGCGGCGAGTCATGATCCGAAACGAACCTTGGCCTCATCTATTTGGGGTAGTGAACGCGATGAAGTGAAAGTGTAATTTTTGGAAATGTTGATTTAGGGCTGAAAAGGTACTCTAATTAGCCTTTACTAAACAAAGTCAGCTCCTTTTGTTTAGTAAAAAAATTGCAATGGCATTTTTTATTTTAGATAACAAGTGATTATAACTCCCTTATCAACTCTTGCTTAGATTTATGTATTCATTCCCGTTCTAAACTGAATTCTCAGTTGATTATGAAAACCCGCGAAAGCGGGTTTTTTTGTGTCCAACCCAGACATATTTTTATGCAATATAGCGGCACTTTATTATATTTGTTTATTATCAGGATTCTTTCCGCCTTTTACACATTTACTTTCTACAAGCTAATTTAAGTCCTTGTAAATAATATAAACTTCATCTATCGTGAATTTTTAACGTGAAAATAGAACGAACATTTATCGTACTATTTTCCGTATATTAAGCTGTTAGGTACACAAGGAGAGCTCGGGTGACTGAAGTTAGAAATAGTATAGACACTTCAATAGAAACGATTGAAGCTTACGTGACTAAAAACCAAGAGGAAGGTCATAAGGTTTTCTCTTACCTATGGAAGTTCAGCTCAGTGGTTTTAACGATCATATTAACACTGTATATATTTCCATTATATTTTAGCTCTATATCCCCCGACTCAGCCATTGTGAATGCCAAAATACCAGATACTGTTCTATATGGCTTATTTGCTATATTTGTCATTGTCTTTGGAGTAATGATGGCTGTATATCGATTTCATTTAAATGAAATTGCCAGAGCAGAACATTATAAAATGGGCTTCATGCGTATAAGAGTTGCAGCTAACAATCATGAGAAAGATGGCTTTAAAACCGAAGTTAGAGAATCCCTGACAGTTGGAGCATTTGCATATCAACCACCGTCGGTTTTATCTTCAAACAAAGAAAAAAAGGTAGAAAGTCCATTGCCAGGACACCCAACATCTGATTTATCTGCAATTGTTTTAAATAAGTTTTTAGAAGGTATGGAAATCAAGAAAAAGTAAAGTGTACCTAATAAGCCACTTACAGTAGGACAAATAAAGCTTGGCTTTTGTCACTGCGTTTCAAAGTTTAGTCAAGCATTTATTTGCCTCTTAGTGGGGCGTTAAAATCATTCAAGCTTGGAGCTGAGTTCTAGATGAAGCGAGTATTTTTTATTGCTTGTTCGGTTATCTGTTAAATACTAACTGTTTATACGCTAACGCAGTTAGTATCTCGAATTCGTAATTATTTTCAGCTACCAACAGAGCGTAATGACAGGATAGAAAGTTAAGGATTAGGCAAATAGTGAATAAACACATTTTTTCGAATAACGTTTTAATTGTCTTATTGCTGATATTTATGACGTCTAATGTCCATGCAGTCGTTAAACGCCACGACGTTCCCGTCGAAAACTATAAGTTAGACAAAGCGCCTGATTACCTTATCGATATGCCGCATGAAGGGCATGGTGTGCTTATTGGTTCGCAATGGATTTTGACCGTCGCGCATACCATTTTTTATGACTACGCAGGCAAGAGTATTAAGGTTGGGGCTAAGAGCTTTCAAATTGAAAAAGTACAGATTCACCCAGATTACACCAAAGCGGAAAAGGCTCTATTTGAAGGCGATGCAGCGCCTTTAATGCGCTTTTTCAAATCCAGAAGTGATATTGCGTTAATCAAACTTTCTACTCCTGTGACAGATTTAAAGCCAATCGCTATTTATGATAAGTCTGATGAAGTGGGAAAAGAGATAACGGTATTTGGTCGCGGTGCTACTGGCGATGGTAAGATGGGGGAAGTCGCTAACACTAAATCGTTACGGGAATTAAATCATTTTAAAAATATGGTAGATGCTGCCGAGGGAAACTGGCTGTCATTCATGTTTGATGCCGCGCCAAAGGCTTTACCGCTTGAAGGCATGCATGGCTCGGGAGATAGCGGTGGTGCATCTGTGGTATTTGAAAACGGCACTGCTTATTTAGTTGGGTTATCAAGTTGGCAGGCTTGGCAAGGTAACTTGGCACTATTTAAAGGTGGTTTGTACGGCACAACAGCCTATCAAGTGAGAGTTTCTCGTTATAGAGATTGGATAAAAACCGTAATGGCGTCTAACTAGTAACCATGATTCAGCACTAAATTTCCGAGGTTTCGTTTAGCCAAAATTCATCCAACTGCCATACACTCTCAGCGCTCCATATTGTTTGCAATTATTCACTTAACCAACACCATTAAATAGCCGCGAGAGTTATCATGAAATCAGTTCTACTGGGTTTACTCCTCATTCCAAGCCTTGTGTTTGCCCATAGCCAAGGCGTCAATCCACAGCAAACAAATAACCTTAAGATTAAACAGCTAAGCGACAATGTTTATCAGCACATTTCTTATAAAGAGGTTAAGCCGTGGGGCTTAGTTGCTGCCTCTGGCTTAGTCGTGGTTAACGGCACTAATGCACACCTTATTGATACACCGTGGACAACTGAGGCTACCAAAGAGTTATTGGCGTGGATTAAAGCCAAAGAGCTGACAGTAAAAAGCGCTATCGTTACGCATTTTCACGACGATGCCAGCGGTGATTTACCTTTGCTAAATGAACTAAAGATTCCTTCCTACGCAACATCGCTCACCAACCAGTTATTGAAACTCGATAATAAACAAACTTCGAGTAATGAAATCACTGGCAATACTTTTCCATTGATTAACGGTGTCATAGAAGTGTTTTATCCGGGGGCGGGGCACACTAAAGATAATGTGGTGGTGTGCTTACCTCGAGAGAAGATGTTATTCGGCGGCTGTTTCGTAAAAAGCTTGGGCAGTAAACATTTGGGATACACCGGCGATGCGGTAATTGCAGATTGGCCGAGTTCGGTTGATAAAGTGCTTAAGCGTTATCCGGCAATTGAGCGAGTTGTGCCGGGGCACGGCAAGGTAGGTGATGTTAGCTTGTTAACCCATACTAAAAAGCTTGCGGTTACTGAAAAAACGGCGAAATAGTCGCGAACTCTCTAGAAAATTATCTCATGCAGGCCGATTTAATCGGCCTTCTTTTTGTCTTCTTCGTCTTCGTTATCCTCATCATCGTCGATAATATCCGGCGTAACAGCGTCTACAACATCGACGGCCGCGCCGACAGCTGTTGTTGTTACGTCAACGGCCGTTGACACTATTGTTGCGGCAATACAGCCTGATAGCGTTAATAGTAAGAGGACGATGACAGTAATTTGGACAAAGGACTTGAACATAGCGCTTTCCGAAATGACAAAAAAATTAGCATACGCCAATTTTATGATAAATAAAATTTAGCGTTGCTTATGGGAAAGATGCGCTATTAATTAATGCTGTGTTTTATGTAAACACAGCATAGGTGGATAACTGGAGGCAATCTCTCAGTAGCTATAGTTTAAATACTTGAATGTTATCTAAATTAGGGCCACTGACATCTTCGGTGCCGCCTGATACGTAAATCGTACCATCCATGATAGTTGCGGCTGTATGGCGTGCGGGAACGTAGTCTAGGTTAGCCTTAGCCCATTGCTTGGTTTTAAAATCAAAGCTGTATGTGGCTGTAGTATCTAGATAGTTACCAAAGACGTAAAGTTTATCACCTGACAATGCTAATGAGTGTGCGCTAATGCGATAAGGCATATTTGGCAATGTTTGCCAGCGGTTTAGCTTGGTGTTGTAGCGCTCGAACGTATTGAGACCTTGTTTACCGTTGTAGCCACCGACGAGGTAGACGTAATCGCCTTTGACAAACGCCTCGCTTGCTTTAGCCGTTGGCATGTCTTGGCCGCGCATCCAGCTATTGCGTGCGATGTCGTATACAGAAACCAATCGTTGATATTTAGTGGTACCCGCACGAGGAAAACTACCACCGAATACGAATATCTTTCCGTCTTTATAAATTGCGGTATTTGTACGCGTTGGTGCGGGTAGATTTTTTACTTGCGTCACTTGATGTGTTCGCGTGTTAAATACCTCTACCGTTTTTTCGTGCTGATATTTGTCGCCATGCGTGCTAATACCACCGAGAATGTAGATTGATTCTTTGCCATCCCATACCGCTGAGAAATAGCGCCTTGCGATGATTTTTTGGGTAAGTTTGGTGGATTTGTTCGTTTTCGGATCGATGATCTCAATTGAAGATAACAGTCGATTGCCCGATGCGCCGCCAATAACGTAGAGCTTTTCACCGTCATTTACCATGGCATGAGCAAAACGTCTGCCGTTTAACTCCAGTTTATTCGGCGTGGTGACTATCGTTTCACCATATTGTTGGGGAGTACTCTCACATCCTGAGAGTGTTATGGCGATGAGCGAAGTGATCATCAATAGTGATTTGAAATTTGTCATTGTCGATTTCCTTTTCTATTTCAGTGTACTAGCATAATCAAATTGAATGACTAAAGCAAAGAGTGATTGTAAGGAATGACACGTAAGTTGAAGCATAGCTAAGCCGTAACTAGCTGTTACGGCTTAGGAGAATCGCTGTGTTCTATCGACTATTTCAATGTCTTGTTGTAGAACTTAGTTAAGCGATTAACAGCTTGATCTACGTATTTGTCTTGATCGTAAAGATCGAAGTGGTTAGCGCCTTTGATTTTAAATAGTTGTGCATTACCGCCTTTGTCTAATCCTTTCTTTACTGCTATTTCGCTGAAGTAAGCCGATAGTGCATCTGTACCAATCACTGCTAAGAATGGTGTATCGCCTAGTAACTCCATGTGCTCTGATGGATTAAATGCATAACGGGTGTCTAATGACATAGCTGCGCGTAATGGCGTGTAGTTTGGCGCACCGCCACCGCGTTCTGGGTTGCGGTAGTAATCTGCTGCACGTTCCCAGAATTTGTTCATGGTTTTTGCTTTTTCAGCGGTTGGAATACCATCAACTAATACAACTTCACCCGTTTCAAAGTACTTTTGACGTGCGTCACTAGCCATTTTGATTTGCTGACGATATTGCTCAACTGGGTCACCTTTTAATGTGTCCATGTATTGCGTTGCACCACCCATGCCGTAGTCGGTAAAGTCAACGAAACCACTGACGGTTGCTACAGAATCGATACGCGTATCTTGCATCGCAGTTTGTAAGCTATAACCAGCACCTGAACAAACACCTAATTCACCCACACGCTCAGCGTCTACACCAGGGAAGGTACGGATGAAGCTGATCGCGCTCTTGATGTCTTCAACTTTCATTGGCGCGTTTTCCATGCCGCGAGGGTAACCGCCACTTTCACCGTAAGTACGGTGATCGAATGCTAGGGTAATAAAACCCTTTTTCGCTAGTTTTTCAGCGTAGATACCCGCTGTTTGTTCTTTGATACCACTAGCTGGTGTAATGACAACAACTGCAGGGTAGCTTTTTTTGCTGTTGTAATTAGGTGGTAGAAATACGTTACCAGCAACACGTGTTTGTTCGCTCATAAAGCTAACTTTGTTTTTGCCGCTATGGTATTTAGCGCCTAAAAATGAATCAGCAAATACTGGGGTACTGCTTAGCATTGCTGAAGCGATTAACGATAAGCTTAATAATTTTACTTTGTTCATGAATGACTCCGATTTAGGGTTATTTAATAATCGGGAAGTATTGTATTAAGCTCGTAATTGTTAATATATAGGGCATAGTTTGCATAACTGTTAACTAAAAGTTTCCAATAGGACGTTTAAATCATGCCGATGTTGAAGCAAGTGAGCCTGTCAGATATCAAAACCTTTGTTGAATTAGCGCAAGCGGGTAGTTTTACCAAGGCTGCCGAGCGGCTTAATTGTTCGCGTGCTAATGTTTCTAAGCAACTGGCGCAGTTGGAAAGTGATTTAGGCGTGACCTTGTTGGTGCGCACCACACGAACGCAGCATTTAACGCCGCAAGGCGAAGCATTTTTCGAGCGTTGTAAGAAATCTCTCGACGGTATTTATCACGCCATCGATAGGGCACTAGAAGGAGCTGATGCGCTGGCAGGCACTATTAAGATCAATTCAGTAGGCGGTCAAATTGGTGAAGAAATTATTGCACCTATGGTGAGTGAGTTTATGGCCCATCATCCGAATATCAGCGTCGATTTAGACTTTTCTAGTCGCCGTGTTGACTTGATCTCTGGCGAGTTCGACTTTGTGTTTCGGATGGGAGAGCTGGTGGACTCGTCGCTAATTGGCCGCAAGCTTACTGATATCGAAGTAGGAGTTTACGCTAGCCCTGCCTATATAAATGAGCATGGTTATCCCAACGATCCCAAGGGGTTAGTGCATCATCGTTGTATCACTGGTTCGCTGCGTAATTGGAGCTTTATAAATAACGATGACAAGCAAGCAGTTGAAGTAACGATTGACGGTAATCTCACCTGTAAAAATGGCCGCATCATGGTATCGAATGCACTAGCGGGTAATGGCATCATTCGCGTGCCTAAACTGTATTGTCAGCAAGAAGTCGAGCAGGGGTTGCTGTTACCGCTGCTCGATGATTGGCACGTAAAATCGACGCCATTCTATTTGGTTTACGCGCAAGATAAACATCAACCAATGCGCCTGCGTGCTTTTAAAGAATTTGTGATAGAGAACTACGCTAGTTATTTGCGTTGATTTTTTGAGTATTGGCGCTATGGCGAAATTTGTTGCATTGTTATTTCTACACTGCTCGTGCAGTAGCTGATGGTTCCTATGCTTTAAGTATTTTGAAACTCTCAGTCAAATCAATTAGGCGCGCTTCATTTTACACTAGGGTTAATATTACTAACCGAGAAATAAAATGAAGTGTATCGTAAGTTTTCTATTGATGAGTCTTATGGCTTGGAACGCCAATGCTACCGTGACGGCCGTTGAAGCCTTTAAACAATTAAATTTCCAACATAAAAAGACTAATAATGTTAGTAGCTATTTTATGAAGGAAAACAGTCAACATTTGGCAATAGCAGAAGATATCGTTACTGATTCAATTGCATTTTACCAACAGTTGTTCGGCCAGTCATTTCAAATATCATTAGCACTACCCAATGAATCCGGATTCAAAGCGTATAAAGCGATAACAGGTGACCGACCACCATACGGAATGCCTTATGTTCGCCCGAATGGCGATGATAAAAGTCACTATGTTGTCATTCTACCTGCCACTAAATCAGGAGTTATCAGCCAATCGGTTATCGACTTAAAGGACAAGGCATCGTTAGTCACTAAGAAATCAATCATTGATACTGGCCATAGTTTTGAGCAAGCGGCGACAATTTTTCCTTATATCATTGGCGCTCATGAAGTGAGTCATGTCTATGTGCGAAATTACGGTATTCATCCGATTAACGCATGGACTAATGAATTCCTTGCTCAGCTTGGTGCGTACGTTTACTTGGCCGAGCGAAAGCCCAAATTAGCGCGTTTATTTGAGTTAACAAGTTATCAAATTAATGCAGAAGCTTATCAACTGGAAGATAGCTCATTGGAACGATTTGAGCGCCTTTATTCTGGTGTAGGTGCTAAGGATTACGCGTGGTATCAAGGTATGTTTTTAAAACTGGCAATCATGGCCTATCAAGAGCATGGCACCGATATTTTTAAAGTTCTCAAGAAGCAGTTTCCGGCTGGCTTAGTGGCAAATAACGCTGATGTTGCAACGCGTTTAGCATCGGAAAGAACACAATTCATGCAAATTATTCCAAACTACGATGATTGGTTTAAAGCGTTTAAAAAAAGCAGTAATGAGTAGAGGCAATCCGTTATTTGCAATTGCATGGCACAATCATTAATTTAGTAATTCGATGAATGGGTAGGTAATTGTGTGGATATTGATGATAATGCTATATCACTAGAGCAACGATTAAGTGACTGGAATGAGTCATTGGCGCTGTCATGTGGACAATATAGCACACAGCTTTCTGACGCTGCGTCTTTTACTGGTTGCGTTAGTATCAGTAAAGTATCAGACATTGAATTGTCATCAATCGCTACTAATGCACATTGCATTACCAAGTGCAATGTGGATGAGCCTAGTGACAGCCTTTTTCATTATTTTATTGTATTACAGCAACGTGGTCGTTCGCTGTTTGAACAAGCGGGGCGACAATTAATACTCAATACTGGTGACATGACAATTATGGATCAGCGGCTACCTTGTAAGTTGACTCACGATGGTGAGGTGAAACATTTATCCATTCACTTACCTATTCATGTAGTTAACGATTATCTTGATGAAGATAATATTGGCGTTGCGCGCAAAATTAATATTAAAAGCGGAATGGGCTTTTTACTTAAGGTTTATTTAGAGCAACTAGAATTTTTGCTTCATCATGATAACGATCAACTATCCCTAGTGAACGATCAACAAAGTCTGATTAATTTGTGGGGGAATACTATTCCAAATTCAGAGTGTTTAGTGAGCAGACTTTCGATGAGTAACATTCAATTTAATCAGCTAAAAATCGCCCTGTATCAACAGCTTTCGGATCCCACTATTAATATCGAATATGTTGCCAAACAACATCATATTTCTAAGAGTAAATTGTATCGCTTTTTCGCTAAACAACAGTTAACCCCTAATGCGTGGTTAAAGCAATTGCGTTTAGATTATGCTACTCGATTAATGAAAGAAAGGGTTTGGTTGAACAAACCTATTATCGACGTCGCCAATGGTGCAGGGTTTGATGATTTAGCGCATTTTACGCGCTCATTCACTTCATTTAGTGGGGTATCTCCGCATCGTTACCGCACTGATTACTTTAAGAATAAATCTATTTAGTGACCATTTTGACAAAATCAGTATATGACGTAGGTAAGTAATTTAAATAAAGCCGATTCATGGTGCCATCATTAATCATCTCGATAATTTTGGCATCGAACTTATTCATTAACACTGACTTATTATGATTGAAGACCAAATAAAGTTCTGCGGTATCAATAACGGGTGTGAGCATCTTAAGTTTGACGTCGTGCGTTATTTCTAGATTTTTAGCGGCGAAAGGATCTAACAAAATGTAATCGAAACGTTTTGCTTTGAGCATTTTGACGAGAATACTTTCAGATTGGGCATAGAGCTTATTCCACCCCTTAAAAGAAGCGATTTTCTCTGTGTAATCGTAACCTTTCACCATGGCTACATTTTTGTTTTCCATTGCTGCCCAAGAAAATTTAGATTGCTGTGAATCACTTCGTACGTATATTGCTAGCGGATAAAAAGCCGTTGGTGTTGGACCGTGAATAAAATCATCGCTGTGAGTATTATCGATTAGAGCATCCATTGAACCATGCTTAACTAACTTCATACAGCGCTGCCAGGGCATTGATCTGACATCGATCTTCATGCCTAGGCGTCGAAAAGCTTCCGAATACACATCAATGGATAAACCATGAGTTAACGTGCCATGATTACTATTGGTAAACGGTGGCCAATCAACACCGCAGAGCTTCACCGTAGTTGCAACACAACGATGGCTAATCAGGAGTATAAATAGAATGAATATAGTTTTTTTCATATCGCCTTAGCATTTCAGACTTCTAGACTGGTAAAGTATCAAATGTGCAAAGGGGCGTCGAGTATTTAGAGGAAGAAACATTTCCTCTAAATATTTGATTGATATTTGTTTTATTGTAAAGTCTTAACAGCATGCAGTCTTGTTACACTGATTTTTCACCGCTGGTATTGCTGCTTTACGTTCAGAGTAGCGATTAACGAAAAAATCAGTTTTGTCACGTGTCAGCAGCGTAAACTTCACTAATTCTTCGCAGACATCGACGATGCGATCGTAAAAGGCTGAGGGTTTCATGCGGTCGTTATCATCGAATTCTTGCCACGCTTTCGCAACTGACGACTGGTTGGGAATGGTCAGCATGCGCATCCAGCGCCCTAGAATTCGCAACTGATTAACTGTGTTAAAAGTTTGCGAGCCACCTTCGACCTGCATTACGGCCAGTGTTTTTCCCTGCGTCGGACGAATCGCTCCCATTGATAGAGGCACCCAGTCGATTTGATTTTTGATGATGCTCGACATATTGCCGTGCTTTTCTGGCGAGCACCACACTTGCCCTTCTGACCACGTCATTAGCTCTCGCAGCTCTTGCACTTTCGGATGGTTCTCATATTGGCTATCGGCTATGGGCAAGTCTTGTGGATCAAAGATATGTGTTTCACAACCTAAGGCTTGCAGTATGCGCGCCGACTCTTCAACGACGAGTCGGCTAAACGAGCGTTTTCGCAACGACCCATATAACAACAGGATCCGCGGCGGATGTGCGAACTCATTTTTATTATTGAGTGCGTCGAGTGTCGGTGTCAGGAATACGTCTTTTACGATATTGGATAATTCTTTCATGGAATTCTCTATTAGTTAATGTATTAACTAAGACGAAGCCAGATTGAAAAAGACGACACCTGTAGCGTAAAAATTAGAAAATTATTTCTAAGCCAATAATTAACATCGCTATAGCACTTATAAACCTGCCAATAAATGTGATTGATTTACTGTAGTGTTTTTTCATTTTTAGCCCGAATAGATAGCGCAGATTATCGATGCGTTTTATCAGCTCAAATAAGGCGAAACAGCCAATTGTCGTTAGCGATATGAGTAGTGTGGATTCGACAATTGGCCCTAAAGAGTGTGCTGTTAAATGGTAGCCAATAACAATAATTAAGGTTTGGTGGAGAATGTAAAACGGATATACGGCTTCATTAAAATAATTTAAGCCTGCTGATGGCTTGTTTAAATAATGATAGCCAAAACCAAAGGCACAGAAGATGCCTGTGATGCGCATGATGTTATAAATCACTAGTCCAATGGCGCTTATCCATTCTGGCTTGCCTTCTGGATTAAGCCATATCAGGTTATAAAAAGTGATAACGATGCAGGCGCATACAATCAGGATGATAAATAATGGAATACGCAGTGCGGCAACGCGATGCCAGAAATTAGCGTGCCAACCAATGAGGTAGCCATAAAGCATGCAGGTGAAGCCGACGGCGTAGCGAGTGTCGTCGCCTTCCAAGGCCATGCTATAGGCAAATAATGGTAATGAAAGCAGTAAAATGATCACTGCAATATGTCGATTCATCAGCCAATTAGTGGCGCGGATTCCCCATGTGGCGTTGAGCAATGGCGCCAGCAATAAAATAATAAGTGAGTACTTCCAAAGTGAACGTAGGAACCATAAGTGGTTAACGTCGATATGTGGCCAGATCCCAGATGAGTACTTATCGAAAATCAGAGTATTTGGATTATAGAATTCACGTATAAACGTCCAGAAATCCATAGATAAGTCGTTATTTTGCGTCATTTCTACATAAAGTTGTGGCGGTACAACCACCAAAATACCAAAAAGCAGTGGGATCAG
Organism: Psychrobium sp.; assembly: GCA_049607155.1. Taxonomy (GTDB): domain Bacteria; phylum Pseudomonadota; class Gammaproteobacteria; order Enterobacterales; family Psychrobiaceae; genus Psychrobium. The sequence continues at coordinate 78,397 of JBMYWG010000010.1, forward strand.
AATGCGTATCGAGCGTTGATAGATAAATCGGGTCGCGGTGATCTTCGCCAAGACGAATTTAATGGCGATACCAGCAATAACCCAGAGTATTGCCATACGCCAAGGTTGTATGAGTAGCATGAGGCTTTCAAGTGTTTCGCTGCGATATTGGCTCTTAGCGTGAAAGCCCCAGTTTTCGACGTAGAACATGCCACTGTGAAATAAGATTAGTAGGCCGAATGCCAAAACTCTTAGCCAATCGAGATCGTGGCGACGGGTAGGTAATTCGGTGATATCTGGTACAAATAATTGCTGGATATTATTTCTAAGTTTTGATTTTAATAGTGACATTGGTAGCGCCGACAAAGATTCAATAGTGAGTATCCTGCCGGAAATACATTGGAGATATTTATAAAAAGTGTCGTATTTACAATGAGTAGGGATAAGCGGCAATATAATGTGATGAAATATTTTTGAAGGTTCTTCAATTTCACGACGAATCATTTAAGCTGACGCCATGAGTAAATTAAAACATTTTCAACGTTTCAAAACGGCCTACGAAGTTGGGGCTATCTGTTTATTGTTTTTCATTAACAGTGTGCTTTTGGCTACCTCGACAATTATGGAAGCCGCTAGAAATTCAAAAGACTTATCATTTAGTGTGTGGGAACCATTTGTTTGGGAGTTCTCTAGTGCTATCAGTGCATTACTACTATTTCCATTGATCATTGTTGCTTTTAAACGCTGGCCGATTGGTTGGGGGGAAATGGCCCATACATTGAAAATGGTTGCCATAGGGTCAATCGCTTTCTCGCTTTTACATGTTGCGATTATGGTGGTGTTGAGAGAGGGCGTTTATTGGCTGGTGGGGAAGGATTATGACTTTGGAGATTTTTGGTTCGAATTACTCTATGAATATCGCAAAGATTTATGGAGCTTTATTGGCTTTGTCATATTTATCCAAGGGTATGATTTTATCTTTAGCAGATTGCAGGGGGAAGCAACTGCTGTCGCTGACAGTGAAGATGAGCCTGAAGTGAAAACGCTTGAACGACTATTAGTTAAAAAGCTCGGTAAAGAATTTATCGTAAACGTTAAAGATATCGAATGGTTAGAATCATCGGGAAACTATGTTAACTTGCATATTAAGGGGCGTATTTATCCGATGCGTGCAACATTAACTAAATTGATTTCGAAATTGGAAGCCCAGGGTTTTTGTCGAGTGCATCGCAGTGCAGCAGTCAATATGAATAACATTGAATCTATTGAACCAACAGGTAATGGCGATAGTGAAATCACCTTGCTATCCGGTAAAAAGCTCAGTTTATCTCGACGTTTTAAAGACGAGTTCAAGTTGACGATTTAAATACGATTATCAATAAGACTTTCTTACAATTTAGAACTAAAAATTAGCCCTTTTTGATTTAAGTCAATTATGCCTCGGCTTTGCAAAAATACGGCTCTTCGATGTGTTAGCATCGCCCAAGTTACGTAAGAATTAGACAGATGGTGAGGCGGTCGTCGGTCAACTATGAATGATAGTGCTCTAAATAATGTTATAGAGCGCAGAGTCGTTACGTGCGGTAAAACAACTTCGTTGCGAGAAGCGACCAAGTTGATGCATCAACGACACTGTAGCTCGATCATTATTACTCAAGACAATATTCCAATTGGTATTTGGACAGAAGCTGATGCGTTAAAGGTTAATATCCGTCAGCCAAGCGTTTTCGACTGCGAAATTTCACAGTTTATGTCGACGCGCATCCATACCATTGGTATTGAAATGTCGTTAAATGACGCAACATTGGAGCTAAAACGCAACAGTGTTCGCCATCTTGTTGTCGTTAATGACGAAAAGCAACTTGTGGGTGTATTGTCGCAAAGTGACATTGTTATTCACCAAGATGCGACGCATTTCTTGAGCATGACTCAGGTGCAAACCGTCTTACCTGAACATACACAACTCAACTTTGACATTGATGGCACCCTTATCGAAGCAATTCGTCATATGGGAATTCATCAATGTGATGCGTTAGTCATTGTTGAAGGCGACGATCCAATTGGGTTACTTACCGAGCGTGATGTCGTGCGCTTAATGGCGCTAAATCAACTGCAATTACCACTTATCGATGCCATCAGTAAGCCGCTAATTACCGTGCCTAAAGGCATGAGCTTATTATCGATTCGCTCCTTTATGGAAAAACGTCACATTCGCCATCTAGGCGTCGATGACGATGATGGCACACTTATCGGCATTATTTCTTTCTCAGATATTCTTAATCGCATCGAGCAAAGTTACGTTTCTCGGTTGCGCAGTGCGTTAGCAAGCAGTGAAGCCTCACTCAAAGAAAAAGAGTTTAACTTACACATGGCTCATGCCCTCATTGAGGCGTCTGATGACGGTATCATGGTGGCGGATGAAAATGCGATCATTCAATCGGTAAATCCTGCTTTTAGCATTCTTACCGGCTATACCGAAGAAGAAGCGGTGGGTAAGCCAGCGAGTTTATTAAGCTCAGGCCAACACGATAAAAGTTTTTATGATGAAATGTGGGCAACGATAAGCCAACATGGTCGCTGGCAGGGAGAGATTTGGAATCGTCGTAAAAATGGCGAGGTTTACCCTGAGTGGCTAACCATCACGCGTATTAAAGAGCCTGTTAATCAAACCGTCTTATACGCCGGAATTTTTAACGATATTACTGAGCGTAAAAACTCCGAGACCATGATTGAGCATTTGGCGTATTACGATCCGCTAACAAAGTTACCCAATCGTCAGTTATTTTACGATCGCCTCGATGCCGCATTATTGCAAGCCAATGCTCATAAAACTCAATTAGCGGTGTTGTTTATCGATTTAGACCACTTTAAACGCATTAATGATTCGCTAGGTCACTCGGTGGGCGATCAGGTATTGTGTGAAGTGGCGGACCGCTTTGCAGATTGTTTGTCTGAAGTGGATACCATCGCACGTATCGGTGGCGATGAGCTGGTGGTCATGCTCAATGATATCGAAGAACAAGCGGATGTTTATCGTTCTGCACAACGCATTGTCGATAGCTTGAATAAACCGCTATCGATTATTGGCCGCGAGCTGATGATGACCACTAGCGTGGGGTGCGCCATTTATCCGCAAGATGGCGACAGCCGCGAAGAGTTGCTTAAGCACGCTGATAGTGCGATGTATCGCGCAAAAGCAGAAGGGCGTAATCGCTTTTGTTTGTTCTCGGCGCAAATGAATGAACAATCGCAACGTCAATTAGCGATGGAATCGCGCTTGCGTCAAGCATTGAAAAACAATGAATTTAGCTTGGTGTATCAACCAAAAGTTAATGCGCAAACCTATGACATTGAATCGGTTGAGGCGCTAATTCGTTGGTGCGACCCTGTCAATGGCAGTGTACCGCCGAGTTTATTCATTCCATTGGCTGAAGAACTTGGACTCATTGAAGAAATTGGTCATTGGGTACTCGTTGAAGCAATGCGCCAAGGCAAAGCATGGCAAGATGAACACGGTATCTCAATGCGTGTTTCTGTCAATGTGTCAGCGCGGCAATTGATTAGCGAGTCTTTGGTTAGTCAAATTAAGAATGGTATTGCTGAGACAGGGTTTCAGCCATATCTGCTGGATATTGAAGTTACTGAGACCAGTGCTTTAAACGGCATCGATACTATGATTAGTTGTCTGACTGCGATTCGCGATATGGGAGCGACGGTGTCGATGGATGATTTTGGTACCGGTTATTCAAGTTTGAGCATGCTGACTAAAATGCCATTGGATTTCTTGAAAATCGATCGCAGCTTTATGGATGGCATTCCTGGCAATGTCGGCAATGAAGAGCTAATTTCTACCATCGTTGTCATGGCGCATAATCTGAATTTGCGCGTGGTTGCAGAAGGGGTAGAAACGCTAGAACAGCTGCAGTTTTTACAAGATTTGGCGTGTGAATATATTCAAGGGTATTACTTTAGCAAGCCAGTTGATGCGAAGGATATCGTTGAGCTAGCCACACATGGCATTGCTCCTAACCTCGATTAGGAGCAATGACAACATCATAGCACCTTAGTGAGCGTGCTCTTCTTTGATACCTAACCAGCTGATATTAGCTGGTGTGAAGTCTAGGCTTAACGCAGTAGTAACGTCGCCATCTTCTAAATCAACAGCAACGATAGACTTAGCTAGTGGATCACTGATGTAAGCAATGTGCGTGTGTTGTGAAATGACTAAGCTAAAGCTTTGATCATCCGGCATTGTCGATACATCTTGCTCGGTGAAATCAACACGAGAACTAAATTCCCACTCGATTGCACCGTCGTGTACGTGTTGCTCTAATAACGTTAAGTAACCTTGGTTATCTAGGATTACGAAAACATCACCTTCAGCAGAGAAACCATAAGACACTGGCGCTGCATCAGCTTGTGGTTGCCAATCAATAGCTTCCATTTCACCGCCAGTTGCATTAACGGTAACTAAAATTGGTGTTGTGCCACGTGCAGAGGCGACACCTATTAGCGAGTCATGCTCATGGTGACCGTATAAAGAGCCCACACGACGCGTGTCGAAGTTATCTAGATTAGCGATCTTGCTAACATCAAAATCATGGCCATCGTCTTTGGCTAAGAACACACCGTCTCCACAACCAAAGGCTACATAGCCTTTAGATTGCGCCGCACCGTGTAGATTTGGACAAGTGAGTTCAAAGATAGCGTCTTGCTCATACTCGTCACCGTGCTTGTGATAAACCGCAACTTGGTCTGGCAAGATTTTCGCCGTTGATGTGCTGCTGGCATCGTCGCGACGCACTGTCGTTAAGATGAAATCACCACGTGGTTCTGCAACACCGTGCATGTTCATATCAAAGCTAATGACTTCGCTATCTGTTTTAGCTGCGGTAATGTTTTCATCGGTCAGTAAATTCACCGATGCTGCAATGCTGCCATCTTCTGCGCCGTCATTGAAAATCGCCATCGCGCCGTCGTGTTTTACCACGTGCGTTGGACGGCTGCTGTCGATATGAAAATCGATTGTTGCTGGTGCTTGCTCGTAATCATGCAAATGCGCGACGTGATCTTCACGCCATAAGCCACCGTCGATAAATCCAGTGTGGCCGTTGTCGCGGTTAGTAACAACAAGGTAGCGGTAGCCTGCCGATGCTGTGATACGACTACCAGTATGGGTTGTTGCGAATTGCCCTAATAATTCACTGTCGTCTAAATCGAAGATGGCAATGTTATCGCTATCAGGTGAGCTAATCGCTAAGCGACCTAAGCTATCGATAGTGATGTCGCCGTGACCACCGTGCCCGTGATCATCATCAGTTGCAGGTTTCTCTGGCTCTTTCTCTACGATATTGGTTTCTGCGTCACCACAACCCGTTAACAATAAGCTACTGCACAGTGTGGCAATTAGGCTTAGTTTCATTGTTTTTTTCATGATAGTTCCTTGTTAATAAATTCTTTTTATTCGAGCCTAAAAATAAGCGCGTAAGCCCAGTGCGAAGCTACGGCCCTGACGTGGTGCAATGTCTTTAACAAAAGAGCTGTGCACTTGGGCGTATTCGTCGGTGAGATTTTTGGCATTGGCATAGACGCTGATGTCGTAATCGGCGAGAGGTAGCTGATAACTCACACCTAAGTCCACTAAGGTGTAACCGTCCGTTGTGGTTTCTAGCGCCGCGACTTTGTCTTGCTCTTGGTAACGAACGACATCTAGGTGAGCACTGAAATTTTCTAATTGATATTTCAATTTAGCACCAAAACGCATCGGTGGTGTACGTGGTAAATCGCCACCGTCTTTTAGGCGTGCGCGCACGTAATCGGCAAAGAATTGAGATGAGAATTCTTCGTTGATATTCCAATTGACTTGAGTCTCAAAGCCGTGAAGCGTGGCATCTTGTGATTTGAAGATATATACCGGAAGCTCGCCGCTATGATCGTGTTCACCATCATGAGCATGATTGTGACCGTCGCTGCCAAATAGGCCTGTAGCCGCCTGGTAATAATAGTTGTCCACTTGGTTGTAAAACGCGTTAACAATGATGGCAACATCACCGTGAGTTTTACGGAAGCTGATGTCGATATTATTAGCAGTTTCTAAATCAATCGATTGTTGACTTAAGCCAACTTCATTGTGATCGTCTAATGCGAACAAGGCGCCTACTTCATAGCTGCGCGTGCCGATGTGCGGACCAAATGACAACAGTTCAGATGCCGATGGGGCACGTTGTGAGCGTGACACAGATAAGCCTAGGTTATATCCTTCGGTGAAATCCCATACCACACCCGCTGATAGTGTTACTGGAGTAAATGTTTGCTCTACTGAAAATACGCGTGTTAGCTCTGATTCTTCTTCATGGCCGTGATCATGATCGTGCTCATCTTCTTCGTGACCGTCTTCGTCATGGCCGTGAGCATCTAGGTGCGGTAAACGCACATTATTCGCATCTAATGTTACGCGCTCTGCACGTGCACCAAGTTGGACTAAGAAGTCGCCAAAGTGACGTTCTTCCATTGCCGCAATTGCGAACATTTTTTGGTTTGACGGCGGTGTGAATGCTTCACTGCCTACGGCTTCCACATCGGTATCTTTAGCATGAATGCTAATGCCACCGCGCCAGCCATTAAATGGTGCATGGAGTAAATCGACTTTTAATTCACTGGTTTCATTGGCAAAGGTTGTGCCTACCATGCCAGCTTCAATTTCTGCGTGCTTGTAGTCGGTGTAAGAGGCTTTAAAACTCGCTGAGCTAAAGAAGCCATTGTCGAAGTTGTATTCGCCAATCATTTGATAGCGATTTTGTTCTAAGTCTGCGTAGACATTGCCGTGAGCAGCTTCCTCTGCATGCTCTTCATGATCGTGGTCATGCTCGTCTTCGTGTGCTTCTTCTTCACCGTGAGAGTGACCAGGAATTCCGTATTCGCGCTTTAGCTTACCAGCTGAAAAACCGATGTAACCTTGATCGAATAAGTAACTTGCACCTAACGTAAAACTGCTTGATTCTTCGGCGCTATTTTCAATTTTGTTGCTGTGCTCATGCTCGTCGTGGGCATCATGATGAGGGGCATCTGGAATCTTGTAGTCTTCTGATTCACGCCAAAAACCGTCGGCATAAACGGCAAAAGAGTCAGTGCCATTTTTAACGTTAAAGGCAGCCAGTTTTTGATCGTTAACTGAGTTGTGCTCAAGAATGAACTCGCCAAATGGCGTGTTATTAGTGGGTACACGCTCGTCTACGACATTGACGACACCGCCAATAGCGCCGCTACCGAAGAATAGTGTTGCTGGGCCGCGTAATACTTCGATTTGAGTTGCTGTTGATGCTTCTGTCGCTACGCTGTGATCCGGACCAACGCGAGAAACGTCGCTAACATCTAGGCCATTTTGGGTGATCATTACGCGAGGACCACTTAGCCCGCGGATAATAGGTGTGCTTGCAACACCTGCGTGAAAGTTCGTGTGTACACCGACTTGTTTTTCTAGCGTATCGCCGAGCGTGGCAGCTTGTTGATCGCGTAGCTGTTCGCCAGATAAAACAGACACTGGAATCGCAGCTTCCATGACTGAGGCATGAAATGGGGTAGCGGTAACATCAATCACTTCAATCGCTGAGCGCGCGAGAGAAATTGTTACATTTTTGCTGTTATTTAACGTTACATGATGATTGAGATGAGCATATCCCGGCGCTGTAATATGTAGTTCTAGCTCTTTGTCGGGTGCATTAGAGAACTCAAACTTTCCGTCTTTACCTGTTACCAACGTTTGTTTGGTGTCGAGGATACGTATAGTTGCGCCTTCGATTTGTTTACCTGTTTTATCGGTGATAACACCTGAAACGTCTTGGGCCATGGCGTTTGCACTAAAAAGAAGGCCAATAATGGCACTCAATTTAGTGGGATTAAATTTGGCGGAAGTTTTCACTGAGACTCCTATTTAAAAAAATGGTAATGTTATAATGTATCATTCGTAATTGGATGTTATAATATTACAATTGATCATTCAACAGGTGGCCAGTGCCACAACGGGGTTTTAAATTTATGGAACAAGTGATGGCTAGGCAGCAGACTCTAAAAGATAAGCTGGGTATATTTTTCTCTGGATTGTGCATTGCACATTGTTTAGTGATGCCATTTTTAGCCATAGTGCTAGGTGGCAATGTTTTGGTCACTGCGTTAAGCGAAGAATGGGTTCATACGATGTTACTGTTGCCTGTTTTTGCAATGTTAATTTTTAGCTTGCCGCAAGTATGGCTCGCCTCGAGAAATTATTGGTTACTAGCGTTAGCCATAGTTGGTGTCGTTTTACTGTCATCTTCTCGTATGGTACATGGCATTGGTGAAACGCTGCTTACAGTAGTGGGTTCTTGTTTGGTGATTGCGGCGCATTTATTGAGTTTAAAAATGCGAAAGTCCATGAAAAAACAATATGATTTGGCCTATCAGGCGGATACGAGCAATGAGTAGTGATGTCATCTCTCAAGTACCAACCAATGTGATAACTGGTGCGCTGGGTGTCGGTAAAACGACCTTCATCGAGAAACTACTGCGCACTAAACCCGAGGGTGAGCGCTGGGCGATTTTGGTCAACGAGTTCGGCGAAGTAGGGATTGATGGTGGCTTATTAAATGACGCCAAGCAGCAAGATGTTTTTATCGCCGAAGTTCCCGGCGGCTGTATGTGTTGTACTGCTGGTTTGAGTATGCAAATTACCCTCAATCGACTTATCGCGAGAGCAAAACCTCATCGCTTGATCATTGAGCCAACAGGTCTTGGTCATCCCGCAGAAGTATTGGCAACCTTGCAAGCGCCACATTATCGAAAAGTTATTGATGTTAGGGCAACAGTGACGCTAGTGGACGCTCGCCGCGCTCTTGATTCAAGTTGGCTGGACAATCCTAGCTATCAAGAGCAAATGCAGGTGGCGGATGTTGTTGTTGCTAGCAAGACCGATCTCTACACTGGTGTCGAAGAAGCCAATTTACAATGCTATCTAGCGAGCAATAATTTAACCGAGAAATCATTTATTCACGCATTCGATTGGCAGCGCGCTAAGACGGTGCTAGATTCGCCGTGTCGTTATCAAGCGACAGAAACGCCAGTACCTGCCATTAGTATGCGCAGTAAAACATTCGATGTTGCCGAACAGTTGGCGACACAAGATTGCGTGCGTTTAACTAATGAAGGCGATGGTTTTACTTCGTTCGGGTGGGCGATGGCGCCTCATCGACAGTTTGATTTCCACCGTGTACTCAATGTGCTCAAAGAAGTGAGTATCAGCCGTTTAAAGGCGATATTGATTACAACGCAAGGGATCTTCGCGTTTAACATTGTCGGTAAAGAGCTCAGTTATCAGGAAGTTGATGAGAGTAATGATTCACGTTTGGAATTTATTAGCGACGATGCGTCTGCGGCGAAAGAATTGGCACAACAATTAGAAGTAAGCTTATTTGCGATGGCGCAGTAGCGCCATCGGCCCTTTTACAGCTACTTGGTTAGCATCTTTTGGACTTGAGCCGCGCGCTCTTCGTCGCTTAATTCTTGTGACGGTGGGATCTGTAAGCCTTTAATACAAGCTGGGCGGGCTGATAGTTCATCGAGCCAGCGTTGTAGATGTTTTAAGCCACTAATATCAACACCACTCCATTCGTGAATTCGCACCCAAGTAAATGTCGAGATATCGGCAATCGAATATTCATCACCTGCTAAGTATTGATTATCAGCCAGCTGGTTGTTCATTACCTCAAACAGGCGGCGACCTTCGTTTTGATAACGTTCGATAGCTTCTGGGATTTGTTTCGGGAAATAGCGATAGAAGACATTGGCTTGACCCATCATAGGTCCAACGCCGCTCATCTGAAACATTAGCCATTGCAGTTGCTGTGAACGTTTCTTAGGATCTGATGAATAAAACTTACCAGTCTTTTCAGCTAAATAAACTAAGATGGCGCCTGTTTCAAAGACTGCAAAGTCGTCGTTGTCGTGATCGACAATCGCGGGAATACGGCCGTTAGGGTTAATATCGACGAAAGGCGATTGTTTTTGCTCGTTGCTTGATAGATCAAGTACCACGACTTCGTAATCTAGCCCCATTTCTTCTAGGGCGATGGAAATTTTATGGCCGTTTGGCGTTGGCGCTGTGTAAAGTGTAATCATGATTCCGTACTCGCAATTGAAGGGCGTGCTTTCATCGATTCAAACCAGTGCACTAGATTTGGCGTTTGATCGTCTAGTTTAAATTTAATGACGCGGGCGAAGTTGAGGAATGACCACAGGGTGATATCGGCAATGCTAAAACGATCACCTGCCACAAATGCATTATTGCCAAGCTGGACTTCAAAAGTGGATAAGGCATCGATAAAGCGTTGCTTAGATTCTTCACCCCATTCTTGATTGATGTTTTCGCGATCTTGATAAATGCCGCTGATGTTTCTAAAGGCTTGCAATAGCGGGATCATTACTTGGAACTCTACCATACGATGCCACATCTCGATGTTGGCTGTTTCCAGTGGTGTCGCACCAAATAGCGATGGTTCGGGTTGGCCATGAACGCTCTCTAAATAGCGACAAATAGCGACAGATTCACAGATGCAGGTGCCATCGTCTAACTCGAGAAAGGGGATAAGTCCGTTGGCAGCTTTTTCTTTAAACTCTTGGGTTAGGTTCTCTCCGCCACGAATATCGACATTGACTCGCTCTACCTCTAAGCCAATTTCTGCTAAGAAAATACTCACGCGACGTGCGTTAGGAGCGATGGGAAATTCATATATTTTCATGTATAACCTCACTGTTTACATAATATGCTATTAAAGTAATCAAAAACGTCAGCGGTGGGAAGAGCATCGTTGTAAATAGTTGTTAAAAAGAGTGAATTTATGAAGGCTTTATATTTCGGTGGCCAAAAGAGCGGTAAGAGCAGTGCGGCCAGCGCAAAGGCGTTATCGATAAGTGATGGTGTGCCGCACTACGTTGCAACCTACGACAACAGTTATAGTGACGGTGAGATGCAGCAGCGAATAGATAAGCACCTTGTCGAACGGCAGGCTGAGTTTTTAACTATCGAAGCTCCTCATTCATTTGTAGATGTCGTCAACCCTGGAGAAACATACCTTATTGACTGTTTATCGATGTGGATTTTTAACAACTTACCACGCGATGAATCAGCGCTTATTAATGAGCTCAAGCAATTATTTGAAGTAGATTGTAATTTGGTATTTGTACTCAATGATGTGAGTTGCGGCATTATTCCCATCGATAAAGAGTCACGTCGTTTTGTCGATTTGAGTGGGATTATCGGTCAGTTTGTCGCGAAACAGTGCGATGAAGTTTATCGAGTGAGTTTTGGGATTGAAGAGCGATTGAAGTAGCCAGTTTTATCTTTAAGAACACTACTTCGCCGAAAATAACCAATATTCCTGAGTATTCCTGGATTATTCAATTAGCATTCCAGTCAAGACTTGCTAAGAATGTGGGAGGTCAAGTCGATGACATATAATGATTAAATCATGCAAGGAAAGATATAATGAAATTTGGCGTATACATTCGAAGTTTAAGAGAGAAACTTGGTTGGACTCAGCCTGAAGCGGCAGAAAAAATTGAAATAGAACAATCTTATTTATCTAAATTAGAAACTGGTAAGTGCTTCCCATCAGAAGACATATTTTCTCGGTTAAGTAGTGTTTATCGCATTGATGCTCATAAGATGAGTGAAATAATCGACTCCAATGAACTGGAAAAGCTAAAAGAAGTGAGTGAGGTGCGTAAAGTTGTTTTAAATAATCAACTTGCACAAGTTAAAGCGTTGAGGCGATGGTTAGTATTGGGCCTTGTATCCTTGATGCTTGGTGGAGCATTTATAGGAGCAAGCCTCGTTGAAATTAACGAACGTCGGTATTATTACCGGTCAATGGGCGTATTATTAAAAGGTGAAAGTTTAGATGCTTTTGATATTGTGAAAGAAACTTTAGGATACACAACGACTGAAGGAATCGCTGAGAAAAAATTCTTAGAACGTCAGTTAATGATGACAAATCGAATAGCGCAGATTGATGTTGTTCTCCCGACCAGTCGAGGTGCTGGATATATTGAAGAAGTTACTGATGGTAAACGTTATTTTAAAATGTTTCTTGACCGCGAAGTACAGCATCACAACCGTTGGTTTATAGTTCCAGGTCTTATGTTTTTGCTGGGTAGTTTTGGGTGTTTTCTAATAGGGTTCAGGTGGAAATAAAATGACACATGTAAAAAATCAAAGCCAGTGATTTTAGTCACGCCCTAAGCCCTGAATTTATGCAGTCATAGGTGAATGACTGCATAAATGAAGTACAAAATACTTTTAGGTGAATCACACTGTGCTATCGCCTGTTCGTGTAGCTAGATACACTCTATAGGCTCTTTCTTGTAGAGAATTCAAATCAGTTGCGCACAAAACGAACTCAAAACTATTTTAAATAATTAAATCAAGCGTGGCTTGTCATCGCTAGCCAAGATTGGCGTTGCTGGGCGAGGGCGCTTTTTAGCTCTTCAAGTTGAGCGGTTAGCTCTAGCTTTTCAAAGTCTTGTAGCAATTGCTTTTTCTTATCGTCGAATAAGCGTTTTTGCAATGAGTAAAACGCATTGAGTTTAGCCACTAACTCCTCGTATTCATCCTGAATTTTCTGCTTTAATTCCTCAGCGTCGTGGCGTAAATCAA
>JBMYWG010000011.1:0-85475 GCA_049607155.1 Psychrobium sp.
GGGCGATGTAAGCACTAACATCAACATTATTGAGTGGCAATAAGTGATAACGCGCAGTGATGCGCTGTGCTAATTGTCGTAAATGATTTTGTTTGAGTTGTTGTTGTAATTCTGGCTGACCAATTAATACCACCTGCAGTAGCTTTTTATGGTCAGTTTCAAGATTAGTTAAAAGACGAAGCTGCTCTAATACCTCTGCTTGTAGGTGCTGCGCTTCATCGATAACCAATAAGGTATTACGCCCTTGCTGATGATTATTCGATAAAAATTCTGCGATAAGATCAGTAAGCTGTTTGAGCGTTGGCTCCGCCGGATAATCGATTTTAAGCTCATCACACAATGTCGCCAGTAATTCTAATTCACTCAGCGCAGGGTTTAAGATAGATGCGATATCTGTGGTGTCATCAAGCTGACTTAGTAAAGAACGGGCTAAGGTTGTTTTTCCTGTACCCACCTCTCCTGTGAGCAGCACAAAACCACCACCTTCTTTAAGGCAGTATTGTAAATGAGTTACCGCCTGCTGATGTTGCTGGCTTAAAAACAAATATTTGGGATTGGGCGCTATAGTAAATGGCGCTTCATTAAGGCCGTAAAAAGCCTGATACATAATTTATTCCTTCATCCCTACGATTAAAACAACTGAAACTCATTCTCAGATCCGCGCTATAGCATAAAGTTCAGCTGCGTTTTGAGCAATGATTAATTTTTAATATACTAGTCGCGTTATTGAATGAATTTGGAAAGTGTTTTGGAAATATACCTCGTTGGCGGTGCAGTTCGCGACAAACTATTAAATATTGAAGTAAAAGACCGCGATTGGGTGGTAGTTGGCGCTACGCCAGAGCAAATGCTAACGCAAGGATTTCAACAAGTTGGCAAAGACTTTCCCGTATTTCTCCACCCCAAAACCAAAGAAGAGTATGCTTTAGCCCGCACCGAGCGTAAATCAGGTAGCGGTTATACAGGTTTTACGGTTTATAGTGCGCCAGATGTCACGCTGGAAGACGATCTGATTCGTCGCGATCTCACCATAAATGCCATTGCTCAAAACGAGCAAGGTGAGCTATTTGATCCTCACGGTGGACAAGCCGATCTCAATAACCGCATATTGCGTCACGTGTCGCCAGCATTTAGCGAAGATCCACTACGTGTTTTACGTGTGGCTCGTTTTGCAGCGCGTTTTGCGCATCTAGGCTTCACCGTACACGCGAGCACTATCGAATTAATGCGAGAGTTGGCGACCAGTGGTGAGCTCGATCACCTGACTAGCGAACGCGTATGGCAAGAAACATCACGTGCGCTAGATTCAAAATCCCCACAGGTGTTTTTCGAAGTTTTAAGAGCCTGTGATGCGCTGGCAGTACTTTTTCCAGAATTAGACAACCTTTACGGTGTGCCAAATCCAGAAAAATGGCATCCTGAAATTGATAGCGGCATTCACACCATGATGGTTTTGCAAAAAGCCAGTGAACTAACTACCGATAGCGAAGTGCGCTTTGCCGCCCTCATTCACGACCTTGGTAAAGCGGTCACGCCTCCAGAGAAATGGCCTTCTCATCACGGGCACGGTCAACTCGGATTGCCGCTCATCGAACAGTTGTGTAAACGCCTGAGAGTTCCCAATAGTTACAAAGATCTTGCACTGATGGTGAGTGACCATCACTGTAAAATTCATCGCATGGATGAAATGCGTAAAGACACCATTATTAAGCTCTTTGATAAAACCGATGCTTGGCGCAAACCACAGCGATTTGAACAGTTTTTATTAGCTTGCGAGGGTGATGCAAGAGGACGGCTTAATTTTGAAGACTCCCCTTATCCACAACGCCAAACTATGCTCGATTATTTAGCCATTGCCAGTGCGGTGAACGTGCAAGACATTATTGCTCAAGGCATCAAAGGTGCAGATATCAAGCCAGCACTCTTTAAAGCTCGCGTAAATGCAATCTCCCAATAAAGTAAATTAGCGCAATAAAAAGCCCAGCTGATGCTGGGCTAATTGCTTCAAATACATCCTAGTTAACGCTTGTCACACGCGTCACCTTCACAAGTCACTTGATCGTCTATCTTCAACTCTTTAATCAATGAATTATTTGATAAATCTAATGATGTGAGATTCGTTCTCAATGCAAATAACCTCATCAAAGAGAAATTTTTAGAAAGGTCTAGCTCGCTAATTGGATTATCATTTAGTAATAAACTACCTAGCCGATCATTATTACTAGTATCCAACGTACTCAGACTATTTTTACCTAATGTCAGTCTTTCTAATCTTCTATTATTAGAAATATCTAGCGAAGTTAATTGGTTGTTTAGTAGTGTCAGCCAAGTCAAGTTTAGTAATGCACTTACATCTATTTCTGAAATTTGATTCGCGCTCAAAATCAATTGCGTCAGATTAGTAAAATGCTCCAATCCATCAGTAGAAACAATACCTCGTTTGGCACAAGAAATTTCCTTAATATTTTCCACCAAGGTGTCTGCACCATGCTGCTCTACAATACAATTTCGCAGATTCTCATCGCTAAATTTAATCGACGCGACATCAACGCGGCCAAACCCAACATAAACTGCGCAAAAGCCAGATATTTGAGTCGTCGTAAATATGCGACCTTGTAACGTACCATCACAGCCAACACTGGTTAACTGCGCTATGGCGTAGCCAAAATCAGGCGAAATAACAAACTGCGCAGTATGACCGTGAGTGATGTAATTTTTCGTCGGACTAATGCTCCCGTTTTCTCCCGCTTGACCTTTCACGAAATGTGTCGGACAGATATCACCATGACATACTGTTGTTGGTGCTAGTCTAATGTCCATCAGTGAATTGTTGGCCGCAAGCTCAACGCTAGGCAAAGGATTATTGAGTAAAAATAACGATGTTAACTCAGTATTGTTAGCAAGATTTAACAGCTTCAAGTTATTGTCATTTGCCAGTAGTTGCTTAAGCTTTGGATTATGACTAACGTTGAGCTTTTTAATTCTGTTGGAACCGACAGTTAAACGCGTTAATTTAGCGTTTTTGGTAACGTTTACAAACTTCAATTCATTGTGCAATAAGGATAACTCCTCGAGCATCGACATTTGGCGCGTATCGATCTCAGTTATCATATTGTTTCGCATGATCAGCGACGACAATGCAGTAAGCTGCTCTAAACCATCGGTTTCAGTTATACCGCGCAAAGAACAGTCTAACTGGGTAATTTGATCAACATATCGGGCGTTGGGATAAGACTCCGCGATACAATGCTCAAGATTACCATCACTAAAATCTATATCGGATAAACGCGGGCGTTCATGAGTCGCAATTTGGCATTTTTCACCACGACATTTCGCTGCGCGATTAAAAGATAGTTCCTTCAATTCGCTACTTTTAGACACATTAATAAAATGCAGCGGATTGTAAATTGTACGTAGAACGCTAAGGTTCCGGCTCTTTATTCCTTTTAAACTAGCCATACCATTATCGATAATGGAAACGTACTCTAACGCCATATTATTCGACAAATCTAACTCACCTATTTCATTATTATCAGCTTTTAAAATGACTAACTCGGGGCTTCGATGAACCTTAAGTTTCTTCAACCTATTGTCACTGGCTGCAAGCTGTTTTAATGCATGGTTTTTATATAGCCTGAGAGCGCGAAGATCGTTATCGCCGACATTCAAAATTTCTAATTGGGGATTATTAGTTACATCAAGGTCAAACAAATGATTGCTGTGTAATAACAAACGTTTTAGTTTTAGATTTCTTGAAACATTTACTGAAGTGAGTTGATTGTTAGAGGCGTATAGCGCAATTAAATGCTTATTGCCTTTCATGTTAATGGATGTGAGATTGTTGCGATGTAAATGAGCGATTCGCAAGGCCGCCAATTGCTCGATACCACTTACATCTGAAATCTCTCTATCGTTACAATGGATTGCGAATAAATCTTTAACATATGTTCGCCCCATGTCTCGTACACAACGTGCAAATTTCTTATCGGCGAATTGAATATCCGCCACCTTTTTTCTCTCTCCTTGAGCCGCACCTACACTCGATGCAGCAACCACAGATCCTTCAGCCCTTTTTATAACACTCGTATTAGCCACTATTACTAAACTAGCCGCCAAAATAAAGGACATCTTAAAACTACTAAAATACTTCATAGCAACTACCTTTATCTGTTAATTGAACAGAACCCTACATATACCTCTCACGGTATAACGTTAATCCCAGTTCAGCTTTTCCAGATAAGCCCTTACTGGGCCAGTAGATTCTAGTCAAGAGTGCAATTAATGCACAAAAAATCGCCATAAAAGTCGAAATAACTTAGAGGTAAGATGAGTAGTATTAACTAACGATATGAATTAAAAAAGAAAGGAAAAAATTAGTAATAAAGTTAGTGAAGAATACCTTAGCTACCAAAATAACCATGGTACTCTTCACCTAAGCAATACAAAAGGACGATTTAAACTGATAAGAAAACGATTAAACCAGCCCCCAGTAATAAACGATAAATCACAAACGGCAACATACCCATTTTGCTAATCACTTTTAGGAAGAAAGTGATACACAAATACGCACTGACAAAAGACAAAATCGCACCGTAGCCTAACTCGCTCCAATTGACTACAACCCCTTCATCTAAAAAGCCAAGTGCTGTGTAACCACCGCTCATGATGATAATTGGAATAGATAATAAAAACGAAAAACGCGCCGCGCTTTCACGCGTCATACCCAGCATTAAACCGGCTGTCATAGTAATACCAGAACGCGATGTGCCAGGAATCAATGCCAGCGCCTGAGCCAAACCAATAAATAGTGCATTGGACAAGGTTAATTCGTACTCGCCTTTCACTTGCTTGGCTTTAACATCCGCCCACCACAGCAACAAACCAAAAACGATAGTGGTACCAGCAATCACCCACGCACTACGTAGGTATAGCTCGATAAAATCTTTCGCTAAATAACCAAAAGCGGCAGCAGGAATAGAGCCAATAAGAATCCACCAGGCCAAGCGGCTCTCACTATTGTGATTTCCACCAAACGAAGCGCCCCACGCCCCCAACAAGCTGAAAACTTCTTTGCGGAAATAAATCACAACCGCTAATAACGTCCCTAAATGCACAGCGACATCAAAAGCTAAGCCTTGATCTTTCCAACCTAAAATTTGCGACGGTAAAATAAGATGCGCCGAGCTTGAGATAGGTAAAAATTCAGTAAAACCTTGGATCAACGCCAAGATGAAGATTTCGAGGATCGACATTAAATAATTCCTTGCCAGTCGAATTCAACCGCCCATAGCGATTGTTGAGATTTGTCGTAGTTATCCCACAACGATAAAAAAGAAAGGTTTAATACAGGGTGAATAAATTCCGGAGCGATTTGCGCTAGCGGCCACAATACAAACGCATTTTTATCGATTTCATGACGCGGTAATTGCGCGGGTTGCTCAACAACCAAATCGTCATACACTAACAAATCAAGATCAAGTGTGCGCGAACTAAACTTTTTAGCACTGCGATCACGCCCATTATCCACTTCAATTTGACGCAGGCGCGTGCAAACTTCATCAACGCTCAGCTGTGTATTGCCACCACACACCAAATTATAAAAGTTACTACCGTCAAAACCGACAGACTCACTTTCGAAAACATCAGAGACACTAAAATCGTCAATGAATTCACGCATAGCAGCAATACCCTGACGCACATGATGCGCCTTATTGATATTGCTACCCAAGCTAATATAAATACGCGCCATTAGCGCTTAACTCCACGTTCAATCATCACACCAACACCGCCAGCATTAGCGACAGCATCAGGTTTGTGGATGGTCAATTTGAGCCACTCAATGGCAAACTCATCCATCAACATTGCCGCAATGCGCTCGGCAACGGTTTCAATCAATTCGATTTTTTGGGTTTCTAACCAGCTAGTAATGCGCTCGGATACAGTGGCGTAGTCTAACGCTTTGGTTAAGTCGTCATTCAGCGCAGGCGCTCTATTGTCCCATGCCATCTCAAGATCGATCTTAAGCGTTTGCTTAATAGTCTTTTCCCAGTCATACGCGCCGATAGTTGTCTCAACGGTTAACTGATTAATAAAAACGATGTCCATAGGGCTTCTCAAATAAGGTGTGAAACTTAATAAAGGTCGGATACCTTTTTTTATTTTAACAGCATATACTTAGGCACAATGTACAAAAGACAGGCTGTTGTTGAACGGCGCTAATATAGCTTATTTTAAAAAGGAAAACAGCCATAATGTCTAAATCTACTGCAATCGCCACCACGCTAGGATGAATGAATCTAAATGACGATCCCTCTTACCATAATGATGGTTATTATTGCCTACCTTGCAGGATCGTTATCTAGTGCGGTTATTGTTGCGCGCGCTTACAAACTGCCAGATCCCAGAACCCATGGTTCTAACAACCCTGGTGCAACAAACATGCTGAGAATTGGCGGCACAACGCCCGCCGTTCTTGTCCTCTTGGCTGATATGCTCAAAGGTACCATTCCCGTTTGGTGCTCTTATTTCCTTGGCTTACCACCCGTAGCGCTCGGCATCATCGCTATTGCGGCATGTCTTGGCCATATCTTCCCAATTTTCTTTGAATTTAAAGGCGGAAAAGGCGTTGCCACCGCACTCGGCGCAATTTTCCCCATCGGTGCCGATCTCGGCGGCATGCTCATCGCTTGCTGGTTTGTGATCTTATTAATGACTGGCTACTCGTCAGTTGCAGCAATCTGCGCCGCGTTTTTAACGCCAATTTTCACCTTTTACATTAAACCGGAATACACCATTCCCGTAGTCATGCTTTGCGCACTCATCGTCATCCGTCACCAGCCAAATATCCAACGATTATTAAAAGGTGAAGAGCCTAAGGTGTGGAAGAAGTTTAAGAAAGGCGAGAAGTAACCCCGTTACAGCTCGTGCACTACTAATCATTTCTGCTTTCAGTCGCGGCCTTAATCTTTTCGGCACGTTTATCTAACAAAGACTGAATATTCTTAGCATCTTCAATAAGTTTTTTGGTTTGCTGTGGTGAAGTTGTCGTAGGGGTTGGAATCGTTAAAGACGGAGTAGTTGTTATACTCGGCTTATTATTTTCGTCGGTTTGAGAACTCCCAACAGACAAATCAATGATATTGCCACTCTGCTCTATTTGAACAGTCTCAAAAGACGTACCGTCCGTCGGAGGCAGATCTGACATCTGCCAATTACCATCCTGGTTTTTCCATCGATAAATAACGGGTTTGTTTTCAACTGATTTGTCGCCAACAAGCTCAGCCGCGCTTTGCTGGGCATCATTTAATGAGTTTTCAAATTGCTTAGTGATATTTTCTAACGGCGATGTTGATGGCGTGAAATCATTTATATTGAGCCAAGGAGTGCCGTCTGGCTTTTTAAGAATAAAAAGCCCACCGACTGCGATGATGACAAGCGCCAACATTAATTTAATAAATAATTTCACTGTGTAATTCCTTTACAAAAACCTTACTTAAACGGCTGGTAGCTGATCCATTGGCCAACGTGGCGTAGCACTAATCTCTAAACCAACTGTTTGATTAGCTTTCAAACGCTGCATGCCTGCATAAGCGATCATTGCGCCATTGTCGGCACAAAACTCCAAGGCTGGATAAAATGCCTCGCCGCCACGCGACTTCATTAAAATTTCTAATTGCTCACGCAAATGGCGATTGGCACTTACACCGCCAGCAATGACGATACGTTTCAGGCCACTTTCTTTTAACGCGCGCTTACACTTGATCATTAGTGTATCAACTACAGCATCTTCAAATGCGCGGGCGATATCAGCCATGGTTTGCTGATCTGGCATTTCTCCATTTTCGCTATGATCGTTGATCGTATTTGCTGCAAAAGTCTTCAAACCACTAAACGAAAAATCCAAACCCGGCTTATTAGTCATCGGTCTTGGGAAAGTAAAACGTGAGCTATCTCCCGATTCTGCTAATTTAGATAAACGAGGCCCACCCGGATAATCCAATCCAAGCAGTTTCGCCGTCTTATCAAAGGCTTCACCGGCCGCATCGTCAATAGACTCGCCCATTACCTCATATTCACCAATGCCATCAACCTTGACCATTTGCGTGTGACCGCCAGAAACTAGCAAGGCTAAAAACGGAAATTCAGGCTTATTTTCTTCCAGCATTGGTGCCAATAAATGGCCTTCCATATGATGAACAGCAACCGCTGGTTTGTTCCACGCATACGCTAAGGATCGTGCCACGGATGCACCAACCAATAACGCGCCAACCAAGCCTGGTCCTGCAGTGTAGGCGATCCCATCAAGATCGTCTTGCGTGCAATTTGCCGCTTTTAACGTCTCGCGGATCAAACCAATGATCTTTCGCGAATGATCACGCGAAGCCAATTCAGGAACAACGCCACCGTAGTCGGCATGCAGCTTAACCTGACTGTATAATTTGTGTGCTAACAGTCCCTGTTCATCGTCATAAATGGCAATCCCAGTCTCATCACAAGAGGTTTCAATTCCTAAAATTCGCATCTTTTTGTCGCTTCAAACTCAATAAATAGGCGGCAATTGTACGCTGATGAAATTAATTTTGCAGCTTGCTTATGATCTTTCTTTACAAGCCGCCATTGCTTGGACTAAAATAGCGCACCAAATTTTTACGGCCCTGCAAAAAATTGCAATTGGCTTAATGAAACAAACCTTCGAGGTGAAAGGCAAATGCCAATAGTTAAAGTTAGAGAAAACGAACCATTTGACGTAGCACTACGTCGTTTCAAACGTTCATGCGAAAAAGCAGGTATCTTATCTGAAGTTCGTCGTCGTGAGCACTACGAGAAGCCAACAACTGAGCGTAAGCGCGCTAAAGCTGCAGCTTCTAAGCGTTTAGCTAAAAAGCTAAGCCGTGACAATGCACGTCGCAAGCGTCTTTACTAAGCACTAGCTGGATTTAGTAAGACCATGGAATTAAAAGCGCAATTATCTGAGCAAATGAAAGTCGCTATGCGTAACAAAGAAAAGTTACGCTTAAAGACTATTCGCATGGCTCAAGCTGCTGTAAAACAAATCGAAATCGACGAGCAAACCACATTAGACGACGAAGCGGTATTAGCTGTACTCGTTAAAATGGTTAAACAACGCCGTGATGCCGCACAGCAGTACATTGAAGCAGATCGTCAAGATCTTGCCGAGATAGAACAGCAAGAAATCGTAGTGATTGAGGAGTTTCTTCCAAAGCCACTAACTGATGACGAGATCAACACGTTGATCAAGGCTGCTATCGAAGAAGCCGGAGCGACTTCAATGCAACAGATGGGTAAGGTCATGGGCCTGCTTAAGCCGCAAGTCCAAGGTCGTGCTGATTTAGGAAAAATTAGTGGTTTAATCAAGGCTGCGTTAAACAGCTAAACCCTATGCTTCCTGTGCAGAAATGCACAACTAGTGATAAATTTGCCGCGCTATCAGTGCGGCATTTTTATTTCTGCCTTTCGATAAATTAACTCCCTTTTTATCCCACCTCGAAACAGGTAAACTAACTTCAAAATTTCACTTCACTAACGAGACACACTATTTTTCATGGCCGGTTTAATTCCACAACAATTTATTGATGATCTCATTGCGCGCACCGATATTGTCGAATTAATTGATTCGCGGGTTAAGCTCAAAAAAGCGGGTAAAAGCCACGTTGCCTGTTGTCCGTTCCACGGTGAAAAGACCCCCTCATTTCACGTTAGCCAAGAAAAACAGTTCTATCATTGTTTTGGTTGTGGTGTTAGCGGTAATGTCATCTCATTTTTGATGGAATACGATCGCCTCGATTTTGTCGACACCATCGAAGAACTCGCCAGCATGTACAACCTTGACGTACCGCGCGAGCAAAGTGGCGATAGCAAAAAATCGGCGCAACAATACAGCATCGAAAAACAACAAAAACTCGATTACTACCAGCTAATGGATCAAGTAGCGAATTTCTACCGTCAGCAGCTTAAAACCAACACCAACAGTCAACAAGTTATCGACTACCTGAAAAAGCGCGGTCTTAGCGGCGATGTTGCCAAGCGTTTTGGCATTGGTTATTCGCCAGATGATTGGCAAGTGGTTAAAGACAAATTTACCCACAACGGCGGCAAGTTCGACAAACAGCGTGAAACTCAACTGCTAGATACTGGCGTATTGATAAAAAATGAAAAAGGCCGTGTTTACGATCGTTTTCGTCATCGCGTGATGTTTCCGATCCGCGATCGTCGTGGTCGTGTTATTGGTTTTGGTGGCCGTGTTCTCGATGACTCAACGCCGAAATACCTCAACTCGCCAGAAACACCAATCTTCTCCAAAGGCCTTGAGCTATACGGTTTTTACGAAGCTAAACAAGCCAATCGTGACTTAAAACGTCTACTTGTTGTAGAAGGTTACATGGACGTAGTAGCACTCGCACAACACGGCGTCGATTGGTCGGTGGCGTCACTTGGCACCTCCACTACTAGCGAACAGATTCAACTGATGTTTCGCAACACCAGCGAAATTATCTGCTGTTACGACGGTGACCGCGCTGGTCGTGATGCCGCATGGCGCACCCTACAAAACTCCTTGCCGCAGCTGCAAGACGGTCGCCAAATCAAATTCATGTTCTTACCCGATGGCGAGGATCCCGATTCAATGATCCGCGAAGTCGGCCACGATGAGTTTGTAAAATTAGTGGACGATGCCCTGCCCTTGTCGCAATTTATGTTCGACAACCTCATCGCCCAAGTCGACATGGCTAGCGAAGATGGCCGCTCAAAACTCGCCAACCTCGCACTGCCGATGGTCAACAGCATCAGCGATGGCGTATTCCAGCAAATGATGAAAGACAAACTGGCGAAATACCTTGGTATGGACAGCGAATCACTCAACCGTTTCATCACGCCAGAAACGCCAAGTGAAAACAAACAGCAACGAAAAAAAGCCAATCGCGGCAGTATCGTTCGTCAAGCCATCGGTTTATTGGTTCAGCATCCAAGTTTGGCTCTATCACTCGATGGCATGCCGCCGCTCGATCAAGTGAATCTCAAGGGCACCGACCTACTGCAAAAGCTCGTTGACCAAGTTTGTGAAAATCCGAACATTAGCGCCCCGCAATTACTAGAGCGCTGGCGTAACACCCCAGAATACGGCGCTTTGCTCAAGCTTGCTAGCTGGCAACACGATGTTGATGACAGCAACCTACAATCGCATTTTGTCGACACCATAGTGCAAATTATTAACAAGCATTTAGAGCTGCGATTAGAGCAACTTGCCCACAAAGACCGCGTCGAAGGATTAACCAGTGACGAGCGCAAAGAATATGCGCAATTAATCACAAATGAGCGCTAACTTGGGCTAGCGGCATTTGGTCAAAACAGTTATAATTTAAACCTTGTGCAACTTTTTGTTGCTAATCTTTTTTGTCAGCATTAAAAGTGGATAAAATCTATGGAGCAAACCTCACAGTCTCGTCTAAAACTTCTTGTTGCTAAAGGTAAAGAGCAAGGTTACTTAACCTATGCCGAGGTTAACGACCATTTACCAGCAGACATGGTCGATTCCGATCAGATTGAAGATATTATCCAGATGATCAACGATATGGGTATTCAGGTGTTCGAAAACGCACCAGACCAAGATACCCTGATGATGTCTGAGAACAGCACTGACGAAGACGCTGCAGAAGCAGCGGCGCAAGTGCTAGCCACCGTAGAAGGTGAAATTGGCCGTACCACAGACCCAGTTCGCATGTACATGCGTGAAATGGGTACCGTTGAACTTCTTACTCGTGAAGGCGAAATCGTAATCGCTAAACGCATCGAAGAAGGCATCAAACAAGTTCAAGTCGCAGTTTCTGATTACCCAGCTGCTATCGCGTCACTACTTGATCAATACGACAAGTACGAAGCTGAAGAGATGCGCCTAAGCGACATCATCACCAACTTCATCGATCCTAACGAAGAAGACAACTTCCTAAACGCTGGCGCGTCACACATTGGCTCAGCTCTAACTGAAGAGCAGCAAGAAGATGATGATAAAGAAGAATCTTCTGATGACGATGAAGACGAAGAAGAAGTAGATACAGGTCCAGATCCTGAAGAAGCGGCTGAAAAATTCGGCGAGCTTCGCGCTGCATTCGAAAAAGTTAAAGAACTAGCGAACAACAAAGGCCGTGACCACGCTGATACAATCAAAGCGACTAGCGACCTAAGTGAAGTATTCCGTCAGTTCCGCTTAGTACCTAAGCAATTCGACCGCATGGTTAAAAACATGCGCGACGTGATGGATCGCATTCGTGTTCAAGAACGTCTCATTCTAAAATTCGCCGTTAACCGCGCTAAAATGCCAAAACGCGAATTTACTAAAGTATTCCCAGGCAACGAGTCTGACAAAACTTGGTTAATGGACGCCCTACAATCAGGCGAACCATACGTACAAGCGCTAGAAGATAACGAACGCGATATTCTACGTGCCATCAACAAGTTAAAAGACATCGAGCAAGAAACTGACCTAACCATTGCTTCAATCAAAGACATCAACCGTCGCATGTCGATTGGTGAAGCCAAAGCACGTCGTGCGAAGAAAGAAATGGTTGAAGCGAACTTACGTCTTGTAATCTCTATTGCTAAGAAATACACCAACCGCGGCCTACAATTCTTGGATCTAATCCAAGAAGGTAACATCGGTCTAATGAAAGCGGTAGACAAATTCGAATACCGTCGTGGTTACAAGTTCTCGACTTACGCCACATGGTGGATCCGTCAAGCAATCACTCGTTCAATCGCCGACCAAGCGCGTACCATTCGTATTCCGGTACACATGATCGAAACGATTAACAAACTAAACCGTATTTCTCGCCAAATGCTGCAGGAGATGGGTCGTGAGCCACAACCGGAAGAGTTAGCTGAACGCATGCAAATGCCAGAAGACAAAATCCGTAAAGTGCTTAAGATTGCTAAAGAGCCAATCTCAATGGAAACCCCAATCGGTGATGATGACGATTCGCACCTAGGTGATTTCATCGAAGATACAACGCTAGAACTACCACTACAGTCGGCAACGTCTGAAGGCTTAAAACTAGCAACTAACGACGTACTAGCAGGCCTAACAGCTCGTGAAGCTAAAGTGCTACGTATGCGTTTCGGTATCGACATGAACACTGACCACACGTTAGAAGAAGTTGGTAAGCAATTCGACGTAACACGTGAGCGTATCCGTCAAATCGAAGCGAAGGCACTACGTAAACTACGTCACCCTTCTCGCTCAGAACAACTTAAGAGCTTCTTAGACGAGTAATTAACTCGCTAACAATTGCTTAATTGAAAACCGTTATTTCGCAGGAAATAACGGTTTTTTTATGTCGTTAATTCAAGATAGAAAAAACCTATTACCACCATCTAAAACAACTATCACCAATCGCTTTACCTCAACTAAGGTTGAGGTCTTACAGTAGCTCCATCGAATCAACGAACAAGATAAAAAAGACTTATCAAGGAGATACTTATGTTAACTATCGAACACCTAAACCTAGTAGTAAAAGACCTCGACGAAACCATCAAATTCTACAGCGCCATCGCCCCACACTGGAAAGTGCGCAGCAGTGGCCAAGGCAACTGGTACGGCACACCACGTAACTGGGTACACTTTGGTGATGATTACCAATTCCTAACCTTTAACGACAGCGGCACTGGCACCAATCGCGACTTAGAAACCAATACCCTAGGCCTTAGCCACTTCGCCTTTAGCACGGCTAATTTAGACGCTGCGACCAAGCGTTTACAAGCTGCTGGATTCGAGATAAAAACCCCTCTACGCGAAGATGCTCACCGCAAAAACATCTACTTCCTCGACCCTAACGGCTACGAAGTGGAGCTAGTGCAATACCTGTCAGATATCCCAGCAGAGCGCAATCTAGACGCCTAACATGCTAATTTTTACCCAAGCACAAAAACAAAAAGCGCCGTCATCAGACAGCGCTTTCACATTGGCAATTTTGCAGGAGATAGAACTTTATAAAATTCAAAACGATGGAGAATAATTAACCATTTAACGATTTTTACCGGAAAATCACCGCCAATCACGTGACGTATTAAAAATAAATGCTTATACTTACCGCCGCTTAAATAAATCTGTTTAGCATCTTTTGGCCCCTTAGCTCAGTTGGTTAGAGCATACGACTCATAATCGTCAGGTCCCCAGTTCGAGTCTGGGAGGGGCCACCATTTTATCTTTAGTTTCAATTTTAATAATTATCAGTGTGATGTTGTTAATAAGATATCAATGTGATTTCTCACGCCCAGCACCACATCTACGAGTTAAGCCAACTGTGCTTTTACTCGAATTTCATCAAAGCTAACTTCTCTAACCAACTCACCATTCCTAAACACAGTTTGTAGCAGATTCTGACGATCACCTAAGTCATGTTGGCGAATGGTTTGGAAATTACCTTCGTCATCTTTAGTCACCGCTAAAATGCCTTTTTTCGAGCGTTTGCCGCTGTCGGTGATAGGATCTTTATAGACATCGTGAACAGTGCCACCAATGGTCACTGCTGAGGCTTTCATGGCAAATTTTAAGGTATCGCGATTAACTTTTTGTAGCAGCTCGCCCCCCATGCCAAAGGCAATATTATCGGCGCTTAAGCCAGCTTGTTTCATGGCTTCTAGAATAGCTTCAATGGTATTTAACGAAATACCATCTCCTTGAATAACGCGGATGCAATCTGGCAACACGCGGTAGCCTTTGCTATTCACACTATGGCCGAATTTCGCCATCAAACGCTCGATGGTTTCGGCAACAATAGCAACAGGTTCACCGCTATCAGGACGCACAACCAAGGTGCCGCCAGTTGATTCAACGCGCTGTTTAAGCTCGTCACCCCAGATGTTGTCGATGGCATTCCACAAATCGTAAGAGTCGCTCACCACTGCCACCAGCTTACCTTCGCCAGAGAACTGGTCGAGCATATTGGCGTAAGCCTTTGCTTCATTTTCACGGCCCCACGCGGTAATGGTGCTGTGCTCTGAAGCAGGAATCGAAAAACCTGCCATTTCAGCGTTGTAATACTGTCTAGCCGCTACAATCGCACTCACAGTATCTGTGCCCATGAAGTTCACCAGATGCGCCGCACCGCCAATAGCAGCAGCTTCTTCAGTGGTGGCACCACGAGCGCCAAAGTCATGTAATTTGAAATCGATACCATCTAATGAGTCGCATGTTTCAGTCATGTATTTCGCAATTACTTGACGACAATGCCACGACACAGTAGCAACCGTCGTTGGATACCACACAGCGCGCAGCAGCGCCGTTTCAACATAACTCGTTAGCCACGCACATTGAGGATCGGTATTGGTCACCTGCACCATGGCATTTAGCACAGGGATGACTGTACCTTCAGGAATCGCTTGAATTTCGATAGGTAAAAAACCTTGATGCGCATCGACAATATGACGCCAGCCAACTTCATTAAACGGCAGGCCGTGGGCAGTAATAATAGCTTTCGCTTCGTCGACGTCATCATGAGTAATCGGCTTGCTTAAATACTCTTTAATAAACATTTGCAGCCCGAAAAATACCGCCTGTTTAAACTGACCGCCACGCGCTTCAATGTAGCTAGAAATGTGGCTAGTGCCCTGTGGATACTGAAGATAGTGCGATGCTTTGTAAGAATCGGTATTTAAGATGATGCTGCGTTTTACCATTGGAGTATCAAAAGTCCTGCCGCTTCATGCTGAAGACGGAAATAAGAATGAGTATTAAGTGACGTCATAATAACCAAATATGACAAGAACTAAATAGCAAAAGGCGGGTTAAATGAGAATTGATTTAAAAAATGCGAACAAAGCGCTCATTATCCGCTCTTGTCCTTAAAATGTTGCAGTTGATTCGAGTTATTCGGCCTAACTAAAATCTGCTACTATCCATCGTAATTAAAACCATAACTCGATTTTACTATGAACATCACTTGCGCCAATTGCTTTACCACTAACCGTATTCCTGACGACAAAGACCACACCAAAGGCAAGTGTGGCAAATGCCAGCAAGGGATTTACTCAGCGCAGCCAGTGGCTTTGGGAAACAACACGTTTTATCCATTTATTGAGCGTAACGATTTGCCAGTCATCGTCGACTTCTGGGCCGGCTGGTGTGGTCCTTGTCAAAACATGGCGCCAGTGTTTAGCAAAGTCGCAAACGAGTCACCTAACCTATTATTCGCCAAGGTGGACACCGAAGCACAGCAGCAGATTTCAGCCGACGCGGGGATTCGCAGCTTACCGACACTTATCTTTTTTCACAAAGGCAGTGAAATTAACCGCGTTTCAGGCGCGTTAAATGAAACGCAAATGAAACAATGGATAATGCAGTGTATGCAGCAAATCAGCAGCTGATTTATTACTCCAGTTGGTTGTTTTTTGTCGATAGACTTGCGAGTTGTTATAATCGCTGCGCCTTTCGGCATTAAATAATCACAAGGAGTCCCACATGGGCAAAAAGAAAAAGTCGGTGGCTACGCAGCACACCAACGCTAACGATATCGGTCGCGGCACAATACAAGATAATTTTCTCGCGGCATTAGTAACCTCAAAGCAATATAAAATGCAGGTAGTGAAAGCGAAAAAAGGTAAAGGCTCTTATCAACGTAAAAACAAACACGTAAGACGAGAGTCTTATTTAATGGCCGCTTAGCTCACTGCATCAGCGCACATTACATAAGACTTTCTAACCAGAGCTCAGGTTTTCTATTGAGCGGGTTGAATAACTCCCCTAAAATAGCCACTTTCTTTCAATTCAAGTTGAAGCATCATGACAGAAACAAATAAACCAGAATTACCAGATCGCCTATGCGTTAACCCACGCAGCCCGTTTTACAACGAGGCTATTTTCCAACACGACATCGGCATTCGTGTAAACGGCAAAGAGCGTTTCGACGTTGACGAATACTGCATCAGCGAAGGCTGGGTAAAAGTAACGGCAGGCAAAGCGCTAGATCGTCGTGGCCAGCCATTGCTAATGAAAGTAAAAGGCGAGATTGAAGCGTTTTATAAATAAGCACGCCCCACACTAAAAAGGCGCTAATCATTGCAATTAGCGCCTTTTTTATTGCTTGCTATAAAACTAAGAATTACATCGCAGCACGGTAAATATCGCAGATTTCTTCATGAGTTGCCTGCTTAGGATTAGTTAAACCGCACACGTCTTTAAGCGCATTGTCAGCCAAAGTAGCAATATCTTTCTCAAGCACATCTAATTCTTTTAGTCCGGCAGGAATACCAACATTTTTAGCCAGTGTTTCAATAGCAGCGATAGCCACTTCAGCGCCCTGCTCTGCCGATAAACCGCTAATATCAACATCCATTGCCTTAGCAATATCTGCTAATCGTTGTGGCACAACTTGCGCGTTGTAGCGCTGAACATGAGGTAATAGCACCGCATTACACACGCCATGCGGTAAGTCGTAAAAACCACCAAGCTGATGCGCCATTGCATGAACATAGCCCAATGATGCGTTATTAAATGCCATGCCAGCCATGAACTGGGCATACGCCATATTTTCACGCGCTTCGATGTTATTACCATCTTGCACAGCGGTAGGTAGATATCGATTGATTAATTCAATAGCCTTGAGTGCAACCGCATCGGTGAGTGGCGTCGCTGCCGTAGATACATAAGCTTCAATGGCATGGGTCAGTGCATCCATACCTGTTGCGGCGGTTAATGACGGCGGCATCCCCGTCATCATAGATGGATCGTTAACTGATAAAATTGGCGTAGTGTGCTTATCGACAATTGCCATTTTCACGTGGCGTACTTCATCGGTAATAATCGCAAAGCGGGTCATTTCGGACGCCGTGCCGGCTGTCGAGTTAATAGCAATTAATGGCAGCTGTGGATTGGCCGATTTATCGACACCTTCATAATCACTAATCTCACCGCCATTTGTCGCCACTAGCGCGATGCCTTTAGCGCAATCGTGCGGCGAACCACCACCCAATGACACAACAAAATCACAGTCGTGTTGTTTAAGCACAGCAAGGCCAGCTTCTACATTGCCTACGGTAGGATTTGGCTGTGCCTTATCAAACACCACACTTTGCACATCTGCGGTGTAGAGTAAGTCGGTAAAGCCTTTTACCACACCGATTTCATTCAGTACGGTATCACTCACTACCAAACATTTTTTAAACCCTTGTGATTTGATAAATTCAACAGCATCATTGACACAGCCCTCGCCCATTAAATTCATTGACGGCATAAAAAACATCGCGCTCATAGTGGTGCTCTCCTAGAGATTATTTAGTTTCTAGGAATAAATTAGCACTTCGTCATCGCCGCAATATTGATTTAAAACAAGGAGTCTT
This sequence comes from Psychrobium sp., assembly GCA_049607155.1. Taxonomy (GTDB): domain Bacteria; phylum Pseudomonadota; class Gammaproteobacteria; order Enterobacterales; family Psychrobiaceae; genus Psychrobium. Next base: position 18,346 of record JBMYWG010000011.1, read on the forward strand.
TGTGTAAATAAAGTAACTGTTTTTCCTCGACATTCCCTGGGGTTATTGGGTATTGTTTTATCAACTTTCAAAGTTCCAAACGCCATGAAACTAGACGCTAAAGATCAACGCATTATTGAACTACTCACCGACAACGCGCGTATGCCTGTCAGCGAAATCGCGCGTCAGGTGCATTTGTCGCGAACCACGGTGAGTGAGCGGATAAATCGCTTGCAAGATAAAGGGGTGATTACGGGCTACAAAGCCATTGTAAACCGTCATAGCGTCGAAGCTATTTCAGTCATTGGTACGTTAACTGTCGATACTAAGGCGTTTGACGATGTGGTGGCTCAACTTGAGGATATGCCAGAGGTGACACGCTGTGCGGCAATTAACGGTCAAGGAGATTTGTTTATCGAGCTATCTGTCGCTAACGTCGCTAAACTCGACGCTATACTCGCTTATTTTGGCACTATCGACGGCATTAGTAATACCGATACTAACATCATTCTAAATTCGTTTTTTCAGCGCTAACCCCAACCGTCACTTTGCATAAAATTATCCGTCAATTCCCACTATTTGGCGGTATCTGCACTCACCTAAGCTCATTAAAGTAGTAGTCATGCTAAATACTGGAATAACTACTATGCAGACACCACTACAAAAACCGTTAAGCCGAAACGACATTGCACTATTGGATATGCCGTTTGATGCTAATTCATCGCACATGCGAGGGCCTGCCGAAGGGCCAGTTGCGATTCGTGACATGATGAAATGTGGCTCTGCCAATTCCAGTACTGAACTTGGGCAAGAACTCAATCACAACCCTCGAGTTGTCGATGCAGGCGTTGTTGATTGCTCCGATGACAACAAGGCTTTTGATAATCTAGAAACAGCGATAGATGCTATTGGTAAGCAAGGCGCCAAACCGCTAACCTTTGGCGGCGATCATTCTGTGACTTATCCCATTATTAAGTCGCTGGCGAAATATCACTGTAGCTTTACCATTTTGCATTTCGATGCCCACCCTGATTTATACGACATTTTAGATAACAACCCACTCTCTCACGCCTGCCCTTTCGCGCGAATTATGGAAAACAAACTTGCTAATCATTTAGTACAAGTGGGGATTCGCACCCTTAATCAGCATCAACGCGAACAAGCTGAAAAGTTTAATGTCGAAGTGCATGAAATGACTAACTGGCGTGGTGCCGAGCAAATTAATATTAACGAGCCAGTCTATATCTCTATCGACCTAGACGCGCTAGATCCTGCTTATGCACCCGGTGTTTCCCATTTTGAACCCGGCGGTTTAAGCGTTCGTCAAATCCTTGATGTTATTCACTCGCTTAATGTGCCTGTTATCGGTGCTGATATCGTGGAATATAACCCACAGCGTGATATCAACGGCATGACCGCTATGGTCGCTACTAAGTTATACAAAGAAGTGTGCGGCAAGATGTTGGAATAATTCAGAAATAAAAAAGGGCTGAGTAATCAGCCCTTTTACTAACGAGATGAATTTTTTCTAATTCTTCTCTTTAATCACACTCACCAATAACGCTGGCAAGAAGCTAAGTGTCAGCAATGTTGAGAAGATAATACCGCTCAGTACGATCACGCCAACACCGCGGTATAACTCAGTACCATCCCCCGGGATTAGTACCAATGGCGCGAGGCCAAATACCGTAGTCGAGGTCGACATCAAGATTGGCATTAAGCGTTTTTCTACCGCGAGTTTCACGGCATCAACTACCGAAGTTCCGGCTTGTTTAAGGTTCTTAAGAGTTTGATCAACAATCAAGATCGGGTTGTTCACCACAGTACCTAATAAGATCAAGAATCCAAGCATGGTGATCATATCTAGCGGCTGGTGATAGCTGGATAAACCAAACTGTCCCAATGCACCATTAACGCCATTTACCGCGATCAAGCCGAGTAAGCCGCCCGCCATGCCTAATGGAATAGTGGTTAGGATAAATAACGGGTAGCGCCAGTGAGTGAAAATAGCCACTAACAGCAAGTAGCTCAGAATAATCGAAACGATAAAGTTCGATGATAGTGACGCCTTAGTCGCTTCTAACTGATCCGCGGCACCACTGATGGTTAGGTTAATACCATGAGCAATCTTGCCACTTTGACGCAGTTGCGTAATCAACTGCATACGCACCATTTCTTCGGCGGTTTCTAGCGCTACTTCACGTGGCGGAATAATGTAAACCGACACAGTACGATTGCCATCGATGCGGCGCAGGCTGTCGCTCGAATAACTCGCTTGCATGTCAGCCAATGCGTTTAACGGCATTACCTTACCAGCAGGCGTCATAATAGTTGAGTTTGCTAGCTGCTCAAGGTTTTGCTTATTGCCCGCATTAGAAAACATAAAGATATCAACTTTATCATCGCCAAGGATAAACTCATCTACATAGGCACCATCACTGTACGCTGAAATGGCGTAACCCAACTCACCATTGCTAATACCAAGCTCAGCAAGACGCTCCCAACGTGGATGAACTTCGATCATCGGTTGATCTAAGCTAAGCGATCCCGGCTCTGAGTTAATTTGCGGATTATCAAAGACCACGTTGGCTTCTTGATAAACCGCTTCTGCCGCTTGGTATAGCTCGACAATATTCGGACCAGAAATATCTACAGCAACTGCTCGAGTACCACCGTCATTACTAGAGATAATCGAGCCTCGCGACGAGAATGCGCGCATCTTGTCGTAGCTTCTGAAACGCTTGGTAATGGCGTCCATCATCGCTTGAATGTTAGCCGCATCAACAGGACGACTTAGTAACCAAATGCTGCCAGATGATACCGACATCGAGTAATAGCTCAATGGCGGCATATCTGTTTCGCCATTGTCGAACTTGTCACTCACCGCATTAACATGTTGATCGAACTCAGCACGAAGTTCTTCGCCAATCTTCTTCATTGCCGTTAAGTTGTAGCTTGGCGGCGCGATCATCATCGAAAATGCCTTTGGTTCTTCACCTTCTGGCAAATATTCCGCCGCAGGCATTAACACATAAGCCAAGCCCAAGGTACCGATAACAAATACCGCAACCGTAGTCATGGCGCGTGATTTATCTTTAATGAAAAGGCCGACAAATTTAAGCCAACGATCGGAAAGTTGCAGTGATTGTTTAACAACTTGCTTAGTTTTACCAAAATTCGCGATAGTGACAGGCACTACGAAAATAGCCACCAGCATCGAGGCGATAATAGCGCCTGAAATTGCGATGGCGATATCAGAGTAAAGCTGACCAGCTTCTTGTTGTACGAATAAAATTGGCGCAAATACTAAGATAGTCGTCGCTGTAGAGGCTAATACCGCAGGCCATACATCTTTCACGCCTTCAACCGCAGCTTCGAAACTAGATTGATATTTCTTGCGTGCCTGCATAATGCTTTCCATCACTACGATGGTGTTATCCACCGTCATACCGATAGCAAAGGCCACCCCCGCTAGCGAAATCACGTTAATAGTACGGTCAAACATCATCAAACCAAGGAAAGCCGCGATGGTACAGATTGGAATACCCAACACGCCAATCAAAGTGACCTTGCCAGAGCGCAAGAAGAAATACATCACGCCAGCCGCCAACAAGGCACCTAAAATCAAGTTAAACCATACGTTGGACAGTGAACTTTGTACGTATTCAACATCGTCGCCCACCAGCTTTAACTCAAGGCCATTGTGTTTGAGCAAGTCGCGATTCACACGCTCGACGACTTTTAACATGCCTTCTTTAATTGCGATAACATTAGAGCCACTTTCACGGCGTACCGAAAGGCTAATGGTTCGTTCGCCATCGAGGAATGACAGGCTGCGGGTTTCGTAGTGATCTAGCCCTACGTCTGCAACGTCTTTAAGGCGAATATTGATGTTGTTTTGGCGTGAAACAATCACATTCTTCAGTGCCTCTACACTGTTAACACGACCGATAACACGCACTAAATAACGTTCGTGATCCGATTCAATATCACCCGCTGAGGCATCACGGTTGCGATTGCGAATGGCGTTGCGAACATCACTTAAACTAATGCCACGTTGCGCCAAACGTGAAGGGTCGATTTTAATTTGAATTTGACGGGCAGCACCACCGCCAACGCCCACTTCAGATACGCCAGGCACACTTTCCATACGCGGACGCACGAAGTCTTCGGCGTAATCACGCATCATGTCCATATCCAAACCAAGCGGATTACCTTTCTCCGGTTTTAACGAGAAATACATGAAGGCATTGCTGGAGAATGAGCTAGAGGTTAAACGCGGCTGGTCGACATTATCAGGATATGAAGAGACTTGGCTCAATGCGTTATTAACGTTAATCATCGCATCGTTAACATCGACTCCAAATGGGAATTCGAGTTGTATGCGCGCGCTCCCCATAGACGCATAAGACGTCATGCGTTTGAGATTAGGCAAGCTACGTAGATAACGCTCTTGCTCAATAAGGATTTCTTTTTCAACATCTTGTGGCGTCGCACCCGCCCAGCCTGTACGAACAGAAATAGTGCGCACTTCAAGATCAGGAATCATCTGTACTGGAATTTTAAGGGAGCCGACGATCCCTAAAATACAGACAATAGCAACAACAACGGCAACTAAGGTGCCTCGGCCTATTACAGCTTTAAACACAATTAAGCCCCTTTGTTGCTTACAACAGTCACTGGCATATCATCAGCCAGTAATTCGCTGCCAGAAGTAATGATTGCCGCATTATCTGGCACACCTTGTACTAATACCTTGTCAAAATTACTGCTAATTAGGCGTACACTAAGGCGTTTCACCGCGTTGTTAATGACCGAATAAACACTGTAGCTCCCATCTGGATGACGCTTAAGTGCCGTTTTAGGTAAGTTAACTTGTGCGCTTTGTTGCGATGGCAACATTAAGCTCACCTTAGCTGACATACCTGACACCAACGGTGAATTAGCAGGTAAATCGATACGACCTTGGAAAGTACGGCTCGCTTGATCTGACACGCCGTTAACTTGTGATAGTTCTAGGTTCATCACTTCATTCGATACAAAATCAGGCGTCACCACAGCTGGCACAACATCACTTGCTTGAATTGCGTGAAAATGCTCTTGTGGAATATCGACAAATACGCGAAGTGATTGTGCTGATACCAATTGCAATACGCGGGTTTGCGGGCTAACCCATTCACCTAAATCAACGTTGCGTGCGGCGATAGTACCGTCAAATGGTGCGCGTAATTGATGACGCTCAACCACCGCTTGTTGGCGTTTAACCTTTGCTTGCGCTTGAGTCAGCAAGGCTTTGCTGTTCGCTACATTCGATTTACGCTCTGCCAATAGTGTTTTTGCCACCACTTCTTTTTTGGCTAAACCAACAATTTCATTATATAAACGCTGATCTTCTTTGTATTTAATCGCTGCTGAATTAGCCTCAGCCTGCGCTTGTGCTAGTTCAATAACGGCTAGAGAATCATCTAAGGTCAATAACACCTGCCCTTTAGTCACGTTGTCGCCAGCATCCACCAGAATAGATTGCACTACGCCAGATTCCTGAGTTGCAAGTTGCGCATCATTTTGCGCTTGAACGTTACCACTTAGTGTAATTTCGAGACTTTTAGACTGCTGTTTCGCATAAATCACTTCAACTTCGGTTGACTTCGCGACAGCAATAAAACTGCTACAAGCAAATGCTAGCAACAAGGTGTTAATTATCAGAGCACGCATAATTTCCTCAAGACACAATTAAATACAATTTTTGACGATGCGATTCTACGTGGTCAACCGTGAACACAACGTGATTGATTACTCAATAAAACTTCACGTTAGCGTCACGCCAAATGTGGTTATAATGAGTTATACCTAAGCCACCTCAAGATACTGATCTTCAGAGCTTAGGTATATCAACCAATGGGGTTTAATAATGCGCATATTACTAGTGGAAGACAACGCCGATCTTGCAGCCAGCATCATTGATTACTTAGAAATGCAAGATCACACCTGCGATCTCGCGTGGCACGGTAAAGCAGGATTAGCTGCGGCACTTGATAATAATTACGATATGTATGTGTTTGACATTGCAATGCCACAAATGGACGGTTTAACTCTGTGTCGTACCTTGCGTAAAGAGCACAACGACTTCACGCCTGTGTTGTTTTTAACGGCGCGCGACACGCTAGAAGACAAACTCACTGGTTTTTCCGCTGGAGCAGATGATTACCTTGTTAAACCCTTTGATTTAAGTGAATTAGCGGCGCGCATTATGGCTATTCACCAGCGCCACCTTGGCTTTAGTAATCAACTGTCGATTGGCGATCTCACTGTTGTTCTCAACACAGAGCAAGTCAAACGCGGCGACGACTTCATTACCCTATCTCCCAATACCTACAAGCTGCTAGTACTTTTGATGCAACGCTCACCGCAAGTGGTACCAAGAGAAGATCTCGAACATCACGTTTGGGGCGATGAACTGCCAGACAGTGACTCATTGCGCAGTCACATCTACAAGTTGCGTAATAAAATCGACAAGCCTTATCAGCATGCGCTCATTAAAACCGCCAAAGGCCGAGGATTTAGCATCTCATGAACTTTGTCCAAAGTATAAAATTTCGTTTTATCCTCGCCTGTATTGCCTTCGCGATTATCGTTACGCTTTGCTACGGACGGGTGACTTTCGTTGGCTTGAAATATAACTCTGATGAGTTATTTAATTGGTATATCACCCAAGAAGCCAACCAGCTTATTGAGCGCTACCGCGCCAATCCTACGTTAGATATAAGCGAATTAACCACCGCAGATATTGAAGTGACAACAGAGCAAAAGATGATTGCCAAACTCGCGACATTTTTTCCCAATAGTCAGTTTAGTGCTAACAGACTCATCGACGTTCACAACTTAGGGCCTGCTTTTGATACCCCGCAAGGCTATATTATTTATGAGTTTGGTAAAGGCGATACTATTGTTCATATTCTGGAAGCTACTTTGAATCGAGACTCCAAGGAGAAGTTTTATTATTTAGTCGATGTTAGCTCCTTCATAAACTACGATAATTTGTCTGAAGAATATGTAGAAAGCATGTTTTATGAAATGTTATCGCTCATTATGCTAATAGGATTAGCCATTGGCATCATGCTAGCAATGACAGTTGTTTCACCACTTAGTCGCTTGGCAAAATCGGTGGACAATATGGATCTCGATAAATCCCCACTTAGCAAAGACTCATACTTTAACGACGAAATCGCTCTCCTTGCCAACAAGATCGACTCTTTTGCAGCCAGAACTCGCGATTTTGTCGAACGTGAAAAAGCCTTTACCCGCGATGCTAGCCACGAGCTAAGAACGCCTGTTGCCAGTAGCCGCGCTGCTATCGAACTCGCCTTATCGACTCCCGAAGGACAGCAAGGCAAAGTGCACAATTTTATCAAGCGCGTCGAACGCTCAAATAAAGACATGACTCACTTGATTGAAACCTTTTTAATGCTTGGCCGCGAAGAAGACAATAGCGAAGCTCCAATCGCTTTTAGTCTCCATGATCTGGTTAGCCAAGCATTTGCTAAACACGGTTATCTAAAACGCAATCAACAACTCGAGTGTATAAACAATGTAGAACCGAGTGTCGAGGTGACTACCCACAAAGCTTATTTGTCCATCATATTAGACAACTTAATCCGCAATGCCCTGCAACATACCAACGAAGGTCAAATAACGGTGAGTCATGCTGACAATATGATCATAGTGACTGATACTGGCGAGGGATTTGAAAACAGCGAAAAGAGTCAGCTCAATGTGATGGAAAAATCAGGCGTCGGTTTAAGCATTGTAAAACGCTTATGTGAGCGACAAGAATGGAAGCTGGTAATCAATGCCAATTCACCACAAGGCACCAAGGCGGTAATACTATTTAAATAAGCATAAATCCTATCATCAGAATATTAGTAACCACCAATATTGCGATAAGCATTGTTCGCCTGAGCTTGCGATTACTTTTATGTAATTCTGAATAATAGGAATTTGCTAACTGCGCCGCTTTGTCATCAGATAATCCAGTACAGTGATGACATTTATTTTGACGAGTTGGATATTCTAACTTACACCGTTTACAGGTATTTGAAGACACTATATTTCCTGCAGAAAACATAATTACTTCCTTTTCAGCTGTGGCAAGATTGACTCTACACATGTTTTACGACGCTGTTTTTTGCCCAGCTCTTTGTGTCTTTGCCAACATTGCTTAAAACGCTTAACATTTTTGTTAAACAACGCTTTAGCTTGTTGTAGAGGCAATTTCACTAAAGTTTCTATATAGCGCCTTGGACCAAGTTGAAAGTGCTGATAGTCGATAGGGTAATTCCAATCACCGCCCCAAATGAAATAACCATGCAGTGCAAACACATCCACGACATCTTCCGCCATGCCCTGTCGTTGTAGTTTGTTCGGTCTGACATTGAGACGATTAAGAAACTGGCGAGCGCCTTTGGCAGGACTCACAACCACAGCGCCGTCTTTTTCAATATCAACAAATGGGTTTTGTACGGGATTAATATCAATCGCCGCGCCATAAGCATGTAGAGACCATCGCTTGCCATTGGTAATAGCCCTACCGTTAAAGGCCGAGGTATTATTTTGCGCCATCGAGCGCTGATCATCACCGCCATAATTGGCCATCGACTGCGCTTGTTCTAGTGCAAAACCAGCTTTTAACAGCGTGTTGAATAATTTCGCTGTTTGCTGCGCGGCGATATCTAACACAGTAACCTGCCCGCGATGTCCATTGCCATCAAAGCCAATAAAATCGAATGTGACTCGCCTTAAACGCTGACAATTCACTGGATTATTCGCGGTAATAACAGCGCTTTGCTCTAGTGTTTTGCAATCTTTAATTGTTAACGGTGAAACAGTACTTTTTGCCGTCGCTTGACCTGCAAATAATGTAATCCACACCGTAAATAATAACGTGAGCCACTTCATTTCATCTTTCCATAAACAATTGATTCAGCGATAAATCATCTACAAATCAGCTCGCTGTCAGGTTTTTATCGCGCCAGTTTGTACTATCTAAAGCTCCAAATACATGACACAGGAAACTACCATGTTTAAATCGCTATCACTACCGATAATATTGACCGCAGTAACAGTGTTAGTCGCAATGTCTTCACCAAGCCAAGCTGCTAATGACTCTGTGAATATCACGACCATAAGTCAGGCATTGCCTTACGGTAATCAAATTACTATTGCCTCAAAAGCGCTGCAAGTCGATCATCGAATTGATGTTTACTTACCGCAGAACTACAACAAACACACATCGATTGACTATCCCGTTATTTATACCTTAGATGGCTGGACGTTATCGCAAAGCGTTAGTGGCGTTGTCTCACACATGGGAAATACGGCAGCGATGCCCAAGGCGATAGTCGTGGCGCTACACACGCCAAACGTCTGGCGTTATCTCCCCAAATTAGACACTAAAGACTCTGGTTGGAACATAAACAACACGGCTCACCAAAATCAGCAGTATTTAAACTTTATCAAGCAAGAGCTTATTCCATACATTGATTCAAACTATCGCACCAATGACTATCGCGTACTCATAGGTATGTCACCAACGGCTATCATTGCCCTCGATAGTTTTATCAAAGCACCAGAGCTATTCGACGCCCATTACCTTTTCGCTGCCGTCGATATTTTCGCGCTAGGATACGACGAAAAATCAACGCTACTCGATTCTTTAGTCACTAGCCTTAAAGCCAACCCACAACTAAAGCGTTCACTTTACATTGCTTCTGCACAATCAGATTTTGACGAAAATCCAGCTCACGCTGGTAACGCAAAGCGCCTCAAACAATTCGTCTCGCCACTCATGAAGGAGCGCTTTAAGTTAGAGTTTTTACCAAACACCGAACACTACTCGATGGCAATTCCAGCGTTGGTATCGGCGCTTAAACTAAACTTTCCCCGCAACGAGTTAGAGATTTTCCGCGACTTGATCGCCAAACCCGGCAATGCCCTAAAAAACATTGAGGCTCACTATCACGGCTTATCTAAAAAATACGGTTTTACGATTTATCCAGAGCCAGACTTAAACCGCAACGTCAATAGCTTTCGTGGCATAGGTTACGTGTTGTTAGGCGCTAAGCGAAATCATGAAGCGATGGAAATATTCAAACGTTGGAGAGAGCTAAGCCCCAACGAAGCAAATGCCTTTGACAGTCTTGCCGATGCTTATGAAAGCTTGGGGAAAAACGAGCTGGCAATGGAGGCGCACCTTCAAGCAGTGAGTGTAGCGAAGAAACTAAAAGATCCTCGTCTGGCCTTTTTCAAACAAACATTAAAGGCATTTGAAAAGCGCGTCGCCAAACAATCGTCTTAGTCTCCCCTCCCACCTGAGCGCCACATTTTGTGGCGCAATTTTATTCATCATCAGCGAATACATTTTAAGTCTGTTAAGGTCTGTTATGCAGAGCGATATCAATATAACTGACGACAACGTAAAGGTGTATTAATGAGTAAACGAATCAAGGTGCAATTTCCCGCTGCCAACGCTGATGCTTTAGAGGCAATTCAGCTAAACGGATTATTAGAGCTACCAAGTGGCTCACCACAAGCGTTTGTCTTATTCGCGCATTGTTTTACCTGTGGCAAAGACATTGCTGCAGCATCGCGAATTGCTCGGGCGTTAGTAGCACGTGGTTTTGGTGTGCTGCGTTTCGACTTCACTGGTCTTGGCAACAGTGACGGCGACTTTGCCAACACTAACTTTTCATCGAATGTCGCCGATCTCGTCGCTGCCGTAAATTTTATGCGCCAAAACTATCAAGCACCTAGCATTCTGGTTGGTCACAGCCTTGGTGGCGCCGCTGTGCTCAAGGCAGCACCTGAACTTGATGAAGTTAAAGCCGTTGTTACCATCGCTGCGCCGAGTAATGCGGAACACGTGATTAAAAACTTCTCGGTACACGTCGATGATATCGACAGAGACGGCGAAGCGAATGTGGACTTAGCTGGTCGTCAATTTTTAATAAAGAAGCAATTTTTAGATGATTTACGCCAACAAGAAACCGATCACCTAGGTTCACTTAAAAAAGCACTACTTATTTTTCATTCGCCGATGGATCAAACAGTATCTATTAATGAAGCAGAAAAGATCTATCGTCAGGCCAAGCACCCAAAATCTTTTATTACCCTAGACAATGCCGATCACCTATTAACCAGCAAAGAAGACGCCGAATATGTTGCAACCAGCATAGCAACTTGGGCGATGCGCTATCTTCCGTTAGAAAAGCTAGAGACACAGACGCGAGAATCTACTGTGCAGCGCGGCCATGTCACCGTCTCAGAGCGTAACCATCAATTTACACGCGATGTTCACAGCGACAATCATCACTGGCTAAGCGATGAGCCATTAGATTTCGGCGGTGATAATTTGGGACCAGATCCATATGAACAGCTACTAGCAAGTGTCGGTACCTGTACCTCGATGACCATTCGCATGTACGCCAATCGCAAAAAACTGCCGTTAGAAGATGTGACCGTCTCACTATCCCACAGTCGCAGCCACGTAAAAGATTGCCAAGATTGTGAAGACGAAAAGCCGAAGTTGCTCGAAGTTATCTCGCGTGAAATATCACTCAAAGGCGATCTGACAGACGTACAGCGCCAACGATTAATGGAAATCGCCGATAAATGCCCTGTCCACAAAACCCTGCACGGCAACTTATCTATTACCAGTAAACTCATTAACTAAGAGAAGATCATGAAACAACTACTTATATTACTAACCCTTCTAACGGTGCATATTTCAGCGGAGGCGAGCGAAGCGAAAAAGCCATTAACATCAGGCTTTAACCATGTAGGGTTAACCGTATCAAACCTCGATAAATCGACGCATTTCTTTACCGATGTGCTGCAATGGAAACTTGTCGGCGGCGATGAAAAATATCCAGCTAAGTTCGTTTCAGACGGCAAGATGTTTTTAACTTTATGGCAAACCAAAGATCCTAAAAAAACCGTAACCTTCAATCGCAAAAACAACGTTGGTTTGCATCATCTCGCTTTTACAGTGGATACATTGGAAGGGCTTAACGCATTATTTGAGAAAGTAAAAACGGTAGATGGCGTGATCATTGAATTCGCACCAGAGCCAGCGTATGGTGGTCCAACAATGCATATGATGATTCGCGAGCCAAGCGGTAATCGCCTCGAATTTTCGTACCGCCCACCAAAGCAATAGCAGGATTTATGGGGAAAATAGTTTTTGTTAGCCAACTGCCAAGCACGGAGCAACAACAATGGCTTGAGTTATTACAACAAACACTTAGCTCAGAAAGCATTTATTTTCCCCATCAGCTAACAGCGAGCCAATACGCCGAAGTCGATATTGCCATCGTTGCGAATCCAGATCCTGAGGTGCTACGTAGCTTTCCCAATCTAGTCTGGATACACAGTCTATGGGCAGGTGTTGAGAATTTAGTAAAAACGGGCTTGCCCGATGGTGTACAACTGGTGCGCCTTACCGATCCTGAACTCGCCCAAACTATGGCAGAATCTGTGCTCACTTGGACCCTGTATTTACAACGCAATATGCCAAGTTATCAGCGGCAACAACAGCAACGAGAATGGCGACAACTCACTAACATCAATTCGAAACAATTGCGCGTAAGTGTATTAGGTGCAGGCGAACTTGGCCTAGCCTCATTATCTTTGTTAGGTCAGCTTAATTACACATTAAGTTGTTGGACGCGATCGCCAAAAATCATTGATAAAGTCACTAACTACACAGGTAAAGACGGCCTGACGGCCATGCTCGCTGAAACAGATATCTTAATTTCATTACTGCCACTAACACCTGAGACAAGACATCTACTCAACAACAAAACGTTAAGCTTACTGCCACAAGGCGCGAGTATCATTAACTTCTCACGCGGCGGTATTATAGATCACGACGCTTTACTCAAATTACTGGACAATCAACATATTAATCACGCAGTGCTCGATGTTTTCGATATAGAACCTCTACCAGCCCAATCACCTCTTTGGCACCATCCCAAAACTACTGTATTACCACACATATCAGCGCCAACAAACCACTGTACAGCCGCGGAAATTATCGCGGATAATATTGGTAACTATCGAAAAAGTGGAAATTTACCGCCTACAGTAAATCTCAATAAAGGTTATTAATATCAATAACTTTTGTTGTCTATTAATTATCTCTCATCGAAGAAATTACAAATAATTGCTGATTAATGATTGCACAATAGATATTACTGTATATACTGACAGTTGTACTGTATAGAAAAACAGTTTAGTAAACATATTCAGTGAAAGGCATCAGCATGAAAAAATTAACTAATCGACAAGCAGAAATTTTACAGCTCATCAAAGATAATATTTCCATGACTGGCATGCCCCCGACTCGTGCCGAAATTGCTAAACAGCTAGGCTTTAAATCGGCTAATGCCGCAGAAGAACATTTAAAAGCCCTTGCTAAAAAAGGTGCTATCGAAATTATTCCCGGCACTTCTCGCGGTATCCGTTTAGTCGAAGCTGCTAACGACCCTGAACCAGAAGCAGGCTTACCACTTATCGGTCAAGTGGCTGCTGGTGAACCTATCTTGGCGCAGGAGCATGTAGAAGCACATTACCAAGTAGACCCGAATATGTTTCACCCCAGCGCAGATTACCTACTGCGCGTAAACGGTGAGAGTATGAAAGACATCGGTATTATGGACGGCGATTTATTGGCGGTTCACAAAACCAATCAAGTGCGCGAAGGCCAAGTAGTTGTAGCTCGTGTTGAAGATGATGTCACCGTTAAGCGCTTCGAGCGCCAAGAGAACAAGATTTTACTTCACCCTGAAAACCCAGAGTTTTCAACCATCATTGTAGATTTAGAATATCAGTCAGTTGAGATCGAAGGCTTGGCTGTTGGCGTAATTAGAAATGGAGCATGGCAATGAAATCATTAGTAATGAACACTAACTTTGACAGCAACACTTTCTCAATGAGTTCTGGTATCGATTATATCGACCAATCTCTCGCTCACGGTGGCTGGCAATCGCAAACCATTAACGAAGTGATTAGCTCTGAATCTATTAGTGAACAGCTAGATATCCTATTACCAACATTGACTAAATTAAGCCAACAGGGTCGCTGGATTGTTTTAGTTGGTGCGCCAAAGGCAGGATTGAAACCACTACTAGAGAGCAATGGCATTGATACTTCTCGCGTTCTATTAGTGCATCCGAAAGATCAAGTCGATGCACTATGGGCGATGGAACAAGCACTGATGTCAGGTAACTCAAGCGCCGTATTAGGCTGGCCAGGTGAAATCGATAACCGCGATTTAAAACGTCTGCAACTCGCAGCAAAACGCACGAGCGCCCTAACCTTTCTATTTAAAGCAACGGCTAGTGCTCAACCAAAGATCCAACTTAACTGTTACAACCAACAATTAAGTCATCAACACCTGAGTATCGATCGCCGCAGTGGCGCGATTCACTAAGTCGCTCTCAGATATAGTCGAACTCTATTCGGTTCTATAAATAAAAGACTAGAAACTAAAAAGCCAATCGAATGATTGGCTTTTTTAATGTGGGAATATGATGCATCTATTCCCACTGCGCAACGGGCTGTCGCGACTTGATAAGCTGATTAATCTGACTTACAAAAGATTGCTGCTGCTCATTTGCATCGTAAGGCGCTTTTAACAAGCCTTGTTGAAATTGAAATACACCTAAGCTTTCAACTTTCAACGTGCCTTCAAAGAAGATTTTTACATATTTAACGATTTGTTTAATGGAGTTTTTAGTGAATTTTTTCATACGCTATTGTTCCATGGTTACCGTGAGATTTTCGACCTTAATAGTTTCTACAAGTTCAATGAAAACTGATAAAATTATACTCGCGTGATTATCATCATTATTCATAAATGTGTTTAATTTAATAATTACTAACACCTAGATAATCAATGCGAAAAAAACCAACTTATCATAGATTAAAGTCGAAATGCTCAGACCAAGTGTTACAAGTAATTTCAAATTTCAGGCGCACATCCTACGTCCTTTTTGTGACGTATTTATGGCGGAAAAATAGCTAAATTGAAACAATGACACCAATAGCAACTTAAGTGATAATAGCCAGCTTATCGCAACACATAGATACTAATATTTATAGGAGCATACTCGATTGAAAAAACACCTCGCACAGTTTTTTACTCCAAGCGCCAAAGCCGAAAGTAATCAACTAATCAAACTTGCCATTCCCGCCATTTTAGCGCAACTAGCTCAAATGTCGTTTGGTGTGATCGATACCATAATGGCTGGACAATACAGTGCGGATGCACTTGCAGCGGTAGCGATCGGTGTAAGTATTTTCAATCCAATTATCGTTTTTATCATTGGTATTTTCTTAGCATTAAGTCCAATAACGTCGCAATACAATGGCGAGGAAAACAAACACGGTGTAAAACGCGCCTTCCAAACGGGCGTAATAATGTCGCTCATTTTGGCGCTGCCTAGCGCAATCATTTTAGTGTCTCTTGAACCCTTAATGTGGGCGATTGGCATAACCGAGGAGATCATTCCGCTAGCGAGTGGTTACCTGAGTGTTTTAGCGTGGGGCGTATTTCCACTCTACTTCTTTTTTGCATTGCGCTTTTGTAACGAAGGAATGTTCGCAACTAAAGCGATCATGTATTGCTCCATTATCGCGCTACCGTTTAACGTTGCGTGCAACTATTGGTTTATTAATGGCGGCTGGGGCGTGCCTGCAATGGGCGCTATTGGTGTTGCTTGGGCGACGCTCGTAGTATGGTCGATAATGGCAATATCACTAGTTATCTATACTCTCACATCGGCACGCTATCACGGCTTCAACCTCTTCAATACTTGGTTAAAGCCTCGTCTTGAAGACTATACTGAAATTCTGAAAATCGGCACACCGATGGGGATTGGTCTAGGTCTTGAAGTTGCCTTATTTGGTGCAGTTGGATTAATGATTGGCCGTTATTCAGTACCTGATATCGCAGGTCATCAAATTGCTATCAATATCTCGGCGCTAGCCTATACACTATCACTTGGCCTATCGATTGCTGTCACAGCGCGAGTGGGCTACCACATTGGGCGTAAAGAGCCGGAACAGGCGCGTCAGACGGGATTCATGGGTATTTGGTTTGGCGTATTTATCTCACTGTTCACTGCCACCTGCATGGTGTTATTTCACCAGCATTTCATCGCAGTATTTACGTCAGATGAATTGGTATTCGCAGTGGCCAGTCAGCTTATTATCTTAGCGGCGATTTTCCAGCTATCAGACGCGGTACAGGTAAATGCCAGCGGCGCGCTACGTGGTATGAAAGATACTAAAATACCGATGTATATCTGCATGGTGGCCTATTGGTTAATCGGCTTTCCAATCGGCTATGTATTGGCGGAATTTGGTGGCTGGGGCGTACAAGGTTATTGGATTGCCATCATCTGCGGCCTAACCATTTCGGCCGCACTAATGACTCATAGATTTAATAAGCTAACTCACTAAGCAGTTGATACCACCTGATTACGACCTTGCTGTTTCGCGTTGTATAGACGCTCATCAGCAAGGTTAATCGAATCGATTGCATCTTTGTCTTTTAGAATACCTGCCACACCAAATGAACAGGTGATATTGGCAACAGTCTCACCGGTTTTTCGATCTTTAATAATTAAACGTTCAATCGATAGTCGGATTTTCTCAGCCATTTCGTGTGCCTTTGCAATCGTCGAATTAGGTAGTAAAACTGCAAATTCTTCACCACCATAACGAAATGCTAAGGCGCCATTAGAGCAGGAAATTGCCAAACGCTTACCAACAGCTTTTAGCACCTGATCCCCCATGGTGTGGCCATGTTCATCATTAAAGGCTTTAAAATGGTCAATATCGGCAATGATCAAACAAGCATGTGCATTAGGCAATTCAATCAGACCATCTAGCTCTTGTTCAAACGCCCGGCGATTTAGCAGTCCAGTTAGAGCATCATACAATGCATCTTGCTGGCTGTTAGCTAGCTCCATCCGCAGAGACTTTATCTCTTGCTGAGCTTTTTCAAGGCTGTCACCTAAGGATTTAGCATTGTCTCGCATTGCCATCGATTTTGAGAGCAATTCACTAACAAAACCAGATACAGCTTCTGGCGTCATTGGCGTTTCAATGGCATCTAGCTCAGCTAACTCCTCATGACACAACGACATCTCTTTTTCAAAGCTCTTAGCGTTGGTTTGAGTGTTACCAATCGAGTCACCAACTTTACCCATCATTTTGTCGATAGATTTTTGCAAATTTCGAGCTTGATCAACAGCTTCATTTTTAACGTGCTTTGAATACAGTTGCTCGGCGCGGAAGGTTGGGCAGGTGTTATATAATTTCAGCGCCGATTCTAATTCGCGATTTAGGTTAGGAACTTCGTTAGATGCATAGGTATACCACAACGCGTAGTTAGTTGGGTTAACTGGCACGCTGTACTTCATCATTAACGGAATAGTTTTCTTCAGCGTTTTAACTGACTCGTCAAAATTCGAGTTGTCTTTCATCGACTTACTTCCCTGTTACTTCGCTTGACGATAATTCAACGCTTTATTGAAGCTGTCTAAAGCGCCACTGCTCTCGCCTAGCTCTTGCTGGACCTGTGCTAATTGTTGATAGCGATGCGCTGAAGGGTCGATTTGAATTGCTTGTTGCAGCCATTCTTTAGCATTTTTCCATTGTCGTTGCATAATTTGCAATCGCACAATTGAATCAACAAAAGCTGCATCTTTGTGGCAACTTTCTAACTTTTCAAGGCGCTCACACCAAGCTGGTGCAAGTTGTGTGGGGCATTGCTCAATCACACCTAACAAGCCAGCACTTAGCTCTTTACTCAGTCGTTTAAACAATTCTTTCTCGATCAGCGCCGCCTGATCAAATTTAATAACTAACTTAGCATACTGGCAAAAGATGTCGATATGATTGCGGTACTTTCTAGGGATAGACTTGTAACTTTGATTAATCGTTTCTAGATCACTGTCTACAAGTGCCGCCAATTGCTGAACGTAACAATGACGCATTTTTTCCTGATGCTCAGGTGCAGTCAGACGCTTGTGCTTAAACAAAATATCATTGAGTTGTGCAACTTGTGCCCATTGTTGAAAATGTTCACGTACTTGAATATTCAACGGTAATAAGTCATCGTGTCGAGCCACTTTGTCAGATTGTTGCTCCAACCACTTTTGCGCACTTTCAAAATCCTGCGCTTGAACAAGATAACGCAGTTTAGTTGCAATTAGTGCAGTGTTCTCCGGCGCAAATTCCAATGCCTGCGTAAGATATGCATCACGCTGCTCTATCTTGCCTTGCGTCGCTGCAGCATTAATCGCAGTAAAATAGTTTAAAAGCGGCTCTTTACTATATTTAACATGGTTTACGCTAAGCTGCTCTGCCTGAGAGAAATGTCCAGCGGCAAACTCTAATACACCATCAATCGTTTTTTGCTGCGCGATACGCTCTTTACGCCAGCCAAACCAATGGCGTGTGCGTCCCCACATAGCAATAGTATTGACTAGCGCCCATTCAGCGATTTGCAAGGCAGCGTAAAACACGATAATCATCATAACCATAACGACAAGGCTGGTTTCCATCGTCCAGCCATTCACAGCTACCAATACGTAAGTGTCATGCCCCATCAGCGATGGACCAATCAAAATGCCTGACGCGATTATGAGTAAAAATATCAAGACTCGAATCATATTAACGCTCCAAACCTTGTGCTGAACTAATATTGCGACGTGTTACTTCATCTGCAATCAAATTACGGCTCAATAAATCGCGCGGATAGTTCACCTCAATCGACACTTTTTCTAGCTTTTCTAACTCTTCGAGCATGAAGGTCGTTGCACTGTCTTCGCGATCGAAAAATTGTAATACCCAAGTTCTACTCACTTCGATAGCACTGGTAAATGCTTGCTGTTGTTTGCGATAAACAGCTAACTGCGCCTGAACCAGTTTATTCTTGAGGTTTTCTTCTAAATACCATTGCTGTTTGGCAGACATTAGCGGTACGACATTACTCTCGCGTTTGCGAATTGTAATTAAACCATCAACAAAGCCATACCATGTTTGCTTTAGATTTTCTTGCCACGAGTCTTCTGCGGCCGCTGGCGCCTCTTCTTCAACTGCATCCGGTAGGGTCACGGTATTGAGTTTAAGATTATCGATTTGAGTAATTAAACCATCGATAGCTAATGCGATATCCTGACTGCGATCCTGTGGCAATGCTGAAAGAGTCGCTATGTCTTTGGCGAGGGCGCGACGCAATTCAATTAAGGATTCATCATGCATTTCAGCTATGCGTTTGTCGGCAGTCACTAACAACGCCGCAGCGGTTTTTTGATCTTTTTCTTGCCACAGTTTGCGGCCAGCCATGGTAACTAAGTAGTTTGCCTCAGCCAGTAACCAGTCACTTGGGCGACGTCCTGATAATTCGGCAATTTTTTGATTAATAAGCGCTTGAGTTTGCTCTTGGCCTGCAAGCTGCGCAGCAACCTTATCGTTCAATTCATTGGTTAACGATTGATTTAATGCTTGTTGCTGTTGCAGCTGTTGATTCACATTCTCTAAAACGCTGTTTTGCTTAGCGACGAGTGAATCAATGGTGTCTTGTTGAGCCAATTGGAGTTTTTGGTATTGATCGACGCCATAACCCGCTGCGCCCGCTAGCGCTAAGATCAAAATTAAGCATAAAACGGCAAGTTTACTGATAGGTATTTTTTGAGTGACCACTGTTGATTCCATTTTTTGTGCTGTGCCAGCGCTAGTCGCTGTTTCGTTTTTATCTACGGCTGACGACGCGACATTATCTAATTCTGTTGTTTCATTGGCTAATGACTTGCTCTCATCAAGCGAGGGTTTCTGAGCAGAAGATTGATTATCAGATGATGGCTTTTGACTGACCAATAGCTCTTCTTCAATAGCAGGAGCTTCATCTACCGACGGTTTTTCATTAGCGGAAGGCTTTTTGTCCGCTGACGGTTCTTTGTCTGCTGGCTGCTCTTTATCCGCGGAAGGCTCTTTGCCCGCTGAAAGCTCTTTTTCGACTAATGCTTCAGACGTATTTGGCTGCTCTGTATTTTCAACAGTCTGTTGCTCTTCAATAGCCTTTTCGTCAGCTTTGTTGTTCGATGCGTCATCATTAGTCTTAGTCATTTAACACTCGTTCAATAGAATTTTTAAAATTGATTGGTTATCAGCGCCTTCGCTTAACTCAATCGATTCAAAGCCAAGTTTACGTGCTATTTTCACAATACGCTCACTTGGAACAATTAAAGATAGTGATTTTAGCCAAGTTTGCTGCATTTCGCCGATGTTTTCCCACAAATGCTGCAATATCTCGCCACTAGTCACCACTATAGTGTTTATTTGATGCTGTTGCCATTGCAAAACGTAATCCCCATCATTCATCGCGATCAATTGACGTTGATAAGTCTCAAGGTATTCCACCGTAGCGCCGCGTTTAACAAGCGTTTGCGCAATAAGCTCTCGCCCACCATTGCCGCGTAAAATAACAACACGCTTGCCATTAACATCAGCTAAATCGTCAAGCGCTAACAGCCCTTCGGAAGTGGCCAGTGTCGGAGCTTGCGC
Source organism: Psychrobium sp. (assembly GCA_049607155.1). Lineage (GTDB taxonomy): Bacteria > Pseudomonadota > Gammaproteobacteria > Enterobacterales > Psychrobiaceae > Psychrobium. The sequence goes on from JBMYWG010000011.1 coordinate 38,959, forward strand.
TTTGATATTCAAGGTCGAAAATTGCTGCGCCGTCCCCTTACCTACTGCAAAGTAATCTGCCTTCTTTGGCCACTGAGATAACTGATTGTCCGTATGAGAAACAGCATTCTCACTAACCGCAATTATTATATCTGCGTCAGCAATAACTTGCTCGATTTGCGAAGCAATAGAAGGTAAAAATTGGACTAATGGATAAGAAATACAGGGAATATGATGGCTCGCCAACAAAGCCTCAAGTTGCTGAGACTTTGTTTGTGGGCGAGTAATTAAGACACGTCGCTGTCTAGGGCTATGCTTGTGCATAAACCTGCTGCAGAATCTCTCTGCCGCCACGGTCCAATAACTTATCAGCCATATTGATGGCCGTTTGCTCGGCGTCAGCTAAAGTACCGCGAGCTTCTTCAGTTAACATCACGCTACCGTCAGGGTTACCAACTAGTGCGCGCAACCAAAAGTTATCGCCGTCAATCACGCAATAGCTACCGATTGGCACCTGACAGCCGCCTTCTAAACGCTTGTTAAGTGCACGCTCGGCCAATACGCGTTGACGTGTTTCAGTGTGCTCTAACGGTGCCAACAATTCTTTAATTCGATCGTCATCCAAACGACATTCAATACCAACCGCACCTTGGCCAACGGCTGGTAAACATTGCTCAGGCTCGATAAATGATGCAATACGCTCTGGCATTTCTAAGCGAATAAGGCCAGCTGCAGCAAGAATGATTGCGTCATATTCGCCAGCGTCTAATTTACCTAAACGCGTGCCAACATTGCCGCGAAGATCGCGAATAACTAAATCAGGACGCGCCGCGCGAATTTGACATTGACGACGTAAACTAGAAGTACCAACAACACTGCCTTGTGGCAATTCATCTAGATTTTTATATTTGTTGGAAACAAAGGCATCGCGAGGATCTTCACGCTCACAGATCACTTCTAAGCCCAAGCCTTCAGGAAATTCCACCGGCACATCTTTCATCGAATGAACTGCGATATCGGCACGGCCTTCTAGCATGGCTGTTTCCAGCTCTTTTACGAATAACCCTTTACCGCCAACTTTGGCTAACGGAGTGTCTAAAATCTTATCGCCCTTGGTTACCATGGTAACCAACTCTACTTTAATATTAGGGTGAAAGTGCTCTAACTGTGCTTTTACAAATTCAGCTTGCCATAACGCCAAGGGACTTTGACGAGTCGCAATGCGCACGATATCTACAGACATAAAGATTCCAAAAAGAGTGATAGTAAATTGGCGGCAATGATATCACCACCAATCTAATTGGTAAAAAATATAGCGGTTTTTCGGCTGTTTTACTGAGTCACATCAAATTCAGTAACTTTTAGCACCTGATTTTGATCATCGACTACTGCAACTTGCCAACGACCCAACATACTTCGATTGAAAGTTTTGCTCGAATAAGTACGCCATTTATTCGCACCAATCGATAAGCTTACCTCAGCCATTACCTTGCCATTTAAGCTCCAACGATGGTAAACAACCTTATCTTTCATGCGATCAATTTGAGTGAAATAAAACAGCTTTTTGTGCTCACTTAAACTCAAGCTAGACAAACGATCAATGGGCTCTCGTTTTGCAATCGCCGATGTCAATTGGGCACGAGGCACATGCATTGAATCGTTGTTTGCAACCACATCGTTTAATGCATCAGTAGCAACAACAGACTCAGTAATCGATACTTTATTGTCACTTGCTGCTTGAATGCTAACGGCAGCAGACTGTGCAGGTGAAGGCTTAGCCATTAGCAATGAGTTTTTTGCTGACGGTAATTGCGAAGGCACTTTTTTCTCAGTTGCCGACTTCTCAATGAGTGGCGTATTGCCTTTTTGAGGTATTACATCTTCTTTGGGCTCTAATTCGGTATCATCTTCAATTGGAAATGGCTGGTCATGTTCACCAACCAGCGGCTGCTTTGGCGGCTCTTCATCTTCCATAATAATAAGTAAAACGCCTAAGGTACCTATGTCGCTTTCAGCCATTAGCGCAGCATTCGACTGCCCCGTCGGCCACATGCTGTAGGCCATGGTACAAACCAAACTAGATAGCAGAATGAGTACAAGCAGGAAATTTCTTATCTTTACAGGATCAAAAGGTGCCGGCTGCGATGCACTAACAGCGTCGTCTGGGCCTAAATCTATTTTAATTTTAAGCTGCACGGGAACACTTCCTTTTGCGAATAGAGAAGCAATATCATAAAGGATCTGTATACCCATAATCAATGAAGATGCTTGTTTTATAGTGGCTTAAAAGACCATCTACTGCGTTGCGCTCAATCCCAATAGCCAGCTATTGCTCAATCGCGCGCCTTGTAGCTAACCTTTTATTCTCACTATAATTTCAAGCACCTCCAACGACTACGGGTATAGATAAAAACGAAATCTTATCAAGATAGATTTTGTACTCCTTTTTTCGCTAGAATGTCCATCTAAATAATTAGAGTAAAAATAAATGATTGAACACTATCAACTACGACAAGATTTTGCGGCCACCTGCCCGCAACGTACGTTGCATATCAATCATATTTTTCGAGAACTGTCTGTTGAAAATAGTCAGCTCGCCCACCTTCTTCCACTGCTAATTAACGAAAATATCGATGGTCTTCCCGGTTATGTCGGAGAATTCTCAGCCGGCGGTATTGCTGACTTTAGAGTCACTAAACCCGCACAAAAGCTGGCCAAAGATTTCTTTAATGTCGATGTTTTGCTATCAACAGCACCAAACACAGAACTCTATTGTGGGCTGTACACCATAGGAAGCCTAGGTAGTTTAGGACAAAGTATTAAATCTGACTGGGATGTGTGGCTGTGCCTTTGTGACAACTTGTCCCCTCAAACACGAGAACACATAGTAAAAAAATGCCAACTTATTGAGGAATGGGCCAAACAAATTGGTGTAGAGCTGCATCTATTCTTAGTTACTGAAAATCAGTTCGAGCAAGGCATAAAATCGGGCTTTGATAAAGAGTCTAGTGGCAGCGCTCAGCATTGGTTATTGCTCGATGAATTCTATCGCTCAGCGATTACCTTGGCAGGCAAGCCTATTCGTTGGCATCTATCACCGCAAGACGACAGTATTAGTGCCATCGATCTTGGTCAGCCTACCAGTATTCCGGCACAAGAATATTTTGGCGCCATGATGTGGCAACTTTACAAAGGTATCGACTCCCCTGAAAAATCCCTCTTAAAAGCTTTATTGTTAGAATCTTATTTTAGTGATTTTCCCAATACCCAATTACTATCGGTGGAATGGCAACAACTGATGCTCGCCAATCAGTTTAGCGATCACTACCTATTGTTGCTAAATCGCATTAGTGGGCATTTACAGCGATTAGGAGATGACAAGCGACTAAAACTAGTCAGGGAATGTTTTTATCTCAAATGCGCACCTGCGCTGAGTTTTATCAAACAAGGCCAAACGCTAAATTACCAGCAGCAACAACTTAAAGAACTCGTCGCACAGTGGCAGTTTAGCGACGAACATATTGCTCATTTAGACAAACAAGCTCGCTGGAGCCCAGTTGATAGCCAACAACATCATCAAGCGCTAGTCTCTGCGTTGTTAGAAAGCTACCAATTAATGAAAGAGTTAGCTAAATCACATCAAGTCGACGAAGCGATGTATCCCCAAGAGCTGACCATTCTTAGTCGCAAACTCTATTCGGCATATCAGCATTCTGAAACCAAAATCAACCGACTAGCGCCCATTCGCAGTGTTAAGCACACCAATAACAACTTTTACTTGCGCCGCGGCATTGACGACAGCGGCCACCGTATTTGGCTACTACTGAGTCAGCCGCCAGTATTTGGCAAAGATTACATTATTCACAAAGACACCCACATTATAAAATTACTGATGTGGGCGGCGATCAACCAACTTATCAGTCCGACGACGCAGGTGCGCTTACCCAGTGACAACGCCAAATACAGCTACAAGGTAAATCGCGCACTCGCTCATCTCGCCGAGCAATTTACAGGCGATAAACTTGCGACTAAAAATGCCTTGGTACAGTCGAGCCAAATTGACGAAGTTTCCATCATCATAAATATGCTTGACGACGCAACAGTGGAGTTTGAAGGGCAAACCCAAATGATGGATTGGCTCATTAGCAATATTTTTTCCATCGGCCGCCAAAAGCGCAGTTTAGTCTCATCAATAGACCTTGCTTATCGCAATAGCTGGAACGAGCATCACGCTATGGTGTTTAACGGTAATACCGCGATACTTGAACTCCTTAGTCATCTATTTACGCTAATTCGTTCGAGTAGCAGTACACCTGAAATCAGTATTTTGTGTGTATCTAAACGTCACAGTATTTTATTACGGGATCAAGTATCGTTTTTACTGCGCGAGTGTTTTGAGATTCAACGTAAATCCAGCAAGGAAGGGATCCAAGTCAAATCTATGGTAGTAGCCGGTAAGCTTTACGGTCTGTTTTTCCATCGAGAAAAAGTAGAATACAAGGCGATTAGCAATGCCGTTGAGCTCTATAAAACCCTCAGTCAAACGGGGCTCACTCAAGTTCCAAGCAAGCAACCAACTACCAGCAAGGTCAAACGCTTAATCTATGAGCACGCTAGTATTGGCTATGTTCAATTTTTCCTCGAACAGCGCAAAGATGGCATCAAAGTCTACATTCTCGATGAAAACAACCACTTGTCTAGCTATTGGCAAGATCAGCAAAACGAAATGGATTTACTGAGAGAAATTTACCGCTTTTACACCTTTACCAAAGAGCAAAAAAACAAGAGCCAAGAAAAACTCGATATCAGTTTTAACTTGCCGCAATTTAATCGCATAAAAGTTGAAAACAGCGTCATCATTATCGAACCATTCGATCGTCAAGCCGAAGAGCTGTTTTAGCACAAATTGCTCTAACGCAAGTTTCAATCAAATAATAGCCATTTTCATTCTCATTATTGATATAGTAACTGCCTTTCCAACCACATAAGCTGTTTGCTATGACTAAATTCATTCAATTACTCATGCTAGGTGCGTTAACTGCGCTTAGCTTGAGTGTGCACTCCGTTGAGCGTGTTTATTATGTTGCCGCCGAAGAGATCGAGTGGGACTACGCGCCAAAACACTTCAACCTGATGATGGGTATGCCATTAAAAGACTCACAAAAAGTCTTTGTTGAAACGAGCGATAAAACCATCGGCAGTAAGTATAAAAAAGCCATCTATCGCGAATACACCGATGGTACTTTTAGCAGCATCAAGCAACGACCAGCTCACGAAGAGCATCTTGGTTTACTTGGCCCGCTATTTCGCGCCGAGGTTGGCGACACAATCAAGGTAGTATTCAAGAATAAAGGCTCTCTGCCATACAGCATTCACCCACACGGCGTGTTTTACACCAAGAGCAACGAAGGTGCGCCAACTAACGACGGTACTAGCAAAGCGCAAAAACGCGACGACAAAGTGATGCCGGGCACAACCTTTACCTACACTTGGCAAGTGCCAGAAACGGCGGGACCAGGCCCTGCTGATAACAGCTCAATCGTTTGGGTTTATCACTCGCACGTCGACAGTATTGCCGATTCAAACTCAGGCTTAGTTGGCGCGATTATCGTTACCGCCAAAGGCATGGCAAACCCAGATGGTACACCAAAAGATGTCGATCGCGAGTTCGTTAACCTCTACACAGTGATGGACGAAAACGAAAGCCACTTCCTAGATGACAATATTAAAAACTACATCGGCAAAGATATTGATGCGGAAGATGAAGAGTTTGTTGAAGGCAATCTAATGCACATGATAAACGGCTACCTTTTCGCTAATTTGCCGGGTCTGAATATGGTAGACGGCGATAAAGTGCGTTGGCATCTAATTGCATTAGGCACTGAAGTAGATCTCCACACCCCTCATTGGCACGGTCACACAGGTCTAATAAACGGCCGCCGCACCGATGTCGTTGAGTTATTACCTGCATCAATGAAAACTCTAGATATGAAAGTCGATAACCCAGGTACTTGGATGTATCACTGTCATGTCAATGATCATATCTCTGCGGGAATGACGTCGCTGTATCATGTAGCGCCGAAGAAATAGAGCTATACGCGGTTAAATGGTGTGCTGACTACAAAACAAGTCAGCACACCAAACAATTCTCCAAATTTAACTAGAACTCCCCCCGCATACGTATTCATTTAAAAACTCGCCCTGTTTTCGGCATTATCACCTGCATAATAATAATTCAGGGATTTTCCAATATGGACTGGTCGCCATCATTTCAACGTCTTGCCATTGCTTCTGTGATAGCGTCTGCGCTCGCAGGTTGTGATTCAACAACGGCTGTTAGCTCTCAACATGCCGAACAAACGACTTCACAACAATCTGAACATCAGCAGCTACCACAGCTTTATGTTCGTGGTAGCTTTAATGGCTGGGGCACCAAAGACAAACTTATTAATAACCAAGGTGTGCTGACGACTAAAGTGCGTCTAAGTTACGGTGTATTTGAGTTTAAGTTTGCCACCGATAGCTGGTCGCAAGAATTTGTGGTGCAAGCAGATAGCGATACCACTCTTGATGTGTTAGACAAACAAGCGAGTTATTCCGTGAGTAGCGATAAAGCCACTGGAAAGTCTTTTTTAATGGTGACCACGCCGGGACAATATCAGCTGACATTAGACACCAATGAGCAGCCGTATAAACTCACTATTGCTAAAACCGATCACGTCTATCCTGCGGATATCGCACCGCATCAGGGCAAATCGCAAAAACTTAGTTTTAAAACCTTCAATAACCAAACTGAAACTGTCACTTTTTCCAGCAAGAGCGTCGGCGAATTGAAAGAATATGTACAGGAAACTACGGCGATTTTACGCGATCCAGTACCTTCTTTCTCAATCTATCGCGAAGACGAAAGTCTTCCCTATAGCCGTACTGGTAACCTCGCCTTTGATGCGCTATTTGCGCTAGCTGTCGATGAAATGAAGCTCGATAGCGTCGATGTCATTCGCGATAACAATTACAACCACGGCAACGCTATCGCTTGTCAGTGTTTCGAAACGGGTGAGAAATGGAATTACGTGTGGACACGCGATCTCGCCTATTCAGCACATTTAAGCTTGGGATTATTGGATCCGCAACGCGTTACCAATTCTCTTAATTTTAAACTATCACCTTATCGCAACAGCGTACCTAAAGCAGACGTTATTGCAGGCAGCGATGACGGCCTACAAATTATTCAAGATACGGGCAGTGGCGGCAGCTGGCCGATTAGTACCGACCGTGTGTCTTGGGCATTTGGTGCAGAATCAGCGCTAAACAACCTCACGGGTAAGGCGCGTCAAGAGTTCGCAGCAACCGCGTTAAAAGCGCTAAGCAACACCATAGAAATCGACCGTTAGGTAGCCTTTGATAAAGCAACAGGCCTCTACAATGGCGAACAATCTTTCTTAGATTGGCGTGAACAAAGCTATGCGCCGTGGATCAAAGGCGATCTTTCGTCTATGGCCACCAGCAAATCTATCTCAACCAATGCCGGACATTACCAAGCGATTAAACTTGCCAAAGAGCTAGCAATTGAGCTTGATAAACCAGCGCTTGCTAAGCGTTATGCCCAGTGGCAAAAAGCGCTTAAAAACGCCATCAACAAGGAACTGTGGCTCAGTGAACACGGCATGTATAGCAGCCTAACGGCAGGACATTTCGATAACACGCCGCTAGCCAAATTCGACTGGCTCGGCCAATCACTCGCCATCATCACTGGCATTGCGAGCGAGCAACAAGCAGCGACTATTTTAAGCCGCTATCCACACGGAAAATTAGGCGCACCAGTGCTGTTTCCACAACAACCAGATATCGGTGTTTATCACAATCGCGCCATCTGGCCATTCGTTACTGCTTATGGCCTTAAAGCGGCTAAAATCGGTAATAACGCCGCCGTAGCGAACAGTGCCTATGACACCTTAATCCGCGGCGCGGCGCTAAATTTATCCAACATGGAAAACATCGAATGGCTTTCGGCACAAGCCATGTGGCTTGAAAAAGAAAACCCAGCCCTGTCTGGCCCTGCGATTAACTCGAAACGCCAATTGTGGTCGGTGGCTAGCTATCTGAATATGGTAATTGAGTCACTGTTTGGCATCGAAAGCAGTCGTGATGGCTTAGTCATTACGCCGATGCTAACCACTCATCTACACAAGGAGTTTTTCCAACAGCAGTCTGACATCGCGTTACGCAACCTTACGTGGCACGGTAAAAAGATTAACCTCAGTCTCAAGCTACCCGCTCTTAGAAACTTTAAGCATAACGAACTAGCACGCGGAATTTATCAAGTCGGTAGACTCACGCTAAACGGTAAAGAGTTCACAAAAGAAATTATCTCGGATAGCGATCTGACTGCTGAAAATACCATTGAGGTATCCCTTATCGCGGCGGGTGTATCATCTAATAGGTTAATGCTAGTTGACGCCAAAACAGGCCCGAAAGATCCATTGAGTTTCGCGCCTAAAACACCTGAATTTACACTTGCCGTGAAAGATGGCCTCAACCACATAACCATCGCCAATAACGATGACTCAGGACAAGTCCATTATCAAATCTATCGCAACGGTAAATTAGCGCAGTCACAACAAGACCTAGTGTGGTCGGAAAAAAGCGCAATAAATCAAGCGTGTTACAGCGTCAGCGCTACATTTAAATCATCAGGCAATGTATCTCACCACTCACCTGTGCAATGTCAAAATCAAGGTGAGTTATTTACGCCAAGCAATGGCACAGCCATGAACTGGGGCGCGCCAGCAGATAAACTCGCTATCAACTTCTTAGTAAAGAGTGCAGGGAAATATGCGCTGTCGATGCAATATCACAACATGCAGCATCAAATTAACACCGGCATTACCGCTGGCGTGAAATGGCTAACGGTACGTAACAAGCAAGGAAAAGTTGTAAAAACAGGCGTGGTACAAATGCCTCACAACGAAGCAGCTAAAGCTTATTCAACACCTGTATTAGTTAATCTGAAAGCTGGTGAATACAACATAGAACTAAGCGATTTCTTTAACATGAGTTATTTAAAGAATAACCACAGTTACGCGGGTTCTGGCGGAATCAAAGGACCAGTAAATAAAGTGGATTTATTTGGCCTACGAGTGATGCCACACTTCTAACTACTAACAGCTAAAAAGGCCTTAGCTATATGACGCTAAGGCCTATCGTTCCAATTAACATCAACACTCTGCAGTAACAAATTTTAGACATATTGCCCATTAGAGTTCTCGAAACTTAACTTTATGGGGTACATATGAAATACATCGTTTCCAGCGCACTACTCATTGCATCAACTACTTTTTACAGTCCAGATAGCTTTGCACACAAACATCACTCACACAGCTTGCCGCAAGCTAGTCAAAGTGCCTTTCAAATGACTGATGCCGCTAAAGCATTAATCAATACACTAAGCCCCGCTCAACAAAAGTCATTGATTTTATCTTTTGTCGATGACAAAGAGCGTACGAAATGGAGTAATGCACCAATTCATTCAAAAGCCCGTAACGGCTTGCCAATTGGCCGCTTTAGCATCAAGCAACGCCACTTGTTACACGATCTATTAATAGCTTCGACCAGCTCTCAGGGCTACCACAAGATCTGGGGAGCGGTACGCGGCGATGATGAATTAAAACGCGAAGGTGAAAACCGCGAATTAACGAGTGACAAATTCTTCGGTAAAAACCAAAGCTTAGGTGCAATCGATTACTGGGTATCTTTCTACGGCAACCCAGTGACTGATAAACAATGGGGCTACATGATCACAGGTCACCACCTTGCGGCTAACTTCACTGTTGTCGATGGTAAAGCGACCTTCGTTCCTATGTTCTACGGCGCCGATCCTGCTGCAATTAGCCACGGCGCACACGCTGGCCATCAATTTTTACCACAAGAACGCAAGCGCGGCGTTGAGCTATTAAACAGCCTAACAGACAAACAAAAAGCAGTCGCCATTGTGGCCAAAGAATATCCTGCCAATAAATTTGGTCCAACTGACTTCGCAGGTCCTGGTAAAAAAGATACCAAACGTAAATACCGCGGGTTAAAAGTCTCAGATATGACATCAGTTCAGCGTAAACTACTGTGGGTGTTAGTGGAAGAATACGTTAATAACGCCGATTTTGATGTAGCGGAAAAACAACTTGCTAAAATCAAGAAAGATGGTGAAAGCCAACTTCACTTTATGTGGATGGGTCCAAGTGACGGCAGTGAAAAAATCTTTTACCGCGTGCACGGTCCATCGATTCTAATCGACTTTGTTGACCAACGCACAGGTTTTGACTGGAATACTCACCCACATATTATTGTACGCGATCCAAGCAACGATTACGGTGAAGACTGGTTACAGCGCCATATTAGCGAGGATCACTAAATGTTGAGCCTAAGCAAAGCAACACTGCTAGCAGGTGCAACAACGCTAATGTTTGCACTGCCTGCAAGTGCTCAAAAAGCCTCGCCTACGCAGCAAATTCTCGATATCGAAAATAGTCGTATCGATGCAATGCTCAATAAAGATTTAACAGCTATTGATAACATTATGGCTGATAATGCCATTCACATTACGACCGATGGCTCTTTACGCACCAAGTCACAATACTTAGACAAAATGCGTAATGCCAAAGGCGCTTTTAATCACTTTAAACTGCGCGATATCTCAGTGAGATTATTTGGAAAAATGGCCATTGCAACGGGTCACTATGAAAATAGTAAAAAGGTCGGCGGTGAAGTAAAACCAACTAAATACGGTGTTTTTACTCGCGTATATCAACACGCTAATGGCCAGTGGAAAATGGTTTCTCACCAAGCGACAGTAGACACCAAGGTAGTGATAAAATAATCAATACCCACCTGACGTTATATAACCTAGAGAGCCCATCAATTGATGGGCTTTTTTTATGCTAAATAAAAATCCTTGCCAAAGTTTCTCAGGGAACCTCAATCTGACAAACCATGACATAAAATCGACATGACTTAATCAATAATGAGAATGAGAACAACTAACATTACAAAGGTACTCATATGAAGAAGTTAATAATGGCGTCGACACTGTCACTTATTTGCGCCAACGCCATCGCTCACGATGTATGGATTAAAACTGATCGTCACGAGATCCACACCGACGAACAAACAGTATTCTCGTTCGATGCATCACGCTCTGGCACTACATTAGTTGCAGAAGCAAACCACGGTTTCAAACAACTATTAGTAACAGCACCATCAGGTAAAACCACTAAAGTTGCAGCGGGTTATAGCGGCGAAACCAAAGAAGTTTTTGATATTAACTTTGATAAACAAGGCACCTACTACATTCAAAGCCCTGTTTCAGAAGTCTTTTTAACTATTTACACAGACAGTGAAGGCGTGCGCCAAAAAACCCGTATGCCTAAGTCAAAATGGCACACACTACCAAAAGGTAGCAAGCCATTAAAAACAGTTCACAAGCTAATCACCAGTGAAACTTACGTTAGCTACAATGGATTCTCAGAGCCAGAAGAGCAACCAACGACAGGCCTAGTTATCCAGCCACTTCAACACCCAAATAAACTGCGCCCTAATCAAAAAATTGCTTTTGAAATCACTTATAACGGCAAACCAGTTCAAGAAGCCGAAGTTAGCCTAAAAAGTAGTAATCAATATTTCTTTGAAGAAAGTGAAAAGATCGAAAAAGATCTTAATAAAAAAGACCGCGGTGTATTTAGCTTTAACGTCGATAAACCAGGTAAATACTTACTCGGTGTTGAGCTTGGTGTCGAGCTAGAAAATGATCCCCACGCCACACAGCGATCTGTAGAAAAGTTTCTATCCTTAGAAATTACAGAATAAATCACCACCGACAATCGATTGGTGATCATTAGTTCATCACCCATAAAATATAATAGTTCTCATTATCATTAAGTAAAAGTGAGAACTATTCTATGAAATACTACAAAACCCCAGTTGCATTTGCTGTTACCAGTATTATGACTTTGCCATCATTTGCAGCGACATCAACAGATGAAAATATCTACGTACTAGATACCATCACTGTTGTATCCTCTGAAAGCAACAAACACGCTAATCTCAAAAAGCCACAAGCCATTAATGGCGTTGAAGGCGATACAGTAAAAAACATCGGCAGTAAAAACGTGCCAGCAGCACTGCGCATTTTACCGAATGTCGATATTCTTGGCGGCCCAACACCACAAAGTGAAAACATTTCAATCCGTGGTTTACCACAGTCACATGCCTACATTTCAATCGATGGTATCTACCAAAGCAACTTCGCCACCAAACGCGGCAGCTGGTTCTTAAACCCAAACTTTGTTAATTCAATTCAAGTAACAGCTGGCCCAACATCAGGTGCAGCTGCTGGTAAAATCACCATCGAAACAATTTCAGCAAAAGATTTACTTGCTAGTAACGAAACTTTTGGTAGCAAATTTGACTTTGGGTATCGCAGTAACAACCAACAAAAAGAAATGGGTGTGACTGTTTTCGGAATCGATGACAATACTGATTACCTAGCATCATTCCAAACCTCAGATCGCCAGCCATACCACATAGGTAACGGCGGTCCTAGCTACGATAAAACGCGTGGCGATCAACAGTCTGGTCTAGTGAAAATCAATCATCAATTTAACAGTGACCAAGCGCTAAAATTCACCTTTAACACAGATGACAGTCGCACTTATCAAGTGCGTAACGACATCGGTTATCGCGACACAAAATACAATGGCGCGTCATTAGTATGGAGTGACAAAGCGAGCGGCAACGACCTTGTTGATTTAAATGCATCGTTTTACATCAACTACGTTGACTCATTCTCTTGGGAAGACGAAGGCAATAACGAACAAGGCACTCAAGATATTCAAGACAACAGCATCGGTTTTACCATCAGCAATGATTCAATCACCGATTTTGGCCTAGCGCACTACGGTGTCTCTGGTCACTTTACAACTCACAAAGGTGAAGTAATCCTGTCTGATCAAACTACAGGGGCGATCATCGAAGACGAAAGCGCGGCGAGTGAAGCGTCAAGTAAATCACGTAAGCTAGCAACATGGGTTAACTTACAAATTCCAGTTACCGAGCGCCTAAACGTTATTCCAGGTATTCGCTATGACTCTTTCTACATTGAATCATCAAATGCAATTGGCCTAGACGGTGAACCACTGCTGCGCGATGGCCGCACAGAAAGCCGTGTTTCTATGTCATTAAACGGTGTATATGAATTATCAAGCGACGTTAAACTATTTGCCTCATTCGCGCAGGCACTAAACCCGCCAAGCAATGGCGCACTATTTACATCAGGACGTGGATTTAAGCCAAATCCAAATCTAAAATCTGAGCGTGCAGACAACAAAGAAGTGGGTATCGTTTTTGATAACTACAACGTCTTTTCAGATACCGATAGTTTAGTAACTCGCATTAACGTCTTCCAAAACGACATTAAAGACTACATCGCCGATCTATACAGCACAGAATGGCCAGACGGTGAGAAAGTTAACTTTGGCCAAGTTAGTCTAAAAGGTTTTGAGATATCAACTAGCTACCAACTAAACGATTGGGAGCTAGCCGCTAGTTACGCACGCACTCGTGGTCGTGATTCAAACACTGGTTTTGCACTAGCAGAAATGCCATCAGACAAAATCAACCTACAAACTAACTACGCGCTAAACCAAGAGTGGTCATTAGGCAGTGTGGCAACCTTTGCCTTTAAACACAATCACGCACCAACTCAGCAAATTTCTGACAAAGGCGTTGAAGACATTCCAAACGAAGGTTCAAACACCTGGTTTGCGATGGATGTATTTGCAAGCTACAAGCCAGCATCAATTAAAGGCTTATCAGCTCGTCTATCGGTAACTAACCTATTTGACAAAGAATACGCTAACCGACTTAAGTTTGAGCGCGATGGCAGCCTGGCCGCCAAAGAAGAGTTTTATGAAGAAGGCCGTAGTGTGAACCTCACTGTAAGCTACCAATTCTAACTCTCCAGTTACTGCGCCTTTTGTTCATAAACTAAAGGCGCTGTTATTACAAAAGACATTTTATAGACGCTTCATGATGCAATCTTGAGAAATATTAAGTAAAAATTCTCAGGAGCAAAGTATGAAGAAACTAGTCGCCATAAGCTTATCGCTATTGTTGACCGCATGTGGAGGCGGTGAAGGTGGAAATGTTGCAGATGATCCTCAAGCAAGAGATTACAGTGAGTTTTTCACGGCATTGCCAACACAAGCACTCTACCCAACGGATAATCCATATAATGCCACTAAAGAACAATTAGGAGAGTTTCTATTTTGGGATCCTATTCTCTCTGGCGACAAAACCACCAGCTGTGCTTCTTGTCACCATCCCGATTTTGGCTGGGCCGACGGGCGTCGTTTTTCAATTGGACACGATGGCGTTGGGGCGGGGCCGAATCGCTTGGGTTCACAAGTAACGGATATTCATTCCCCAACGGTAATGAACGTCGCGTTCACCGGCCTAACAATAACGACTCAAAATGAGAGCTTTACTTCTGGTGGCTACTTCTGGGATTTACGCGCCGATACGCTAGAAGAACAAGCGTTAGGGCCGATTCAAAATCCGATAGAGATGCTCGGGCATGAAATTCCTGTCGAAAACGCCCTTCCCCTAATGGTTGAGCGCCTAAATTCCATTCCAGAATACGTCGAATTGTTTGAGCAAGCCTTTGGTTATGAAAATGCTATCAATTCAGAAAACATTGGTAAGGCACTGGCGACCTTTCAACGCAAAATAATTTCGCCTAATACACGTTTTGATCAGTTCATTAATGGCAATACTAATGTGTTTAATCAACAAGAAATTATAGGTTTAAATAAGTTTATTGATGGCGGTTGTACAAGGTGCCATACCGGACCGATGCTATCAGACAATCAAGTTCACGATGGTGAGGCCATTATCAATGATGAAGTTGTGCGCACGCCAACACTGCGCAACTTAGGTCATACGGCGCCTTATATGCACGATGGCTCTAGGGCGACACTTATCGACGCCATTGCTGCCTATGAAGATCGAGAAGATTTAGAAACACCAATTGGCGAAGGCGATTTTGCCGACATCGCAGCATTTCTGAATACATTAAATACTGATAATTTTTATCGTGGCAAACCACAACGATTACCTAGTGGTCTAACAGTTGGCGGGAATATCAACTAATGATGAACTTAAAACAACGGTTGCTAACGTCGTTATTCATGTCATTTTTTATGGCGTCAATTATGAGCGGCACCATCATCAGTCATCAGTTGGGAATTAATCATGCAGAATTTTGGCTAAGCTGGCGTAACGCTTTCTTATTTGCTTGGCCGATTGCCTTTCCCACGGCCTTTTGTGTTCAGCCTCTTGTTAAAAACTTGGTCACTTGGGTCGCCCCAGAATAATAGAGCTCATAAAAAAGCGCGATTGTCGTCGACAATCGCGCTTTTCAGAGATTAGGGCTTAAGCAAGCTTGTCACTAATCCAACGGCCCAACTTCTCTAGCTGCGGTATACACACACTATGTTCCATCGGATATTGCGAGAAAGTAACATCAAAGTTTGCCGCCGATAAGCGCTGCGCCGCATCTTTGCCCGCAGCAAAAGGCACCACAGTATCTTGCTCGCCGTGAGAGCTAAAGATTGGCGTGTCTTTATTTACACCTTGTGCCCCTTCAAACGGTAAATCGTTGTGAGCGAGATAACAGGATAAGGCAACCACGCCAGCAAGTTTATGCTTAAGGCGCAATGCCGTGTATAGCGACAATACCCCACCTTGTGAAAAGCCCGCTAAGACAATGCGCGATGGCTTAATGCCAGCAGCAATTTGCTCTTCGATAAGCTCGACAATAAGATGCTCGCTTTGCTCGAGTGTTGGAATATCAGCGCGGCCATCCAAATCCATGGTTTTAATGTCGTACCACGAACGCATCACAAACCCATTGTTAATGGTTACCGCTTGCTCTGGGGCATTAGGGAAGATGAATTTAATCTTGTGGTCGCTATCTAGCTTTAGCACAGGCACCACTTCGCTAAAACCAGCGCCCGAGTCGCCTAACCCGTGTAACCAAATAACCACGGCGTCGGCTGCGCTCTGTGGATTTTTTACTATTGCATCAATGGTCATTTACAGCACACCACTTAAATCAACAACAACGCCAGACTGACGCTCGATACTGGTTTGAATTAAATCCACTAACTCGTCGCCAATGCGATTATCAATCCACTGACCATCGCGTAATTCAAAATGGTGGCCGTCGAATTTAGTCGCCACCCAAATCTGATGTAATGGCTCTTGGCGGTTAATAATAATCTGACTCTTATCGCTAAATACTAGCTTTAAAACGCCGGCTGAAGTTTCGTAATCAAAATCAACCATGGCATCGTCTAGCGCTTCTTCGATGGCAATTAAGAAATCATCGACTATTTGGTGAAACTGACTGTCGTTCATATCATCCTCTAAAGCTTGCTTTTGTGTTTGTTAATGCGATTATATGGGCAATTGAAATATTTAGCACTGAGAAAACCATGTCAAAATACGTTATTGGCGCATTATTGTTAGCCTCACTTGCCGGTTGTGGTCAAAAAGGCCCACTTTACGAAGAACAAGCCCCAACAACTAATCAACCAGCAGAACAAGAAAAAGACGGCAACAAAGAGGCTAAATAATGGATTATTTTAACGTCAAAGGCAGCGAACTATTCGCCGAAGACTTACCAGTGCAACAGCTCGCAGAGCAATATGGCACACCGCTTTATGTTTATTCACGCGCGACTATCGAACGTCATTGGCGCGCCTTTGATGAAGCCGCTGGGAAGCAAAAGCACCTCATTTGCTATGCAGTAAAAGCTAATTCCAATCTCGCTATCCTAAATACCATGGCTAAAATGGGCTCGGGCTTTGATATTGTTTCTAAAGGCGAGCTAGCGCGAGTGCTAGAAGCTGGCGGCGATCCACAAAAAGTCGTATTCTCAGGTGTCGGTAAATCAGAAGATGAAATTCGCTATGCGCTAAATGTCGGCATCTACTGCTTTAACGTGGAATCAGTGCCGGAATTAGAGCGTATCAGCGCCATTGCCGCCGACATGAATAAAGTTGCGCCAATCTCTATTCGCGTTAACCCCGATGTTGATGCGGGTACACACCCATATATTTCAACGGGTCTCAAAGAAAACAAATTCGGCATTACCATGAATGATGCCCTGCCCGCCTATCAGTTTGCTCAACAATCGCCATCGCTGGCGGTAAAAGGCATCGATTGCCACATCGGCTCACAACTTACCGACTTAGCACCATTCACCGATGCATTGCAGCGAGTGCTTGCTTTAGTAGACGAGTTAGCCAGCCATGGCATCGATGTGAGTCATATTGATGTTGGCGGCGGCCTAGGGGTCACTTATCAAGACGAGAATCCACCAGCACCACGTGAATATGCCGCAGCACTCGCCGAAGGTCTAAAGGGACGCGAGCATCTGACCATTATCTTCGAACCGGGCCGTGCCATTATGGCAAACGCCGGAATCTTGGTGTCTAAAGTGGAGTACCTAAAAGAAACGCCCGACAAAAATTTTGCCATTATTGACGCGGCAATGAATGACTTAATCAGGCCAGCGTTATATAGTGCATGGCAAGAGATCATTCCCGTGCAACAAACTGATGCCGCCACCAAAAACTACGATGTGGTTGGCCCTATCTGCGAAACTGGCGACTTTTTAGGTAAATCACGCGATTTGGCCGTTAACGCCGGAGACTATGTTGCGGTGCGATCTAGCGGTGCTTATGGTTTTACCATGGCATCGAACTATAATTCTCGTGTCAAAGCTGCTGAAGTCATGGTCGATAATGATCGCGCCATCCAAATTCGCCAACGCGAAACTTTAAGCGACTTGTGGCGAGGCGAAGCTAAATCAATCGACTGATGGCTTATCATCCCAGCAAGCAGGCAGTGTTTGCTGGAGAGTTATCCTCGATTGCATAACGATAAGAAGCAATATGCTATTACACTTTTCAAAAATGCATGGTTTGGGCAACGACTTTGTGATGGTCGATGCCACATCAAACAATGTGTTTCTCAGCAAAGATCAAATCATCAAACTCGCCGATCGCAATACTGGCATTGGTTTCGACCAACTATTGATGGTGGAGCCACCTTACGATCCCGATCTCGATTTTCATTACCGCATCTTTAACCAAGATGGTAGCGAAGTAGAAAACTGTGGCAATGGCGCTCGCTGTTTCGCCAAATTTGTGCGCATGAAAGGTTTGAGCAATCGCTATCGCCTAGGCGTTAGCTGTAAAGGCGGTAAGCTGCAACTCAAACACGAACGCAACGGCTTAATCACCGTATCGATGGGTGTGCCGCAATTCAACCCAGCCAAGGTGCCTTTTGAAGCTAACAAGCAAGAAGCCACCTATATTCTGCGTACCGACGATCAAACTTCATTCTGTGGCGTAGTCTCTATGGGCAATCCACATTGTGTCATGACGGTCGATGACATTGACCAAGCGCCAGTACAAGAGCTTGGCCCGCAACTGTCTCACCACGAACGATTTCCAGAGCAAGCTAATGTCGGTTTTATGCAAATAATTTCCCGTAAACACATTAAACTGCGCGTTTTTGAGCGCGGCGTTGGCGAAACACAGGCCTGTGGCACAGGCGCCTGTGCAGCCGTAGCTATCGGCCAAGTCCAAGGTTTACTCGATGAAAACGTGACTGTTGATTTACCGGGTGGCACCTTAAAAATCTTTTGGCGTGGCGATCGGAGCCAGCTCAAGATGACTGGCCCAGCAACCCATGTGTATGACGGGCAGATCCGACTATGAACCAAATCGACGATTTAGCCCAACTACTCGATGACAACCTAATTGAAGAATACCTGCGTGAAAATCCAAGCTTTTTCACCAAGCATCCGCATTTACTCAACTACATGGAAGTTAGCCAGCAACAAGAAGGCACCGTGTCGTTAGTTCAGCGCCAACAACGCATGATGCGCGAAAAAATTGTCGCGCTAGAGGATGAAATTACTTCACTGATGGCGATTGCCGCCGAAAACCAAGCGTTGTACAAGAAATTTGCCGCGCTATTTTTCGATTTACTCAATTGCGACGATCTTATTGCTATTAACGATAAATTAAATCAGCATTTTATTAGTGGGCTTGGCCTTACTCATGTGTCATTTAAACTATTTGATCAACACGTGCCAGCGATGCTCTATGTTAACCGCAGCGAGTTAGATAACTTGTTAGTACAGCGCCTTGGCCGTGGTTATCACTATTTTGGCCGCATTAATCAACAAGAGCAGCAATTACTATTCAATCACCCAGAGCCGGGTTCGGTGGCCCTTATCGCCTTAGGGAAAAGTGGTGAACTTGGGCTGCTAGCCATTAGCAGCGAAGACGCTAATCATTTCCAGCCAGAAATGGATAACCTACTATTGATGCAGCTGACTCGTCTCATCGCCAGCTTAGTGCAGCGTTTACTCATCAAGTAACACCAGCCACATGCAAGCGCCTGTTGATAAATTCTTAGACTACATCGCCAATGAGCGACAACTGTCTAATCACACCCTTACCAATTATCAACGGGCTATAACCAGCCTGCTTACGCATCTCGACGATCGATTAAGCAACTGGCAACAGCTACAAGGCAATCACATCAAGGCATGGGTGGCGAGCTTGCGCCAAGGTGGATTATCACCGCGCTCTATTGCTGCTAATCTCTCGGCAATTCGCAGCTTTTGCCAGTTTTTAGTGGCGCGAGATATTATTACGCAAGATCCCAGCGTTGGCATTAGCGCCCCCAAGCAAGCTAAACCATTACCGAAAAATATTAATGTCGATGAAGTAACCCAATTGCTGGACGTTGAAGGCGACGAGCCGCTGGCTATTCGCGATCGCGCCATGATGGAACTCTTCTACTCAAGCGGTCTGCGCTTGGCGGAGTTAGTAAACCTTAACTTACATGACATCAGTTACCCCGAACAATTAGTCACAGTCACGGGTAAAGGTAACAAACAGCGAGTCGTGCCCGTCACCACCACCGCCATTAATTGCCTTAAGCAATGGCTCAAAGTTCGCGGTGAGTTTGCGCCCCATGACGAAATGGCGCTATTTGTTAGCAAACAGAAGCGCCGTATCTCTCATCGCAGCGTACAGACTCGCATGAAGAAATGGGCAGCGGAGCAACAGCTAAATTCCAGTGTTCATCCTCATAAATTGCGTCACTCTTTTGCCACTCACATGCTCGAAGGCAGCGGCGATTTACGCGCGGTGCAAGAGATGCTGGGACACAGTGATTTATCCACCACTCAAATTTATACCCAACTCGATTTCGGCCATTTAGCTTCGGTGTATGACGCCGCCCATCCGCGCGCCAAAGCAAAAAAGAAATAAGGTGATAACGCCAAAATGCAATTTTATAAACACTTCACCCGCCCTAAGGCCATAGGCTTCGATCTCGACGATACTCTGTATGACAATCGCCCAGTATTACTAGCTGCGGAGGCAAAGTTACATCAATTTCTAGTGGCTAATCATCCAAAAACCGCAGCATTAAATATCGAAGACTGGACTCGAATTCGCCTACAGCTTGCAAAAGAGCAGCCTCATCTAAGGCAAGATGTCACCCTCGCCCGCAATAAAGCGCTAATCCAAGGCTTTATTGCCTGTGGCTATCCTCAAGAACAAGCGGAAATTTCGGCTAATCAAGCGATGGAAATATTTCTGGCAGCACGTAATGACATCACCGTAAGCGAGTCTGTCATTAGCACGTTAAAAGCACTCAAGCAGTACTTTAGCTTATTTGTGATCAGCAATGGCAACGCAGATATTACCAAGATGGGCATTAGTGAACTGTTTGAGTTTGCACTGCATCCTAGGCAGAACGCCACACCAGCAATCGCTATGAAACCCGCAGCAGATATGTTTGTGGCAGCCGAGAAACGATTATGCTTAAGTGGTAAAGATATTCTTTATATTGGTGATCACCCCGTTTCAGACATCGTTGGCAGCAATAACGCCAACTGGCAAAGTGGCTGGCTTAACGTCCACCAGCGCCCACTAAATCACTATAAAAAACCACAACAGCTGCCGACATTTGAATTTAGCGATATAACTCAATTATCACTCTTGCCATAACAAGATTACATAGGTGTATTTACATACAGTATTTGTTATAGTTGCCTCCATTAAATTTTACGGCGATTGATGGCTTATGGATGTTTCACTTTTACTTGATGGCTTAAACGAACACCAGCGTGAAGCGGTGGCGGCGAAACCGGGCAAGCAGCTAGTACTAGCTGGCGCCGGTAGTGGCAAAACCCGAGTTTTGGTACATCGTATTGCATGGTTAATGCGCGTTGAGCAGCATTCTAGTTTTTCGATGTTGGCGGTAACCTTTACCAATAAAGCCGCCCGTGAAATGCGCCATCGTGTTGAGACGTTACTTGGTGATCAGCTAGGTAAAATGTGGATTGGTACTTTCCATGGTATCGCTCATCGCCTACTGCGTATGCATTATCAAGAAGCTAAACTACCACAAAACTTCCAAGTGATCGATTCTGACGATCAGCAGCGCATGGTCAAGCGTTTGTTGAAATCGCTTAATCTCGATGAAAAGAAATACCCACCGCGCCAAGTGATTTCTTACATCAACAGCCATAAAGACGAAGGTCTGCGCCCTAAACACATCGACAGTTACGGCGATCCTTACGAGCAGCGCCTTAAAGATCTCTATCAAGCCTATCAAGAAGCCTGTGATCGTGCAGGACTAGTAGATTTCGCCGAGTTATTACTTCGCGCCCACGAGTTATGGGTCGATAATCCGCAAGTGCTCGCTCACTATCAGCGTCGCTTTACCAACATCTTGGTGGACGAATTTCAAGATACCAATAACATCCAATACGCGTGGGTGAAGATGTTGGCTAGTGGCAACAATAACCTGATGATTGTTGGTGATGATGACCAATCGATTTACGGTTGGCGTGGCGCTAAAGTTGAAAACCTACAGCGTTTTCTTACCGATTTCCCGCAGGCACAAACCATTAAGTTAGAGCAGAATTATCGCTCAACTCACAATATCCTAGATGCTGCCAATGCGGTCATTAGCAACAACCAAGAACGTCTTGGAAAAAAGCTGTGGACGGATGGTGATAAAGGCGAGGCTATCTCGGTTTATGCCGCCTTTAACGAAATAGACGAAGCGCGTTTTATTACTAACAAAATCAACGAATGGCACGAGCATGGTGGCAACCTCGAAGAAGTCGCCATCTTATATCGTAGCAACGCTCAATCACGCGTTATTGAAGAAGCCCTGCTGGCTCACAAGCTTTCATACCGTATCTACGGCGGACTGCGTTTCTACGATCGTTTGGAAATTAAAGATACCATGGGCTACCTGCGCCTGATTGCCAATCGCGATGACGATGCAGCATTTGAGCGAGTGGTAAATACTCCTGCTCGCGGCATCGGTGCGACAACGCTAGAAAAGCTGCGCCACAACGCCAGACAGCAAGGCATGACACTGTGGCAAACCAGCCAATTGTTATTACGTGAGAAAATCTTAACCGGCCGTGCTGCCAATGCCATTAAGGGCTTTATCGAACTAGTTAATCAGCTGGAAGACGACAGCGTTGAAATGTCGCTACGCTCAATGACTGACTTTGTTATTCAGCACACTGGACTGCGCACCATGTATCTCGCCGAAAAAGGCGAACGCGGCCAAGATAGAATCGAGAACTTGGATCAGCTATTAACTGCTATGAACGATTTCATCATTCCCGATGACGCCGAAGACATGACGCCGTTAAATGCGTTTTTATCGCATGCAGCCCTTGAAGCAGGCGAATCACAAGCCGATGAATACGAAGATGCCGTACAACTAATGACAATGCACAGCGCTAAGGGTCTTGAGTTCCCACTAGTATTTATCGCAGGCGTTGAGGAAGGCATGTTCCCAAGTCAACGTACCATGGAAGAAGCTGACAAAATGGAAGAAGAGCGCCGCCTAGCTTATGTAGGCATTACTCGCGCCATGAAGAAGCTATACATCACTCATGCCGAATCGCGCCGTTTGTTTGGGCAAGAGAAATTCCACAAACCATCGCGCTTCTTACGTGAAATTCCAAGCGAACTAAAAGACGAGATTCGCTTAACTACCAGCGTGTCAGCACCACAAACAGCAAATAACCGTTTTGAACAAACGCCACAGCAGTTTAATCAAACGGGTCTAGCATTGGGTCAACGAGTCAATCACACCAAGTTTGGTGATGGCATTATCGTCAATTACGAAGGCAGCGACGCCCAAGCACGGGTTGAAGTGAGCTTTGACGACGGCGAAAGTCGCTGGCTAATGGTAGCTTACGCACGTTTGGAAGTGTTGAGTTAACCTCGAACACTAATAAACTGTGTTTTAAATAGAAAGCCCTGTACAAAATCCACCCCAATCGATTTGGCAAATGCTAAATCGGTTGGCGTTTCTATCCCTTCTAAAATCACTTTTTTATTGGTGCTCTTAGCGTAACTAATTAGCGCCTCAACGAGCTTCATAAACACAGGGTTGTGTTGATTACTTACCACCAATCGGTCGAATTTAATGAAATCAACCTCTTCCAGCACCCGTGTCGATAACATTGAATGCTCGTTACAAACATCATCGATAGCAGTTTTAATTTTATGATTGGCCATCTCGACAATCATTTGCAAGCTCATTTTAGCGTCGTTGATTTCAGAGTTCTCTATCAATTCAACGACTAGTGGCCCTTTAAAGTCCCTAAACAGCGCTAAATAGGCATTGTCATGCTCAGCACTATTACCACCAGCAAAATAGGAGTCTTGATCTAAGTTTACGAATAACAATTTGTCTTTAGGGGCATGTGCCAGCTGCAACTTCTTTTGTGCGAGCTCGACTTGATGTAAGGTAAATGGGCTATCGTGAAGCGTGGCATACACCAAATCGGGAGGAATACGCTCTTCATTGTGATAAAAGCGAGAAAGCGCTTCATATCCCATGATCGTCTGTCCATCGACCGAAATAATCGGCTGATATTCAACGCCGTAATTTTTCTGCTCGATAATACTCAACAAAGAATCTAATGAAATGTTTGCGTCCAATTCGAAAAACTATCCATAAAAAAGTATTAGATAAGGACATTGTGAATTATTCTCGTTCTCATATCAATCGCTATTAGTCGAATAATCAAATAATTACATCCAGTTAACACCTACCTCATATTCTCTAGCCTGCAAGTGAACAATTGGTTTAAACTTACGCTGCGTTCAATTTCTCAGATCTTATTATGCAATCACATCCAATCTTATACAGTTTTCGCCGTTGTCCTTACGCTATGCGTGCTCGAATGGCGCTGGTGCTAAACAATGTCACCGTAGAAATTCGCGAGCTAATTTTAAAAAATAAGCCAGAAGAAATGCTTGCAGCATCGCCAAAGGGCACAGTGCCCGTATTAATAGATACAAGCAGCCAAGTTATTGAAGAAAGCTTGGAAGTGATGGATTACGCAGTTGCTCACGGCTCGAACTCAACGTTAACAGTACCAAGCAGCGACGAACTCGCGCTCATTGATACCAACGACAATGTGTTTAAAAAAGCATTGGATAAATACAAATATTTCGACCGTTTCCCTGAACAAGCACAAACCGATTACCGCGAGCAAGGCGAAGCTTTTTTACAACAGTTAGAACAGCGCCTTGCAAAGAGTACTTATTTATTTGGCGATAACATGCGCTATGGCGACATTGCTATTTTTCCTTTCGTGCGCCAATTCGCTCATGTCGATAAAGCATGGTTTGATAGTGCTCACTACCCTCACCTTAAGCCGTGGCTGGAAGGCTTCTTATCATCAGCCCCTTTTGCCAATGTGATGAAGAAAATCCCGTGCTGGCAGACTGACGATGCCCCCACATACTTTCCTTTTAACGAGGAGTAACTAAAAATGCTCTGTATTGGTCATCGCGGCGCCCGTGGTTACGCGCCAGAAAACACACTGGAATCGATCGAAATTGCCCTTACTCAAGGCGCTAAATGGATTGAGATAGATATTCGCCAGCACAGTGGTGAGTTAGTGGTAATTCACGACAAATACCTAGAACGCACCACCAATGGTCAAGGACATATTTACCAACATGATCTCAGCCAATTACGCGATTTTCAATCGTCAAATTTGCAAGGCATTCCACTACTGAGTGAAGTCATCGAACAGGTTAATCGTCGTGCGGTGATTAATATCGAACTTAAAGATCGCGCTAGCGCGCTGCCAACAGTCAAACTCATTGAATACTTCATTGAGCGTGGCTGGCACTACGACGACTTCCTAGTCTCTAGCTTCTATCATCACGCGCTACGTGATATCAAAGAAATTCAACCACTCATTAAAACAGGCGCGCTGTGTGCCAGCGTAATGATAGATTATGCTAAATTCGCCCAAGATTTAGGAGCATGGTCAATCAACTTGTGTAGTGAGTCCGTCAATCAAGAAATCATCGACGACGCCCACCAGCGCGGCTTAAAAGTACTGATTTATACCGTTAATGATCCAAGGCTATTTAGCGAGTTTGAAGCCATGGGCGCTGACGGTGTTTTTACTGACTATCCACAGCGTTTTTTTGAGTGGCAAGCGCAAAAGAAATAGCGCGTACTGACAGCAAACTAACACTAGCTAGCTGCAGCCTTTCTCTGCTTTCTCGCCTTCACTCCAGCTTTAACGCTATCAAAGGTATAAACCACTAACGCTAGCCAAATTAGGCCAAAAGTGAAGGCCTTTTGAATCACAAAAGGTTCACCGTAATAAAATATGGCGAGCAATAACATTAAGCTTGGGCCGATGTATTGAATAAAACCTAGTGTTGATAATGGAATTCGAATCGCTGCAGCCGAAAAAGATAAAAGGGGTAGTGTCGTCACGATACCAGCCGCAACAATTAGCGCTATAAAGCTCCAGTCGCCATCAACAAAGGACAATGAGCTACTATCAATCAACAGTAAATAAATTAATGCAAACGGCAATATAAATAAAGTTTCCACAAACAAACCGCTAATAGCGTCGATGTTAATCTTTTTACGCATTAGACCATAAACGCCAAATGAACTTGCCAACGCTAATGAAATCCATGGAATAGCACCAAAAGCAATCATTTCAAGCATCACTGCAGCAAATGCAATCGCAACAGCCAACCATTGCAACTTACGCAAACGCTCACCAAGGAATACAGTGCCCAACAAAACATTAAGCAATGGATTGATGTAATAACCCAAAGAAGCATCGACCATGTGATCATTATTGACTGCCCAAATGAACAATAGCCAATTGAAGGCTATAAGCAGTGACGTGACGCCTAACAGAGCAAGTTTTTTAGGTTCTTTAAAAAGCTTTTTCAGCTTACTAAACCCTGTCGCTAGTAAAATGATCAGCAAGATAAATACAAATGACCAAATGACACGATGCAATAAGATATCGACAGCGCCAATGCCATCTAGCGCTTTAAAGTAAATTGGTGCCAAACCCCACATAAAATAGGCGGCGAATGCAAAGAATAATCCTTGCTTGTATTGGTCGTTTTGCACGGCGAAAAACTCATGACAACAGAATGGCGCAGATTGTAGGCTTATTATGTGTC
Source organism: Psychrobium sp. (assembly GCA_049607155.1). GTDB lineage: Bacteria > Pseudomonadota > Gammaproteobacteria > Enterobacterales > Psychrobiaceae > Psychrobium. The sequence goes on from JBMYWG010000011.1 coordinate 65,586, forward strand.
TAAGGCTACGTAATTTTCTCATTTTGAGTGTTTCGTAAGCCGTAACGTTGGAGTACACTAACGCCTAAATTATTTTATGAGTAAACACCATGAGTCAAAACGCTAACGAGACCACTCACTTTGGTTATGAGCAAGTAAAAACCTCAGATAAACAAGCTAAAGTTGCCGATGTTTTCCATTCTGTTGCTGCTAAGTACGACATCATGAACGATTTAATGTCTTTTGGTGTTCACCGTCTATGGAAGCGTTTTGCTATCGACTGTTCTGGCGTACGTCCGGGACAAAAAGTACTGGATTTAGCCGGTGGCACTGGCGATTTGACCGCAAAATTTTCACGCATCGTTGGCGAAAAAGGCCAAGTTGTCCTAGCCGATATTAACGACTCTATGCTCAAAGTCGGTCGCGATAAGTTACGCGATTTAGGCGTGGTTTCTAACGTTGAATACGTGCAAGCCAATGCACAAGCGCTGCCATTTCCTGAAAATACCTTCGATTTAATCACCATTGCTTTTGGCCTGCGTAATGTGACCGATAAAGATGAAGCCCTGCGCTCAATGTACCGCGTGTTAAAACCGGGTGGCCGTTTATTGGTATTAGAGTTCTCTAAACCAAGCAATGAGTTACTGTCAAAAGCTTACGATATGTATAGCTTCAACTTACTACCAACCATGGGCAAAGTTGTGGCAAATGACAGCGAAAGTTATAAATACCTAGCCGAATCAATTCGTATGCATCCTGATCAAGATACCCTCAAGGGAATGATGGAAAATGCAGGCTTCGAACAAGCACAATATTATAACCTCACTGGTGGTATTGTTGCCTTGCACCGCGGTTACAAATTCTAGGAAAGTCTATGCCATTATCTAGCCTAATTTGCGCAGGCGTCGAAGCGTCCATTAATAAATTACTAACGCTTGACGAAACTAGCGTCCAGCGCAAAAAAGCGCTGCTAGGACAAACTATTGGGCTAGATATTAGCGAACTAAAACAGCCGCTATTTTTTCACTTCACCACCAGCGATGTCGAAGTATTGGGACAATACGAAGGTGACATTGCCGCGCAACTATCATTAAATTTTAGCGCCCTGTTGGAATTGAAAAATAATGGCAACATTAGCGAACTTATCAAAGACGATAAACTAGTTATCCAAGGCGATATCAAGGCACTACAAGCTTTCGCCGACTTACTCACCAAACTCGATATCGACTGGCAAGAACATCTATCACACTACGTCGGAGATGTAATGGCTTATCGCACGGGCCAAGGCCTTAAAAATGCCGGACAAACCTTTGCTAAACACAGTCAACGCATTAAAAGTAATGTCAGTGATTACTTAGTTCACGAAGGCGATATCTTGGTGGGAAAACTCGAATTTATCCACTTTGGTGATCAAGTGGAACAACTTACGCAAGATATCGAACGCATCTCAGCACAAATCGCCGCATTAAAGGATCGTGCATGACACTCAACAGCCTGCGCCGCTTTTACACCATCAACAAACAGTTCCTGCAATATGGCCTCGACGAATTTATGCCGTGGCACTTGCTACCATGGTACGTAAAGTTTGGCCGTCACTGTTTCTTTTGGTTGCGCAATAAACACAAAGATAAATCACAAGCTGAACGCCTGCGTTTGTGCCTAGAAGCCTTAGGTCCGGTGTATATTAAATTTGGGCAAATGCTGTCGACACGTCGTGACTTGCTATCAGATGAACTAGCGAAAGAGCTAGGACGACTGCAAGACAATGTGCCGCCATTCGAGTCTAAAGCGGCGATGGCACTAATTAGCGCGAATTTGCAGTGTCCCATCGATGAAGTGTTTGATGACTTTGAGGAAAAGCCTCTTGCTAGCGCTTCTATCGCGCAGGTACATTGCGCCACCCTCAAGAGCAATGGCCAACAAGTGGTCGTTAAAGTAATTCGTCCTAATATCGCTTCTATTATCGAAAGTGACACCGACTTGATGCTGACCTTTGCTAACCTATTAACCAAGGTTCTGCCAAAACAAAGCGCCCGTCTTCGCCCTGTGGAAGTCGTCAAGGAATATCGCCGCACCATTTTAAACGAGCTCAACCTGTCCAAAGAGCTTGCTAATACTCAAACGCTGCGTAATAACTTTACTGACTCCCAAGCCCTATATATTCCAGAGACATACAGCGATTACTGTTTTGACAATATGCTGGTGATGGAGCGTATCTTCGGCATTCCAGTGGCAGACATAGCACAACTCAACGCGCAAAATACCAATATGCAATTGCTGGCAGAGCGCGGCGTAGAAGTATTTTTCACACAGGTTTTCCGCGATAGTTTCTTCCATGCAGATATGCACCCAGGCAACATTTTTGTTTCCCGTGAAAATCCACAAAATCCACAGTACATCGGTATCGATTGTGGCATCGTCGGCACCCTTAACAAAGAAGATCAACGTTATCTTGCTGAAAACTTCGTTGCCTTCTTCAATAGCGATTATCGCAAAGTAGCCACCTTACACGTCGATTCAGGTTGGGTACCAAGCGATACCAATGTCGATGAATTCGAGTTTGCGATCCGTCAGGTACTCGAACCACTATTTGCCAAACCGCTGGCTGAAATTAGCTTTGGTCATGTACTGGTCAGCCTGTTTGATACGGCGCGTCAATTTAATATGCAGGTACAACCTCAGTTAGTTCTGCTGCAAAAGACCCTACTCTACATCGAAGGTTTAGGACGTCAGCTCTATCCAGAGCTCGATCTGTGGAAAACAGCCAAGCCCTTCTTAGAAAATTGGATCAAAGAGCAAATGGGCGCTAAAGCCCTTTACCAATCGGTAAAAAGCAATGCTCCATTCTGGGTTGAAAAAATGCCAGAGCTGCCAAATTTGGTATACGACAACCTTAAGCGCAGCCAAAAAGAACAAGCCATTTGGCAGCAAAATCAGCAACGATTACTGCGCAACCAACAATTGGCACAGCGCAGCCAGTTTTGGCAAATTCTTGCTGCGACCATCGGCATTAGCGCAACCTTGCTTTATGTCAATCAAGGAATAGCGCTACCCTGTATAATCAGCGGCGGATTGAGTCTGTTTTGTTGGTTCAAAGCGTGGCATAGTAAAGACCGATATCTCAATTAATACCAATTGGACAAGGTAGTATTTGTGGTACTGGCTAAATTTTTATAAAGTTCAGCTATACAGTTCGCGTAAAACGCGAGTAAAATGTCAAAGTGACAATTTATTATAATTTTTCGGAGACACCATGGGAAACATTGGTATTTGGCAATTGTTGATTGTTGCCGTTTTAGTTCTTTTAATTTTTGGCAGCAAAAAACTGCGTAATCTAGGTGGTGATCTAGGTTCTTCAGTTAAAGGCTTCAAAAAAGCCATGCAAGAAGAAGACGCCAAGAAAACAGAATCTCTAGACGTAAAAGAGTCTAGCGAACAAGAGCCAGCAAAAGCTAAAGACAAAGAACAGGTTTAATAGTCGATGTTCGATATTGGGTTATGGGAGCTTATTCTCATCGGTATTATAGGATTAGTTGTCCTTGGCCCAGAGCGCTTACCTACCGCTGTCAGAACAGTCAGCGGCTGGATAAGAACTATGCGCCGTTTAGCGCAAAATGTTAAGAATGAATTAGAGCAAGAGCTAGAAATTGAAAAGCTGCACAGCGATTTAAAAAAAGCCGAAAGCATCAATCAAGACATCAACAGCAAAGACATTCCCGACGAACTCAAAGAGTCTATTGCTACCTTGCAACAAGCAGCACAAGATGTAAATCAGCCTTATACCGCCGATACTCAACCGTCTGAGCCCGTTGTAGATACCACCAAGACCACTAAAGAATAACCATGTCATCAATGCAACAACCACTCATTAGCCATCTAATTGAATTGCGCAATGGCTTGCTCAAAGCTGTGGCAAGTATTTTGGTGATTTTCTTCTGCTTGGTATATTTTGCCAACGACATTTACGCCTATGTCGCGCAGCCTCTGAAAGACAGCCTGCCTGAAGGCACTACCATGATAGCCACTGGCGTGACATCATCGTTTTTTGCGCCGTTTAAGCTCACCATGATGCTGTCATTCTTCTTGGCCATTCCATTTGTTCTGCACCAAATCTGGGCCTTTATTGCCCCTGCGCTATACAAACACGAAAAACGCATTGTGTTGCCGATGTTACTATCGAGCACTATCTTGTTTTACGCGGGTATTGCCTTTGCGTACTTCCTTGTGTTTCCAGTGATCTTTGGCTTCTTTACCAGCGTCGCGCCTGATGAGGTGACTATCGCTACTGATATCGAAAGATATCTCAACTTCGTGCTCAAGTTGTTCTTCGCCTTTGGTTTTGCCTTTGAGATCCCAATTGCGATTATTCTGCTGTGTTGGGCAGGTGTAACCTCACCGCAAAAACTACGTGAAAAACGCCCTTATGTCGTCGTAGGCGCTTTCGTGATCGGCATGTTATTAACGCCGCCAGATATTATTTCTCAATCAATGCTCGCTATTCCTATGCTGCTTCTTTACGAAGTCGGTATTGTAGTCGCCTCCCTTTATCGCGGTCGTGAGGATGAGCAAGACGAACAAAGCGAGGCATAGCGAACATGGCATCACAATCTATGGCACCACTATTCGATATTGCCGTTAATTTTGGTGCCAGCCCTTTGCGCAGCAAAACTCAAGACATTGTCGAACAGGCAATAGCTGCAGATGTCGACAAAATGCTTGCGCTAGGCTGTAGCATCGAAGGCAGTTTAAAAGCCTTAGCATTTGCTCAAGAATTTCCTAATCACATCTATGCAACCGCTGGCATCCACCCCCACGATGCTAAAACATTTGATGAACACAGTATCAAAACGCTAACTGAGCTAGCGTCCAATCCACAGGTAGTCGCCCTTGGCGAATGTGGTTTAGACTTTAATCGTGATTTCTCACCACGTGATCAACAACGTGCCGCATTTGACGCCCAGCTTCAGCTCGCCGTTGAGCTGCAAATGCCGGTGGTTATGCATCAACGGGACGCTCATGACGCCTTTATGGAAATATTGAGTAAATATCGCAGCCAACTGCCACAAGTTGTTGTCCATTGTTTTACAGGTTCACACCAAGAGTTATTGGATTACATCGAACTCGATTGCCACATTGGTATCACCGGTTGGATTTGCGATGAACGCCGTGGCTTGCACTTGCTTGAAAGCGTCCCTTCGATACCCGATAACAGGTTGCTGCTAGAAACAGACTCTCCATACTTAATGCCTCGAAATATTAAGCCCAAACCTAAGTCTCGTAACAATAGACCTGCAAACCTCTATCATATTGCCGATACCGTTGCGACAGCACGTAATCAACCTATCGCATTGTTGCGAGAAAATTGCTATAACAACAGCCTAGCCTTTTTCAATCTGAGCCAAGACAAGGAGAGTTTATGAGCACGGCGGTAATGCGTATTATCATTGCATGTGTGCTGTTAGTTTCCTTTGTCAGTCATGCTAGTCAAAGCCTGCGCTTAGTACTTGATAAACAGTCCACCTCTTACCAATATTTTGCGAGCGATAATCGCGAGCTCACCTTTGAGCAAATTAGGCGACTCGATAATACACAGTGGGTCAGCGCGTCAGAATTTGAGCCTTACGGCTTAATCGACCGTAAATACTGGTTGAAACTCGCTATCGATATTCCAGAAGATTACTTACAACAACCACTCTATTTAGAATTGGCTAATCCACTTGTTGATCGACTGGATATATATTTAGTCATGGGAAAGGCGACAAAGCACTACGTAGGCGGGGATGCAGTTAAAACCGATAAGAGGCCAGTGGCTACCCCTACTCACTATTTTCCGTTACCTATAAGTGAGAGTGGACAGTTAGAAATTTATATCAAATATCAAGATGAAGCGGCCTCACTTATTCCCCTTGCTATAACAAATAGCGGCGAAAGCCTAGAGAGTGCTCACGCTCATGGTGTTTTCACCGGCATTATAGGTGGCGTGGTTGTTTTAATGATGATTATGACGGGAATTATTCATCACCGCGAACCCAATAGCATTAATCAATTCTATTTTGGCATTTTGCTGTTCGGCGGTTTGAGTATTTTATCCCTCGAAGGTATTGCGTCGGTCTATATTTGGGGCGGCGTCCCATGGCTGCAAAACATCCTTATGCCCCCGCTCTTTTTGCTAACATCATGGTGCACTATCGAATTAACCCGCCGTTTATTAGCATCTGTATTGAGTGAATCGCCTCGTATTGAGAAGCTCTATAAATGGCTATCACCTATCGTGTTGATTTGCGCTGCAATTTTATTTGCACTGCCAACCTTTATTGCAGTAGTAACAGCTATATTTATTCTGCTAACTGTTTTACTCATCATGATCGGAACATTGTCGTGGTTGTATAAAACGACGAAACAAGTGTCGTTGTTAGTCTTAGGAACATGGTTATCCTTTGTTATTTCACTCGTATTAACGGCGACATATTATTCAGGTGTAATCAGCCTACCCAATTACGTTCTGTCTATTGCAACAACAATTTACAGTTTTCCATTTGTATTCTGGGCCGCGTTAATTTTATTGAACTTACTGCAACAGAAAGACAGTGTCTATCAAGCTAAACTCGACCAGTTAGACGACACTCAGCTGGAACTTTCACAAGCAAAAGAAGAGCTCGAAGAGCACTATCAAGAACAACAAACCATGGAAGCCTTGGTCGATGAACGAACATTCGAACTCAATGTAACTTTGCGCGAACTGCAGGAAACCAATCGTCAACTCGAAGAGCAGGCAACCAATGATGCCCTAACAGGTGTGAAGAATCGCAAATTCTTTGACCAACGTTTACTTGCCGAATACCGCCTCAGCCGTCGTCAACAAACGCCATTATCATTACTATTGTTAGATGCCGATAAATTCAAGCTAGTTAATGACACCCACGGCCATTTAGCTGGTGATCAAGTACTGATCAAGATAGCCCAAATAGCCAGCCGAATTCTAAAACGCCCTAATGATTATGTCTGTCGTTACGGCGGTGAGGAATTTGCCATTCTACTGTCCAATACCGATCAAACAGGTGCGTGTAAGGTAGCGGAAGTCATTCGCCAAAAAATTGCCGACACCGTGATAAAAACCGAAGCCATCGATTTACAAGTCACTGTAAGTATCGGTGTTTCTACGTTATTCGTCGATGCACAAACAAGTGATAGCCAGCTCTTCGAACAAGCTGACCAAGCGCTCTATCACGCGAAAGCTTCAGGTCGAAACAACATTAAAACATTCCAAGAGTTTGAAGACTCAGTTAACCAATAAAGAAAGGGATAGTATGAACATTATCAACAGTGCTTATCCAAAGCGCCGCATGCGCCGTTTACGCAAACACGATTTTAGCCGCCGCCTAATGGCAGAAAACAAACTGAGCGTAGACGATCTTATTTACCCAATGTTCGTCGTTGAAGGTAAAAATCGCACCGAAGCCGTAGAATCGATGCCAGGTGTAAGCCGCCTATCCATCGATTTACTAGTAAAGGAAGCCAAAGAATTGGTTGGGCTAGGTGTACCTGCAATCGCACTATTCCCTGTCACGCCACAAACGCACAAAACCCTAAACGCCGAAGAAGCATATAACCCTCAAGGATTAGCACAAAAAGCCGTTCGTGCCATCAAAGAAGTATGCCCTGAACTTGGTGTTATCACAGATGTTGCCCTTGATCCTTTTACTACTCATGGTCAAGACGGTATTATCGATGACGACGGCTATGTGCTAAACGACATCACAACCGAAGTGTTAGTAAAACAAGCACTGTCCCACGCAGAAGCCGGCGCAGACATGGTTGCACCATCTGATATGATGGATGGTCGCATCGGTGCAATCCGAGACGCATTAGAAGCAGCAGGCCACGTCAACACGCAAATCATGGCTTACTCGGCTAAGTATGCCAGCGCGTACTACGGACCATTTAGAGACGCTGTAGGCTCCGCTAGTAATCTTAAAGGCGGTAACAAAAAGAACTACCAAATGGATCCTGCTAACTCTGATGAAGCCATGCACGAAATTGCATTAGATATCAGTGAAGGCGCCGACACGGTAATGGTCAAGCCAGGCATGCCATACTTAGATATAGTACGCCGCGTTAAAACCGAATTTGGCGTACCTACTTTTGCTTATCAAGTGAGTGGCGAATACGCGATGCACAAAGCCGCAGCGCAAAATGGCTGGCTCAATGAAAAAGAAGTCGCGATGGAATCATTATTGTGCTTTAAACGCGCTGGAGCAGACGGTATTTTAACGTATTATGCTAAAGACGTAGCTAAGTGGCTCAAAGAAGGGTAAAGCCCTTTAAATACGCTATAAGGACAAATTTAAAAGCCGCCCGTTGATTTATCAGCGCGCGGCTTTTTCATATCAACGTTTGGCAGTGGTTACATCGCCATATGGAACGCATTTAGCTTATTGCCATCCAAATCTCGGAAATAACCAGCATAAAAGCCCGGCATTTCGTCACGAGGGCCAGCTTGACCTTCACAAGTAGCACCTAGCTCAATTGCTTTATTATAAAACGCATCGACTTGCTCAGGAGAATCCATGACTAGCGCAACCATCACTCCGTTCCCAACAGTAGCAGCTTCACCGTTATACGGTTTAGTCACAGAGACTCCTGGTTTATCAGGCGCTGGTGCCCAAGCGACAAATTCATCTGTCTCTAAAAAACGACCCGCGCCAATAGTGGCGAATAACTCATCATAAAATGCGACGGCCTTTTCTAAATTATTAGTACCGAGTGTTACATATCCAATCATTGCTTTTACCTTCCATTTATTATTCCATTCGAAACTTAACACAAATTACAGGCATAAAAAAACCCGGCTATCAAAGCCGGGTTTTTAGCGATTAGATATCATCTAATCAGAAGAAATTAATCTTCTGCAGACTCTTCTTCTTGCTCAACTACTGGGCGGTTAACTAGCTCAATGTATGCCATTGGAGCATTGTCACCTGCACGGAAGCCGCACTTAAGAATACGAGTATAACCGCCTGGGCGATCTTCATAACGTTTGCCTAAGTCAGTAAATAATTTACCTACAACCGCTTTATCGCGTGTGCGGGCAAATGCTAAACGACGGTTAGCAACGCTGTCACTCTTAGCGAGTGTGATTAATGGTTCAACTACGCGACGCAGTTCTTTTGCTTTTGGCAAAGTTGTTTTAATAACTTCGTTTTCTAGCAAAGATACCGCCATGTTACGAAACATAGCTTGACGGTGACTGCTGTTACGGTTCAGTTGACGTCCACTCTTACGATGGCGCATGACCTTATCCTTTTAACTAAATCTTGTTCGACAATTAACTAGACTGCTGATTATAGCGCGTCAGCGATACTAGCCGGTGGCCAGTTTTCTAAACGCATACCTAAAGACAGACCGCGTGAAGCCAATACGTCTTTAATTTCAGTAAGCGATTTCTTACCAAGGTTAGGAGTTTTTAACAACTCAACTTCGGTACGCTGTACTAAATCACCAATGTAGTGAATAGCTTCGGCTTTCAGACAGTTAGCCGAACGAACTGTGAGTTCAAGATCGTCTACAGGACGCAGCAGGATCGGATCGAACTCTGGTTTCTCTTCTTTCTCTTCAACTTCTGTTACATCACGTAAATCTACGAATGCATCTAGTTGCTCAGCAAGGATCGTTGAAGCGCGACGAATCGCTTCTTCAGGATCTAGAGTACCATTGGTTGTCATATCGATAACTAACTTATCTAAGTCAGTACGTTGTTCTACACGAGCAGCTTCAACGTTGTATGCGATACGAACAACTGGGCTATAAGAAGCATCAACTAGAAGACGACCAATTGGACGTTCTTCATCTTCGTCAGTTTGACGAGCTGTTGCTGGCTCATAACCACGACCCATTTCAACCTTAATGCGCATGTTTACTTCACCATCTTGTGAAAGATGACAAATTACATGCTCAGGGTTTGCGATTTCAACATCACCGTCATGGGTGATGTCACCTGCCGTCACAGGGCCTGCTCCACTCTTCGTGAGTGTCAACATAGCTTCAGTTTTACCTTCCAACTTAACTGATAAACCTTTTAGGTTTAGTAAGATTTCCAGTACGTCTTCTTGAACACCTTCTTTCGAAGAATATTCGTGAAGCACGCCGTCAATCTCAACTTCAGTTACGGCACAACCAGGCATTGACGATAATAAAATGCGACGTAGCGCATTACCTAGTGTATGACCAAATCCACGCTCTAATGGCTCTAAAATAACCTTTGAACGTGTAGCACTGACTTGTTCGATATCGACAAGTCGTGGCTTTAGAAATTCTGTAACAGAACCCTGCATTGTGTCCTCTCTTATTATTAGCTCTACTTAGAGTAAAGCTCGACGATCAGCTGTTCATTGATTTCCGCAGACAAATCACTGCGCTCTGGAAGGCGTTTAAACGTACCTTCGAACTTAGTGGTGTCAACTTCTACCCAAGCGCTTGGCTCGCGTTGTGCGGCCAACTCTAAAGAAGCGGCAATACGTGCTTGCTTCTTAGACTTTTCGCGAACGCTGATAACGTCGCTAGGCTTAACGTTATACGACGGAATGTTTACTACTTTGCCGTTTACCATGATAGCTTTGTGGCTAACTAACTGACGTGCTTCAGCACGAGTTGAGCCGAAGCCCATGCGGTAAACAACGTTATCCAGACGACCTTCAAGGATAACTAATAGGTTTTCACCTGTGTTACCTTTTAGACGTGCTGCATCTTTATAGTAATTACGGAATTGCTTTTCTAATACACCGTACATACGACGTACTTTTTGCTTTTCACGTAATTGAATACCGTATTCTGATAAACGAGTTCTGCGCGCACCGTGAACACCAGGCACTTGCTCGATGTTACACTTAGAATCAATTGCGCGAACGCCGCTCTTCAAGAAAAGGTCAGTACCTTCTCTACGGCTTAGTTTGAGTTTTGGACCCAAATATCTTGCCATGTTCTTTCTCCTACTGGCCTAAGTACGTCTTAAACGCGACGTTTCTTAGGTGGACGACAACCATTGTGCGGGATAGGAGTAACATCAGTGATGTTAGTGATCTTGTAACCCACAGCATTTAATGCGCGGATTGCAGATTCACGGCCTGGTCCCGGACCTTTTACGAATACTTCAATGTTCTTTAAACCGTATTCTTTCGCAGCTTCACCAGCGCGCTCAGCAGCAACCTGTGCAGCGAACGGGGTAGATTTACGAGAACCACGGAAGCCAGAACCACCAGAAGTTGCCCATGAAAGAGCGTTTCCTTGGCGATCAGTCAACGTAATGATTGTGTTGTTGAAAGAAGCATGGATGTGTGCCATGCCGTCTGCGACTTGCTTGCGTACGCGCTTACGAGAACGTGATGGAGTTTTAGCCATTATTTATCCCGCCTACTTCTTAATTGGTTTACGAGGACCTTTACGAGTACGAGCGTTCGTTTTAGTACGCTGTCCACGTAGAGGCAAGCTCTTACGATGACGCAGACCGCGGTTACAACCGAGATCCATTAGTCGTTTAATGTTCATAGATACTTCACGACGTAGGTCACCTTCAACAGTGAACTCACCTACAGCGTTACGTAGTGTATCTAATTGTGTTTCGTCTAATTCCTTGATCTTAACATCTTCAGCAATACCCGCAGATGCACAGATAGACTGCGCACGAGTAAGACCGATGCCGTAAATCGACGTCAGTGCAATTACTGTGTGTTTATGATCAGGAATGTTAATGCCAGCGATACGGGCCACTATAGCACTCCTTAAGTTAATGGGCTGGGGTCGAAAAGCCCGTTAGGATACTCGAACCCCTGCCAGTTTGCAAATAAAACTTGCACCAAGCACAACTACGCTTGATGCAAGTTCAAATTTTATTAGCCTTGACGTTGTTTATGACGTGGTTCTGAACATAGAACACGTACAACACCGTGGCGTTTGATGACCTTGCAGTTACGGCAGATCTTCTTTACTGATGCACGAACTTTCATATCATTACTCCAATAATACTATCTTAAAGGCTAACCTTTAAGATTAGCTTTCTTCATGACCGAATCATACTGATGAGACATCAGATGGGTCTGAACTTGAGCCATGAAATCCATGATTACTACAACCATAATCAGTAGCGATGTGCCACCGAAGTAAAATTGTACATTCATAGACATGGTCATGAACTCTGGTACCAAACAAATAAAGGTAATGTACAACGCACCTGCGAAGGTTAAACGTGTCATTATCTTATCGATATATTTCGATGTTTGCTCACCAGGGCGAATTCCTGGAACAAATGCACCACTCTTCTTCAAGTTATCAGCTGTTTCACGTGGGTTGAATACCAACGCCGTGTAGAAAAAGCAGAAGAAGATTATAGCAGCTGCATAAAGCATTGAATACAACGGTTGTCCTGGCGCAATTGCCAATGACAAGTCAGCCATCCAAGTTAAACCCTCGGTTTGACCGAACCATTGACCCAGTGTACCTGGGAATAAAATAATGCTTGATGCAAAAATTGGTGGGATAACCCCCGCCATGTTTACCTTTAACGGTAAATGTGTGCTTTGCGCTGCAAAAACTTTACGTCCTTGCTGACGTTTCGCATAGTTTACCACAATGCGACGTTGTCCACGCTCTACAAACACCACAAGATATGTGACGGCGAACATAATTCCGGCCAATAATAATGCCAGTAGTGGATTTAGATCCCCTTGACGCGCTTGCTCAACCATTGAACCTAGTGCTGATGGCAGACCGGCAACGATACCGGCAAAAATCAAGATTGAGATACCGTTACCGATACCACGCTCTGTGATTTGCTCACCTAACCACATTAGGAACATTGTACCTGTCACCAAGCTCACTACAGCTACGAAGTAGAACTGGAAACCTGGATCTGCTACAAGTCCTGGTATGAGGTTTGGCAACCCTGTAGCAATACCAATTGCTTGGAAGGTTGCCAACACTAGCGTACCCCAACGGGTGTATTGACTGATCTTACGACGACCAGCTTCACCTTCTTTCTTTAGCTCTGCCATAGCAGGGTGTACCACGGTCATTAACTGCATGATAATACTTGCAGAAATGTACGGCATGATACCTAAAGCGAAGATAGAGGCACGTTCAAGGGCCCCACCTGAAAACATGTTAAACATGCTCAGGATGGTTCCTTGTTGCTGTTCAAACAGCTGGGCTAATACTGCGGCGTCAACACCAGGAATTGGAACAAATGAGCCTGCTCTGAACACGATAATCGCTCCAAAAACAAACCACAAGCGTGCCTTCAATTCAGAAAGACCACCTTGTGCACCTTGCATATCTTTTCCTGGTTTAGCCATCAGCTATTATTCCTCGATTTTGCCACCGGCAGCTTCGATAGCTGCGCGAGCGCCTTTAGTTACACGTAGACCTTTAACGGTCACTGGGCGCTCAATAGTACCCGAAAGTACTACTTTAGCAAACTTAATGTTACGAGTAATAACGTTAGCTTCCATTAGGCTAGCTAGTTCAACTACGTCACCCGATACTTGAGCGATCTCGTGTAGACGTACTTCGGCAGTTACCAATGCTTTACGCGAAGTAAAACCAAATTTTGGTAAACGTTGTTTTAAAGGCATTTGACCACCTTCAAAACCTGGACGTACACTACCGCCAGAACGTGACTTAAGACCTTTGTGACCACGGCCACCAGTCTTACCAAGACCAGAACCGATACCACGGCCTACACGCTTAGCTACTTTTTTAGAGCCAGCAGCTGGTGAAAGAGTATTTAAACGCATGTCTTAATCCTCTACCTTAACCATGTAGTAAACTTTATTAATCATGCCGCGAACTGAAGGAGTATCTTCTAGTTCAACAGTGTGATTAATGCGACGTAAGCCAAGACCTGCTAAACAAGCTTTGTGCTTAGGTAAACGGCCGATTGAGCTTTTTACCTGAGTTACTTTAACTGTTTTCTTAGCCATTTCTTACTCCATGATCTCGTCAACGCTTAGACCACGTTTAGCAGCTACAGAAGAAGGAGTTTTCATACCTTCTAAAGCGTTAAACGTTGCGCGAACGATGTTGATCGGGTTAGTAGAACCGTAAGCTTTAGATAGTACGTTTTGTACACCTGCAACTTCTAATACAGCACGCATTGCGCCGCCAGCGATGATACCAGTACCATCAGAAGCTGGTTGCATGTAAACATTCGAACCTGAGTGCTTACCTTTGATTGCGTGTTGTAGGGTTGTACCTTTTAGGTTAACCGTGATTGTATTGCGACGAGCTTTTTCCATTGCTTTTTGAATTGCAGCAGGAACTTCACGAGCCTTACCGTAACCAAAACCAATTTTACCAGCGCCATCACCCACAACAGTTAATGCTGTGAAGCTAAAGATACGACCACCTTTAACTACTTTAGATACACGGTTTACAGCGATTAGCTTTTCAGCCATATCGCTTTGTTGTTGTTCTTCAAACTTTGCCATGATCTAACTCCTAGAATTTCAGACCAGCTTCACGAGCAGCATTTGCTAATGCTTCTACGCGGCCGTGGTATTTGAAACCTGAACGATCGAATGCAACAGCAGTTACACCCTTTTCAACAGCACGTTCTGCAACAGTTTTACCAACAAGAGTTGCTGCTTCAACGTTACCAGTGCTCTTTAGTTCAGAACGGATCGCTTTTTCAGCTGTAGAAGCGCTAGCTACTACGTCGCCAGAACCTGCAGCGATTACTTGAGCGTAGATATGGCTAGATGTACGGTGTACAACTAAACGCGTAGCGTTTAGTTCTGCCATTTTTGCGCGGGCGCGAGTAGCGCGGCGCAAACGAGATGTTTTCTTATCCATCGTATTTACCTACTTCTTCTTAGCTTCTTTACGGCGTACATGCTCATCAGCGTAACGAACACCTTTACCTTTGTATGGCTCTGGTGGACGGTAAGCGCGGATCTTAGCAGCAACTTGGTTAACAACTTGGTTGTCAACGCCTTTAAGAACGATTTCAGTTTGACTTGGACACTCAGCTGTAACACCTTCTGGTAGTTCGTGAACTACAGGGTGAGAGAAACCAAGTGAAAGGTCGATTGATTTACCAGCAACTTTTGCACGGTAACCAACACCAACTAGCTCAAGTTTCTTCTCAAAACCTTCGCTTGTACCTTTAACCATGTTGTTAACTAGAGCGCGAGCTGTACCAGCTTGTGCCCAACCGTCAACCGAACCTTCAGCAGGTGCGAATTTAACAGCATTGTCTTCAACAGTTAAGGCTACTGCTGCGTTGAAAACGCGAGTTAGTGAACCTTTACCACCTTTAACGGTGATTTCCTGACCGTTTAGAGATACCTCTACGCCAGCAGGAATTGCAACGGGTGCTTTTGCGACACGTGACATTGTAAACTCCTTATTAAGCTACGTAACAGATGATCTCGCCACCCATGCCCGCTTTACGCGCTGCACGGTCGGTCATCAAACCTTTAGAAGTAGAAACTACAGCAACGCCCATGCCAGCCATGATTTTTGGCAGCTCGTCTTTGCCCTTATAAATGCGAAGACCAGGACGGCTCACACGTTGGATAGTTTCGATTACTTGTTTGCCTTCAAAGTACTTTAAAGTAACTTCTAATTCTGATTTTACTTCACCAGAAACAGCGTAGTCAGTAATATAACCTTCGTCTTTAAGTAACTTAGCGATAGCTACTTTAAGTTTTGAAGAAGGCATAGATACAGCAGTTTTTGCTGCTTTCTGACCATTACGGATGCGTGTTAGCATATCCGCGATAGGATCTTGCATGCTCATATTAGCTTACTCCGATTACCAAGAGGCTTTTGTCAAGCCAGGGATTTCACCGCGCATCGCCGCTTCACGCGTCTTGATGCGACTCATACCGAACTTACGTAGGTAGCCGTGTGGACGACCTGTAACGTTACAACGGTTGCGAGCACGAGATTTACTAGAATCACGTGGTAATGATTGCAGTGTTAATACTGCATCCCATTTTTCTTCTTCAGAAGCAGTTACGCTGCTGATAATCGCTTTCAGAGCAGCACGCTTTTCCGCGTACTTCGCTGCTAATTTCGCGCGTTTGACCTCACGGGCCTTCATTGATTGCTTTGCCATAACCCTACACCTTATTTGCGGAATGGGAAGTTGAATGCGGCTAACAGAGCACGACCTTCATCGTTGTTAGATGCAGTAGTACCAATGGTAATATCCATACCACGGATTTTGTCTACTTTATCGTAATCGATTTCAGGGAAGATAATCTGTTCGCGTACACCCATGCTGTAGTTACCACGACCGTCAAAAGACTTGTCTGATAAACCACGGAAATCACGGATACGAGGAATTGAGATAGAGATTAAACGCTCTAAGAATTCCCACATACGCTCGCCACGTAGGGTCACTTTACAACCAATTGGGTAGCCTTCACGGATTTTAAAGCCAGCAACAGATTTGCGAGCTACAGTGACTACTGGTTTTTGACCAGAAATAGCAGCCATATCTTTAACTGCATGCTCTAATACTTTTTTATCAGTAAGAGCTTCACCGACACCCATGTTTAGGGTGATTTTTTCAATCCGAGGGACTTGCATGACACTGGTAAAACCAAACTCTTCTTTTAGTTTGTTTACTACAGTCTCGTTGTAATAACCATGCAGTTTCGCCATCGTTAACTCCGAATTAAACTAGTTCATTATTAGACTTGAAGAAACGTACTTTTTTGCCGTCTTCTAGTCGGAAACCAACACGACTTGCTTTGCCATCGGCATCTACAAGTGCAATGTTAGACATTTGGATTGGTGCTTCTTTCTCAACAATACCGCCAGCTACGCCCAGTTGTGGGTTTGGCTTTTGGTGTTTCTTGATGATGTTTACACCTTCTACAATTGCTTTACCGTCAGCTTGCACTTTTAAAACTTTACCGCGCTTGCCTTTATCTTTACCGGCTAAAACAATGATTTCATCATTTTGACGAATTTTCGCTGCCATGATTCTATTCCTTACAGTACTTCTGGAGCCAGTGAAACGATTTTCATGAACTGCTCTGTACGTAGTTCACGCGTTACTGGACCAAAGATTCGAGTACCAACAGGCTGTAAGTTAGCATTTAACATTACAGCTGCATTGTTGTCGAAACGAATAGCACTGCCGTCTGCACGACGGATAGCTTTAGACGTACGAACAACTACGGCGTTCATTACATCACCTTTCTTCACTTTACCGCGAGGAATTGCTTCTTTTACAGAAACCTTGATGATGTCACCAACGCGCGCATAACGACGGTGTGAACCGCCAAGAACCTTAATACATTGTACTCGACGTGCACCTGAGTTATCAGCTACGTCAAGTTTAGATTGCATTTGGATCATGTTATATGCTCCGCTAATTTAACTAATCCATACCGATTGATATGGACCTCTTCCCATTAAGAGGCGCGATAGTATAACAAAGTAAAAAAAATATAGAAAGGGCAAGTTCAATTTAGCAGCAACTGGACAACATTTAGCCGTTCCATTTTATAAACAAGCAGTTAAAGGATTTGCTGAATGCTGCACATAAATCAGACAACACAGAAAGAACGATACAGATCACAAAGTCTCAATGTAGCAAATTGATTAAGGCTAAATTCTAAGGAAAAAAAGCAGCGATAGGATCTTCGTCTATTATTTAACAGGGTAAATTATCGTTAAAGGACTAAAGCCAATGCTGCACGCTCGTCTCGTCAAGGTGGTTAATAGTGTCTACCTGCTTAGTTTACGAGAAGCTTTCATTACTCTTATCGCCTTTTTAACACTAACGGCCAGCTTTTTGGTGGTGCAAAGTTTAGTGACTCATTTCAATACTTATGCCGTTCAAGATTTAGCGCTTAGTAATATTAGTCTCGAATCATTCAGTAGAGAGCTTTCAATCAATTTAATGATTTACCCCATTATGATGGTGATAAGTATCGGCTTCTATCTTTCAAAAAACTTGGGCGTTAATCCGATAGGCGGCTCTCTGCTTGGTTTAGTGTGTTTCCTCACCCATGGTAATTATGCTCTGATAGAGCAATGAGCCATCGTTATTCATTCGTCTCACGCCACTATTTACGCCATTTTAATTCCTTCTCTTAGTAGCTACCTACTGCGTTTCTATTTCCGGATCCTAAAACTAACAACCGTCAGCTTATTTGGCATTAGCCGATTCTTGCGCGTCAATATCCAGATGGTGACACCATTTATCTTGGTCTTCGCAACTCTCTATTTGGTGATTCCATATGGCGCGGTAGTGATTGAGTGGATTTTTTCGCCTTTTAGTAATTTCTTAGAAGAACGAGACTTATACGAAAAGGGACTGATCAGGCAGTTACTAACGAGCCTTTTCTGGATGATTGGGGTGCACGGCTCAAATGCGTTCGATTCGTTGTTTGGGAATTCTTTTCTATACGAAGAGTTTCTACCAAATATGTCGATGATTTCATTTTTCGATACCTTTGTTTTCCTCGGCGGCGCAGGCGGGATGTTTGGCTTGATAATCGCAATATTGATTAAACGTCGTAAAGATCACGAAAACTCCATTGCGCGCTTAAGCATACCTTTTACAGTATTTAATATGAATGAAGTCATTCTTTATGGGCTGCCTATTGTTCTTAATCCCATTTACTTCATTCCTTTTGTTCTCTGTCCTATTTTGAATTACACCATCGCCTATGAATTTCTATCAAATGGCAGGCTGCCCTATAACGGTGGGACAGTTTCTTGGAGTATGCCATTCTTTATTCAGAGTTGGATTATTAGTGAAAGTTTCGTGGTGATATTCTTCCAGCTTTTTTTGATTGGACTCAATACACTTATTTATATCCCTTTCGTCAACATGAGCTATCGCTATCGAGCGGTTGACTCTGCACTCATTAACTTTGATGAGTCCTTATCTCTCCCTCAACAAGTTGCTAACAAAGATGAGGCTAGGCACTTCAATTACAAACATCAGGCCATCGATGATGACACCTTTCTCGTCCACACTTTAGAAGAAATAAGCCAAGGCGATTTGGTGCTCTATTACCAACCTCAGATCAATACGACCACCAACTGTCTTTATGGCTACGAAAGCCTTATGCGACTTAGTGATAAAGAAGGTAATGTGAAAAATCCCTATTTCCTCACAACCTTGTATGAGAATCATATTTCAGAAACTATCGATCGGTGGGTCATTGAACGGGCGGCATTAGACTGACAGAATGGCGCAAGCAACAGTTTTCTCCGCGGATCAGCATTAACCTCTG
This sequence comes from Psychrobium sp., assembly GCA_049607155.1. Classification (GTDB taxonomy): domain Bacteria; phylum Pseudomonadota; class Gammaproteobacteria; order Enterobacterales; family Psychrobiaceae; genus Psychrobium. The sequence goes on from JBMYWG010000011.1 coordinate 84,821, forward strand.
CCCTGACAGTTTGCTTAATCGCGATCTAATCGACTTGATTTGTGATAATTTCGCTACGTTTCCAAACCAGCTCACCGTTGAAATTATCGAATCGAACTATCTCGAAAATACTAATGTCATAAACCAACACATTAAAAAATTAAACGCAATTGGGGTCAAAGTTGCGTTAGATGATTTTGGCACCGGCTATTCCAACCTATCTATATTATCGAAACTCAATCTAAACATAATCAAACTAGATCGCACCTTCCTAGAGCGCTGCACGACCAATAAAGGGCGCAGTGTTTATAGCCAATTGGTAAAAATGTTTAAGGAGCTTAATCTAACAGTCATTGCTGAAGGCGTTGAAAATGCAGATGAGAAAGATTGGGTTAATGAACTAAAAGTAGATGTTATACAAGATTGGTTTTACGCAGAAGCGCTGCCTAGGGAGCCTGCTCATCAATTTGCTATGCACTGGCAATTGGATAAGAACGTGATTTAATTGATTGAGTTTCGAATGGTACAAATATCAAACATAAAAAAAGCGACCCTAGGGTCGCTTTTTTAACAATTAAGACTACTTAATAATTAAGCTTGCTTAACGATTGCTTCCAATGTCCAAGACTTAGTCTTAGAGATAGGGCGAGTTTGACGGATAGTCACTAAATCGCCT
>JBMYWG010000012.1:0-82373 GCA_049607155.1 Psychrobium sp.
ATCGCCCTTACAAGGCGAGGGTCACTGGTTCGAGCCCAGTATCGTCCACCACTTCCCCCCTTTTCTAATATTTCAATCCAAAAATTTTCTATTTGATTCCATAGTTGTATCTATTTAAATTATGTGCAAGAGAGCATCTTCAACTCTTTACAACCCGAACCGAATCACTGGTTCGAGCCCTGTATCGTCCACCACTTCTCCCCCTTTCTAATATTTCAATCCAGAAATTTTCTATTTGATTCTATAGTTGTATCTATTTAAATTATTTGCGAAAGAGCATCTTCAACTCTTTACAACCCTTACCGAATCACTGGTTCGAGCCCCTTATCGTCCACCACTTCCTTTTTTAAACTCTTGAATTTTATCGTTGATTCCTTAGTCATCCCTAGCTTTCTTATTATCTCTACTCATACAATCATCTTTCTTTAGTTTATAACTTTATCTATTTTTATAATTTGCGAAAGAGCATTTTCAACTCTGTACAACCCGAACCAAGCCACTGATTAAAAATCAATTTAGTCTACCACTCGTACTTTTTTCATTATCTCTAGATTAGGTTTTATCGTCGAATTTTATCAAATGCTCTATTTCTAACACCAATGCATCATTTTCTGCTAAGTAATGCGAAATAACGTTGTTTTTATTGATAATTTTTTAGCGATAATTTGCTCTTTTGCCGATGTCGACTAACCTTACATAACTGTATAAAAAATACACATGATGAATCGCTGTGTAAGGAAGACTAATATGTGTTTAACGACACCGCTCGTTAGCAATGCGCTATCACTTAACGCAGCACCTAAGCTAATGGAAATGATGAATTTAATGTCGAGTATTGGCCAAGGCGTGGATCATTGTATTAACGATTTAGTTCATGCGCTATGTGACTCACCAAACCAAACAGCGGCCAATAAATTGATCAATGATGATTTGTGCATGTTCTGTGATGAGATATTTTCTATGGTTCGTTCTACGATGCCGCAAGTTCTTGAAGAATACAGTGACGACATTGATGATCTTAATGAGTCAGGGGAGCTAGATAGAGCAAATGAGCTAGCGACAAATATCCACCTGCGCTTCCCATCACTGGCACCACTAAACAACGAATTAACCAATCAACAAATATTGGCCTATTGTGATGCGATGCGAAGCGACGATTTATTAATCGATGAATATTTAGCGATTTTTAAACCACTCTACAACAAAGTTGAAACTAGTAGGTTTCGCGTTAAAACTGAAAATTAATCCCATTAGTAATAATTCTATCTAAGTATAAAGTCCAAAAATTCCCTCAATGAACATTAAATCACTTCGGTTATTTATTAATTATTATCGACCACCAACTAAACCATTATCTTCAACTATGCCGAGATAAACTACTCCGGCAAAGCCAGCGTCAAACTAAATGCACCGCGCAAATCGCCAGTATTAAAACCAATGGCTTTGTCTTGCGGATAGAGCAATCTTATTTGTTGCAACAACTGCGGTTTGATATTCGTTCCATGACACGCTAAACAGGGCTTCTGGGCTGTCGGAATCGCTTTCATATAGCGTAAGTAACGCTTATTGCCTCGTTCAATTATCGCTGAAGCTTCTAACGCTTTGGGGTTAACACCTTGCTGTTTTTGCGACTCGAATTGTAAAAGTACTGACTTTTCCCAATCAGACGGCATATTCGCCTGATTGCGGGGCTTTAGACTGGTGCGACTAACTTGCCATTCACTTTGGTTATTCATCGCTTTAGTTATTGACGGTACTGATACATTGCATGCCTTTAATGCGCCGGCTGGACCAGATGATTTTAATGCGGGTTTAAGGGTATTTTGCAGCGCGCTGGCATAAGATTTAGTGAGTGTTCTAGCTTGAGCAATTTGCGTGTTATACGCTTGACCGACCTGCTCAACAGACGCCATATCTTGCGCATTAACGCCCATGACTGCCAAGCTACTAGTGGTGAATAACGTCATCAATTGACGAGATACAATAGCCATTATTATACATACCAAACTTTAAATTAGAAAAAACTAATATAACAGTCGCTACGTAAAAGGCAAATAGACTTTAAGCTAAAAAAGTTTTACTTCTTCTCGCTCACCCATAGCTTGATGTGACCATTAACCACTTCAACATCATTTGCATCGAAAGCAGTCACCTCCACCAATAAATCCCCGGGCTGCCACGCATCTTCAGGAACTTTAGCAACACAACGAATATCGGTGCCAGCTTTAGCAACATAGTTAACGTCCATGCCTTTAGGCAGCCAACGCAAATGCTTGGGAATTGACGCTTCGGCCATCATGCCCATTGCTAATTCTAAGCCATTGCACACTGCAATGGCATGAACTGTTTTTATGTGATTATGCACACTGCGCTTTTTCTTAATCACACACTCACAATGATTGGCTTTAAGCGTAATAATTCGTGAATCAATGCTATTAAAATACGGCACTTTAAAACCGATCATTCGAGAAAATAGCCATTGCCCCACTGGCCAATTTGAAACACGCTCATAAAGTTTTAGAATTTTGTTTTTATTCATAAGCTTTTTATTTTTATATAGTTTTCATTGAGATTTTGTCACTACAGACTATCATTAGAGCTAAGGTATTTAACAGAGTAAATTATGACAAAGGCAGTCATTCCCAAGGATTGGTGTGAAGAAGCTCACCAACATTGGCTTAATGAAGATAAAGGTCACTGCATCAAGCTCACCATTGAAGCACTCAATCAGCATGGCGTTATTAAGCCCAAAGGCTTATACGAGCAGATTTCCTATTACTTATACCTATCAGATGATTTTAAATCTGCGGCCTTTTTTATCGAACAAGGTTTAACGCATTACCCTGACGATAAACAAATGGGTAGTAATTTAGTCAGTATTTATATCCAACTAAAGCGCCATCAAGAGGCCATTGAGGTTGCAGAAAAACTACTCCGTAGGGGTGTTGAAGACAGTAATCTTCTCGATGCGCTGTGTTCGTCCCTCTATCAGTCTAAACAGTATGAACGCGCTGCTGAAATAGGCACAGAATCGCTGATACTAAAAGATAAGCGCTATAGTCAGAACCCGCCCCAGCTCAAATTAAACTTAGATATCTGCTACAGCTCAGTGGCTCAAAAAACCAAAGTCATTGCGTATTCGCTGTGGGGAAACAATCCTCGATACATCAATGGCACGCTGCGCAACCTTATCTTAGCGAAAGATATCTATCCTGACTGGCAGGTTTGGCTCTATCTAGATAACTCAGTCGATGAAGCCCATATCGAAGCGTTTAAACAGCTTGGCGCCATTATCCATCGTCAGCCCGATAATCAGAGTATTAAGCAAAAGTTGTGCTGGCGTTTTCTGGTTGCAAGTGCCCCCCGCGTTGGCTATTTCATGGTGCGCGATGCTGATTCAGTCATTAACCCTCGAGAATTCCAAGCGGTTGAGCATTGGCTGATCTCACAAAAGCCCTTTCATATTTTGCGCGACTGGTGGTCCCACACCGATTTAATACTTGCAGGAATGTGGGGAGGTATTAGCGGTGTCTTACCGCCCATGGCGCCGATGATCGAGTCATTCCAAAGTGGCAAAATGATGACTCCACATATTGACCAATGGTTTTTAGGTCAAGTATTGTGGCCCACGATTAAAGATCACAGCCTCATTCACGATCGATGTTTTAAGCACACGCTATCAACACCGATGCCAGGGACAAATCCCGGCGACATTCGCCATATTGGTAGCTGTGAATTCACGCAAGATAGCGCGAAACAGGAAGCTTATTTAGCCCCTTGGAAACAAATGCTCTACGCAGAAACAAACCCCGAAAAATAATAAAAAACAGCCAATTAATTTGGCTGTTTTTTTGACTAATCTAAGTTGCAGTTAATTCGGATTAACTATCCAGCGCACTTTTCCGAGTATTTGGGTGGGTTTAATACAGCCCATTTGATCGACTGACAAACTGGCATGACTGTCACCTGCCAAATAGAAACCACTAATATTATCGCCCCAGATAATACGTTTAACGATGGGGCCATAATAAGGATGCTCTACCTGCACCACATCGTTAACTTGATACAAAGGAGCAGGTTTTACAAATAGATAAGCACCATGCTTAATCGCCGGCAACATACTGCGTCCTGCTGCTTTTATAATCTGGTACCCGAACATCGTAAATTAGTTAAGTTTTGGGTAAACCAGCTCTTGTGCTGGCGGATAAGGTGATACCGCGCGAAATACTTCAACGCCCTTAGTTGCCCAGAAAATCTCAGCAAAGCGGTTAACCTGTTCCAGTAACTCCAATGTTACCGTTCTATCGATATGCTGCTTGGCCGCTGATGTTTTTAGCATAATAGAATGAACTAGTTGGTGAATTTCTGGAAATGCGTCAAGCTGAGGCTGTTTAATATAATCGCCCCAAATCACCCGAACCTCTTCTTTAACTTTATGTCCATGCGTTTCTTTTTCGCTGACTAAGCGCGAAAATTGCGCCTTATCATTGGCGCTCCAATCGGACTTTTGATTGAGCTCTTCAAGAAGATCAACCATGCGGATCATTGTTAACACAGCTAGCTGCGCTGAAATTGGATCATAGATCTTGCAAGGAATATCGCAGTGGGCTGATACGCGTTCAAAACCCTTTTTTGCATCTAGCTTGTTGAGTAACTTAAATAACATATCGCCTCCTAGCCGTTATCTTTATTGCGTTTTTCAAGCTGCTTCTTTCGCAATTTATAGCTGATCACAGCACCTACAATAAGAACTGGCGCAGCCCATAATAGATGAATTAATCCTGCGCTTGGATGACTGTGATCATGGCCTTCGTGTGCCATGCTAGCGAAAGAGATTAATGTAAATGAAAGTGCGACTAACGCATAAAAAGCTCGGTTAAGCATGAAGTTCCCCTAATAATAATTGAGCATAATTAATGAAGTTAATGAAATTGATAAGCAGGCGTCGATAGCCACTCTTTATTGAGATTAAGTGTATTAATACAACCATCGCACATCGGATTACGCTGCCCGTATTCCAATAATGGCTGCAACGTAATTTTAGCTGTCAACATCAATTGCTGATGGAAGCGCTGAGAGCATGCGCCTTGTTGAATCAGCTCCAACACTCGTCGGTGCGGAATCGTTAAATAACGCAACGCTTCGCACTCAAGTCCCTGTTTTTCAAATAACGACGATAGGTTGTGTTGGCCAGCAATCCACGCTTGCAACAACTCAATATTTTCTGCGTCGTCATTCCATAAGTCTTCGATGATATCTACTGCTTGGTAATAAGATTGTTCTGCATCGAGCCACGATTGCTCGTGAAAACAATCGTTTCCTAGCGCCATCATCATTTTCCACTGATCCATAAAACACCCTTAATGAAAATAATTATCATTTGTAACTGATAATTATTCCCATGTAAAGAGAAACTTTCGATCAATTTAGTGGTCAATGTCAGCAAGGTGCTTACAAAGCCTTACGTAACAAAAAGTTCAGATAGATATTATTGAAACCAACTCCGTTAATATTTAAGCTGGCAGAAAGATTTATGAATACTATCCCCAACCAATCTTCTATTCCTATGACAGTAACCAACAACAATCAGCAACCTACGACATCGTTCGAGAAAGCGTCAATCTCGCCAGATAAGGTATCGGTGAAGCTTTCAGACCTCGGGAAAGTCAGTCAAGAAATCGATATGACCGCCAACACTATTGATTCGATATTGATGAGTAATATGTCAGATAGCGATAGAAAAGAAGTTGAACAAGTTTTTACGAAACTCGATGGAATATTCGATGAAAGCAAGGCACAAGATTCAACTTCAGAACACGCTGATAAGTTAATGGCCCGAGCCGATGAGCTAATGGGAAAAGCATTTGACTCGCTATCAGATGATAAGAAACAGCAGGTGTTGGATCTTTCTGCCAGAGTTGAACAACTAGAAATGAATATTGCTCAAGCAGAGCATGACGACACATATTCTAAACAAGAAATGATGGTGGGTACGTCTTCTCCGCAAAACAATCAAGCGGAACTTGTAAACAACGCCTCATCGGCAAGCAAAACAGGTAGCCAATCTGGGGATAAACCACTATCGACGGCGGCACTTAATAATCTATCTGCAAACGAATTAACAAAACTACCACTTAGCGCACTCAAAAAATTAAATGCAGCTCAGCTCAATAAACTTTCAACTGCTCAACTCAATACGCTTGACGTACCACAGTTAAAACAACTATCAAGCGCCGCGAGAGCGAAACTCAATGATGCTCAACTTGCAAAACTCGGCAACTTATAAGCGTGAGTAATTGCCATTAAAAAAGCCGATACTCTTATAAGAGCACCGGCTTTATCACTCATCATCCAGTAGGATTGATTTAGATTGCCATCAGGTGGCCGCGCAGCTCACTAAAATCAATCTCAATATCTTTTGATAAGATCTCTTTATCAGCTACATCAGCCAAAGCTTTCGGTAAGGTGATGTGAATACCTAGCACCTCTTCTACCGACTCTTGGAATTTAGACGGATGCGCCGTACACAAGAATACACCTGTCTCACCAGATTGCAGCGAATTATTAAGTGCATAAGAAGCAATTGCGCCGTGTGGCTCACATAGATAATCGATAGCGTATAAATCTTTTAAGCCAGTTTCGGTCTGCGCTTCATCAACTTTAACGCCAGTGATTAGTGATTTATCCCAGAACTTAACCTTGAGTAATTCCTCAATGCGCGGCCAGTTATTAGGTGCCGATACATCCATCGCATTAGAGCGCGTAGCAACAGTTGGCTCTGGTGACCACTCGCCTGTTTCTAGATAACGTGGCACCGTGTCATTGAGATTAGTTGCTGCAATAAAACGTTTAATAGGTAAGCCCATTGCTTTAGCTAGCATCCCCGCTGTTAAATCACCAAAATTCCCCGATGGCACACTAACCACGACTTCGTTACGCTCAGCTGCTGGAATTTTTGCAACCGCTTCAAAGAAGTAACAAATCTGCGCTAATAGACGAGCGATATTTATTGAGTTAGCAGAGTTTAAGCTAATGGCCTGTTTGAGCTCTAAATCATCAAAGGCATCTTTCACTAACTGCTGACAATCATCGAAACGGCCATTCACCGCATACGTTGAAATATTGCCGCCTAGAGTACAGAACAATTTCTCCTGCAGCACACTGATTTTCCCTTTCGGATAAAGTACAGCAACATTGACATTATCAAGTCCGTAAAAAGCATGCGCAACTGCCGCGCCAGTGTCGCCTGAAGTTGCCGTTAGAATCGTCGCTTTTTCATCTTTACATAAATGATTAAGACACTGAGCTAAGAAACGCGCCCCAAAGTCTTTAAACGCCAAGGTTGGGCCATGTGTTAGCTCTAACGCATAGACACCATCGCGCACAGGTTGAACCGCAAGTGGGAAGTTAAAGGCATTGCGCACCATAGTTTCAACAGTGTCATTACCTAGCTCGTCTCCTAACAGGGCAGTTAAGATATTAACGCTGCGGGTTACAAAATCTTGTTCAAGTAGCTCATCTACATTACCTAGCTGTGGAATATACGATGGGAAAAACAGCCCTTGCTCGTCACCTAGTCCCAACTTTACCGCTTGAGCAAAAGATACTCGTTGCTCGTTTTTCTTTAAATTATACAGTTCCACGTTTTGCCTCCCTACGGGCACCTTGATTATCTAGTTTACACACGTGGCTAAAGCCATCGTCGTTTTGAATATAGTTGTCGTTTAAATACTGTGCTAGCTGCTCAGCCTTTGTCAAATTATCCGTCACCGCAAATAGTGTCGGACCACTGCCACTGATGCCGCTGGCCAATGCGCCCATATCGAGCATCGCTGCTTTGTTATCTAAAAATTTAGGAATGATCGGCCCGCGCACAGGCTCGGCAATCACATCCACCAGCAGCTGCGCGGCAAGTTCGTCGTCACGGCGATGACAAGCATCAACAAAAGCACTTAGCTTTTTACCAAACAGCAACGCCGTTTTGAGATCCACCTGCTTAGGCATAATCTCTCGCGCTTCACTGGTTGACACTTTGACACCTGAATACGCCACCACCCAATACCACTCATCAAAGGTCGGTAACGACGAGCACAATGTCTCTCCTTCTTCCACCATTAACTGCAGGCCACCCAAATAGCTAGGTGCAACATTGTCATAATGCACACTGCCGCTAATTTGTCCTTCCAGCTCTCCCATCATGATAAGAAGCTGGCGCTGACTAAAAGCATTGCCGTAAAACTCATTGAGGGCATAAAAGGCTGCAACTACAGATGCTGCGCTAGAACCTAAACCGCTGCCCACAGGAAGCTCTTTTTCTAGGACCATTTCAACAGTTTTGGCCCTTTGACCTTTATTGCGCAATGCCTTGTGATAATGCACAGCGCAGTCATACAATATATTTTGCTTAGGATCGCTCGGCAGCTTATGTGCAAAGCGACCAATAGTATTGACGACAATATCGCCTTGCCCGCCGTCTGTTTCAGAGATAGTGACAAAGTCACCTAACAAACTGCTGTCAATAGGTGCAAGCGCCCCGCCAAGCACGTCGAAACCAACACTGACGTTGCCCATAGATGCTGGCGCAAAAACTCTAATACTCATTAAAAACCTCGTTAAACTTCACGCTGCCACGCAAGCGTTCTTAGCATATCGGCAAAAACACCCGCCGCTGTCACTTCATTACCAGCGCCGTAGCCACGTAACACTAGTGGAATTGGTTGATAATAACGTGAAGTAAAGGCTAATGCATTCTCACCGCCTTTAACGCCATAAAGTGGCTGATCAGCAGCAAACTCTTTGATCTGAACTTTACATACTCGCTTATCACCTTCGCCTTCAATGATACCAACATAGCGTAAAACCTTACCTTCGCTGTTAGCTTTGGCAACACGCTCGGCAATTGCCGTATCAGCTTTTGGTAGGTTAGCCATAAACTCCTCAACCGTGCCAGACGCATCGAAATCAGCAGGCAGTACAGAGTCGACTTCAATATCGTCAAGCTCCAATTCCATACCTGTTTCACGAGCGAGAATCAGCACCTTGCGTGCCACATCCATACCGCTTAAATCGTCGCGAGGATCAGGCTCAGTAAAGCATTTATCTTTAGCCACTTGAGTCGCTTGTGACAATGTCATACCTTCGTCAAGTTGACCGAAGATAAACGACAGAGAGCCCGATAACACACCGCTAAACTCAACCAGTTCATCACCAGCACTTAGCAACTTCTGCAAGTTATCCATCACTGGTAGCCCCGCACCAACAGTCGTTTCATACAAGAAACGACGACGCTTTAACAACGCAGCTTGACGCAGTTTAGCGTAATAATCTTGCGATGATGTATTAGCCTTTTTATTAGGTGTTACAACATGAAACCCTGCTTCAAGCAGCGACACATACTGATCGGCAATAAATTGGCTTGACGTACAATCAACCACAAGTGGATTGAGCAAGTGATTATCTTTGGCAAAAGCGATCAAACGAGCGACATCGTAACCTTCTTGAGCGACAGCGAGAGCCTCACGCCACTGCGATAAATTAATGCCCTCAGTCGTTAATAGCATTTGCTTAGAATTGGCGATACCACAGACGCGAATTGCTGTGTTGCGCTTGGCTAAATAAGCCTGCTGTTGACTGATTTGACTGAGTAACTCCGCACCGACATTACCAGCACCTACTAAGAATAAATCAATATATTGCATCGAATTAAAGAAGCGCTGATGACAAGCTTTTATAGCGCGTGAACAACGATGCTGATCGACAACCGTTGATATCGAGCGCTCTGAACTCCCTTGAGCAATCGCCACGACATTGACCCGCGCTTGGGTTAGTGCTTGGAAAAACTTCGCCGCTACGCCTTGCACCGTTTTCATGCGATCACCAATCACCGAAACAATAGCCAATTGATGACGAATTTCTAACGGCTCTAACAAATCGTTTTTAAGTTCAAGTTCAAATTCCGCTTCTAGCGCAGCCTTAGCCACTAGGTGATCACTTGATGGCACACAGAAACTGATGCTGTATTCACTAGAAGATTGGGTGATCAAACTAATAGAAACACCCGCCAGTGAGATTGACTCAAAAATGCGTGATGCCATGCCCACCATGCCTTTCATGCCAGGGCCAGAAACACTGATCATCGAAATATCATCCAGATTTGAAATGGCTTTAACTTGATTTTCATCGTCTTGACGGTCACTAGACACTAATGAACCCGGCGCATCTGGATTAAAGCTATTTTTGATCAAGCAAGGAATATGATATTGGGCGATTGGCGTGATGGTTTTCGGATGCAAGACTTTAGCGCCAAAATAAGATAATTCCATTGCCTCTTGATAGCTTAGCTGCTCAATGAGTTGTGCATCACTGACAAGACGTGGGTCTGCATTGTACACCCCGTCGACATCGGTCCAAATCTCACAGCAATCAGCACGTAAACATGCGGCTAAACAGGCTGCAGAATAATCTGAGCCATTGCGGCCAAGCGTTACAATCTCGCCATCGCTATTTACTGCCGTGAACCCTGGCATTAACCACACACGTGCCGCAGATAAATCTTTGCTTTCAACTTTTGAGCGCGATAATTCAATATCCACCTGCGCTTCTAAATAGTCACTATTGGCCATCATAAACTCTCGTGGGTCGAGAACATCCACACTCAAACCGCGAGCTGCTAGCAGCTGACGCATAATAGCAATAGATAGGCGCTCACCAACGACGAGTAATTGCGCGCGAATATTATCAGGACACTGGGCCAGTAATTTAACACCGTTTAACGTACGACTGACTAAATCGTATTCAGCGTCCCACACGGCATCAACTTGTTCCTTATCAAAGGCTGGGTATTTAGCCGCTAAGCCATCAACAATTTGACGAAAAGTTGTTTTTACGCGACTTAACGCATCTGCGTCGCTCGCGCCGCTGCTATTGCAATCAACTGCTTCGACGATGTTATTGGTGGTTTTACCCGGCGCAGAAAGCACCACGGCCAATTGCCCTTTACCACTTCGTTCAACCAATATATCGGCAACTCGTTCTACTCGCTCCAAATCGGCTAACGAGGAACCACCAAACTTCATTACGCGCATTTCTTTACTCCACTCTTCCTAAATCTAATTTAAATAATTTCTTATCGCTTTTCGCATGCTCTAAAACGAAAAAACCCGCGTCGGTTACGGCGCGGGTTTTTGCTAAAATCTGTTTTCTCTTACAGCGCAAACACCCCTCCGGAAATAATACCGGTGGTAATAATAATGTGGGTGTTAGTCAGTGTGATCATATCGATTTATGCTCGTTGTTCGCTGCGTTTAATCGCTGTGCTTAATAATTGCCCTTTAGAATGACAGATAAAAAGCGTCTGTCAATCACAAATTATTAACAACACTGAAGACTTTAGTCGACCCCAACAAAAAGCTTGATTGATAACTTTGAAAACGTATCTCTTTATTCGATTGAATACGCTATAAGCTATATCTCATGGCTTTTTGGTATATACATTTAATCATCGGCTTAAGTCTAGCTCACGTCATTTTCAAGCAATAGAAATCTTATCTATAGTCAGCATTTGTAAATTCGTTGTTATTGCAGTTGCATCTAACGCCCTAGTTACATTAAATTTAAACGCATGTTTGCATTTGGAAGTACGATTCTTGTCTAGACTGACTAACACAATTAAACAACCGCCTTTGACCGCGTCTTCGTTGGCGGTCAATATTCTTAAAGGCTTTGAAAAAAGCTATCGGCAATTTTGCGCAATTACCCAAGACTCTAAAGCCCGCTTTGAAAACCGCGATTGGGCGGGTGTGCAATTAGCTACCAAAGAACGCCTGCAAAGCTACGAGCGCATGATAAGCATGCTTTCATCTAAACTTTACAGTCAGCTAGAAACACCGCAAATATCGACAGAATTATGGCAACAAACCAAAGATTATTACAGCAGGTTACTCATTGGCCACCCGCAGGCTAAACAAGCGGAAACATTTTTTAATTCAACGTTTTCAAGATTGTTTCGCCGTCAGGGTATTAGCCTACAACACATCTATATCCAATCCCAATCTGACACGCAGATTAGTTATCATCACGAAGATTTATACCAAGATTTTGCCATCGGTGGCATAGTCTCCACCACAATAGAAAAACTTCTAAACTTCTATAAATTTAATAATGCATGGCGGGATTTTGGCGGCGATGTTACCGCCATTAGAGTGCAGCTCACGCCGCTGATCAAAAAGCACTGTTTTCGTCATATTGAATTAATAAAACACGTCTTTTATCGCAACAAAGGCGCTTACTTGATTGGACGCTTGAAAGGAAAAAAACACCAGCTACCTATTGTTTTCGCGATCTTAAACGATGACAACGGGCAGCTTTACGTTGATGCTGTCCTTACCCAACGTGATGATTTAAGCATCTTATTTGGCTTTGCTCGCGCTTACTTCATGGTTGATGGTAAAGCCACCAGCCAAATCATTGCTTATTTACAAGAGTTGATGCCGAGCAAACCAAACTATGAATTGTGGTCGGCACTTGGTCTCGTTAAACACAGTAAAACAGAGTTTTATCGCCAGCACCTTGAACAGTTAGCCCACAGTGACGATTATTTTGAAGTTGCAGAGGGTATCAAGGGCATGGTGATGACGGTGTTTACCTTACCGTCCAGCGATATCGTTTTTAAGATTATTAAAGATGAGTTTGCACCGCAAAAACAGGTTACTCACGCCATTGTTAAAGAAAAATATCAACTTGTAAAAGAACACGATCGCGTCGGTCGTATGGCCGATACACAAGAGTTTTCTAACTTTCATTTTCCTCGCCACCGCATGTCGCAAGCATTAATTGATGAGCTACAAAAAGTCGCTCCTTCACAATTGGTGTTTACCGATGATGAGATCATAATCAAGCACCTCTACACAGAGCGACGTATGATTCCCCTCAACATGTTTTTACGTAGCTCCAACCCAACGCAAGTTGACAACGCGATTGATGAATATGGCAACGCCATAAAACAGCTAGCCGCCGCCAACATATTTCCTGGCGATATGCTGTTTAAAAACTTTGGGGTAACCCGCCATAGCCGCGTTATTTTTTACGATTACGATGAAATTTGGTATATGCAGCAATGTAATTTTAGAGAGTTGCCGCAACCGCAAACTTATGAACAAATGATTGCCAATGAACCTTGGTATAGCGTGGGAAAGTACGATGTATTTCCCGAGGAGTTTGCGCACTTTATGCTAGGACAACCGCGGGTCAAACGCAGCTTTATGAAATTGCATCCCGAATTGCTCAGCGCACAATATTGGCGCCAATTACAAGACAATTTCAAGCGCGGGATTTACCCCGATATCTACCCCTATCGCAAACACAAACAATTATCATACAAACCTCTTTAAAGCACATGCGCAAGGGAGTAGACTAGCCGTTTATTTATCATAAACGAGCAAATTTACTATGCATATCGAAAAAGACATTGTTGTCAGTCTTCACTACCGCCTAACTGACGATCAACAGCAAGAGATCGAAAACTCATTCGGCGACGTGCCAATGTCATACCTTCATGGTCACAACACGATGATCCCAGGCCTAGAAGCTGCTGTTGAAGGCAAGCAAGCTGGTGACCGTTTAGACGTGACCATTACTCCTGAAAATGGTTACGGCGAATACATCGATGCTCGTAAACAAGACGTACCAGCATCTGCATTTGAAGGCTTAGATCCTCAACCTGGTATGCAATTTACAGCCGATACTGATCAAGGCCCAATGCCAGTAACAGTTGTTGAAGTAACAGACGAATTTGTGACTGTTGATGGTAACCACCCATTTGCAGGTCAAACACTGCACTTTGAAATTGAAATCGTTGAACTGCGTGATGCTACACCAACTGAAATCGAACACGGTCACCTACACGGTCAAGGCGGCTGTGGCCATGACCACGACGAAGGCGAGAGCTGCTGCAATCACTAGCCGACAGCCAGCTATAAAAAATGCCGCTGTTAAAGCGGCATTTTTATAGGTAATTTTGTAGTTATTTAATAAGAAATTACTGCGGCGGGAAGTTAGCTAAAATTTCTGTTACTGCAATATTAACTTTTTCACTGCGTTTTTCAGGCGTCGATTTAGCACTCAAACGAGTGTCGAAAGAGCCGCGCCATACCAACTCTTTATTCGGCGTAACAAAATCAACAATCAACGAGCCTTCTTTATATTCTCGTTGTAGGCTATTTAGATTCATATGCACGCCCCAATTTGAGCCGTAATATCCGCGACCAAAGCTCCAATAATATGGATGAGTATTTGCAACGTCACGTTCGCGTTTTTTGCTAATAGCGGTATGAAAATTAACTAATACTTCAGCTTCGTTGGGCGCAACTTTACGCAACCCCTTTTCTGCTAACTGCTCTTCAATCGCACTGATAATGCGTTTGTTATTAATATCACTATTGAAATATTCTTTATCACTACCAACCGGCTTAGACTCCACTACCCAAGCATAGGTTTTAAGCTGGGTGAAATTCACCGTCGTGTCGTAATCATAGTTCGGTGTTGTTTTACATCCTGTGATTAACAGTGCCAAACCAATCAGTGGGGCAATTGCTATTTTCATATAAGACTCCTTAAATTTTAATACTGACGAGTGTATCACTTACCGTGTAAAACATCGTAATTAATTGTTATTAAACACCAGCCTTGCGCGGGCGAACTCTAAAGTAGATAATCACCCGTGCTAACGCATATCCCATCCCTAAAAAGAACAATAAATCCTGATAGCCAATTAGCCACCCAAAGGCTACATAGGCATAAAAGACATATAACTCCCACGGAAAGGCGCGTAGATATTCTTCGCGATATAACAACAGCTCAGTCCATGGAAAAATAAAGCCGCACAGCATCATTATGAACTTTGCATCGATGAATTCACCGACCATTATATAGCACAGTGCAAACGAACCAATGGCGACTAAGCGTTTCGATTGATAGCGAGAATTATCGTCATCAAACATCAATATAATCCCTTTGTTGTGAACCTAAAGTGAATGGCAAATGAATACTAATCATCTTCAATGATACATGGGGTGTCTAACCAAGGTGCAGATGATTGTCGGTGCAAGACTTTTATAGTGGAAGCAAGCCTTTGATTGTCTAGCAGTGTTAACGCAATTGCCACTGATTCAGGTGAGTAGTTAGGCATGGTCCATTCGATGTTACTGCCACATTTTGAGCAAAACTTTCGGTTAACACCTGAGCTCGAATTATAACAAGCAAGTAACTCCTCGCCTTTGAGATATTTAATATCGCTCCGCAAAAATCTCGCGTAAGTAGCAAAGGCAGCGCCATGTTGTTTCTGACACATACTGCAGTGACAATGTGAAACTTTTAACGCCTCGCCTTTGACTGAAAAAGCAATTTCGCCGCATAAACAACTTCCGTGATTCATTTTATTTACTCCTTAATTAGGGCTCTATCGCTTAAGCATTAACCTTTGAAATAAGTCGCTCTGTCGATATCAATAACTTCAACAGTTACCACAGTATTGTCTAGCTCAGACTTTAATGCTTCCCCAACAGCTTGCGATAACGCCAGTTTCTGCGCTGCTGTCCTTCCCTGCCAAATCCGCGATTGTACGTGTACAAATTTATCCGGAATTGAGTTTTCATATGGCATCGTTCTAACTTGGATATCCGGTCCAGTAAATAACCCTGACTGACGAGCGGCACTGTCAACTAACGGTAGTAAATCATTAGCCCTAATATTGGCACTGTGTTCAACAATAAAATGGGGCATATTTCTATCTTATAAGGCATAAACAACTGGCTACTTTATCGCTGCATTTAGCTGATGTCATCATTTTTAAAAATGTTACATTTACTTACACTTGAATAACAATCCTAGCCTGTTTTATATGACATCCCCTTTCCCATAATTTAAAGTATGCTCAGCAGTTTTTCTCACTGTTTAAAATAACAACGATAAGAGATAATTATGATAAAAAAAGCACTCAGCAGTGCCGTTATCGCGGGTCTCGTTAGCCAAAGCGCAATGGCTGATCAAACATCCCCGGTGCTAGGCATGCATCATAAAACGCCTGATTTAATGGCGTTTACCAACGCCACTATTTATACATCCCCGAATGTCAAACTAACCAACGCAACCTTGATTATCGAGAATGGTCATATCAAATCAGTATCAAAAAACGCTAAGTTGCCAAAAGGCGCGAGTATTATTGATGCAAAAGGCATGACAATCTACCCGGGCTTTATCGACATCTACTCAGAATACGGCCTCGACTACAGCTACCCTAAATCTAAAACACGTGGCCCGGTGTATCGCATTGACCGTATCGGCGGCAATGCAGCCAATGGCGCAATTCACGCCCAAATGAACTGGAGTGATTACTTCGCGCCAGATGAAAAAGCCGCTAGTAACTACATTAAAAATGGTTTTACAGCGGTGCAAACCGCCAAACACGATGGTATTTTACGTGGCCGAGGCGTGACAGTATCCTTAGCCAATGGCATTGCTAATGATTTAGTCTACAACGCCCAATCACAACACTTTGCTTCGTTTAATAAAGGCAGCTCAGCGCAAAATTATCCAAGTTCATTAATGGGAAGTATTGCCCTACTGCGTCAAACATTTTCCGATGCCAATTGGTATCAAAAGGCGCAAGGTAAAGCTGTTACCTTCGATGGTGATAACATCGAGTACAATGCTGCGCTTAACGCCATTGCCAATATCGAAAAACAAGGTATCTTCTTCGCCACGCAGAGCGAGCAATCGCTTTTACGTGCCGCTGAATTACTGAAAAAATTTGATATCAATGCCACTTTCCTTGGTAGTGGTTTTGAATACGCTCGCCTTGATGAAATTGGTAAATTAAATGCCAATCTTGTTATGCCAATGAGCTTTGCCGACAAGCCAACACTTGGCACAACGCAAGGCTACGATATTTCACTGGCTGATTTACGCCACTGGGAACGCAGCCCGGGTAACCTTGCGGCGCTTGAAGATACAAAACTAACTTTAGCGCTGACAAGTCACGGAACTAAAGGCAGTGAGTTTTTAACCAATCTTCGCACCGCAGTGAAACACGGTTTAAGTGAGAAGGCGGCATTAGCGGCACTCACCACTAATCCTGCGAAAATCGCTGGCATTGCCGATGAAGCAGGCCAATTAAAAGCCGGCTATAACGCTGACTTTATTATTGCCAAAGGCGATATTTTTAAAGACGGAAAAATTGTCTCGGTTTGGACTCAAGGCCAAGCACACCAATTTGTTGAGCCGAACCATCTCGCAATGAATGGCCAGTACACCGTAAATAGTAAATACAGCGACGAGCCATTAGCGCTGACATTAGACGTTGCAGGCAAAAAAGCGAAAGTTACTGTCGAGCAGGGTGACAAAACCTTAAAAGCCACTAACGTTGAGAAAACTAGTGACAGCGTGAGCTTTGTCGTTACTGAGAACGGCCAAGCGATTCGCTACCGTTTATGGCAAGGGGATAATGCGAAACAACTAGAAGGCCGTCAAATTGACGCCGAGCAGCAATCGCAACTTATCACTGCAGTAGCTAAAGCAGCTACTGACAAAGCAGATAAAAAAGCCGATGGCGAAGCGATTGAATACGTGGGGCAGCTAACATGGCCAAATCGCGCATTCGGTCAAAGTACCCTGCCAAAATCGCAAAAATTGCATCTTAAAAACGCCACCGTATGGACCAGTGAAAAAGACGGTATCTTAGAAAATACCGACGTTATTGTTGCCAACGGAAAGTTCGTTAAAGTTGGCAAAAACCTAAAAACTCCGTCGGGATATGAGGCTATCGACGCCACAGGTAAACATATTACCGCAGGTATTATCGATGAGCATTCACATATCGCCATTTCACGTGGTGTCAATGAAGGTACTGAAGCTATCACCTCAGAAGTACGTATCGGTGATGTGGTCAACCCAGATGACATTCAGATTTATCGTTCGCTTGCTGGTGGTACAACGACTGCACAACTTCTTCACGGCAGTGCCAACCCTATTGGCGGTCAAGCGCAAATCATCCAACTAAAATGGGGTGAGTCGGCGCAAAACATGAAGATGAAAAACGTACCAGGTTCGATTAAGTTCGCCCTCGGTGAAAACGTTAAACAAAGCAACTGGGGCTCAGATTATCGCAGTCGTTATCCACAAACGCGTATGGGCGTAGAAGCGGTAATGAAGGATGCTTTTGTACGCACAAACGAGTACAAAGCAGCTCAGCGTGCTTACGATAAATTGAGCCGCAGCGAAAAGCGCAAAACCGCGCCGATCCGTACCGATTACCGTTTAGAGACGATTGACGAGATCTTACAATCTCAGCGCCACGTTCACATTCACTCGTACGTTCAATCTGAAATCTTAATGTTCCTGCGCTTAGCGGAAAAATTTGATTTCACAGTAACAACCTTCACTCATATTTTAGAAGGCTACAAACTCGCTGACGAAATGGCCAAACACGGCGCAGGTGGTTCAACCTTTGCTGACTGGTGGGGTTATAAGTTTGAGGTTTATGATGCTATCCCACAAAACGCCTGTTTAATGAATCAACGCGGCGTATTAACCAGTATCAACTCTGATAGTCCAGATTTGCAACGTCGTCTGAACCAAGAGGCTGCTAAGTCAATTACTTACTGTGACATGTCACAAGAAGATGCATGGAACATGGTGACATTAAATCCAGCTAAGCAGCTGAAAATCGACAATCGCGTAGGTTCAATTAAAGCGGGTAAACAAGCTGACTTCGTGATCTGGGATCACAACCCACTGTCAGTTTACGCTCGTGCAGAGCAAACGTGGATCGACGGTCGTAAATACTTTGACCTAACCACTGACATGGCAGCGCGTAAGGCACAACGCATTGAGAAATCGCAATTAATCAACAAACTCATTGCCGATAAATCTGCTAAAACTAGCTCAACAGCACTCAGTGCAACCGAGAAAATGATTCAACCTGTTTGGCATTGTGACGATCAGCATGACACATGGCAACAACACATCGACCATGGAGTACACTAATGATGACAGCACGAATTTCTAAATTACAACAGTGGATGCTAGGCGCTGCCTGTGCGCTAACTATGGGCAGTGCAGCTGCCCACGATATGGTGCCGGGCAAACCACAAAGTGCGCCAATTTTAATTAAAGGTGCCACACTACACACCGTTAGCAATGGCGTATTAAACAGCAGCGATATCCTGCTTAAAGACGGGAAAATTGCTGCTATAGGCAAGCAGATAGCACAGCCTGCAAACGCACAGGTTATCGATGGCAATGGCAAACACGTCTACCCGGGATTAATTTCGACCGTAAGCCAGCTCGGTCTACGTGAAATTGAAGCGGTACGCGCCACAGTCGATATTACAGAAGTCGGTGAAGACAACCCACATCTACTAGCAGAAGTTGCCTATAACCCTGATTCTGAAATCATTCCAACGATTCGCGCTAACGGTATTACTCACGTGCAAGTGACGCCAAGCGGCTATATGCTTGGCGGCCAGTCGTCGGTGATCAACCTCGATGCATGGAATGTCGATGATGGCATTGTTAAATCAGCAGTGGGTGTTCACCTATTTTGGCCGTCTAAGCCAGGCTATTGGGTGTCAAAAGAGCGTATGCCAAAGGCACTTAAATCCTACCACAAGCGTTTAGATCGTTTGCAAGATTACTTCGCTCAATCAAAGCGTTACGCCACTGCCTACAAAGCCGATAAGTCAATCGAGCAAGATATCCGTTGGCATGCAATGTTAGGTTTATGGAACAAAGAGAAAACCTTATTTGTTCACGCCGATGCCATCAATGAAATCGAGCAAGCGTTGCGTTTTGAGCGCAGCCACGATCTCAACATGGTTATCGTTGGCGGCCGCGATGCATGGCTAGCTAAAGAGCAAATCGCAGCGCAAAAAGTGCCAGTGATTTATACGCATGCCTTTGGAATTCCAGCGCGTGGTGATGAAGACATCGACCAAGCTTTTAAAACACCAAGCGAGTTAAAAGAAGCGGGAGTGACTGTTGTGATCGGTTACGAAAGTGCATGGGACAGCCGTTCACTTGCATTTGCAGCAGGCATGGCCGCTAAATACGGTCTTGGTAAAGAAGCTGCGCTAGAAGCCATTACGCTAACGCCCGCTAAATTACTTGGTGTCGATAACAAACTTGGCTCACTAGAGGTTGGTAAATCTGCGTCAATCATCATTACCAATGGTGATGTGATGGACTATCAAACCCATCGCGTTGGCCAAATGTTTATCGATGGACGCAAGGTTGATCTTAACAACCGTCACCGTCAGCTTTACGATAAATACCAGCAAAAAGTTGCAAAAAAGTAAAAGCTATTACTATTAAGTAATTAATCAATAAAGCCACTTTATTATTTTTAAACAAATATTTAGTGGCTTTTTTAATGCCTAATTCTCGAATGTTAAGCCTAGGTTAAAAAAAGACTATTTTTTAGGCCGATAATAATTGACTCACCTACTTTCGTCGATATAATAATTTTCAGCTTGTTAGTAAATCTGATATTTATGCTCAACCTCGATGTTCTACCTCTGGCTTAGATCTCGCCTTGTTTCTCATAAGTAATAGCAACACTACAACGCTAATCCAACGCGAAAAGTTGGTAAAAAATACTAATGAATATATAGGATATAACTATGTCTAAAACGACTGGCACCGTAAAATGGTTCAACGAATCTAAAGGCTTCGGCTTCATTTCACAAGAATCTGGTCCAGATGTGTTCGCACATTTTAGCGCAATCAACTCAGAGGGATTTAAAACTCTTGCTGAAGGTCAACGCGTAGAGTTCACCGTAACTCAAGGCCAAAAAGGTCCTCAAGCTGAGAACATCACGGTAGTGTAATTACTGCATCTTGATGAATTTAAAAAAGGGTAAGCATGCTTACCCTTTTTTATTGCCTCAATCAACGCTACACTAGGCGATTTTAAGCGTTATTATTATGCTCAACCCCACAACCATTGAGCCAATTGGCATCTTATCTTCGCCTTTTAAACAAAAGTTTTCTATTCCGCGTCAGCCTAATTTGGCTCCATCAGCCAAGGGGACTATCACTTTGTGTGACGGTTATAACTCACCAGGAATGGTGCGTGACTTAGAGACATTTTCACACTTGTGGTTGATTTTTGGTTTTCACGAAAACGCCAGCAAGGGCTGGCAGCCACTCGTCAGGCCACCGCGATTAGGCGGTAATAAAAAAACCGGTGTGCTCGCGACTCGCTCCACGTTTCGTCCCAACGGACTTGGTATGTCGGTTGTAAAACTAGAGCGCGTTATCACAGATAACAATACCGTGTGCATTGAAGTTAGCGGCATGGACTTACTAGACGGTACACCAATATTCGATATTAAGCCCTATATTAGCTATAGCGACGCAATTGACGCCGATAGCGGCTTCGCGCCTGATGCCCCCAACTTAAAAGCAGTAACCTTTGCATCTGCTGCGACTGATTTTATCAATAACAACACACTACCTGACGAATTTGAGGATCTGGTGATACAAATACTGGCGCAAGATCCTCGCCCTGCGTATAAACAGCAAAAAGACGACGATAAAACCTATAGTGTGCATCTTTATGACTATGATATTCACTGGCGGGTTATCAGTGACAAAATCAATGTCATAAATATTGAAGCTATCTAGTTACACTACCCTTTTCACCTGTTACAATCCGCCTTTAATTTTTTGTTTAATCACTTTTTAAAGGCGTTCCCAATGCGTACGACTAGCTACTTATTAGCCACTCAAAAAGAAACTCCAAACGATGCTGAAATCGTCAGCCACCAATTAATGATCCGCGCCGGCATGGTTCGCCGCCTTGCTTCAGGATTATACACGTGGCTACCCTCGGGTTTGCGAGTGATGAAGAAAGTGGAAACTATCGTTCGCGAAGAAATGGAACGCGCTGGTAGCGTTGAAGTATTAATGTCGATGGTTCAACCTGCTGACTTATGGGCAGAAACAGGCCGTATCGAACAATTTGGTCCAGAACTTCTGCGCTTAAAAGACCGTCACGAGCGTGACTTTGTACTAGGTCCAACTCACGAAGAAGTGATTACGGATATGGTTCGCAACCAGCTTAAAAGCTACAAGCAGTTGCCAATGAACCTGTTCCAAATTCAAACAAAATTCCGCGACGAAGTTCGTCCGCGTTTTGGTGTAATGCGCTCGCGTGAATTCTTAATGAAAGATGCTTACTCATTCCATCTTTCAGACGAGTGTATGGAAAAAACTTACAACGTAATGTTTGATGCCTACTGCCGCATCTTCGACCGTTTGGGCTTAAAATACCGCCCAGTATTAGCAGACAGCGGCAGCATCGGCGGTGCGTTATCTCACGAGTTCCATGTATTAGCAGATTCTGGTGAAGATGCCATCGTATTCTCTGACGGCTCAGACTACGCTGCGAACATCGAAAAAGCCGAAGCATTAGCCCCTGAAGGTGAGCGTGCAGCGCCATCTCAAGAGCTTGCAAAAGTAGATACACCAAACGCACGTTCTATTGAAGATGTTGCCAAGCTATTAGATATCGACGCAACAACCACAGTAAAAACGCTTCTCGTTAAAGGCGACAGCGAAGAAGCGCCGGTGATTGCATTAGTACTGCGTGGCGATCACGAACTAAACGATGTTAAAGCAGAAAAAGTCGACGGTGTTGCAGCGCCATTTGAATTTGCGACTGACGAGCAAGTGAAAGAAGCCGCTAAAGCAAGCCCAGGCTCTATCGGCCCTATTGGCTTAGACATTCCAGTATTTGTCGATCGTTCAGCGGCTCACTTAAGTGATTTTGTCTGTGGTGCCAACGAGAACGGCGTTCACTTTACAGGTGCTAACTGGAATCGCGATGTTGCATTGGAAGATGCGCAAATCGTTGATATCCGCAATGTTGAAGTTGGCGATCCTAGCCCATGTGGTCAAGGTAAACTAGACATCGCTCGTGGTATCGAAGTGGGTCACATCTTCCAACTTGGCGACAAATACGCACAAGCTATGAACGCTGGCGTGTTAAACGAGCAAGGTAAACAGCAGATCCTTAACATGGGTTGTTACGGCGTTGGTGTTTCACGTATTGTGGCAGCAGCAATCGAGCAAAACCACGACAAACACGGCATTATCTGGCCACAAGAAATTGCACCATTTAAAGTGGTTATTGTGCCAATGAATATGCACAAATCAGAAACGATTAGCGATGCAGCACACAAGCTATATAGCGATTTACAAGACGCTGGTATCGAAGTGTTATTTGACGATCGCAAAGAGCGCGCTGGTGTAATGTTTGCCGATATGGAATTAGTGGGTGTTCCACATACTATCGTTATCGGTCAAAAGAGCTTAGACAACGGCGTGTTTGAATATAAATCACGTCGCGATGGCGAAAAGCAAGAAGTAGCGGTTGACGAAATCGTTGATTTCTTAAAGCAGCAACTTGCTTAATTAAGTCATGAACGAACAAAAGGCAGCTACTGAGCTGCCTTTTTTATTTCCTCAGCACTATATTTTCTCGACACTTATTTCCTTAACACTTACTTCCCTAACAAAATGCCAATATGCAGCTTCATCAAACACCGACAGTTGACGATTCATAAACCCATGCGCTAGCGGCAGCTGACGAATAGAAACCATCTCTTTGTGCGACACCTTTTCCATCACTGGTGCTAAATCAAAATGCGCTTCTTGGGCGGGAAAGACTATCGTTAGTGGCTTAAGTGGTAATAACTCCTGATAGTGGCGGATCTGCGCCGGATAAAAACACAGAGCCTTTGCGACATGTGAAGCCGATGATTCATTTGCTAATACACGCCAGATGGCACTTGCTCCAGCGCTAAAGCCTATTAATCTACACGGCTCTGTTTGATTGTTAAGAGCTTGAGATAGAGACGCGGTATAAGCGTCTAGACCACCGTTGTCGGTAAAGCACTGATAGGCTTGCTCTTGGCTTGCAAACTGATGTTCGCTACCAAGGTAAGGATCGACAATTAACGTGTCAGCAGGTAACTGACAGTCTTGAATAAACTGAAGAAGAAATTGATTACGGCCAAAAATGTCCGTGGCAATAATAGTACGCATAGTACCCCTCACAAAAATCGATTATACCGTAAAGGCTGTTATTTATGCGCTTGTTTTTGCATTAATTTAAATGCTTTAGGTGTAAAGCCAAAACACTCTTTAAACGTACGACTGTAATGTGCGCTGTCGGCGAATCCAAAATCATGCGCAACTGCGGTTATCGAGTTCGATAGCAATAGTTCATCGATAGACGCCATCAACTTTAACCACAATTGATAACGACGATAGCTAATAGCCATTTGTGCTTTAAACAAGTGTAGAAATCGCGATGGTGACAAACCAACTTGCCCTGCAATTTCACTAGCACTCGTTACTTGCAATGACTTTTCCTCAAGTAACTTCATCGCTTGCTCAATTCTAGGCTCCATCGTCACCACAGAGCAGGAATCGCAATAATGCTGGATAATCTTTTCGATTGAGGTAAGCAAGGAGCGATTCATTTCATTGTGCGGGCTAAAAAGTGACGCGATCGCGACACAACATGCTTCAAGTGAAGAATCGTCAGTGCGGCATTGCAGCCATTGTGCAAATGATGACGCAGGATTGATTAGCAAAATGACAACATCAGACGTTGCTGTTAAACGGTGCTCCTGCATCACTGGCAAGATATGATAGGTTTCTTTAATGACTTGTTTGTCAATCTCAAAAGCATCGTCTAAACGAATAGTAAGTTGAATCGCGTAATGGCAATGGCTCCTGTTGTCATTAACACTGCCCTTGATTAACGCAAACTGAGAATTACGCGCAAAAAACATCGCTTAAAGCCTTTCTTTTAACCTGCCACTATTAAAACGGTTTTAACGCAATAAATCATTATCTCTATGGATTAATTTTTGATATCTTCAAAGATAACTCGCTGATTTTGGAAATTATTGTCATGAACGCCGCCCATAAATCTCAACACAACAGTAAGCACAAAATAGGCTTATTGCTTAGTGGCGGTGGCGCCCGTGGTGCTTATCAAGTTGGGGTTTTGAAAGCGATTGCCACCTTTTATCCCCGTAACCACAGCATCCCCTTCCCCGTGTTATGCGGCACGTCCGCAGGCGCGATAAACAGCACAGCATTAGGCTGCTACGCATCGAGTTTCCACCTTGGGGTCAAGAAACTCGATTGGATATGGCGCAATATGCGCACTCATCACATTTATCGCAGTGACTTGGGACGGGTGTCTCATCACATGTTTAACAATGTCACCAAATGGATGCGCAGCGATTTGTATCGCAATAGGCCAACGTCCTTGTTAGATAATTCACCGCTGCGAAAGCTGATTAATCAAATGGTACCCTTTGAGCGCCTAGAGCGTAACATTGCCAATGGTTATCTACATGCCCTAGCGGTAACAGCTTCGAGTTACGAAACCGGAAATTCCGTGTCTTTTTATCAAGGGCATTCGTCAATCGAAGACTGGAAACGCTCTAAACGCGAGAGCTTACGCGGTGTGCTTCACGCCGATCATCTAATGGCTTCATCGGCACTGCCGCTGGTTTTTCCAGCGATTGAGGTCAGGCAATCATTCTACGGTGATGGCTCTATCCACCAGCTATCCCCGCTTAGTCCTGCAATTCATTTAGGCGCTGAGAAAATTCTTTGTATTGGTTTAGACTCACCACACGATAAACCAGCTCACGGTATGATGCGCCATCCGAGCGCCTCTTCCATCGCAGGCCATCTACTAGATAGTGTGTTTAGTGATACGCTAGATTCTGATATCGAACGTGCGCAACGCGTTAATGCAACGTTAGAGTTAATTCCTAAAGAAAAACTACAGCAGCATGACTTACGCCGCATAGATACGTTTTTAATAAACCCAAGTATCGATATCAATAAAATCGCCCATCGCCACTTCGACGAAGTTCCTTGGGCCATTCGCAGGTTAATGGCAACAATTGGCGTAACCAGACAGAGTGAATCGAGCTTAATTAGCTACTTGTTATTCGAAAAAGAGTATTGCAAAGAGCTAATAGAAGCAGGTTTTAACGATGGTATGGCGCAAGCAAAAGAGCTGAAAGCGTTTTTAGATATCAGCGACGTCAAAGTGCGCCCTAAACACGCGCAATATGACGAACTTGCCAATCAGCATTAGCCACCGTTAAGTAAATAGCGCTCTGCCCGCTCTACGCGGCGCGGCTTGCCACACAAAATCAATACATCATCCTCTGCAATAACAAAGTTATGCTCGGGTTCGCTGATCTCTTGGTGATTGCGACGAATACCTCGCAATGTAATACGCAAGCGCTCTAGCGGCAGCTCACCAATGCTATTGCCAATTACATGAGCGTCGAACGGTAAAGCTACGGCATGAAGCTGCTCTAAATCCAGCTCCATGCTGTGAGAAGATTCATCACCATGGAAATAACCATGCATAAACTTATATTGGTTTTTACGCTCAATTTGAATGCGCTTAAGTACGCGGCTCATAGGTACGCCTGATAAGAACAGCACCTGCGACACCAACATTAAACTGCCCTCTAAGGCTTCTGGCACTACAGTCTGCGCACCCGCCTCTTTGAGCTTTGCCATATCAGTATCATCACGCGTTCTGATCATCACTTTAATATCTTGGCCCATTTCCTTACACGCGCTAAGTACTTGCATGACCGAATGATTGTCATCGAAAGTAATAACAACAAGTTTTGCTTTGTCGACATGACAACTCTTTAAAATGTCTCGGTGACGGCTGTCACCAAAGAGCACATTTTCACCACCGACTAAGGCTTCTTGAATACGAACAGGATCTTGATCCATCGCGATATAAGATATGGCTTCTTTTTTAAGGAAGCGTGCAATGGTTTGCCCTACGCGACCAAAACCACAGATAACCACGTGATCTTTCATTAACTCACACGTTGTTGGAATAGGTAGCGGCTGCTCGAGTAACGTTTGCGATGTGATCAGTTTCTTAGCCAATTTATCTGCTCGATGCATCAAGATTGGCGTCAATGCCATACTCAGAACACCAAGCGCAATAATAAAGGATACGGTGTTATCAGACAGCAAACTATTCTTCTGCGCTAGCGCAAGCACCACAAAACCAAATTCACCAACTTGTGCCAAATAAATACCGCTCTTTAACGCACTGCGACGCTTGGCGCGCCTATTGAGATAAAAGGCTGTGATAATGAGCGACTTTGTCAAAATCAATAAGGGTAAACATAGCAATAGTAAGGGCCATTGCTGAGCCACTAAGGATAAATTGAGCATCATGCCGATGGACACGAAAAACAGTCCCATCAAGATATCTTTAAAAGGTCTAATATCCGCATCAAGTTGATGACGATACTTACTTTCACCAAGCATCATCCCTGATAGAAATGCGCCGAGAGCAGCAGATAATCCCAATGAATAAGTCAGTGCTCCCGTTAACACCACCACCATTATCGCCGTTAGTACAAACAATTCATCTGAGCGCGCCCTAGCGATTTCATCAAACAGTTTAGGCAGTATTAACTTACCGGCCAGAAAAATAATGACAAAAGCCCCAACCCCTTTACCAAGTGCTAGCAATAACGAAAGGCCAAAATCAGAATCAGTGCCGAGCATAGGAATCAAAATAAGAATAGGCACTACAGCGATATCTTGAAATAGCAAAACAGATATCGCCATTTGTCCACTGCCGCTATTAGTCTGGCGCATTTCTGATAGCTGCTTAATTACAATCGCTGTCGAAGATAAGGCAACAACAGCGCCAACAATTAGCGCTTGCTCTAGATCTAACCCAACAGCGAGACACACGGCGGCAATCACACCAGTGGTCACTGAGAGCTGCGCGCTGCCCAAACCAAACACTAAGCCTTTCATCGACATTAATTTAGGCAGTGAAAACTCAAGACCAAGGGAAAATAACAAGAAGACGACGCCAAGCTCCGCCAAAAAGTGCATTTGCTCTGAATCGGCTAACAGCTCAAACACGCTAGGGCCGACTAAGATGCCTGTCACCAAATAACCCAAAACAGGTGGGATCTTCATGCGCCTAAAGACCAGCAGCACTAAAATAACCAACAGTAATGAGATCAGTACAGACAGCATAGACGATGGGATCCTTGTGGCATTTCCTAAACAATGTCTTCTACTGTAGCGCAACAAGTGGCTATTTTAAAAGCACTCTTTAGTGGGATAACAAATTTGATCCTTTTTGGCACACCCTTTGCTTTGTTACTAGTAAATAACGCTGTATCAATTTTTTGAACAGCACGAGAAAGTTTCCGAGCAAGGATGTAGTGCCGGTTATCACACAATAGAGTGAGAATTAAAATGCAACGTCTAAACTTACCTATCAATGAATTAGAGAGCATTGAATTTACTTCAATCGCCAAGGAATTCAGTGACAACGCCAATGCGCCAGTGCGCAGAGCGTTAGATAAACTTGATTTTTTACAAAAACTTAGTGTTGCTATCGAACTTCAACCACTACTAGCAATTTACGCTAGAGAAGTGAGTATGCGCCTGCAAATCACAGGCCTTGAGTTTGAATATCAAGATCAAGTATTTCAACCTAAATACTCACAAGGTAGTTGTTGTGTATTGAGCAGCCAATTGTTCCTACACGACAAATCGTTAGGCACAATGCGCTACTTATCAACTAAACCGTTGGCACAGCCACAGCGGCAGCTAATTGCCTCTTTAGAGCAGCAATTATTGCAACCGTTAAACAATGTACTTATTTTCGAGCACAACCGTCGTTTAAGCCTACGTGACCATTTAACTGGTTTAGGTAATCGTAGCTATTTTGATGAGACGCTAAGCTCAATGAAAGCAACTGCACAGCGAGAAGATCGTCCATTTAGTCTGTTGATGCTAGATCTGGATAACTTTAAGCAGGTCAATGATCAACACGGTCACGCTGAAGGCGATGCGGTACTTAAGCAATTTGCGAAAATTCTACGCGACGCACTGCGCTCGAATGATTATGTATTTAGATTTGGTGGTGACGAGTTTGTATTATTACTCGCCCATAGTGATTCGTTAAATCCCGGCTTAGTTGCCCAACGCATTATCGATAATGTATGCAACGATGCGCTGTTAAACGGTCATCATGTTACAACATCTATCGGTATTACTAATTGGCAACAAGGTGATTGCAGCGCTGCAATGGTAGAGCGTGCAGACAAGGCTTTATATCAAGCTAAAAGCGACGGCAAAAACAACTACCGAAGCCTATGATTTAAAGCTTTAACTAAGGTCTTTATACTAAATGGCAAAGGCGATTAACAACGTCTTTGCCATTTTATGGTTATAGCATCGTCGCCCTCAGCAGCACACCAATCTTTTTCTACCCAATAACCAATCGCCATGACTAATTCGCCATCAACGCACAAACAAGGTACCAGTGCTCTTTCCCATGGTGGCACCCTGTACTCTTGCCACAGCTTTTTTAACGTTCTGCGCTTATCTCGAGTACTCGGCCATGCTTTGATTGATCCCGCCAAGCCGTATTCAATAGTGACTATGCAATCTTGATTTGGTTGCTTAATAGCAATCTCACCTTCGCTATCATGTAACATGATTTTCCCAAGCGGCGTTGCAATAGCATTAGACTGCTTAATATCTTCGATCACTATTTTCGAAGGCATCGCTTCATTAGTTGTCTCCACGATATATAAGCGCTGCTGAAAACGCCTAATAACAACTTCGCCTAATTCTATTTTGACCTGTGCATCGTCTTTACTTCCTGTTTGCTTGATGAGTTGAGCAAGTTGTTTTTGTGACGGTAAACTGACACTGTTGATGCGCAGCCAATAACGCATAAGGTTATTGCGCCTTGCTGGCGAGAGTTCATCAAGTAGTGAAAGCTCTAGCTGCTGTTTAGAACAGTCCTGACGCGCTAAATCACTTTTTGCCACCTCATCAGCAAGTTCCATTTGCTCTTGGCATAATTGCGTTGTGCGCGAGATATTGCGGCTAAACGACGGCCAGCGTTGATTGAGCTCTTTTACAACGCTGTGACGCAGATAATTACGATCAAACTGCTCGTCGGTATTACTTTCGTCTTCCACCCATTTGAGCTTGTTTTGAACTGCCCATGCTTCAATCTCGGCTTGAGAAATATCGAGCAATGGTCTGGCGTGTTCACCACCGTTAAACCGCGTAATAGGCATCATAGCTGCGAGACCTAATACACCGCTACCGCGCTTTAATGCCAATAATAACGTCTCAGCTTGATCGTCAAGGTGCTGCGCCGTGACTAAAACGCAATCATTATTAACATGCGACGATAAAGCCTTATAGCGCAAACGCCTAGCCTCGCCTTCAATCCCTAATTTACTCGAAGTAACTTGAACCTTCTCAGCGTGATAGTTAACGCCATAGTCTTTGCAAAGAGAGTGACAAAACAGCTGCCAATCATCAGCTTGTTGGCTAAGGCTGTGATTGACATGAACCGCCTTTAAGTTGCGCAGTGGAATATCAGACTTAACCAATAAATCCAGTAATACGACAGAATCTATACCACCACTCAAACCAATCACGAACTGCTTGCTCGCGAGCTGATGGGTTGCAATAAATTGATTAACCTTGGCGATGAGGTTCATAGTGCTCTAATAAAAATAAAAAGTTGTTGGGAGTATATACCCAAACTGGTTCAAAATGCAGGTTTCAGAGGCTTGGTAGGATGCGAGTACAAGGCGTGACTTTTAATTAATGGTTATTCTCGGCAATATGCTCCTGCATTGCACTAATGTCTCACATCCATATGAGAACCTGATTAGAAGTCATAACGCAGTAATCGCTTTCTACCCTGCCTCCCGTAGGGCAAGACGATAAACGACCAATAGCAGCGTTATAAACTACGTATTAGGCACAACCTAACCCGTGTATCTTATCCCTTGTTCTTAGCACGCTTCTCTTCTTGCTGAAGACTAGCATCTTGAGGTGGCTTGGGTATATATTTATCACTCCCCCAAAAACAAAAACGCCGTTAAAGTTTCCTTTAACGGCGTTTTACGTCAGTGATTACTATTATGCGTAACCGAATGACATTAAGCGCTTGTAACGGTTATCAAGCATAGTGTCTAAATCTAACGCTTTTAGAACTGCAATTTGATCAACTAACGTTGTTTTGATGTTATTAGCCATTACATCGAAATCGCGATGTGCGCCGCCTAATGGCTCTTCGATGATGTTATCGATTAAATCTAAATCCAATAAACGATCTGACGTAATGCCCATAGCTTCAGCCGCTAATGATGCTTTTTCAGCACTCTTCCACAAAATTGACGCACAACCTTCTGGAGAAATTACTGAATAGGTACTGTATTGCAGCATGTTAACCGTATCACCAACACCGATAGCCAGTGCGCCACCAGAACCACCTTCACCGATAACGGTACAAACTACTGGTACTTTTAAGCCAGCCATCACTTTAAGGTTACGAGCGATTGCTTCCGATTGACCGCGCTCTTCAGCGCCAACACCAGGGTAAGCTCCCGGAGTATCAATTAACGTGACGATTGGCATATTAAAACGCTCAGCCATCTCCATTAAACGCAATGCTTTGCGATAACCTTCAGGACGCGGCATACCAAAGTTACGCTTTACTTTCTCTTTAGTGCTGCGGCCTTTTTGATGACCAATAACCATCACAGGCATACCATTTAAACGCGCCGTACCACCGATGATCGCTTTGTCATCAGCATAGGCACGATCACCACAGATTTCATCGAAATCTTCAAAAACGCGGTCAATGTAATCATAAGTGTATGGACGCTCTGGGTGACGAGCGATTTGGCTTACTTGCCACGGACCTAGATCTGAGAAAATCTTTTGTGCCATTGAAACACTTTTTTCTTCTAGTGTTGCAATCTCTTGGGCTAAATCGATGTTAAGCGAACTATTGCTGCTTACGTTACGTAATTCATCAATTTGCGCGTGTAGTTCGGCAATTGGTTTTTCAAACTCTAAAAAATTCTGACTCATTAACTCATCTCTATTAAATTGTGGTGTTCGCTCAGGTTCAATCCTAGTGGATTATAGCCTAAACGACTAAAATATCTTAATTACTTCAAGTCTTTAGAACTTCAATCGCACATGCCGCTTACCAAGTAGCATTCGCAAGTTGTCCAACAGTTCATCATCTGGCGTCACCCGCCATTGAATCCCCAATTCGAGTTTGGCAGTGGCCTCAGCACGTGAATAAAAAATATTAACCGGCAGTGCACCGTATTGAAATGGTGCTAAAGCTTGGTTAAATCGTGTGAAAAAGTGCTTATCGATTTGTTGTTGTTCAACCTTGAGTTCCAACGCTGTTGCAAAGCGCTCACGGGCATTTGCGACGTCATAGACCTCTTTGACCGACATTCTATTACCACCGGAAAAATCATCAAAGCTGACCTCTCCCTCTAATATCAATATTTTGTCTTTTTGCAGTAATTCTTCGTACTTTTCCAAGGCTTCGGCATATAAAGTTGCTTCTAAACGGCCACTTTTATCATCGATGGTTAAAATCCCCATCTTAGATCCGCGCTTAGTGATCATGACACGTGAAGCGATAACCAAACCAGCCGCTTTGACTTGTTGACCGCGCTCCGTCGGCGCAATATCTTTTAAACGACAACGAGTATAATGTTTAAGTTCAGCTAAATACTGATTTATTGGGTGCCCCGTCAGGTAAAGACCAAGAGTTTCGCGCTCACCTTCTAACCAGATCTTATCTGGCCACGGCATGACATCGGCAAATTCGTGGGTCACATCTTCATCGTGACTCGCCAACAAACCAAATAAATCGTGCTGCCCTACGGCTCTGTCTTTCGCATGCTGCTCAGAAGCCTTGATAGCTTCAGGTAATGAAGCCATCATCGACGCGCGATGAGGTCCCAATTTATCAAGCGCACCCGCCTTGATTAACCGCTCAAAAATACGCTTATTAATCTTTTTGGTATCAACACGGCCACAAAAATCAAACAAATCTTTAAAAGGGCCACCTTCAGCGCGCGCTTCTAAAATCGCTTCAACAGGTCCTTCACCAACACCTTTAATAGCACCGATGCCATAAACAATCTCTTCGTCTTCATTAACACTGAACATGTATTGACCAGAGTTAACATCTGGCGGATGCAGTACTAACTTCATGCGATCACATTCATCCACCAGAGTTACGATCTTATCGGTGTTATCCATATCCGCCGACATTACTGCCGCCATGAAGTAGGCTGGATAATGACACTTCATCCACAGTGTTTGATAAGAAACCAGTGCATAAGCTGCCGAGTGAGATTTGTTAAATCCGTAACCCGCGAATTTCTCTACCAAATCGAAGATTTTCATGGCGAGCTCACCATCTACACCGTTGTTTATCGCACCTTCTTCGAATGTCGAGCGCTGCTTAGCCATTTCCTCTGGCTTTTTCTTACCCATCGCACGACGCAGCATATCCGCACCACCGAGGGTATAACCCGAGAGTACCTGCGCAATCTGCATTACCTGCTCTTGATACAAGATGATGCCGTAGGTTGGCTCAAGTACATCCTTTAGCGATTCGTGCTGCCATTGTTGATCAGGGTAAGATACTTCCTCACGGCCGTGTTTACGGTCGATAAAGTTATCTACCATGCCAGATTGCAGTGGCCCTGGTCTAAACAGGGCAACTAGTGCAACGATATCCTCAAAACAGTCAGGCAATAAGCGACTAATCAGCTCCTTCATGCCCCGAGATTCCAGCTGGAATACGGCAGTGGTTTCACTGCGCTTGAGCATGTCAAATGATGGTTTATCATCGAGGGGAATAGACTCGATCATCACAGGCTCTAAGCCTTTGGCTTTACGTGCTGCATTAAGCGGATCTAACGCCCATTTCAAGATGGTTAGCGTACGCAGACCTAAGAAGTCAAACTTTACCAGTCCCGCTGTTTCAACGTCATTTTTATCAAACTGAGTAACCGGATTTTTACCTTCATCGTCACACAGTAGGGGCGCAAAGTCGGTAATGGTAGTTGGCGAGATAACAACACCACCGGCGTGTTTACCGGCGTTACGCGTTGTACCTTCAAGACGGCGAGCCATATCAATAAGCTCGCGCACATCTTCGTCCGCTTGATATAGCTGATCGAGCTGTGGCTCCACATCCCATGCTTTAGCCAGAGACATCCCCGGCTCTGCGGGAATCAATTTTGTTAACCGATCAACAAAACCATACGGCTGTCCCATTACACGGCCAACGTCGCGCACAACCGCTTTTGCCGCCATGGTACCGAAGGTAATAATCTGTGATACCGCATCACGGCCGTACAGTTCAGCTACGTGATCGATTACTCTGTCGCGCCCTTCCATACAAAAATCGACGTCGAAATCTGGCATCGAAACACGTTCAGGGTTTAGGAAGCGCTCAAATAGCAAATCGTATTCAAGAGGATCGAGATCGGTAATTTTTAACGCATAGGCCACCAATGAACCAGCACCAGAACCACGTCCGGGCCCTACTGGCACATCATTATCTTTACTCCACTGAATAAACTCCATTACGATGAGGAAGTAACCAGGGAATCCCATTTGGTTAACAACATCGAGTTCGACTTTTAAACGGTCGTCATATTCAGGACGGCGTCTATTGCGCTCTTCTTCATCGGGAAATAAGAACTCTAAACGTTCTTCAAGACCTTCTTCAGATACTTTAACTAAGAAGTCTTCAATTTCTAAATCACCCGTTGGATAATCAGGCAGCACGTATTCATCGAGCACAACGGTAACATTACAGCGTTTAGCAATTTCAACACTGTTTTGTAATGCCGATGGAATATCGCTAAACAGCTCACACATCTCTTCTTCGGTGCGCAGGTACTGCTCTTCGCTGTAGCGCTTAGGGCGTCTTGGATCTGCTAATCCGTAACCATCGTGAATCGCAACTCGCACTTCATGAGCGTCGAAATCGTCGCTATTAAGAAATACAACTTCGTTGGTGGCAACTACAGGAATGTTTGTCTGGCTGGCAAGCTGACAGGCAGCGTGTAGATACTCTTCTTCGTTAACACGGCCTGTGCGCAGTAGTTCTAAATAAAAGCTATCTGGAAAATGCTCTTGGTAGAAGGCCAAACACTGGTGAGCGAGTTTTTCATTGCCCTTTAACAGGGCCATGCCGACATCGCCTTCACGGCCGCCAGAGAGAATGATTAGGCCTTCGTTATATTTTGCTAGCCATTCCTTGTCGATTACAGCTTTATCTTGAATCTTTCCGCGCAAATAGGCTTCGGAAATCAATAAGGTAAGATTGTTGTAACCCTTGTTATCTTTACAGAGAATGGTAATGCGCCATGGCTCTTCGTCGAACTCATCGCTTTGCACCCACATATCTGCGCCGATAATTGGCTTGATACCAGCACCATGTGTGCCGCGATAGAACTTCACTAGGCCACACATGTTAACCAGATCGGTAATAGCCATCGTTGGCATTTTTAATTCATCGACTTTACCAACAATCTTACCAACTTTGGCAACACCATCAGCCATCGAGAAATCAGAGTGGATTCTCAGGTGAACAAATTTAGGATCGGTCACAACAATTCCTTGCTTAAAAGCGGCTTAGTTATTTTATTTCTAGTGCCGCTTTTACAGGTTTAAAACTACGTCGATGATAAGGTGTTACGCCAAATTGCTCAATCATTTCCATGTGCAATTTCGTCGGATAGCCCTTGTGTTTAGCAAAGCCAAACTGCGGAAATTCTTTATCTAGAGCTTCCATCTCGCGATCACGGGTTACCTTAGCAATAATCGAGGCGGCGCTTATTTCTTCAACGCGAGCATCCCCTTTTACCACCGACTGCGAAGACATCGGCAGCTCAGGACAACGATTGCCATCAATAAGTACATGTTGCGGCATAATAGATAAGCCAGCGACAGCTCGTTGCATCGCCAGCATAGTCGCGTGAAGAATATTCAATTCATCAATTTCTTGTGGGCTAGCACGGCCGACGCAATATGCCAGCGCATTTTCAATAATGAGATCAAACAGCGCATCACGCTTTTTATCAGAGAGTTTTTTAGAATCCGCTAGGCCTTCAATTGGTGTATTGGGATCTAAAATAACCGCGGCGGTAACAACGTCGCCGACTAAAGGACCGCGGCCAACTTCATCAACGCCAGCAACAATGAGATCAGGAAAAATAAATTCTGGTTCTGTCGGCATAGTATTAATCTTATTTTTTGTTTTTACTGTTGTTTGATTAGGCCAAGGACACTATCGGCAGCACGCTCACTAGCATCACACTTAAGTAATTGCTGTAACTTGCTAAATTCATTCAGCATGGCTTGGTTATCACTATCGAGTAATTTCGACGCTTCAGTGACTATATTATCGATAGTCGCGTCATCTTGAATCAGCTCAACAATCAGCTCTTTTTTAGCGAGTAGATTAGGTAATGAGTAATGCTCAATTTTCATCATCGGCTTAAAGATTTTATACGTTAGCCAATGAATCTTATGCACAACCACCATAGGACGGTTAACAAGCAAGCCTTCAAGTGTTGCTGTGCCAGAAGCAAGCATGATGACATCACTTGCCGCCATCACATCGCGCGATTGACCATCGATTATGGTGATATCCAAATCTGGTGCATGCTGAGTTTGCGCTGCTAAAAATTGCGCTTTGCGTTGTTCATTGACCAATGGGATAACAAAACGTAACTCAGGGTATTTTTCTTTTAACCGTAAAGCGGCTTCAAGATACATTTGACTATTGTATTTAAGCTCACTGCCACGACTTCCAGGCATGAGTGCGAGATATTTAGCGTCTTGTTCAAGGCCTAGTTTATCTCTGGCATCTTGTTTAGACATATCTGGCGCGATTTGATCTGCCAAAGTATGACCGACAAAATCACAGGGGAAGTCGTATTTATCGTAAAACTCTTTTTCAAACGGCAGTAACGCCAATACTAGGTTAGTCGCCTTGGCAACTTTAAAGATCCGCTTTTGACGCCATGCCCAAATTGACGGACTCACGTATTGCACAGTTTTAATACCCGCTTCTTTAAGCTGGAGCTCTAAACGCAGGTTAAAATCAGGGGCATCGATACCAACAAAGACATCAGGGGGATTAGCCGTAAAGTGCTCGAATAAGGCGCGCTTAACAGCAAAAAGGCGGCGTAGGCGGCTAAAGACTTC
Organism: Psychrobium sp.; assembly: GCA_049607155.1. Taxonomy (GTDB): domain Bacteria; phylum Pseudomonadota; class Gammaproteobacteria; order Enterobacterales; family Psychrobiaceae; genus Psychrobium. The sequence continues at coordinate 37,189 of JBMYWG010000012.1, forward strand.
AACGAGTCCCATCACCGATAGCTCTTCCATATCAAACAGACTGTGACAGCCTTGTTCAATCATTTGTGGGCCACCAATACCTTCGAAGACAGCGTTAGGGTAACGTTTTTTTATAGACTTGATAAAACTCGCACCAAGAATATCGCCGGAGATTTCTCCGGCGACAATACCGATGCGAATTGGAGTGAGATCAACGTCTGTACTAGGGGTTATCTGGCTCACGCCAACTCCTTAAGTCGTTGGTTAGCGAATGATTCCGCGGGTAGATTTGTTAATGAAATTAACGAAGAGCGCAACGTTTTCATCGTCTGAACTATTTAATTCAGTAACAGCATCTTCAAGCGATAATTTCTGCTTGTAAAGTGTTTTAAAGCCGCGGCGAATCGACAAGATTGAAGCCTTACTAAAATCGCGACGTTTTAACCCTTCACTGTTAATGCCACGTGGCACACAAGGTTGCCCAGAACAAATCACAAACGGCGGTACATCTTGGTTAACATAAGAGGTTGCACCAACGAAACAGTGAGCACCAATTTTTACAAATTGATGTACGCCTGTCATGCCACCGATGATTGCAAAGTCATCAACATGGACATGGCCAGCAAGATTAACGCTGTTAGCTAAAATACAGTTGTTGCCAATCATACAGTCATGAGCGACATGCACATAAGCCATCAGCAGGTTATCACTGCCGATTCGTGTTATTCCTTTATCTTGTACTGTTCCACGATGAATGGTCACGCCTTCACGCACGACATTGCGATCGCCCATAATTAATTGGGTATCTTCACCGGCGAATTTCTTGTCCTGACATTGCTCGCCCACCGACGAAAATTGGAAAAAGTGATTATCTTTACCAATCTTCGATGGACCTTTGATGACCACATGAGACTCAACAATACAACCGTCGCCTAGCGTCACATCGGCACCAATATAACTCCACGGTCCTACGCTAACGTTCTTGCCTAGGGTTGCATTGGGATGTACAAATGCTAAGGGATCTATCACAATTTAGTCCTTACGAGCACACATAAGATCAGCACTACAAACAACCTTGCCATCAACTTTGGCTTCACAATAGAATTTGCCAATACCGCGACGTTCTTTTAAATATTCAACATGAATATGAACAACGTCACCTGGCACAACTGGTTGCTTGAATCGCGCGTTATCAATTGCTGCGAAGTAGTAAAGGGTATCGTCTGACTTTTCAATCGTTTTAAAACCAAGAACACCGGTTGCCTGAGCCATTGCTTCTAACAACAACACACCTGGCATAATAGGTTTGATTGGAAAGTGACCTTGGAAAAACGGCTCGTTAATAGTTACGTTTTTAACGGCGTGTAATGATTTACCCACCTCGAAGTCAATAACCTTATCGATTAATAAAAAAGGGTAACGATGAGGCAAAAGCTCCATGATTTCATTGATTTCAAGTGGTGATAATTCGTTAGACAAAACAATTCTTCCTGAGTAAAAGTTTTCTTAAGCTTGATTAAGTCGTTTTTCAACGGCTTTGAGTCGTTTGGCCATATCGTCGAGCTGACGATAACGCGCGCCATTTTTGCGCCATTCACGGTTGGTTTGAGAAGGCATACCTGAAGAGTATACACCAGCTTCAGAAATATCTTTAATAACCATGCTCATCCCTGTGATCGTGACCCCGTCACAAATAGAAAGATGGCCATTGATGGCACATGCACCACCGATGATACAGTTATTGCCAATATTGACACTACCCGCCACACAGGTATTCGCCGCCATAGCACAAAAATCGCCAAGGATTACATTGTGGCCAAGGTGAACTTGATCATCAATAATACATCCTTTACCGACAACTGTGGCATCTAATGCACCGCGATCTATTGTTGTACCAGCACCAATTTCTGTACCAGCACCAATTTCAACACCACCAAGCTGTGGGATTTTATGCCATTGCCCGTTGTGTGGTGCAAAACCAAAACCATCAGCGCCAATCACTGCACTCGAATGAATCAAACAGTTAGCACCGAGCTTAACACCATGATAAATCACAACATTTGCCCATAACTTAACGCCGTCGCCTAGTATGGTGTTTTCACCCAAGAAACAATTCGCACCGATAACGCAGTTGTCACCAACAATCGCACCAGCTTCAACTACACTGTTTGCTCCAATCGCCACATTTTCGCCAATGGTTGCTTGCGCTGATATTTTTGCCATGGGGCTTATGCCTACGGCAGGTGCAGGTGTAGAGTCCATAATATTGGCCAGCATAGCGTAACCAACATAGGGCTCATTCAAAATCAGAGCGTTGCCTTTAAAATCAGCGCAATCGTCTTCACGCATAATGATGGCACTAGCTTGAGACTCGAATATCTGCTCTTTGTATTTTGGATTAGACAAAAAAGAAATCTGCCCAGATTGAGCAGATTTCAGAGTCGCGATACTGGAAACGACAACACTGTCGTCTCCTTTCACTGTTGCATTTAGCTCTTTCGCTAATTGAGCGAGCGTAAATTTTGCCATATTACTTAGACTTAGCTACTTTATTTGCAACCAATTTAGAGATATCGTTCTCTTTATTAATGTAAGCTACAGCGTTTGATTGTAGAATGACGTCATATTTCTTTTCTTTTGCAACTTCGTTAACAGCTTTTTGAACTTGCAATAACAATTTGTTTTGCTCTTCCGCACCACGACGACGCATGTCTTCTTCTAATGCTTTACCTTTTAATTGGTAATCGCTTTTTAGAGATTCCATTTCACGCTGCATATCTAATTTTTGTTGCTGAGTTAAAAGTGCTGCATCACGCTTACTTTTCTCAGATATATCTTGCATTTTCTTAACGATAGCTTGCACTGCTTCACGACGCTCTTTGAACTCTGACTCCAGATTCTGGCTTAACTGTTCACGTTGTGGCAGGTTCTGGAAAATAGTTCCCATATCGATTACGCCAATCTTTTGCTCGAAAGCGTAACTCGCACTGCTAAATGAAGTGCCTACTAATAATGCTGCTGCAGTAACTGCTGTTGCTAACTTTTTCAAAATTTTCTCCTTTAAATACTGCTTTTACTAAACAGTGAATTCTTTTTTATTAAAATGTTGTTCCGATATTAAACGAAAATACTTCTAATTTATCACCTTCTACTTCACGTAGCGGTCTCGCTAAACTGAAAACCAATGGTCCCATTGGTGACAGCCACTGAAATGAAATACCGTATGACGCTCTAAATTCGCTTGGATCAGAAAAGTCATAGATTTTATCAAACTCAGACGCGGAAAATTGACGATATCGATCGTAATCAAATTCCGTATCCCAGACATTACCACCTTCAACAAATAGACTTGTTCGAACTGAACTTCCAGCCCCTTCATCAACAAAAGGTGTAGGAACAAATAACTCCAGTGTCGCTAACGCCTGAGCATTGCCTCCTATTGCGAATCCGCGCTTAGGATTGTTTTGCACACCATATTGACTGTATGAAATAGTCGTAGGATCACCGTAAATTAAATTTGATTGGTCTGTAATAATATCAATAGGACTACCAGAACCTTGTTCTCGATTGCCTAATAAATAAATAGCTTTAGGGCCAACTGTATTCGCTTCAAAGCCACGTAATGAACCTGGACCACCGGCACGGAAATTTTCGTTAAAAGCGTATAAATGATCATTACCATCAACTTTACCATAGCCATTGCCATAACCAAGTTTAATTTTTCCCATCAATGAATAACGATGATCACGCGTTAATGGGAAATAGTGTCTCGACTCTAACGCTAAGCGGAAATACTGAATCTCACTACCAGGAACTGTCATTTTACCATTGAAAGTAGTATTTGACCCAGCTGATGGAAAACGAGCACGATTTAAAGTATTTCTGCTCCATCCAGCGGATATTTCGAAGTTGTCGAAAGCAATATCACCATTACTGGCACCACCGTATACAGCATAAAATGGCTTAACCTGCTCGTACTGATTTAATTCAGAAATATCATTATGTCTAAAAGCAATACCTAAATTTATACGGCTTACAGGATTAATTGGGAAACCTAAATCAAAACCGATGCCATATGATTTGTTGTTATAACGCGCTAAGTTTACATTACCCGCATCATATTCAGACCAATAAATATTTGCTCCGCCACTAATCCCATCATGTGTTAAATATGGATCACGATAAGACAGATTAACGTTCTTTTGATACTTATTGGTATTAAAATTAATACCTACGCGGTTACCCGTACCCAACCAATTATTCTGAGTAACGCCTAATTGTAAACTTAGGCCACCATAGCTACCGTAACCAACACCAGCATTAAATGATCCTGATGCAGTTTCTTTAACTTTAACTTCAACGTCGACTCTATCGTCATGTCCAGCTACCGGAACTACTTCAGTTTCTACATCTTCAAAGAAACCTAAGCGATTTAAATAATTCTTTGATCCTTCAAGTTTACTATTATTGAGCCAAGTTCCTTCTAATTGGAGCATTTCACGGCGTAAAACTTCGTCTTTGGTATTATAATTTCCGACAAATCGAATATCATTGACATAAACACGAGCGCCTGGCTCAATGTTTAAATTAAGCGTTACTTCGTTCGTCTCATCGTCGATCTCTGGATAAGTTGTCACTTTTGGAAAAGCAAACCCATAGTTTCCAAGGAATCGTGACAGTCGCTCTTCGGTAAAAGTTACCTCTGCACCGTTATAGGTATCGCCCTCCTTCATTGGAATTAAACGTTCAAGAATAGCCCGGTATTTCTCTATATCACCAATTAAGTTGACCTTCTTGATTTTATAAATCTCACCCTCGTCTAGATTTAAAGAAATATATAAACTCTTTTTGTCTGGCGTCATTGATACCTGAGTGCTGTCAACTTTAAAGCGAATATAACCGCGGTCTTTATAAAACGATTCTAATGTTTCAATATCACCCTGCAGTTTCTGCTTTTGATATTTTCGTTCACCAAAAACATCCCACCAAGCTGTATAATCCGTCAATTCGAATCCGTCCTTTAGCTCTTCATCGCTAAACACAGTATTGCCGACTAGATTAATTTGTTCGATGCTTGCCGCATCACCTTCTTTGAAGTTGAAATTAAGTTCGATTCGATTACGCGCTAATGGCGTTACACTAGCTTCAACCTTTGCTGAATACTTACCAACACTGTAATAAAAATCTTCAAGTCCTTTTTCGATTTCCGTCAGTAGCGTTCTATCCAAGGGTTCACCAACTTTAATTCCTGAACCACCGAGACTTTCCGCTAACTGCTCATCTTTAAGATCTTTATTACCTTCATAGTTAATCGCAGAAATCGTCGGACGCTCTTTGACTTTTATAATCAATAAGCCTTCGTCGCGAAACACTTGAATATCTTCGAAGTTAGTTGATTTATAGAGTGTCTTAATAATACGAGCAATATCAGCGTCTGTTACTACATCGCCAACTTTGACAGGGGTATTTAATAGTGCGGCACCTAGTGCAACGCGTTGTAAGCCTTGAATTCGAATATCAGTTACTGTAAACGGTTCAGCTGCTAGGGAACTAAAACTGGTTCCTAATAAGGCGATTGGCGCCAAAAGCTTTGGAAACTTCATAATGCTGTTTTTATAATCCTAATTTCTCGTCTTGCTTACAAGCGGGTAAAATCGTTAAAAATTGCAATGCTCATAAGCATTAACAACAGTGCGCCGCCAATTCTAAAACCGACGTCTTGTATTTTTTCTGGCACAGGCTTGCCAGTTAAAAGCTCAATAAAGTAATACATCAAATGGCCACCATCAAGCACTGGCAGTGGTAATAGATTAAATATTCCCAAATTGACACTTATCAAAGCTAAAAAGCTCAAAAAAGCAACTATTCCGTAGGCGGCACTTTGACCTGCACCTTGCGCAATAGAGATTGGCCCGCTGAGATTTTTTACCGATAGATCACCAGTAATCAACTTACCAATCATGTTGAAACTTAACAGAGTTAAATCCCACGTCTTTTGCGCACCGACAACAATTGCATCAATAGGTCCATATTCTAGAGTCAATTGATAGTTTTTTGGTATCGGCTCACCATATGGAGCAATGCCGGCAAAACCAATTTTGTTCCCCTCACTATCTTCCCTAAGACGTGGAAATAATGCGGTGGTATGCTGCTTTGTGTTTCTTTGATAGAGCAAGTCGATGGAAGTTCCATGACTTTGTTGAATTAATGTTGCGAAGCTTTGCCAACTGTTGATTTTCTCGCCATTCGCTGCAATTAAAATATCACCTTGTTGTAATCCAGCTTCTTTAGCCGCAGAGTTATCTGTCACTTGTGCAACCGTCAGCGTTGCCTTTGAGCGATACGGAACAATTCCCCAAGAATTTAAAGAGCTCTGTTTTTGCGGGTCAAATTGCCAATTAGCCAAATCAAGTGATTTAGTTTTAATGACCTCACTACCAACGGGACCATAACCAATCGTAGCAGCGTTACTTCCAATCAATCCTACTATGGTGTGATTAACATCTTGCCAATGAGCAACAGCCTTACCATTGATTGACTTGATCTGATCGCCAGCGGCTAAGTTGACTTGAGCGGCGATTGAGTCCTGTTTAACCTCACCCACAATTGGCTTAATGGTGCTGACACCAATCATATACATCAGCGCCAGTGCGAATATGGCAAAAATAAAATTAGCAAGAGGGCCTGCTGCGACTATGGCAATTCGAGCTAACACAGGTTTACGATTAAAAGCACCGTGAACAAGATTTTCTGGCACCTCTTCAACACGCTCATCGAGCATTTTGACGTACCCACCGAGGGGAATAGCACAAATAACATATTCGCAGCCATCTTTCCCTACGCGTCGCCATAGCACCTTGCCAAAGCCAATGGCAAAGCGCTGAACAATCACGCCGCACTTGCGCGCAATCCAAAAATGGCCAAACTCATGAAAGGCTACCAAGATACTCAGAGCAACGATGAAAAATGTAATGTTACGCAATAATTCAATCACACCAAGGCTCCTTGTTTAAGAAACTCGTTGGCTAAACCACGTGCTTGACTATCGACATTGAGAATTGACTCTATACAATCAGCGCGCTCTGTAGCTAACGCATCAAGCACGCGCTCATTGAGTTGAGCAATTTGGGTAAACTTGATTTGCTGATTGAGAAATGCTGCAACGCTAATCTCGTTAGCCGCATTAAGTGCAGTCGTTGCACCTTGACCCAAATAACAAGCGTCAATAGCCAATTTTAAACATGGAAAGCGTGCAAAGTCAGGCGCATGAAAGGTGAAGTCTTTCATTGCTTTAAAATCAAGTGGAGCCACACCAGCGTCAATACGCTCGGGATAAGACATAGCGTAAGCGATCGGAGTTCGCATGTCAGGATTTCCCATCTGAGCAATCACTGAGCCATCGTTATATTGCACCATCGAGTGGATAACGCTCTGCGGGTGAATAACGACCTCTATTTGATCGCGGTTTGTATCAAACAACCAACGAGCTTCAATGTATTCAAGCCCTTTATTCATCATGGTTGCCGAATCAACAGATATTTTCTGTCCCATCGACCAATTAGGATGAGCACAAGCTTGAGCAGGTGTCACATCGGCCAACGAATCAATAGGTGATTTTAAAAATGGACCACCAGAGCCGGTAAGCAATAACTTAGTCACCCCAAGCTCACTTAAACCACAAAAACCAAGCTTCTGTTGTGCCGGTGTTGGCAGCGCCTGAAAGATAGCATTGTGCTCACTATCAACTGGCAGTAGAGAAGCATTAGATTTTCTAAGTTCATCAATAAAAAGCTGACCAGACATTACCAAGGACTCTTTATTGGCTAGTAATACTCGTTTATCGGACTTTATAGCAGCAAGAGTTGGTAGCAAACCAGCGGCGCCGACAATCGCAGACATGACTACATCAACGTCACTATCGCGGGCTATATGACACAGTGCATCAGCACCAGAAAGAACCACTGTATTGTTAGATAAGCGCTCTTTTAACTGAGCAGCAGCTTGCTCACTAACAAGCACGGCATAGCTTGGATTAAACTCCAAACATTGCTCAAATAATTTATCGACGTTACTTTGTGCCGCTAATGCGAATACCGAGAATTTATCTCGGTTTCGTCTCACTACATCTAAGCTTGATTCTCCAATAGAACCTGTCGCACCAAGAATGGTTAGTTTTTGCATTAGGCCACCAAGAATAAGTAACCAAGTGCAAATACAGGGATAGCCGCCGTCAAACTATCGATGCGATCTAGGACACCACCGTGTCCCGGTAAAATCGTTCCACTATCTTTTATATTGCTATTGCGCTTAAGCATACTCTCACTTAAGTCACCAAATGCAGATACCAAGGCGGTGATAAAGACTAACACCAATAAAGGTAATAACTCGATGTTATAGAAATAAGACTTCGTAATAAAAATGGCTAACATCGCAGTGACTAAGCCGCCAAGCATACCTTCTAATGTTTTACCTGGGCTAACATTTGGCATTAACTTGCGCTTTCCGATACTGCGACCAACAAAATAAGCGCCAACATCAGCGCCCCATACAATCAGGAACACACTAACAATCAACACGCCACCAAGCATAGAGTCATTTGCATAACCGTAGCTTCGTAGCGCGATTAAACCAATCCAGAATGGAATCAAGGTTAGCTGACCAAATAAGCCTTTAAAAAACTCACTCTCTCCCCAAAAACCAGTCGCTCGCGGGTAAATGAAGACCAACAGCATACTTATCAACCACCACATAGCGCCAATAAATAAAGCAGCTTGGTAAATAGGATGTAACTGCCCTGCATTCCAAATATGACTCATTGGTACTAGTACCAAGAACGCAGACATTAAAATAGCCAAAGAAATGGTAAAGATGATTCGGTGGAGTTTGGTTTGCGGCATCGTTTTACTTGGTAAAAATGCACCCCACTCCCAAGCACCTAGCAAGGTAACAGCAGCGGCAAAGAATGGAAATAATGAAAGGGGAAGATAAAATACACTACCTAGTGCTAACGGCGCTAACACTAGCGCGGTAATAATTCGTTGTTTTAACAAAGCTGTTTCCTATTTATTCTTGTAATGATGCAGAAACCTGCTCACTGGTGCAGCCAAAGCGGCGCTCCACATTGGCAAAATTAGCCAAAATATCTAAATACTCGGTCTCGCCGAAGTCTGGCCACAGTGTGGCGGAAAAATGTAATTCACTATAGGCTACTTGCCACAATAAAAAGTTACTAATGCGGCAATCGCCCCCGGTGCGAATCATCAAATCTAATGCTGGTAATTGCGCTGTGCAAATGTGTTGCTCGATAGCTTCTTCAGAAATATCGATCGCTGACATTTCACCTGCAGCTACTTTTGCTGCTAATTGCTGGCAAGCCTGAGTAATATCCCAACGACCACCATAGTTTGCAGCGACATTTAGCACTAAGCCTGAATTATCTTTCGTTTTATCTTCGGCCTTTGCTATTTTTTGCTGCAATTTGTCACTAAATCGACTGGTATCACCAATCACCTTCAGCGTGACATTGTTACGATGTAATTTGCTAACTTCACGGGATAATACCGTAAAGAACAGCTCCATAAGCAATGAAACTTCATCCGCCGGCCGTTGCCAATTTTCACTACTAAACGCAAATAAGGTTAACGAATCGATGCCTAATTCACGGCTTACTTTTACCGCTTCGCGCACACGTTCTACACCAGCTTTATGGCCCATCACACGACGTTTACCTTGCCGCTGTGCCCAACGTCCGTTGCCATCCATAATCATAGCAACATGACGAGGCAACTTATTAGATGCCATCAATTGGGTTTTCAACTGGTCGCTCATTAACACTCCATAAGCTCACTAAACTAAAATTTCGTGCCTACAATAACACAAACGCTGCGTAGTATAACTAACACAGCGTTTAAATCATAGCGTATCACTCCGCCATTTATGGCAGGTGAATAAAGCTTAAACTTCTAGTAGCTCTTGCTCTTTTTCTGCTAACAAGGCGTCCATTTCTTTAATGTACTTGTTTGTTAACTCTTGGATTTGCTCTTCGCCTTTACGCGCTTCGTCTTCACCCACTTCTTTTTCTTTCTCAAGTGCTTTGATATCGCTGTTAGCATCACGACGAATGTTACGAACAGCAACACGGCCTTTTTCAGCTTCGCCACGAACAACCTTAATCAAGTCTTTACGACGTTCTTCAGTCAATGGCGGCAATGGGATGCGAATTAGGTTACCCGCTGAGTTAGGGTTTAAACCTAGATCAGACGTCATAATCGCTTTTTCAACAGCGGCGATCATCGTCGTGTCGAATACTGTAATAGTTAAAGTACGCGCATCACCAATACCAACGTTACCCACTTGATTCAACGGAGTTTCAGCACCGTAGTAAGGTACAGTGATTGAATCTAATAAACTTGGGTGTGCACGACCAGTACGCACTTTTTGCATTTGAACTTTTAGTGCTTCTACACTTTTCCCCATACGGGTTGCAGCATCATCTTTAATTTCGTTAATCACGTTAATATCCTAATTATAAGAGTTCGTTAAATTTTAGTCGTTCCGGCGTGGATTAAAGTACCAGTGCCTTCACCCATAATTACGCTGCGCAGCGCACCAGGCTTGTTCATATTGAACACGCGAATTGGCATATCATGGTCACGAGCTAGCGTGAATGCCGCTAAATCCATCACCTTAAGTTCTTTTTCTAAAACAGTGCCGTAGTCAAGCTCAGTATACATTTCTGCGTCTGGATTCTTTACAGGATCATCAGAATAAACGCCGTCTACTTTAGTGCCTTTTAACACAACATCTGCTTCGATTTCGATACCGCGTAAACAAGCAGCAGAATCAGTCGTGAAGAATGGGTTACCAGTACCTGCTGAGAAAATCACCACGCGACCTTCTTTAAGCATACTAATCGCTTCAGCCCAGTTGTATGAATCACACACACCTTTTAAATCAACCGCTGACATGAGTCGCGCGTTAACATAGGCACGATGCAGGGCATCACGCATCGCAAGGCCATTCATTACCGTTGCAAGCATCCCCATTTGGTCACCAACAACACGGTTCATACCCGCTTCAGCTAAGCTTTCACCGCGGTAGATATTACCACCGCCTAATACGATACCTACTTGAACACCTAACTCAACCAATTCTTTGATTTCTTGAGCCATGCGATCAAGTACCTTAGGGTCAATCCCAAATCCTTGCTCACCTACTAGTGCTTCACCACTTAGTTTCAATAAAATTCGACGGTAAGTCGGTTTTGGATTTGCAGTCATTCTAATTACCTTTGCCTGATTTATAGCGAATGTGGTTAACACCACTTAATTTATGATTGCACTCTTTATCGTAATTTTAAAAGTACAGATTAAAAGTCCAATCATAAATTAAGCATTCAAAAAGACCGTAGCTAGGCCACGGTCTTTTTTAACAACAAAAATGTTGTTATTTACTCAATCGATTACTGTTTTGCAGCAGCGATTTGAGCTTCAACTTCTGCAGCGAAGTCTTCTTCTTTCTTCTCGATACCTTCACCAACTTCTAGGCGAATGAATGAAGAAACTGAAGCGTTCTTAGCTTTAAGAATTTGACCAACAGTTTGCTTAGGTTCCATGATGAACGCTTGACCAGTAAGAGAAACCTCACCAGTGAATTTCTTCATGCGACCAGCAACCATTTTCTCAGCGATTTCAGCAGGCTTACCTTCGTTCATCGCGATTTCGATTTGTAGTTTACGCTCGCGCTCAACTACTTCAGCAGGTACGTCTTCTGGGTTAACGAACTCTGGACGAGAAGCGGCAACGTGCATAGCAACGTGCTTAAGTGTTTCTTCGTCAGCTTCACCAGCAACAACAACACCAATGCGCTCACCGTGACGGTAAGAAGCAAGAGAACCACCTTTCACGTACTCAACGCGACGGATGTTCATGTTCTCACCGATTTTAGCAACTAAAGCGATACGCGTTTCTTCGAATTTCGCTTGTAGCTCTTCAGAAGTTAGTTCTTCAGCGATAGCTGCATCAGCAACTTCGTTAGCGAACGCTAAGAAACCAGCATCTTTAGCAACGAAGTCAGTTTGACAGTTAACTTCAACTAGCGCAGCAACGCCTTCTTTTTGCTTAACGATGATAGTACCTTCAGCAGCGATGTTACCCGCTTTCTTAGCAGCTTTAGCTTGACCGTTTTTACGCATTTGGTCGATTGCCGCTTCGATGTCACCATTAGTTTCAGTTAATGCTTTTTTACAGTCCATCATGCCAGCGCCAGTGCGGTCACGAAGTTCTTTTACTAACTTAGCAGTAATTGCCATTTTATATTCCTCTGTATTTCAAAAAGGCACCAAGGATTTCTCCTTGCTGCCTACTTAAATGTGTGATTTAGAAAGTTCTAAATTACTCAGCTTCAACGAAACCGTCAGTTTCAGCTTGTGCAGCAACAGTGTTGTTACGACCTTCGTTAACAGCAGTTGCAGCAGCTTTAGTGTAAAGCTGGATAGCGCGGATCGCGTCATCGTTACCAGGAACGATGTAGTCGATACCATCTGGGTTAGAGTTAGTATCAACGATAGCAACAACAGGAATACCTAGGTTGTTAGCTTCTTTAACAGCAATGTGCTCGTGGTCAGCATCAATTACAAAAATCACGTCTGGTAGACCGTTCATGTTTTTGATACCGCCTAGAGATTTCTCTAGTTTTTCCATTTCACGAGTACGCATTAACGCTTCTTTCTTAACTAGCTTAGCGAAAGTACCGTCTTGTGATTGTTGCTCAAGATCTTTTAGACGCTTGATTGATTGACGAACTGTTTTCCAGTTAGTCAACATACCACCTAACCAACGGTGGTTTACGTAGAATTGGTCACACTCTAGTGCCGCTTCTTTGATAGCATCGCCAGCAGCGCGCTTAGTACCAACAAAAAGGATTTTACCTTTCTTAGATGCAACGTTGCTTAATACAGCAAGTGCTTCGTTAAACATTGGTGCAGTTTGCTCTAAGTTGATGATATGAACTTTGTTACGAGCGCCGAAGATGAATGGCTTCATCTTTGGATTCCAGTAACGAGTTTGGTGACCGAAGTGAACACCAGCTTGCAGCATATCGCGCATTGAAACAGTAGCCATAATAAATTTCCTCTTGGGGTTAGGCCTCCACGCATCCCAAATTTCGAACTTTTCGCCAATTTGACAACAAAGCACCCCGAAATCGGTTAAAAATACGTGTGTGATTTAAGATAAATGTAATTTTTAGTGGTTCTTTATAGACAAGATCATTAAAATCAGCGCTAAACCGACTTTAGATGAAAGTTGAATATATTCCCCGGCGCGCTTTATACCAAAAACGCACCGCGAAAACAAGTTTTAGCCAAGATTATTGGCAATAAAAAGTAGAGACTCCACCATGGCAATTACCATAAAAACGGCTGAAGAAATTGAGAAAATGCGCGTTGCAGGGCGCTTAGCGGCAGAAGTATTAGAAATGATTGGTCCGTTCGTCAAAAAAGGCGTAACCACTGACGAACTTAACGATATTTGTCATCGCTACATCGTAGAAGAACAAGACGCCATTCCTGCACCATTAAACTACCACGGTTTTCCTAAATCGATTTGTACGTCGGTAAACCATGTAATTTGTCATGGCATACCAAGCGATAAAAAACTTAAAGACGGCGATATTATTAATGTCGACGTGACTGTTATTAAAGACGGCTATCACGGCGATACCAGTAAGATGTTTATCGTAGGCAAAGGCAGTATCTTAGCCAATCGCTTAGTTAAGACGACACAAGAAAGTCTTTACAAAGCCATTAGAATGGTAAAACCCGGTGTCCAGCTTGGTGATATCGGCCACGCAATCCAAACCTACTGTGAAGGCATGAACTACTCTATCGTGCGTGAATACTGTGGTCACGGCATTGGTGCAGAATTTCACGAAGACCCACAAGTTGTTCACTACGGTCGACCGGGAACAGGTGACACCCTACAAGCAGGTATGTGTTTAACTATCGAGCCAATGGTTAATGCTGGTAAGCGTCACAGTAAGATGGCCAACAACGATGGCTGGACCGTTGTAACAAAAGATCGCTCGCTTTCAGCGCAATGGGAACACACGCTACTTGTAACCGACAACGGCGTAGAAATTCTTACACTGCGTAGCGATGAAGAAATTGAACGCGTCATCGAGCACGCTTAATCAGTAAGGAAAAACATGTCGCCACCACCAGCACCGTTAACTATTGACAATACCGAGCCAAGAAATCTTATTAGTACCTGTAAGCAAGCAAGTATTGATTTTTCTCATTGGCTAAATGAGCAATTTAACAATGGTGGCGCAATTCGTGACCTCCTCCATCATCGCTGTAATTTCGTCGATGACATGTTGCGCCAACTGTGGCAACACTTTGATTTACAACAAGAGCAAGTTGCCCTGATAGCCGTTGGTGGCTATGGCCGTGGCGAATTACACCCTCACTCCGACGTCGATCTATTATTACTATCAGCCAAGTCGCTATCTAATGACCAAACTGATAAAATTGGTCAGTTCATTACCATGATGTGGGATGTAAAATTAGACGTTGGACACAGCGTTCGAACGCTAAAAGAAACACTCAGCATCGGACAAACCGATATTACTGTTGCAACAAATCTCATGGAAAGCCGTTTACTGGCAGGCCCAGAGGATTTATATCTGCAATTACAAGATGCTATCGAACAACCAGACTTTTGGCCCAGTAGCGAGTTTTACCTCGCCAAACGCGATGAACAAATTGGCAGGCACGAAGCCAATAATGCTTTTGATTTAGAACCCAATATAAAAACCTGTCCCGGTGGACTACGCGATATTCAAACTGTTGGTTGGATTGCCAAGCGCCACTTTAAGACCACCATAGTCGAGCATCTAGTCCAACACGGTTTTTTATCACAAGATGAATTAGAACAACTGCTGCGTTGTCAGGATTTTTTGTGGCGCATGCGGTTTGCCTTGCACCAAACTGCAGGCCGCGGTGAAGACAAACTATTATTTAATCATCAACATGATGTGGCAATAGCCATGGGCTACAGCGACAGCGAACAACTTGCTGTTGAATGTATGATGAAGCACTACTATCAAGTTGTTCGGGAAGTTGCAGAACTTTGTGAAATGCTACTGCAATTATTCAAACGCGAGTTTTTGGGACGCATAAAATCATTAGATGTTTGCTTTATTGATGACAATTATCAGCGCCGAGGAAACTTTATAGAAACCAGTAACGACAATTTATTTGCAGATACATCTCAAATTATTTCGCTGTTTCTTAATGTGGCAAAAGACAAAGAAATCACTGGTATTTACGCACCAACCTTGCGTCAATTGCGAATTGCCCGTGATGGTCTGCGTGAGCCGCTATGCGATGATGAGAAATGCCGCATTGCATTTATGACTATCATCAAGCACCCCGACGGAATTCGCGCCTTATCCATGATGCATAAACACGGAATATTAGGCAGTTACCTTCCTGCATGGCAACAAATAAGCGGGCAAATGCAGTTCGATTTATTTCATGCTTACACAGTAGATGAGCACACTCACCGTCTGTTAAAAAATATCGACCGCTTTTCACAACCCAAATACAAAGACGAATTTCCACTTTGTAGCGTCTTGATCCATACGCTCGCTAAAAAAGGATTATTGGTATTAGCGGCAATATTTCACGATATAGGCAAAGGACGTGGTGGTGATCACAGTGAACTAGGCGCACTAGACGCACTAGAGTTTGGACGTCAGCACAAACTCAATGAACATGATACGCGCCTCATTGCATGGCTGGTTGAAAATCACTTGGTAATGTCAGTGACAGCTCAGCGTCGTGATATCCACGATCCCGACGTCATCAACGCTTTCGCCAACATCGTGCAAGATGAAACTCGCCTTGCCTACCTTTACTGTCTAACAGTGGCAGATATTTGCGCAACAAATAACAAACTGTGGAACAACTGGAAGGGCTCCTTATTACGTGAGTTATATTTCTACACTTTACGTGCATTACGCCGCGGTGCACAAGGCGATGTTGATGCAGAGGAACGCATTAGCGAATACAAAGCTAAAGCGCTGCATCAGTTAACTAATATTGAAGCACCATATAGCAGCGAAGAGGTTGAACGCCTGTGGAATAGTTTTCAACCTGATTACTTTCTGCGACATACGCCAGTCGCAATAGCCCAACACAGCGATTTAATTTTACGCAGCAAAAAGCCTAACAAACCGATTATTTCTATGTTCCACAGTAAAGACAACACGGTGAGTGAGCTCTTTGTTTACACGCAGGACATGAGTAACTTATTTGCTAAAGTAATGCGTGTTCTGGGCAGTAAAAACGTGCAAATTAACGATGCTCACGTGATGGCAACGACAGATGGTTGGGCGTTAGACACCTTTAATATTACTGAACATACTGGCGATGCCATAGTCGACGCACCGCGCATTAAGTCCATCATTCAGGCGTTGACTAAATCTTTGACGCAGAAAAACTTCAGGCCACACAGTAATCGTAGAATATCGCGCCAAACTAAACAGTTTACTGTGCCGACTCAAGTGGCTTTTATTAATAGCGATCACGAACAACACACGTTATTCGAATTGGTAGCACTAGATATGCCAGGCTTACTAGCCACGGTTGGTGATGTTTTTACAAAGCACAAAATAACCCTACACAACGCAAAGATCACTACTATTGGTGAACGCGTAGAAGACTTTTTTATTATCGCTAATCAAGAAAGGCTTCCCCTTTCTTCAGATCAGCAATCAACATTAAAACAATCACTTATCAAAGCGATTGAGAAATTAAATCAACATTAAAAATTTAAATAATAGGAATTAGTCATGAGTGACTTACAACAAATTATTGAACACGCTTTTGAAACCCGCGATTCATACACGGCGAAAACAGCAACTGATGAAGTAAAAAACGCCGTTGCTCAAGCCATTGCAATGCTAGATAGCGGTGAGGCACGTGTTGCTGAAAAAATCAGTGGTGAGTGGGTTGTGCATCAATGGCTAAAGAAAGCCGTACTTTTATTCTTCAAGTTACACGATAACGAAATTATCGACGGTGGCGATACCCAATACTTCGACAAAGTACCGCAAAAGTTTGCCAACTACACCGAGCAAAAATTTAAAGACGAAGGTATGCGCGTTGTGCCACCAGCAACCGTTCGTCAAGGCTGCTACATTGCTAAAAATGTGGTGCTAATGCCGTCATACACCAACATCGGCGCCTACGTTGATGAAGGTACAATGGTTGATACTTGGGCAACCGTTGGTTCATGTGCGCAAATAGGTAAAAACGTTCACTTATCTGGTGGCGTAGGCATCGGCGGTGTATTAGAGCCATTACAAGCTAACCCAACCATTATCGAAGATAACTGTTTTATCGGCGCGCGCTCTGAAATCGTAGAAGGTGTGGTAGTCGAAGAAGGTAGCGTTATCTCAATGGGCGTTTACATCAGTCAAAGTACCCGTATCTATGACCGCGAAACAGGTGCTATCCATTACGGCCGCGTTCCTGCTGGCTCAGTCGTTGTTTCAGGTACATTGCCATCAAAGTGTGGCACTCACAACCTATACGCAGCAATTATCGTTAAGAAAGTTGACGCAAAAACCCGTGCTAAAGTTGGTGTAAACGCCCTATTACGCGGCGTGGAGTAACTTCTATTACAATAGCTACAGGCGCGATGCTTGTAGCTGTACAAAATTGCTATCCGCGTCACAGAAAAGTCATATTAGTTTGATAGACTGAAGATTAGTAATAATTTCAGGAGCATACATATGACTCACTTAGATCAACTGCAAACATTGAAAATTGTTTGCCCTAACTGCGGACAGAAACATTTAAAAACTGTTGGTTGGCTAGCAGAGCACCAAACTATCGATTGTAATTGCGGCGTAGAAACTAGCTGCACTGATATTCAATCACTAGTAAATCAAGCTATCGAGGAACTGAAATAACTTCCTCCTTGGCTTGTACCAAATCGCCTTTCCCCGTCAAAAGTCAATTTCCCTATCGAAACTAATCGCGCTTATTTAACCTGAGCTCAGGATAATTAAAAAAGCCGATGACATGCACCGGCTTAGATCTGATTTATTTCTCAAACTATTGCGCTTTCAACGCTAAACGGCGTTTATGTAACACGGGCTCAGTATAACCGCTTGGCTGTGCACACCCTTCGAAAACTAATTCACAAGCTGCTTGAAACGCGATGCTATTGTCAAAATCAGCTGCCATTGGTTGATATATTGGATCACTGGCATTTTGCTCATCTACCACCACGGCCATTTTTTTAAGCACCGTCATCACTTGCTCTTCACTGCAGATACCATGACGCAACCAGTTCGCCATGTGTTGCGAAGAAATGCGCAAGGTTGCACGATCTTCCATTAGGCCAACGTTGTTGATATCAGGCACCTTAGAACAACCGATGCCCGCGTCAACCCAACGCACAACATAGCCCAATAGTCCTTGTGCATTATTCTCTAGCTCTTCTTCAATTTCAGCGGCACTCCAATTTGGATTTTGCGCAACTGGAATAGTTAGAATATCGTCAATATTGGCTACTGCACGCTGTTTAATTTCAGCTTGTTGTGCAAATACATCAACTTGGTGGTAATGAAGCGCGTGAAGCGTCGCGGCTGTTGGCGAAGGAACCCAAGCAGTATTAGCACCAGATTGTGGATGGGCAATTTTAGTTTTAAGCATATTATCCATTTGATCGGGTATCGCCCACATGCCCTTACCTATTTGCGCACGGCCACTTAGTCCGCAGGCTAAACCGATATCGACATTCCAATTCTCGTAAGCACCAATCCATGCTGCTGACTTCATATCGCCTTTGCGGATCATAGGTCCAGCTTCCATCGAGGTATGAATTTCATCGCCGGTGCGATCTAAAAATCCGGTATTAATGAAAACAACACGTTCTTTCGCCGCATAAATACATTGTTTTAGATTTACCGTTGTGCGGCGCTCCTCATCCATAATGCCCATTTTCACAGTGTGGCGAGTCAAACCAAGCATATCTTCAACAGCATTAAATAAGTCATTGGCAAAAGTGACTTCTTCGGGGCCGTGCATTTTCGGTTTCACGATATAGATTGAACCAGTCTTAGAGTTACTAAATTCACTGTTGCCCTGTAAATCATGCAATGAAATTAATGAAGTGATAATGCCGTCTAAAATACCTTCTGGTATTTCATTGTTATTACTGTCTAGTACCGCTGGGTTTGTCATTAAATGGCCTACATTGCGCACAAACATCAAACTGCGACCTTTAAGCGAAAATGGCTTACCGCTAGTATCTAAATATTGGCGATCGGCATTAAGCGAGCGCGTAAAGGTTTTACCACCTTTAGTGATCTCCTCGCTTAAGTCCCCTTGCATCAAACCAAGCCAGTTTTTATAAACAACGACTTTATCTTCAGCATCTACCGCCGCAACAGAGTCTTCACAATCCATGATTGTCGTCAGTGCCGACTCTAAAATAATATCACTGACGCCAGCATCATCACTTGCGCCAATTTGGCTAGTTGCATCGATAACAACCTCGATATGCATGCCATTGTTCTTTAATAACAGCGCAGTTGGAGACTGAGCTTCGCCATTAAAGCCGCTCAGTTTTGATGAGTCAGCAAGTGTAGTTTGGTCGCCGTTTTTCAAGGTTACAACTAAAGCGCCATCGATAATTTGATAACGACTCACGTCATTGTGACTTGCATTAGTTAACTCACAGGCACTGTCTAAGAACTCGCGTCCTTTAGCAATCACCAAATCACCACGTACTGTATTGTAGGTTGTGCCAGCTTCTGCGCCATTGTCAGAACTGATAGCATCGGTACCATATAGCGCGTCATAGAGAGAGCCCCAGCGAGCATTTGCAGCATTAAGAGCAAAGCGAGAATTCATTACAGGCACTACCAACTGAGGGCCAGCCATAGTCGCCATTTCTTCATCGACATTAGCGGTAGAAATACTAAAGTCTTCACACTGAGGCAACAGATAATCTATATCCTGTAGAAACGCTTTGTAGTTAGCAAAGTCATAATCATTATTAGCGTGCCACTCATCAATTTGCTGTTGAATCGATTCACGTTTTTCCAACAACGCCTTGTTGCGAGGGGCAAATTCATTGACGATAGATTCAAACCCTTGCCAAAATTCAGCTTGTTTAATATTGGTTTTAGGAAGCGCTTGTTGATTGATAAAATTGTAAAGAAGTTGGGATACTTGTAATCCCCCAACAGAAATGCGTTGCGTCATAATAGCCTCATGAATAACGATAAAGTGCTAAAAAATATAACACCTCAATAGTTCAGATGCGATCTATCTTAGCGCAGCAACAAAATTGACACAAGTGACAACAAAAGCTCTATGCGTTTGTTTTAAAATGGAAATGATTTTTCATTATTTAACGTCATAATGACAAGTATTCAAGGTGTGAATGAAACGCAAACAAGAAATTAATCAAATGAATAAAAAAAGACCAGCACAGATGGCTGGTCAATGAGAGATAAATGCAGTGGTAGTTTCTATTTCAGTTTAATTGATGCATCCCCAACACCAACTTCTACTTTAATCGCGTAGTCTCCTTGACCACTCCAACTAACGCTTTCACTAACCATCGCACGATTTTGATCTTTTTGACCACTATTGCTGTAAACATTAGCTGCGCCAACACCTGATTCGGCTTTTACACTATTATATGAGTCAGCCATGCTGTAAACGCTGACTTCACCAACGCCAACATCTACTGACATGTTCGCTTGTAGTCCTTTAATGGTCATTTCACCCACGCCTAAATCTGCGTCGATTTTTTCCATTTGCGGCACTTCAATACGCCATTCTTCGCCAAAATCATCTTCGTTTAGGGAGATTACTATACGATTTCCACTATTGTTAATTTTTAACTCTGCATCTTCAGGACTGGCCTTAAACATGCTCCAACCGTCTTTTTCAGTGACCTTAACGTAAATGTGAATCTGATTATCATTTGACGGCGATAACTTAACTGTGCCCACATGCGCATCAATCACGAATTCTTTAATATCATCAACGGCAATTTTCTTAGTAAGAACTTTGTCCTCTGCTGCATAAGCCGCACCTGATGCAGCTACTAGTGCGATACCTGTCACTGTACTAACAAGTGCTAAACGGCGATTAAGTAATTTCATGTTGTGTTCCTTGCTTGTGCTAATTGGGTGTAAACAAACGATAATGTGTTTTGTGACTGACTAATTGCCAATTCGGTGCCAAGATTACATTTGTTAATATTTTCAATGGCCTAGAAAAATAAAGCACAATTTCTTGATATTATTTTTAACACTTTATTTGTCAATAATACCAATTAACGGTGAAGTTCACACTCAATTGAAACTATGTAAAGCGGCAATGTTTCACCTATTTAGTGCGCACGTTAATTCAAGAAAGATTTCTTTTCAGATGTAACCGAGATTAAAAAACAATCACTTAAATTGATTTTATTGTCATTTTGAAATTTAGGTACGCTAATTGCTTTTTGACTCGATGTAACCAACTAACTATCAGTTTTTTGGCAATCATATTGTCAGTAAGGAGTTTTTATGTGGAAAGATGAATCGCAGCAATCTCATGCACACTACCTGTTTCAGTGCATGCTGTGGGTTGCTTTAGCCTGCGCGGTATTACTATTCATGCCGTCAACACTAGCGTCACTCACTCAAGTAGACAAGTTTTTGACAGAGTACGCACACTTCGTTGGTATCGCATTTATTGTCAGTAGCGCCTATCTCGTTTTAGATTTAAGCAAGCACATTATTAACAACCTAAAACAAAAGAAACGTCAGCAGCAATTGGCAGAAGACATTCAATCACGCATGCAAACACTAAGCAGTGGGGAACGAGCAATTTTGCGCGAATTCTACTTACGTCGTCAAACCTCACTGTGGTTGCCGCATCAAGAAGCCGATGTGAAGAGCTTACGAAGCTCAGGCATTCTGATCCCTGTCGATTTTTATAGCTCAACCAAAACCAATGGCCAAGGTGTTAAAGAAATCGAGTTAATGATTTCACACATCGCGCGTCCTTTCTTAACTAAAACGCGTCTAAAACTGCCACAGGGCAAGCCAAGTTTCGAAGACATTAGCTACTTAAAGCAAGCTAGACCAAGTTATCTTGAACCGCTAACAACCTTAAAAAAGAGCGCGTAGTAGCTATACTTATCACTGATAGATTACAGAGCTTGTGTTCATGGAACACAAGCTTTTTTATGCTTCTCGAACAGCAGGGAAAGAAATGATAAAGCAAGCACCTTTAGTATAATCTTCATTAACTGTTATATCACCGTCATTACTTTGAACTAGGGTTTTAGCGATACACAGCCCAACTCCAAGTCCCTTATCACGAGTACTAAAAAACGGCTGGAATATTTTATCGATAACAAGCTCGCTAAGCCCCGGTCCGTTATCTTCAACTCGAATTATGACTTGCTCTTGGAAAATAGTTGCGGAGACTTCGATACTTCGATTATCAGACTCTTGTTCGCTAAGTGCCTCAATTGAATTACGCATTACATTCAATATGACTTGCTCAATTTGTAATTCATCAGCGCAAATGTTCACCTGCTCATCTGGCGCATGATGATGCATTTCGATACCGTTACTTTCGATTTCTTGCGTCAATAAAAATTGAGATTTGGCGATAAGTGTATTGATGTTTATTAACTCTTTTTGAGGCTCATTACGCTGCATGATCTCTTTAGTGCGATTGACTATATCCAACGCGTGGCAGCTATTTTCGATAATCTTATCGACCGCTAATTCCAAGCGCTTAGGTTCAATATTTGGTTGCTGCATTTGCTCTAACGTGAGCTTGCAAAACGCTTTAATATTAATGAGAGGCACATTTAATTCATTTGCCAAACTGCGAACGATTTCTGAAATAGACACTTTATGTTCTAATTTCAGCAATTTTTCTTTCTGTTCACCAATTTGCAATTGAATATCTTCTTTCTTTTTTACCTCACTAATAGCTTTATTACGCTCAAAGTATATGCGTTGCTGCATGTTATTAATGCTATCAACAAGGTGATCGATCTCGTCATTTTCATCGTGATATTTGCGATCAAGCACGATGGGCGTTGGTTTATCAACTTCGCTAAATTCTGACAATTTTCCGCTAATTTGCATTAAATGGCGACCAATGAGTTTGTCCGATAAGTACAGCATGAAAATCACTACCAATGCCGTTTTAAAGAAATTTGAAAACAGCATCACACCGCCAAAGGCAATGAGATGGTTGTAGGTGCTGTCCATCTCACTATAAATCGTTAAATCCCCCATTTTACGCGGGATCCCCGATTGGTTATATTGCACATCGAACTGCTGAGTAATGATACTACTTGCGGTAATTTCACCAATGTTAAACTCAACGTTTTCAGGTAGGTTTAACACCGCCCTTTCAATGTTTGGAATATTGACGATCCCCTGCAGCTGCAAATAAATCTGTGCGTCGTCATAAGTCCAAATACTTTTACTCAGACTGTCGAGTAAACTGTCTTCAATAATTTGATTGAACAAGGCTCGTTGATCCAATTGCTTGTTGTATTCAGCACTTAACTGCACCACAGTAAATAACAGGGTAATAATCGAGCTAAAAAGTACTGTAAACAGCACAAATCTGCGGCCGACCAAACTGTGACGATAGGTAAAATTAAACATAGTTAGCTATTGAATATAAAAAGAGTTGTTTATCTAATAGACCGCATCATACTTTATTTGATTGCAAATACAAAAAACTGACTATTATTCAGACATTAAAACGGCCAAAACAATTGCAGGCACCTCAAATGAAAAACTGTGATAAACCTCAAAGTATCCATGCACTTTGCCCTGATTTAGTTTATTATACGCGGGCAAAAATCTAACCCAACTTAGGACTTATCCATGCAACGCTTTGTGCCTGTACTTCGTCGCGACAATGTCGATCCAGAACTTATTTCTCTTATCAATACCTTAATGGCAGCTTGTAAAGAAATTTCATTTCGCCTTCATCAGGGGGAACTAGCGGGCATCCTAGGTTCTACACTCGATGAAAACATTCAAGGTGAAACCCAAAAGAAACTTGATATTATTTCTAACCAATTAATTAAAGATATTTTATTAGAATCAGGGTTAGTTCGCGCTATTGCATCAGAGGAAGAAGACACAATAGTAGCAGGCTCAGAAAATGGTCGTTACCTAGTGTGTTTCGATCCACTCGATGGCTCATCAAATATCGATATCAACAGCTTAGTGGGTACTATTTTCTCGATTATGGAAGTGCCAGAAGGTCAAACTGGTGCTAACGAAGAGATGTTCCTTCAGCCAGGCACGGCACAAGTAGCGGCAGGTTATGTACTCTATGGTGCATCAACGCAACTCGCCTTAACCACGGGTAACGGCGTACGTTTATTTACGCTAGATAACACCATTGGCGAGTTCTTATTAACCCAAGAAAAGATGACCATCACACCAGATACCGCAGAATTTGCCATTAATATGTCAAACCAGCGTTTCTGGGAACCAGCGATGCAAAACTACATCGGTGATTTACTCGACGGCACCACAGGCACACGTGATAAAAACTTCAACATGCGTTGGATTGCCGCCATGGTTGGTGATGTTCACCGCGTACTGTGTCGCGGCGGTATCTTTACCTACCCTACCGATAACAAGAACCCAGCAAAGCCTTACAAGCTGCGTTTAATGTATGAAGCCAATCCAATGAGCTTCTTAGTTGAACAAGCAGGCGGTGTTTCTTCAACAGGTTACGAGCGCATCATGACTATTCAACCACAAGAAATCCATCAACGCGTTGCCGTGATTTTAGGTTCTAAAAACGAAGTCGAAACTTGTTTGAGCTACCATAAATAATCCCTTAACGTGCCCAACGTATAATTTAGCCAAAAATCGCATAGCAATTTTTGGCTAACTCGATAAAATAGCCGCTAATTTCCGATTATTTAAAAGAGAAAAATTATGGCTGTATACGCAGTTGGGCACAAAGTTCCAGATTCAGATTCTATCGTTGGTGCAATCGCACTAGCCTATCTAAAAAACCAAATTGGCGAGGAAGTGATTCCAGCGCGTCTTGGTGAGCCGTCTCCTGAAACACAATTCATCTTAGATAAGTTCGGTTATGAAGCACCAGAACTTAAGATGAGCTATGCAGGCGACAGCCTTTACATCGTTGATCACTCTGACGTTGCACTAGCGCCAGATGATGTTGACCAAGCCACACTACTCGGCATTGTCGATCACCACAAATTAGGCGATTTAACCTCAGACACGCCATTAGAGTGTTGGATCCGCCCAGTTGGTTGTAGTAATACCGTTATCAAAATGATGTACGATTTCCACAATGTTGAAATCCCGAAAGACATCGCAGGTATGATGATGTGTGCAATTCTTTCTGACACTGTCGTATTCAAATCACCAACTTGCACAACAGCTGATATCCGCTGTGTTGAAATCCTTGCTGAAATTGCCGGTATCGAAGACTACAAAGCGCTAGGCATGGAAATGTTTGAAGTAAAATCAGCAGTACTAGGCACGCCAATGCGCGATCTTGTAATGCGTGACTTTAAAAACTTCAACATGAACGGTACTAAAATTGGTATCGGTCAATTAGAAGTACTAGATCTTGCTATCTTCGATGAAATGAAGCCAGATCTAGAAGCTGAAATCGCTAAACTACGCGACGAAGAAGGTCAACACGCTGTACTGTTACTGCTAACAGACATCATGAAAGAAGGCTCTGAGCTGCTAATCGTTGGTGACGATGCCCTAGCTGAAAAAGCCTTTGGCCAAGCAACTGTTGACGGTAAAGTGTGGTTAGACGGCGTACTTAGCCGTAAGAAGCAAGTTGTACCACCACTTGAGCAATCATTCGCTTAATCAGTACTTTATAAAACAGTCACTAAAAGCCATCTTCACGATGGCTTTTTTATTATTGGCTGCCAGCCTTACATCGCGGCGAGAATATCTAACTTGTTGCTATAGCGAATTCGCTCTTCCAACGTAGAGCTTTTTTTCTTCGCTAATTTTAAGTTTTTAAGCGCCAATTTATCCTTATCTAGTGCCGAATACCCCTTGAATAACCCAAAGTAAAACTGATCAACATGGGGCGATAATTTAATGGCTTTTTTATAAAGCTTAACTGCGGCTTCATATTTGCGATTACTCATAGCGACTTCAGCCTGATCGAAGTAACGATAGGGATTACGCATTTCTGCCAGATTAATTTGACGCTGATACTCAAATAATTCCTGATAGCGTCCTTGAGCACTTAACAAAATTGCTAGATTGGTAATAACGTTGGTATCATCAGGCTCTAATGCTAATGCATACTTATATAACTGCTCTGCGAGATCTTCCCGCTTATTATATCGATACAGCACTGCTAATGAATTCCAAGCAGCAGAGTGCTCAGGCGCATAGCTTAACGACTCTTTGATGAGCCAATAAGCTCTGTCCCAATCGCGTTTCACCATGGCGTCAGCCGCCAAATTAGTGAAATACATAGCAGCTAACTGCTGCTCGGTAATTTGCTCTTTGGCAAGACTACGACGAGTTTCTCGTGGCAAAAAATCCAAAGTAACAAATCTACTTTGCATAAATTCATATACGGAATGCTTGGTATCATAGTTGGTATTTTGCAATTGAATATTAACGTGGCCATTAACCAAGAACAGTCCGCCATTGCGATCCCAAATTGGCGCAGTTTTAACATCGTATATTTTGTATTTAAGATCGAAGTGTTTTGCCATAGCCACGCTTAAAATCACCATCGATAGACAATTTCCTTGCTTAGATTCAAGCGTTTGAGATGCAGTTCGAGTATAGCTATTGTCATAGTCAAATCCGCGATAATCTTTTTGTAATAAATTGTCGACGATTTGCTGAGTGAAGGATTGTCGGACCGAAGGCTTAATGGTGCGACTTAGCATTGCCTTTTGTGCGGGCGTTAAATAATAGATATCGGTGATTTGACTAAAATCATCAGGCTTGGCGAAGTCAGAGTCGATAAAAAAAGACTGAGTATTCACATCCTCAATGTCACTTTTCGTAGTAGCACAACTAGCAATAAAAAATACACAACTAATGCTAATCAATAACTTAAGTGTCATATTAACCTCCTGCGTTTGTATTTAACGAGAAGTACACCAATTTAATTATGCATCATTAAACAGGTGCATTAGTTTAATAATAGACAGCTTATTGACTAAATTGCCAGCATCAAGTTGTAAATGAATTTGACAAATGACCTCCATCAACTGCACATTAACTATAAGTCTCCACCATAATTCAAACAAAAATAGGAGTGACTAATGAAAGTATTACGCGTCGTATTTTGGATCTTTGTCGCTATGTTTATTCTTGGCGTATTTATGCCCCAGGACTATAAAATTGACCGTTCAATCGAGATAAACAGCTCACTAGATAAGGCATTTAGCTTGTCCAACGATCTCAATGAATGGAAACGTTGGAGCCCTTGGGCTCAGCTTGACGATTCGGTAAAAGTCGAAGTCGGTGAAATTAGCAGCGGCGTAGGTGCCAGCCAAAGCTGGCGTGACGATAGCGGTGGCGGCCGTTTAACCTTTATCGAAAGTGTACCCAATCAGCGTATCAGCTATAACATTTGGTTTGGGGATGCTAAACACCCTGCAATTTCAAGTATGACTTTTGAGCAAGTGACAGCCAATACTATTCGAGTTCACTGGACTATTGAAGGCGATATGCAAATGCACGTTATTGGTCCTTGGTTCGCCCTATTGATGGATACATTAGTCGGGCCTGCATTTGAATTGGGATTAGAGAACTTAAAAACTGAAGCGGAAAAATAATCTTTTATAGACCGAATGAACAAAACGCCGTGAATTAAAAATTCACGGCGTTTTTCTGCCTATGGCATTAATGCCATTCTATTAACGGATGACTCACCACAAAAAACTCATTGAGTAATGAATCTCGTTGATTGTATAGCAGTTCACTACCATCAAGCTTGGTGACGACAGCGCCTGCAAGTAATGCGATACAATGACCTGCTCCTGTGTCCCACTCCATCGTTGGTCCTAATCGCGGATAAATGTCAGCACGACCCTGCGCCACTAAACAAAACTTCAGCGAGCTTCCTGTTGGGACAATTTCATGTGATTCAAACTGCTCAACAAATGTCGCCATTTCAGCACTGGGATGAGAGCGACTACCAACAACTCGTAGTGCAGCCTCAGGTTGAGTGACAGTTAAATCGAGTTTTATTGGCGCTTGTTGCCCCTCACTAAAATAGCTGCCGTTTTCTTTATCTGCCCAGAACATTTGGTCAAGTGCAGGAGCATAAACTGTAGCCATGATTGGGGTGCCATTGTCTATTAACGCAATATTGACGGTAAATTCGCCATTGCGTTTAATAAACTCCTTGGTGCCATCAAGCGGATCAACTAGCCAATATCGCTGCCACTGTTTACGCTCACCCCAGGTAATGTTGGCGGACTCTTCCGATAACACAGGGATATCGGGGGTCAACTGAGCCAGCCCATCAACAATAATATGATGAGCAGCAAGATCAGCCTCCGTTATCGGGCTATCATCTTTTTTAGTCCAAGTTTGGGTTTCACCGCGGCGATAAAATTCCATAATCTTATCGCCAGCTTGTCGCGTAATAGTGATTAATTCATTGAGAACGTTAGGCATTAATATATCCATGCTCGATTAAATAATTTATTAACTGCTCAACACTGTGTTCAATACTTTGCTCATCGGTGTGCAGCGCAATCTCAGGATCGCTCGGGGCCTGATAGTCTGACGAAATCCCAGTAAAATTAGCAATTTCTCCAGCGCGTGCTTTTTTATAAAGCCCTTTGGGATCTCGACTTTCACATACCGCCAATGACGTTGCAACATGAACTTCAACAAACTCATCGTCATTGAGCAATGCACGTACGCTGTCGCGCTCTTTAGTAAACGGAGAAATAAATGCTGTTAATACGATGAGGCCTGCATCACACATCAGTTTTGCCGTTTCGCCAACGCGGCGAATGTTCTCAATGCGATCTTCATCGCTAAACCCTAGGTCACCACACAGGCCATGGCGCACATTGTCACCATCGAGTAAATAAGTGTGTTGGCCGCGCGCATGCAGAGCACTCTCAAGCGCCCCAGCGATGGTTGATTTCCCTGAGCCACTTAAACCAGTAAACCACAACACACAAGGCTTTTGTCGTTTTTTCTCTGCTCGTGCAGCTTTATTGACTTGGTGTTGATGCCACACTACATTTTCATCTTTCATAAAAACTCTACACTTTCTAAATCGCTACAAATGGAAATACCATTGGGATCATAAATAACACCACCAGCGAATACACTAAAGACAATGGGATACCAACGCGTAAATAATCGCTAAACTGATAGTTGCCCGCACTGTACACCATTAAATTGGTTTGATAACCATAGGGAGAAATAAAACTAGCACTCGCCCCAAAAATCACCGCCATAATAAACGGCCGCGGATCGATGCCGTAACCAATGGCGATACTATAAGCAATGGGAAACGCCAAGGCGGCAGCCGCATTATTAGTGATAAGCTCGGTAAGTAACAAGGTAAAGAGATACACCGCGATAAATGCGCCCAACATGCCCCAGTCGCCAAAAAGAGCAAGTAGATACTCTCCTAACATTTGAGCAACACCGTTATCTACCATGATATTGGCAAGCCCCAACGCAGAGCCAACAATCAGCGTTAACTCGATGGGAAATCGGCGCTTTATTTCATCAACCGACAATACACCGCTTGCCACAAATAATACCAACAGCGCTAATAACCCCTTGGTTAAATCAACGGTATTAGTAAATGCCAGCGCTAACGTGCCAATAAAACTGGCCAGCACTAACTTTGATTGACGACTATCTAGTTGTGCGCTGACTTCACTATCGCTAATCATCACAAACTCACGCAGATTCTTACGATGCTGCTCAAAGCCCTTACCAGGCACTAACATTAAGGTATCGCCGGCGCGCAGCGTAATTTGCCCTAAGCCACCACTGAGCTGTTCATTACCGCGACGGATTGCCACGACCGCCGCGTCAAATTTTTCGCGAAAGGCACACTCTTTTAACGTTTTGCCTTTAATTGATGCAGAGTGACTAATAACAACTTCCACCAGCGCTTGGCCTTTTAAATGCGCTTTGGCAAACCATTCAAGTCCTTGCATCTCCTGCAAAATATGTAAGCTCTGAGTATCGCCAGCAAACACTAAACGATCGCCTGCTTCTAATATCTGTGTTGGACACACTGGACGAATAAGTTCACCGTTGCGTTCAATTTCCACTAAATACAGCCGTTGCAGAGCGCGTAGTCGATTCTCTTCAACGGACTTGCCAATCATCACAGAATCTTCACTAACCATGGCTTCAAGCATATAGGGCAGATCGGCATTACTGCTATCGAAGCGATCTGGTAATCGATAGCCGCCAATAATGAGCACGATTAACCCACAAAGCACCACAGCAACACCGATTAAGGTGAAGTCAAAGAAACCTATGGGCTGTAGCCCGGCATCAACGACAAAGCTATTTACAATGAGATTGGTTGATGTACCAATTAAGGTCAATGTGCCGCCAAGAATCGCTGCATAAGAGAGCGGTAGTAGTAACTTTGATGGTGAGTGGAAGTGGTTACGCTTTAATACGCCAATCATCGACGCCACTACCGCGGAATTATTAGTAATCGATGACAAAAACGCCGTTGTCACGCCAAGTTTAGTGATTACCCAACTAAAATTCGCGTGATTAAGGTGACGACCAACCGATTGTAACAACGAGGTTTTTTCTACTGCCAAGGAAACGACGAGTAGCAGTATCAAAGTAAAGAGCGAAGAATTGGTAAAGTTTCCCATCATTCGCTCAAAGCTAATCCAGCCAAGTAAATAACTTAAAGCTATCGCCCCGACAAATAAAATGGCAGGACGAATTTTATTAGTTAGCAGCAAGGCTACTAACGCCGTTAGCATACAAATAACGGCAGTTGCTTGGCTCATGCGCTTACTTACTCTTTAGCGCACTAATGTCTAGTGCTTGCCAATGTGGGAAATGTTTACGCACTAATGCGTTAAATTCAAGCTCAAACTCTGAAAACTCATGAGTTTGGGTGTTTGATTCTAGCGCTTGCTCAATCATACCCGCAGCGACCGTCACGTTAGTCAGGCGATCAATTAAGATAAAGCCACCGGTATCGCGCACGTCTTGATAAAGATCGAATGCGATTTTCTCAGCAAAGTTTAAATCTACTAACGCCACTTCATTAAGTGCAACTTCATCGCTCGCTTCGTGCGCTAATGTGTTTACATTAATAAGGTGCTTAATCTCGCTGATCGAAACTTGCGTTTTCTTACTAGCAATCTTTAAGTCATATTGGCGATTAGCGCTAAGTGGCGCCTCTCCCAACCATACCAGCTTTGCTTGCGCGCTTTGGCTAACAAACGGTTGCTGACCAGTCACCAGCATATCACCGCGACTCACATCCACTTCATCGTTAAGTGTTAAAGTGATTGCTTGACCTTGGCTAGCAGTCTCTAACTCTCCTTCAAAAGTAACAATAGACTTCACCGTGCTTTGCTTGCCCGATGGCAATACAGTCACTTCGTCGCCAACAGCGATTGTGCCTGCCGCTAGCGTGCCGCAGAAACCGCGAAAATCGAGATGTGGACGGTTAACGTATTGCACAGGTAGACGAGCACCAACATCGCTCACATCTTGCGATATTTGCACATTTTCAAGGCGCGCTAACAGTGAATCTTCGTGATACCACGGCATATTCTGGCTTTGATTAACCACATTATCGCCATTGAGTGCCGATAACGGCACAAACTGCACGTCACGCTCACCAAGGCCCGCTACAAAGGCTTTATAATCACTGACGATTTGCTCATAAGTATCTTGGCTAAAATCCACCAAATCCATCTTATTAACCGCAACGATGAAATGCTTAATACCTAAAAGCGATGCAATAAAGCTATGACGTTTTGTTTGCACCTGTACGCCGTATCGCGCATCAATCAAGATAACTGCCACATCACAGGTTGACGCACCAGTTGCCATATTACGCGTATATTGCTCGTGTCCAGGCGTATCGGCAATAATGAACTTACGTTTTTCTGTCGAAAAGTAACGATAAGCGACATCGATGGTGATCCCTTGTTCACGCTCCGCCGCTAAGCCATCTACGAGCAACGCAAGATCGACTGCATCACCAGTCGTGCCCATTTTTTGGCTATCTGATTTTAAAGCAGCTAATTGATCTTCATAAATCTGTGCACTGTCATGTAATAGACGGCCAATCAAGGTGCTTTTACCATCGTCAACACTGCCACACGTCAGCAAGCGTAATAGACTTTTGTGCTGCTGCTTAGTTAAGTAACCTTCTACGCCAAGGTCTTTAATTTGCTGGGAAATATTTGCATTCATAATCTTATCTCAACCTTAGAAGTAACCTTGACGTTTTTTCTGTTCCATCGATGCCGACGAATCGTTATCAATAACGCGCCCTTGACGCTCAGATGAGCGAGCCAATAGCATCTCTTCGATAATCTTTGGCAACGTATCGGCATCAGAATCGATAGCGCCAGTTAGCGGATAGCAACCAAGTGTTCTAAAGCGTACTAGCTCTTGTTTGATTTCTTCGCCGTCTTCAATTGGCATGCGATCATCATCTACCATAATCTTCACGCCATCACGCATAACTACTGGACGCTCTGCAGCGTAATACAAAGGAACAATATCGATGTTTTCTAAGAAGATGTATTGCCAGATATCTAGCTCTGTCCAGTTCGATAACGGGAATACACGAATGCTCTCGCCTTTATTCACTTGGCCATTGTAGGTATGCCATAACTCTGGACGCTGGTTCTTAGGATCCCAACGATGCTGACTATCGCGGAAAGAATACACACGCTCTTTGGCACGAGATTTTTCTTCGTCACGACGCGCGCCACCAAATGCCGCATCAAAGCCGTATTTATCTAGTGCTTGTTTAAGACCGTCGGTCTTCATGATATCGGTATGCTTCGCACTGCCATGGGTAAATGGATTAATCCCCATCGCCAACCCTTCAGGGTTTTTATGAACCAGTAAATCAAACCCGTGTTTCTGTGCTTGCTCATCGCGAAATGCAATCATTTCTTTAAATTTCCAATCGGTATCTACATGCAGTAGCGGGAATGGCAATTTAGCAGGAGCAAAGGCTTTACGTGCAAGGTGAAGCATAACAGCACTGTCTTTACCGACAGAATAAAGCATTACAGGGTTATCGAACTCAGCGGCAACTTCACGAATAATGTGAATGCTCTCAGCTTCGAGTTGCTGTAAATGCGTTAGATTTACTTGGGTCATCGTATTTACCATCTAAGGACTTTAAATTTATATGTTCAATATACCTTGAACCCGATATGACCTAAAATAATAGATAATTAGTTTTTATAACCTTATGGAATAGAAATTTAATTATTTATAGCGAAAACAAAAAAAGACCGAATGATCGGTCTTTTATTAAACACAGGGGATTATCGGCGCGCTAATCTTGGTAGCGATCTCTAATTTCTAAGAATCGATCAAGATTATCCATCATCAAATCAATAAGGCGAGGATCGAAATGCTTACCTCGTTCCTCTCTAAACAAGTTTAGAATTTTTTCTAACGGCCATGCTTTTTTATAACAACGATCGCTACCTAATGCGTCGAACACATCTGCAATTGCTGTAATGCGGCCATAAAGGTGTATTTCATCTTTAGCAAGGCCTCTTGGGTAACCGCTACCATCCCACTTCTCATGGTGCGTAAGCGCAATAGTCGCCGCTATGTCGAGTAACACTAGCCCTGCACCATTTAGTACGTTATAGCCTTTAAGCGCATGGGTTTTCATAATTTCCCATTCTTCCCCTTCAAGACGACCAGGCTTATTTAATACAGCATCTGGAATCGCGATCTTACCTACATCATGCAATGGCGAAGCACTTTTAATTAACTCAACTTCATCTTCTGGCAAGCCAACTAATTCAGCCAGCAGTGCCGAATAATAAGCAACACGTTTAACGTGGTAGCCCGTTTCATTAGAGCGTGATTCAACTACCTCACCTAAGCGATAAATAATCTCTTTTTGAGAGGAATCAATAATTTCATGCAGATAAATATTTTCGATAATCGAGATAAGGTTCTCGGTAAAAATATTCAGAATATTGCGGTCAATACTAGAAATTCGATTACCTACCTTACCGTAGAAAATCAAACTAGCCCGCTGTCCTTTACAAAACATCACAAAATTTTGATCGCGATATATGTTGCCTTGCTCAGCAATAGATTGCTCGATTAAATCGCGTTTACTAGGCTCTAACGTTTCCAACGAAATAGCTTCTTCCAATTCATCAGAGTCATGCAGTAAAAATCGAGAGAACTCGCCAGTCTCATTATTGATAGCATAGGCACCAGACTCATCGCCATAAACCTTGTCGTCAGAAATGTGTAGCAACTCTTTAAGTTGCGTTAGCGTTAGACTCACGAATGATTTAAGTCCATGCATCGATGAAATGCCGCGCGATGCAATAATCAAGCGCTCAAGCGCTGCTTTAGAGCGGATGACTGCATTAATATCTTTATAAGAACGTAAATTTGAATAGAGAATGGTGTACAGCTTGGCAGAAGTTAATTCAGTTTTATTCTTGTAATCATTAATATCGTAATCGCGAATCACCTGATGTTCTGGCGCCTGACCAGGTTGGCCGGTTCGCAAAACAATGCGCACAGAATGGTTATTTAATTCACGTCGGATATAGGCTGCAAGTTCCAATCCCGCTTGATCGGTTTCCATCACAACATCGAGTAAGATGAGCGCAATATCATCTTCATCAGCAAGAATGTCTTTGGCTTGACGAGCACTATAGGCATGATGCAATTCAAGCTCTCGCTCTTGAAACTCAAAAGACCCCAAGGCTAACGTTGTTACCGCATGAACGTCCTTTTCATCATCAACCACCAATACTTTCCATGGTGGCCTAGAAGCAGTGACAGTTTGAACGTCTTCTTCTGAAAATAAAAACATATCGTCCATAATCACTCCTAACCTTGAATAATCTTAACGATGTTATGGACATTTTCCACAGACCGATCTATTACGGCATTCAATGCATCTGCGTCCAAATCTAACTGGTATTCATCTGAAATATGCTGAATCAATGGCATTGACTTAATTTGACTCGTTTCAAAAACCTGATCGCTAATATCAATTGCAGCATTTAAACAACTACATTTCAATTGATTATTTTCACTGCTATGAGCACTAAACTGATTGGTTACCAAATCTATCAAATCATCTCCCAGTTGCCACTTTTTTAATAGCTCACTAGAAATATCAACAAAAGTAAAGCCTAAAGTTTCTTTTTCAAAGCCCCGTTCTTTGTGTTCTTCGCCAACAACATCAGCGAGCTTAACCATATAATATGGTAAACGTTCTAACACGATTAGAAAACCAATATTGTGAAGTAGCCCAGCGACAAACATTGAGCCTTCCTTACGCTTGGATTTTAGCTGATATAGCTCACGGGCGATAATGGCAGTAAATACACTGTGCTGCCAGTAATTTTTTAGGTTAATTTTATTACGCCCTGCGCCTTTAAAGACGAGAGCTGCTGATGTGGCAATTGCAATATTACACAATTCGTCGGTACCGATTTTTTGAATAGCGTCATCAATCGTAGAGATATTACCTTTTCTACTATAAAGCGCACTATTAGCCAATTTTAATACTCGAAAAGTCAAGGCAGGGTCGTGACCAACTAAACAAGCAATGTCGTCAACAGAACTATTTTTACTGTTAACTAAACTGTTAAGCTGCAGGCAGATATCTGGCAGCGTGTACAGTTTATTTGCTTTAGTCACAAATTCGGAAAGCTCAAGCATAAAAGATGACAACTCCTTTTCGACAGCTTATTTAGGGAAGACGCATTTTGCTAATAAAAAAAGTGTAGCAGAGAGATATGGCATTGCTAATTTAATACGTGATCTTATTCAATAAAAAAGCCGAAGAGGACTTCGGCTTTTTAGTAATTAAGTTTTAGAAAGGCGTTTTATCGAGTCTAGATCTCGAAATGTAATCCGCATTCGCGCTTTAAACCATTAAATCGAGTCTCTTCTTCTGTCATTCCCACTTCTAGCTTACGCGTAGAATGAACATCGCCTAAGCTAACATAGCCTTCTTCCCATAACGGATGATAAGGCAAGTCAAATTTCGTGAGGTATTCATGTACCTGTTTATTGTTTAAATCGATAATAGGTAAAAACTTATAGCGCGTGCCACGAATTTCTACAAACGGCAGTCCTTCGCGCGAGCTTGCTTGCTGTGAACGAAGACCTGAGAACCAAGTGCCTATCTCTAAATCTTCTAATGCACGCTGCATCGGCTCAACTTTATTACGCTTATTATAAGCATCTAAACCATCGAGGCCTTGCTCCCACTCTTTACCATAACGCGCTTGTTGCCACGCAGGGCTTAGCTCGCTTTGATAAACTTTCAGGTTAAGTGACAAACGATTGGTTAGTTTATCAATAAACTGATACGTCTCGGGAAACAGATGGCCAGTATCAGTTAAGATAACCGGAATATCCGCCTGCTCTTGCGTAAGAAGGTGCAACATTAACGCTGATTGAATGCCAAAGCTCGACGACAAGCCATGAGCTCCAGGCAAATTAGCCAGCGCCCATTGTACGCGCTCTTGTGGTGTCAACTCAGCTAAGGCTTGATTCACCTTAGCCAGAATCGCTTGCTGATGGGATTCTGGTGCTGACAACAGCGCGCCAAAATCGACATCATCGAACAATTTAGTCATGAAAGTCTCCCGCGCTAGTTAGCACGGCTTTAACTTCTTGAGTGCGAACTAGGAAATCACCAAAATATTCACCGTCGGTGCGCTCACTAGCAAAACGCTCAATACGGCCATCAAGGTCGGCTAAAATCTCTGCTTCGTTACCATTTTCTAATACCATTTTGCTGATACGCGTACCGTCAAAAGCAGCGCCAAGGTAAAGATTGTAACGCCCCGGCCCCTTACCCACTAAACCTATTTCAGCCGCATAAGGGCGAGCACAACCATTTGGACAACCTGTCATACGCATTACAATTGGCTGTTCGCCAACGCCGTGTTTTTCAAGCAGTGCATCAACCTTGTCGGTAAACTCAGGGAAGTAACGTTCCGCCTCAGCCATGCCTAAGGCACAGGTTGGCAGTGATACACAGGCAATAGAATGTTTACGCAATGGCGTTAAACGCTCACCTAAGATGCCATACTGACGAGCAAGCGCTTCGATTTGCGCTTTATCTTCTTCGGCAACATTGGCAACTATCATGTTTTGGTTCGAGGTCATTCTAAAGTCACCTTTGTGCACCTTAGCAATCTCTCTGAAGCCTGTTTGAATCTCTTTACCCGGCACGTCTTTAATACGGCCACACTCGATGTATAGCGTTAGATGCCATTTGCCATCGGTGCCTTTAACCCAACCAAAGCGATCGCCACGCGTGGTAAATTCAACTTGTTTTGGCGGCTGAATATCAACGCCAGAACGCTTAGCAACTTCGGCTCTAAAGGCGTCGATACCGTGCTTTTGTACTGTGTACTTAAGACGTGCGTATTTACGGTCGGTACGATTCCCCCAATCGCGCTGAGTCGTAATTACCGCTTTAGCAATCTCGATAGTATCTTCTAGGGCAATAAACCCTAAGTCATCAGCAAGACGAGGGAAGGTTGTCTTGTCTCCATGAGTTGCCCCCATGCCACCGCCAGCAGTCACGTTAAAACCAATAAGCTTGCCATTGTCGCTAACAGCGATAAAACCAAGACAGTTGGTGTACACATCTACATCATTGTGCGGCGGTACAGCAACAGCAATTTTAAACTTACGCGGCAAATACGTTTTACCGTACATAGGCTCAGTTTCATTACTCGTCACCTTTTCGCCATCAAGCCAGATTTCAGCATAAGCGTTAGTACGTGGTAATAACTTTTCAGAAAGTGCTATTGACCATTCATACGCTTGTTGATGAAGTTCAGACTCAACAGGGTTTGGATTACACATCACGTTGCGGTTTACGTCGCCACAGGCGGCAATTGAATCAAGTGACGAAGTATCAAGTGCTTGAATCAACGGCTTTAAGTTGCGCTTTAAAATACCGTGATACTGAAACGTTTGACGCGTGGTTAAACGAATACTTTGGCTCATGGTAAGTTCGCTAGCAATCTTATCTACGTCTAGCCATTGCTGTGGTGTACACACACCACCAGGTACACGGGCACGAAGCATAAAGCTATGCAGCGGCTCTAGTTTCTGGGCTTGACGCTCAGCGCGTAAATCGCGGTCGTCTTGCTGATAAAAGCCGTGGAATTTCGACAGCTGCGTGTCATCAACATACAACGCGCCAGTAATATTGTTTTGCAAACCTTCTTCGATAGTACCGCGCAGAAGGTTACTATCAGCTTTGATATATTCGTTAGCTGCTAATTTAGTATCGCTCATTAGTAAACATCCTTCTGATAGCGCTTGCTATCACGTAAGTTAATTAGGTATTCGTTAGCTTCTTCGGTCGTTTTATTGCCGTGCTCGCTGATCACATCAACTAGCGCCTGATGCACGTCTTTCGCCATGTAGTTGGCATCACCACAAATATAAAGTGACGCGCCGTTTTCTAGCCACTGGAAGATATCTTTGCCCTGCTCAACAATGCGGTGCTGAACGTAAACTTTTTCTTCTTGATCACGAGAGAACGCTAGATCGATGCGGTTTAACACGCCGCGCTCTTTAAAGTCTTGTAGCTCAACTTGGTATAAGAAATCATCAGTAAAGTGTTGGTTACCGAAGAATAACCAGTTCTCGCCGCTAGCTTCTGTGTTGTCACGCTCTTGTAAGAAGGCGCGGAATGGCGCAATACCTGTACCTGGACCAATCATAATGGCAGGCTTATCTTGTGCTGGTAGACGGAAGTTATCGTTATGCTCAACAAATACACGTACTTGCGAATCTTCTTGCAGACGGTGCGCTAGGAAGCTTGAAGCCGCGCCTTGATGGGCGTGACCATGAGCGTCGTATTCAACCACAGCAACGGTTAGGTGAACTTCTTCTTCAACTTCACTCATTGCAGAGGCAATAGAATAGAGACGTGGTGTTAGCTTGCGCAATGCAGCAACAAACTGCTCGGCGCTAATTGCCGCAGGATAGTCACGCACAATATCAATCACTTGGCGCTGGGCAATATAAGCACGAGTTGCATCTTTATCTTCGCTTAGCTTAACTAATTCACTGATATTAGCTGCTTCACCATAAGCACTAATAAACCCAGGATGAAGCTGAGTTAACTCATAGTTTTCAATGAGCGCTTGTTCGATACTTAATGTCTCGCCACCAATATCAATTGTTGCTGCTGCATCAATATTTAATAGCGTTAGTAATTCGCTCACTAATTTAGGATCGTTATCAAACCATACGCCTAATGCGTCACCCGGCTGGTAAGTAATGCCTGACTCTTCTAATGAAATCTCGATGTGTCTAACGTCTTTATTAGCACTGCGAGCAGTAATCTTAGGATTCGCTAATAAAGTTGCTTTATACGGATTTTTCTTGGTGTACTGACTCTCGCCGCCACCAAATGCTGGTGCACTGGCAAATGCCGCTGGAGCCGCCGCAGTTAAGGTTTCTTGAACAATGCTAAGAGCCCCAGTCGCCCACGAAGCCGCGTCGTCTTCATAATCAACATCACAATCTTTACGTTCAAGTACAGATTGCGCGCCTAACGCCGCTAAACGCTCATCAAAGTCAATGGCTGTTTGACAGAAAAACTCGTAGCTAGAGTCGCCTAAACCTAATACTGAATATTTAAGACCGTCCAGTTTTGGTGCGCGCTTCGAGGCTAAGAATTCGTGTAATTGAATGGCATCATCAGGCGGCTCGCCTTCACCGTTAGTACTAACAACAATTAATAGGTGGCTTTCATTTTTAAGCTGTTTTGCTTTGTAGTGACCCATCGACACTAACTCAACATTAATGCCCATTGCCTTTGCTTGCTCAGCTACTTCACCAGCAACCCCTTTCGAGTTACCCGTTTGCGAGCCGTACATCACGGTGAGCTTGCCAGCTGGCGTATCTGCTACAGGAGCAATAGCTCCGCCTTGGCTAATGCCAGCGAGATAACCGCTGACCCATGAGAGTTCCACTGCCGACATTGAAGTCGTCAGCTGTTGTAATGAGTCAATCTGCTGCTTCGACAGCGGACTGCTCAATGAATTTAATTGTTGTAGTGACATGTCAATTACCTGAAAGACGCCCTATTGCTAATAGCAAGCATACTAACGCGCGCTTCAAATAACCCAAAAGAATAAAAATTGATTTTTTATTTCTTTTTTGAATAAAAAGAAAGGAAGGATATAGGAATAAGATAGAAGAAAATGAAATGCCCCACGAAGCGTGAGGCATTAGGCAGGTATTAGCAGATTAGAAGTGAACTTCTAAGCCAGCAAAGAAACCTGAAAACTCAAGGTCGGCGTTGATGTCATCAACATCATCAAGCTCAATCACAACTTCGCGGTAACCAGCAGTTAAGGCCACATCAACTGCGATATTGTCGATAAGATCGTAACCTAGGCCCACTTCGTAATCGTGAACTTTGCTGCCATCGTATGACACAAAGTTAGCATCGCCGTATACGTATAATCCCGCAAAAGGAATACGTACTTTTGCAGCGGCATAACCCATAGGTAACCATACTGACACTTCTTCCATACTTGATTGGGTGCCATCTTCAACTAAAAAATCGCCTTTAATGTTCTTAGCAGTTAAACCAAAATCAAAAGCAACTAAATCGTTGTCTAATAACTCCCAGTATAAAGTTGCATCGTTATTTGTGAAATCCAACGTCGTATCGATATTCTCGTTAACGCGATAGGTCTTTCCACCAAAAGTGAAAGCCGCATTGAGGTCAGCGCTACCGTTAGTTTCTAATTTACCAACACGAATACGAGCATTTGGCACTAATGGTACTGGATGTTCGAATTTCAAATACAGGTTAGTGTTGGTTTTTTCTTCGAAAGCAAAGTCAACAAGACTAGCGTTTTGTGAGAAGCCACCGCTGGCTTCGTTTTGCCAACCTTGAGCACCAACATAAACGCCCAACACATCAGCTTTGGCTGGTAATGCAAATGCAGTAACAAGTGCAGATGCAAGGGCAAGTTTTTTAAGAGTCATTTCAAATCCTTGATTTTAAAATATTTATGAATTTAATCTGCGGCAAATTCTTCGTGACCAGCGCCACTACTTTGCTCTTTATCCTTGTTGTAACAAGGTGTTAAGGTCGATTATCGCAGCATTAGCGCGAGAAATATAGTTAGCCATGACTAAAGAATGATTGGCCATAGGTCCAAAACCACTACCGTTTAAAATCATTGGCGACCAAATAGTGTCTTGTGTTTGCTCTAGCTCGCGAATAATTTGACGCAAACTCACCAACGCATTTTTCTTTTCGAGTACCGAATGAAAATCAATTTCAATGGCTTTTAAAAAGTGAATAAGTGCCCAGCTAGAGCCACGCGCTTCATAAAACACATCATCAAGCTGCCACCAACTGGTTTTTACTAATTGATTTCTCGCCATGCCAGTTGATTGAGTTGCGGCGCTATCCCCCGCCAAATCGGTATGTAAACGCTCTTGACCCACACTGGCACTTAAGCGTTGCGAAAGGCTACCAAGACGTTTTTCAACTTCTTTCAACCACTCTGTTAAATTATCGGCACGGGCATAAAACTGTGCATCAGATGCAGGATTAGCTAAACGAGTACGATATAACTCGAAATGCTTAAGGGCTTTTTTGTATTCACTCTCAGTACTTGGGAAGATCCAGCGATTGTTATCAAAGTTAAGGCTCGGCTGAGCCTTTACCAAATCAGGATCTTCCACCGATTGCGATTGCGAGCGTGATAAATCGTTACGCAGTACTAACGCCAAATCACGCACTTGTTGCAATGCGCCATATTCAAAGGCTGGCATATTATCCATTAGCACTGACGGATACATTTTATCGTT
This sequence comes from Psychrobium sp., assembly GCA_049607155.1. Classification (GTDB taxonomy): domain Bacteria; phylum Pseudomonadota; class Gammaproteobacteria; order Enterobacterales; family Psychrobiaceae; genus Psychrobium. The sequence continues at coordinate 79,312 of JBMYWG010000012.1, forward strand.
AGTTAAATAGCCACCCGGCTTATTAAGCAATGTATCAGTTACCGAAATAACCGCTGTCATGGTGGCAAAACCAGTAACAGGATCAACGCCCAAGGTTTGGGCTTGCTCAACACTTAGCTGCTTTATATCAGAAACGTCAGGCTCAATATCCCACCAAATAGACAACACGCCACCAACAGCTACGACACCAGCAACGATGCCCACCACAATATTCTTGTTAAACTTAATCATAATAACGCCCTCATTGGCTTAATTCTATCTGCCTGCAACATAGCAAAAATTATTGATAATACAAAGAATAAAACGCGATTGAGAGCACTCAATCGCGTATTTAAAATAGGAGTTTAGAACTATTAGTCTAGCCAGCGATTCTTCGGCGGTAAAGTCACCGCCAAAATCACATAGATAATCAGAGTAGGAACAGAGAAGAGTAATAACGAAACTAATGCTGCAATACGCACCCATTTACGTTCAACGTTAAGACCACGGGCGATACCAGCACAAATACCAGCAACCAAACCATTGGTTGTATCTTTTCTAAAACGGTGTAATAAGCTCATATAACATTCCCTAATCATTTCATAAATCAATTACGCTGATTTAATCAAGGTATGTGCCATGTAAATAAAGCATTGTTTTATATAATCTAAATCGACCTTGCAATATTTAAAAAAGCTAAAAACACTAGTTTTTCGCTATTTTGACCATTCAAAAAGTATAGATTAATTAAACTGCTGGCTCACTCACTAACGACAGCGCTTGTTCAATCACTTCTAGGCCAGCGCCTTTCTTAGTGGCGTTTTCACTGATATAACGACGCCATTGTTTAGCCCCCGTCATCCCCATAAAGAGCGTTAGCATATGACGGGAAATATGATTTAACTTGCCGCCATTTTGCAGGTGTTTCTCGATGTATGGCAGCATGTGTTCTACTACCTGATGACGTGACAGAATTTCACGACCATCGCCAAATATCTCGCTATCAACACCCGCTAACACATATGGATTTTGATAGGCTTCGCGACCAATCATTACGCCATCAACATGTTCTAAATGTTCTTTAGTTTGCTCGAGGCTAGTAATACCGCCGTTAATAGAGATAATTAAATCGCTAAAGTCACGCTTTAGTTGATAGACACGCTCATAGTTTAGTGGCGGAATTTCACGATTTTGCTTAGGACTTAGACCACTGAGCCACGCCTTACGGGCATGAACGATAAAAGTTTCACAGCCAGCCTCACTCACTTCACCGACAAAGTCAGTTAAAAATTGATAGCTATCTAACTCATCGATACCGATGCGATGTTTTACGGTTACTGGAATATCAACTACAGCTCGCATTGCATCAACACAGTCAGCCACCAGCTTAGGTTCAGCCATTAAACACGCACCGAAACGACCGTTTTGCACGCGATCTGACGGACAGCCGACATTAAGGTTCACTTCATCATAGCCATATTCTTGCGCTCGTTTAGCACAAATCGCTAAATCAGTAGGATTACTCCCCCCAAGCTGTAATGCCAGTGGATGTTCTTCATCGTTATAAGATAAGTAATCACCTTTGCCATGAATAATAGCGCCAGTGGTTACCATCTCCGTATAAAGCAATTGATGCTTACTAATGAGGCGAACCATGTAACGATAATGTCTATCGGTCCAGTCAAGCATGGGCGCAATGGAAAGGCGATGTGAATTATTCATGAGTAACTTTTACCGTAAAAACAGCTGTGAAATTTAGTGGCGGCAATTGTAATGGAAAGGCGGTTTAGGCACAAAGTTAATATTGAAATTTGAGATACTAAGCTTGATATCAAACCGGCATATCATTCCAGCTATAAATATTATAATTAATAAAAAACAGTGCAGCTGCCAACGCAATAACTGCCGCAGAGCGTGAGTTTTTACCAAGCTTGTTTAACTGCTTAATCTCAATTGCGCTGGCTATAGTAGCGGTCACAACACTAAGAGCAATGTATAAATAAGTTGATGTTCGATTAGTTATTTCGAAACGAGATCGGGCGGTATATTCGTACGCAGGACTAGCATCGTTAACGAACCTTACCATTGCAGCAACCAGTTCAGCGGAGCTAATATAATGAAAAGTATGCAAGCTATAAATGCTAAGCAATAACGACATTACGACGAGTATCAAACTGCCATATTTCATTAACGGTTCCTTTTATTCACAAAATATTCCAGCGGAGACTTCATTAAATTCCGTTAGAATTTCCATTGCGATTCAACATAAGAAATAGAGGCAGAACTCTCTAAACAGATTTGAGATTGGTTGAATTTTTCCAAGCTATCTGGTAGCTCTTCAGTTAAAGTAAGCTCATTCTCTTTAACGCTTACCCAGGTATCACGACCGGAGTTTTTAGCGCAGTAAAGGGCTTTATCTGCCAAATTAATACATTCAGACCAGCTGAGGTTTTCAAGCTTTCGCGCAAAAAATGGATAGCCACATAAACCAATGGAGCAGGTCATTTTAATTTCAATATCACCTTCTATTTTTATCAAAGTTTGTCTAATTTTTTGACGCAAGCGCTCGGCGATGGATTCTGCCCGCTCGATAGAAGATTCTTTAACGATCAGTAAAAACTCTTCGCCACCCCACCTCACTAAATGATCGGTATCTCTGGCGATTAAACGAATACGCTTGGTAATTTCAATCAAAACCGCATCGCCACTTTGATGGCCGTATTTGTCATTGACGCGTTTAAAGTGGTCGACATCAATCAGAATGAATACAACATCGCCACCATCAATTCGCTTATCTTCTTTCTTGTCATCACGATATTTTTCAAGCACATTAGCCGCTTCGACTTGCATTGCTTGTTCGAGATAACGACGGTTTTTAAGGCCAGTTAACGGATCCGTCATGCTCATGGTAGCTAATTCATCTGTCAATTGTTGCAAAGACAGCGTGCGCTTTTGTACTTCACTTTCTAAATAATCTTGGCGATTTTGCAGTCTCGCAGTTCGATACCTGACGATACAATAAACAAGCAACGCTAATAAAATTATACCGCCGATCTTCGCCGCTAAGGTTTGATACCAAAACG
>JBMYWG010000013.1:0-75603 GCA_049607155.1 Psychrobium sp.
ACAAACACCAGAAAGTGTCATTTGGCGATATTAAATATTTCTTAAAAGTGAATAACTTGTTCGACAAAGAAGCGCGAGTTCACAGCTCGTTTTTGAAAGAGCAAGCGCCATTGCCTGGCGTCAATGTGAAATTAGGTGTTCGCTGGACGTTCTAACTATTCGCTAGAATGAAAAAGGCCAACTTCAAAACGAAGTTGGCCTTTTTGTATGGGCTGCTAGAACCTAGTTAACAGTCACTATCGTCAAATCTTTTTTCTCGGATTTTCCTACGTATGCGTAGTCAGTAATGGTGATGTTTCCGCGTCTGAAGCGGTTAATGTGCTTGGCGGTTTTATCTGCGCCGTACTTCGCTGCAAAATTGGCAATATTTTCCCCATTGCATTGTGTATTTTGAGCAACATGGCGATCGCTAAGACCTGAGCTATCAACCTGTTGGTTGTAATTCATTAGGTTATTGTTGGCAGCGGCGACACAAAATTGTGTATAGGGACTATCGTTGCCTGCAACGAATTTAAATTGGCCTGCGTGTGCTGCTGTAGAAGTTAATAGTAGGCCAGATGCTAAAGTAAGTAATAAGGTTTTCATGGTGTTCTCCAGATTTATTCATCATGTTAATCGATAGAACCATCACCAATTAATGAGAGAGCTCGGTAATCTTGTCCTGTCATCTTATTAAGTGCCAATACCGCCTTGATTCTTACAGTATGTTTTTTCTCCAAATGTAAATGAATGTATTTCGAAACACTTGTTAATCACCTCATTACATTCTCGCTAATAATTTGTTTTTAAAGTTGTTTAAGCGTATGGCTTATTTTCTTAATGCCAACGACAGCTTAATTTTGGAAATGCCTTGTAACATGGTGCCGATTCTCTTGACGGAGATTTACACTTTTTCGTGCAATAGTGGTTTTATTGCAGGATGGAGATGGAATCATGAAACGAGCAAATAGAGACATTAATCAATTAGCTACTTTGTGTGACAGCGTTGGTTGCGGAGATCGCATGGCGGAAGCGCAGCTAACAGCCATATTGTTACCTTATATAGTTGTGCATATTAGCAAGAAGGTCGATGGGCATCGAGCTGCAGATATCGCGCAGGAAACGCTGATCGCAGTAATTGTTAATTTGCGAGCCGGATTGATAAATAATCCAATGACGATAAGGCAATATGCATTATCGATCGCCAATCGCTATCTAATTAATCATTTTAAAGAATGCAAAAAGTGGCAACAAAGTGATCTGTCTTGTGAGGAGATTACAGCGGAGGAAATGTCCTCACAAGCGGCGCTCGAATTGCAGCGAAATAGAATGATACTCGTTCAAGCAATTGCTGCTTTACCACAGTTGCGTGACCGCATGGTTCTGACATGCCTGCTTAATTCACAAGACAAACAAAGTGCATGTCAGCAACTGTCAATGAAGCCAGATGACTTCGATCGCATTGTTTGTCGAGCCAAAACGCGGTTAGCGAAGAGTGTGAATCGCTGTGTTTAACTCTGCCAATATTTAGCAAATAAGTTTGGATAACTCGTTTTTAAATATTTGTTGGTGTCTTTGAAACGTTTGCCAAATGGCTGACTTTGCCCTGAAGGCACATAGGGCAGTTCATGTTCGTTTCGTGCTTCAAAAAGCTGCCCGGCAATAAGATCGTACTCTTCAAGGTAAGGTAATGGATCACCCTCATCATCTTTTAAAACGTCGAGCTCTGCGAGAGTATCTGGTTTCTTCAGCGCTTGTTCGAAAATGTCTTGGCCGCGAGATATTAACCAGCAGCGAAACTCAGCAAATGCATATTCACTGTTACAGCCACCGATAATATAGGCGGCACCCCACAGACGCCATGTGTAGCTATCGCGCATTTTGAGGCTAAAGTGCTTATCAAAAGCTGCTAGTTGCTCATCGGTCAATGGATTAAGTTGGTCGGTCAGTCGTTGCGCTAGTTCGTCGGAAGTAGCGAGGGGGTCTTGGGCAGTTACGAGCTGCCAAAATTCTGTTTCTGTCATAAAATGTAGCGCCAAATTATCTTGGCGCTAATGTTACCCTAGTTCGCCTTAACATTCATGTGCAGCTTCTAGTACCTTTTGTCTAAACCAAATATGACTAGCGTCATGATGAAGCAATGGTGACCAAATCATTTTTAGCTCAATCTTCGGAATTTCAAATGGCGGATCAAGCAGTGTAAAACGCGGCGCATTAACAAAGCGCGCTGCGGCTTTACTTGGTAAGGTCGCGATTAATTGGTCTTCCAACGCTAATTGAATGGCCACATTGTAATTACGCGTGAATACGCGAATATCGCGTTTTTCGCCAATTTTCGCGAGTGCTTCATCCACCCAACCGAGTTTTTGTACGTCTTTTGGATCCATACCTACACCAACGCCAAAGCCTGTTTTTGAAACCCAAATGTGTTTGCCGCGTAAGTAGCTCTGTAGGCCAAAACGCTTGCTGGTTGGATTATCTGACGCCATCAAACAGGTAAAACTGTCGTGCCACAGCGTTTTTTGATGAAAGGATTGCGGTAACTCTTCAAAGCGATTAATCGCCATATCCACTTTGCCTGCTTCCACGTCGTGAAAGTTAATATCACTTGGCGTCATAATATCGATGCTGACGTTTGGCGCTATCTTACTGAGATTGCTCAGCAGTTTAGGAACCAATGTTGAAGCGGCGTAGTCACTGGCCATTAATCTAAATACACGATCACTGGTTGCAGGATTAAAGTTATCTTCACTTTGCAGTGCTTCTTCCAATTCCAATAAAATCTTGCGAATGACAGGTGCTAGCGCTTGTGAGCGTTCAGTTGGCACCATGCCATCTGAAGTACGAACTAGTATTGGATCATTAAACAGATTTCTCAGACGTTTAAGGCCGTTACTCATCGCCGGTTGAGTAATGTTGAGCTGATTTGCCGCTCGCGTTACGTTCTTTTCGCGTAACAATACGTCGAGGTAAATCAGCAAATTAAGGTCGACTTTATTAATATTCATATGACTAATGCTCGCGATAAAATTTATAAACTACCTTAATAATCATTCAGTGGAAAGCGAAATATTCAAATGGTTGTTTAAAAATAATTTTAATTTAGACGAAAGTATAACCATATGGAATTTAACTTAATGTCTGGACTATTCAAATAAGAAAAAACCTAAAAGGCTATGCTACTAAAGGGTATCATGAAGAAAGCACCTTCATGAGGAGTGTTGTTAACTTACTAGACGCTCAATAGTTAAATACATCGTGTGAATGTTCGTAATAATAATTATAAAGTATTTTTATGTTAGTGTGCTCGGCTAGTATTTAATCAAACGGCGCTACTTATACGCTGATGATAAAAACTCTAGATACGAAGGAAGAATGCTATGTCTACTTACAATACTGAAATCGATAAAGCTGCTAACTTATGCGGACAACAAGGCGAAGCATGGAGTGCAATCAATCCTGAATCTGTTGCACGCATGAAATTGCAAAACCAATTTAAAACGGGTTTGGATATCGCGCGTTACACCGCTGGCATCATGCGCCGCGACATGGAAAACTACGATAAAGATCCAAGTAAGTACACTCAATCTCTAGGTTGTTGGCACGGTTTTATCGGTCAACAAAAAATGATCTCAATTAAAAAGCATTTCGAAAACACCGACCGTCGTTATCTATACCTATCAGGTTGGATGGTTGCGGCACTGCGCTCTGACTTTGGTCCATTACCAGATCAATCGATGCATGAAAAAACGTCTGTTGCTAGCCTAATCGAAGAACTATACACCTTCCTACGTCAAGCAGATGCTCGTGAACTAGGTGGTTACTTCCGCGAACTAGATGCTGCACGTGAAGCTGGCGATGAAGTTGAAGCACAACGTGTTCAAGCTAAAATTGATGGTCACGTTACTCACATCGTTCCTATTATCGCTGACATCGATGCTGGTTTTGGTAACGCAGAAGCAACTTACCTACTTGCTAAGAAAATGATTGAAGCTGGAGCATGTTGTATCCAACTAGAAAACCAAGTATCTGACGAAAAACAATGTGGTCACCAAGACGGTAAAGTAACAGTGCCTCATTCTGACTTCCTAGCGAAAATCAACGCAGTACGTTACGCATTCTTAGAGCTTGGTGTTGATGACGGTGTTATCGTTGCTCGTACTGACTCACTAGGTGCTGGCCTTACGAAACAAATCGCGGTAACAAACGAGCCTGGTGATTTAGGTGACCAATACAATTCATTCCTAGACGTTGAAGAAATTGAAGCTGCTGATGTACAAAACGGCGATGTGGTATTAAATCGCGATGGTAAATTAGTTCGTCCTAAGCGTTTAGCAAGTAACTTATTCCAATTTAGACAAGGTACGGGTGAAGAACGTTGTATTCTTGACTGTATCACATCACTGCAGAACGGTGCTGACTTGCTGTGGATTGAAACTGAGAAACCACACGTTGCGCAAATCGGCGGCATGGTGAACGAAATCCGTAAAGTAATTCCAAACGCTAAGCTGGTTTACAACAACTCACCATCGTTTAACTGGACGCTTAACTTCCGTCAGCAAGTATTCGATGCCATGGTTGAAGCGGGTGAAGATGTGAGTGCATACGATCGCGACAAGTTAATGAGCGTTGATTACGATAACACTGAATTAGCGACTAAAGCCGATGAAAAAATCCGTACCTTCCAAGCTGACGCTGCACGTGAAGCGGGTATCTTCCATCACCTTATTACATTACCAACTTATCATACAGCTGCTCTCTCAACTGATAATTTGGCTAAAGAATACTTCGGTGACCAAGGTATGCTGGGCTACGTACAAGGCGTACAACGCAAGGAAATCCGTCAAGGTATCGCTTGTGTGAAACACCAAAACATGGCGGGTTCAGACATGGGTGATGATCACAAAGAATACTTCGCTGGCGACGCTGCTCTCAAAGCCGCAGGTAAAGACAACACCATGAATCAGTTCGGTTAATTAGTGATTTAATTAAGCGAAAGCCTAAAAGCCTTGAGGAAACTCGGGGCTTTTTTGTGTCTGTAGAAGTGCTATGCTAATGCTATTAATTTCAAACACTTCAATGTATTCATGACTGCACCTCATAACTTTAAACCACAAATCTTAGTTGTCGAAGACGAGCAGTCTATCGCCGATACCGTTATTCACGTACTAGAGAATGAAGGCTTTGTCGTTGATTGGGTGGCGCTGGGTAGTGAAGCCATAGCAAAGTTAGAGCAAACAGCGTATTCATTGATGATTTTAGATGTTGGACTACCAGATATCACTGGCTTTGATGTTTGTAAGCAAATCAGACAGTCACATGACTTGCCAATAATATTCTTAACCGCGCGTAGCGAGGAAATCGATCGCGTGGTGGGTCTTGAAATTGGTGGTGATGATTATGTGACTAAGCCTTTTAGTCCACGTGAACTCGCGGCGCGAGTTAAAGTGATCCTAAAACGTATTGCTAAACCTGTATTGAATGAGCAATCTTTATTGCAGCTACAACCTGCAGCTTCTGGTTGTGATTTTGTCCTTAATAATAAGGCATTAGCCCTGACGTCCATTGAATTTAAATTGTTGGAACATATGTATCGTCATATTGGAAAGGTGATGAGTCGTGAGCAATTACTCGATGCAGGTGGTTTTTCGTTAGATGCGGGCTATGAGCGGAATATCGATAGTCACATTAAATCGCTGCGTGCCAAGTTTAGGGTGGTCGATTCTGATACCCAATACATCAAAACTCATCGTGGTTTTGGCTACTCGTTGCAAGGTCAATAATTATGGCTAATTGGCCGAAAATTCCCTTTGGACTGCGAATGTTTCTGCTCTATGCCGTGTTTGTCGGCTTCTGTGCCTATTTGGTGCTAAGGACATTAACAGCCGAGATAAAGCCAGGCGTTAGGCAAACCATGGAGGAAACGCTGGTGGATATGTCTAATTTTATCGCACTGGTAGTCGCGGACGATGTTCGGCGTGGCACGCTGCAACAAAGTCGTTACCCGCAGTTGTTTCGGCGCTTTGGCGAGCATGAATCACAAGCATCAATTTGGGGCATGGAAAAGCTTAACGCAGCTAAACGGATTTATATTACCGATGCTAACGGCATCGTTATTTTAGACTCCGATGGCATCGATGTAGGTAAGGATTATTCTCGTTGGAATGATGTTTATTTAACATTGCGCGGACAGTACGGCGCTCGCTCTACTAAGCTCGATGATAATGATGAGTCATCGACGGTTATGTATATCGCTGCGCCGATAAAGGATGGCGATGAGATTATTGGCTCAGTAACTGTCGCTAAGGCAAACAGCGCCATGCAGCCATTTATCGAGCGGGCTAAAAATCGATTAATCATGTGGGGAATAGCGCTGGGGCTGTTTGCACTTTTGATTGGCGCGTTAATTTCATGGCGTATTACCAAGGCGTTAGATCGCTTAACGGACTATGCGGAACGTGCAATAGACGGTGATAAGGTCGCGCCGCCGCAGTTTCGAGTCTTTTATGAATATGGCGATTTAGCTCAGGTTATCGATCGGATGCGCCATCAGCTTGAAGGTAAAAACTATACCGAGCGTTATGTGCAGAGTTTAACTCATGAATTAAAAAGTCCGATTGCTGCCATTCGCGGTGCCAGCGAGATCTTGCAGACCAACCCCAAACCTGAGAGTCAACAACGTTTTTTGGCTAACATCGAACACGAAACTACGCGCTTACATTTACTTATTGAGCGAATGTTAAACTTGTCGGCAGTTGAAAAGCAGCAAGTCATCGAAAACAGTCAATTGTTTTCAATGAACGATGCATGTAAACAAGCGCTGCGGGTGTTTGAAGGTGAATGTATAAAACGAGAAATCGAATTGACCGCTGAACTAGCTACTAGCTATCAAATACGTGGTGATGAACTCTTGATGCAACAAGCCATTATTAATCTGCTGCAAAATGCCATCGAGTTTTCAGAAGATGGCGGAGAAGTTTCCTTGTCTTGTGAGGCGATGGACAACAAGTTAGCTGTTAAGGTGTTTAATCGCGGCGCAGCCATTCCTGACTTTGCACTGGATAAACTTAACCAGCGTTTCTTTTCCTTACCAAGGCCAAGTACAGGCAAAAAGAGTACCGGCTTAGGGCTTAATTTTGCTAATGAAGTGGCTCAGTTACACGGCGCAACGCTTAGCATTACTAATGTTCATGACGGCGTATTAGCAAAAATTCTGTTTAGCAAATTACATACAAAAAACACTTAATCTACACATAACCCCTACATCAGCTTCATAAACTAGTTGTCATAATTAAATGGAGAACTAGTTATGCAACTTAAATTTAAATTACTCGCCATCGGCATACTGATTTTAGTGCTTACCATAGCGCTGATGATGATCAACGGTTTGGTGAGTGAACGTCAATCACTACAGCATGAAGTGCAGCAAGAAATAGCTCGCAGTAGCAGTGGCCCGCAACAAATTATTGGCCCTTTTTTAGTGGCGAAATTTAAAAAAGAGGTATTAGAAACAACTGCTAATGGTAAAGCACAGCGGCTAGTTACGCGTTATAGCTACAAAAACTTGTTGCCTAAAAAATATAATTTTAACAGTAATTTAGATACGCAGTATCGTTCACTAGGCATATATAAAGCGCTGCTTTATCAGGCCAGTAATGATATTCAAGGTGAGTTTATTGTGCCGCCAAAATGGGCTGAGAAGGAAGATGCTATTTTGATGGATATTGTCATGGTCACTGCCATTAGTGATGTACGCGGCATCCAAAATGGACTCGCTTTAACGTTAAATGACAAGGCATTTGAACTGTTGCCAAGTACAGGTAATAAGCGCTTTAAAAATGGTGTACACAGTGCGATAGATCCCCAATGGCTTGCACAGCAGCACAAGCTTAAATTTAAGCTTACCCTCAACTTACTTGGTATGGAGTCGTTAGATATTGCGCCAATTGGCCAAGAGACCGCAGTAAACCTTGCTGCTTCGTGGCCGCACCCAAGTTTTATTGGTAACTATCTGCCTATCGAATCGACTATTGATGAGAATTCTTTTACGGCGCATTGGCAAACGACCTTTTTTGCTACCAACATGGCAAAGAAAATGAGTAGCTGTATAACTTCTGCTGTCTGTGACGAGATCTATCATTCCGTGCTTGGTGTATCGCTAGTAGATCCCGTAAACCAATATCTAAAAACCGACCGCGCAATTAAATATGCGGAGCTATTTATCTTGCTAATACTCTTTGGCTTTATGGCATTTGAAATTTTTAAAGGATATTCGGTACATCCAGTGCAATATACTTTGGTGGGTGTTGCTATGGCTCTGTTCTATTTATTGCTGTTGTCTTTATCTGAGCATATTGCCTTTAACACTGCTTACGTGATTGCCAGTGTTAGTTGCGCAGCTGTACTGGGAATTTATATCTCAGGTGTATTGGGAGAGATTAAACACGGCTTGTTATTTAGCGCTGGTGTTTTGGTGCTGTATGCCATTTTATTTGGCCTACTGGCGGCAGAAGATTTTGCGCTACTAATGGGGTCGATTTTCGTATTCGCACTGGTTGGCACCGTGATGATAGTGACGCGCCATGTTGATTGGTATCAATTGGGAAAAGCTAAAGGTCAATCGACTGAGATTGCTCAATGCGATTAATAATATGACTGATGCGATAGGCAAGGATGCCGAGCCAGCCAATGAGTGCGAGGAGTAGGGCGACGGTGATAAGGATAACAGCACCATAACCCTGCCACGAATCTTCACTCGGGTTATGCCAAAGAATTGCTAGTCCTGCACCAAACAACACTAGGCCACTAAAAAACAAAGCGACGCTCTGTTTTATATAGTGGCCTAGCGGATATAAAAAGCGTTTAAGGCGCTCTCTCATTATCTATTACCAAATATGATTTAGTAGTAAGAATGGTCGCCCGCTTGGTGTTCTGTCATATCTTTAACACCGTTTAACTCACCAGCGAAGATTTCTAACATTTCTTTTTCAATGCCTTCTTTCAACGTGACATCAACCATCGAACAACCGTTACAACCACCGCCAAATTGGAGAATTGCAATACCGTCATCGGTGATTTCCATTAGCGTTACTTGGCCGCCGTGGCTGGCAAGTTTTGGATTGATTTCAGATTGGATGAAGTAATCAACGCGGTCAACTAATGGTGCGTCATCGCTCACTTTACGCATTTTAGCGTTTGGTGCTTTTAGCGTTAATTGTGAACCCATTTTGTCAGTAACATAATCGATTTCAGCTTCTTCAAGATAAGGAACGCTTTGCTCGTCAACAACCGCAGAAAAACCGTTGTATTCAAACTTTTTGTCGCTTTCTTCTAACGCTTCTGGTGGGCAGTAAGATACGCCACATTCTGCGTTTGGAGTGCCAGGGTTAACAACGAATACGCGAATGGCAGTATTCTCTGGCTGATTGCTTAACAGTTCGCTGAAATGCGCCTGTGCTGGATCTGAAATTGAAATCATTGCTACCTCGACCTTTGAGCTCTATTTGCTACAGAGTTTAATTCTGACTAATTTAGTCAGGTTTATTATGTATTGTATCTTGTTAATGGGGATGCTGGTAGGGAAATTAAATAGCCAATAGTTAAATATTATTCAATCTGTGATTAGTGTTCTTGCCACTGCCCAGTGTTGAATTTCGATATCTTGTTGTTCTTGTATTGTCGCGCTGATTTCGCGCATGGTGGCACCTGTGGTGTATACATCATCGACCAGTGCAATAGAGTCATAGGGAATTTCACGCTTTAGCGCAAAGGCATTGTCGAGGTTGTGCTGGCGTTCTTTGGCATCGAGCTGTGCTTGAGATTGTGTTGAACGTTGTCGTTTTAGATGGTCGATTACAGGAATATGTAGGTATAGACTTAACTCATTGGCAATGAGCAATGCTTGATTAAAACCGCGTTTATTTTGGCGCAGCCAGTGCAGTGGCACGGGCTGAATTGCTTGCGGCATTTCAATAATACCTTGGTTAATGAGCTTATAAATTCTGCGGGCTAGGAAATGGGCTAACTCACGAGCCAGTTGAATTTGATACTTGTATTTAAAATCACTTAATAATTGTTTTACAGGTGTTTGATAATAGCTAGCTGTGACTAGCGCAAACTTAGGCATTGATTGTTGACACTGCCCACACCAAGTCACCGTTGCGTTTAGTCTTTTGGAACATCCAATACACAGCTGATCGGGAAAAGGTAAATCACTGCGACAAGTCTCGCAAAGACGGTTGCGATAACTAGCGGTTTCTTCATGGCACAGGTGACAACCGTGGGGTAACGCATTGCGAAATTCGCGCAGCGATTGGGTTATCCACCGAGTAAATTTGAATGATACAATGCGAATTCGACTAGTCATAATATTGAGTATAGGCATTTCAAATTGATTCACGTAGAAAAGAGCGGTAACGGACCAGCGTTAGTATTAGTTCATGGTTGGGGCTTAAACAGTGGTGTTTGGGCGCAAGTTGTTGAACCTTTATCAGCTAACTTTACGATCTATCGCGTTGATTTACCTGGCTTTGGATTTAGCGAAAGCTGCTGTGAGTCTAATGTTGAGGCTTGGGCAAAAATGGTTGCAGATGCGATAGATGAACCTGCGGTGTGGCTTGGCTGGTCATTAGGTGGATTAGTGGTCACGCAAATTGCGATTGATTACCCAGAAAAAGTTAATGGCCTGATAACCGTCGCTAGCTCGCCGTCATTTGCTGAAAGTGAAGAGTGGCCAGGCATAAAATCAAATGTGATGAATATGTTTACCCAGCAACTTTCCCATGACTTTGCGCTGACATTAGAGCGATTTTTGGCTATTCAAGCCATGGGAAGTGATAGCGCCAAACGCGATATAAAAGCACTTAAAGCAGTGCTCGAACAACGCCCTTTACCCAATAAACAATCATTGCACGATGGTTTACAGCTCCTTAACGATGTGGATTTACGCACAAGGTTAGATCAAATTGAGCAACCATTTTTGCGAATTTACGGTCGCTTAGATTCGTTGGTGCCACAAAAGGTCATTACCTTAGTTGATGATTTAGCACCGAAAAGTAGCAAGGTTATTTTTGCAAAGGCCTCACATGCTCCATTTATTTCCCATACAGAGGAATTTATCTCGGTAATCCGAGAGTTTTTACACGCAGTTAAGGCGTAAATATCCCTTTCAATTTACGGCGATTTGGTTAATAATTGAACTAACCGCCAGCAAAAGATAGAGGGCTGTAAAATGAATATACAATCAGCATTTGATTCAGGCGTAGCAGGTTTTAATAAAGCAAATGAACGAGCTGCCGAATCGGCTCGTGAAATTAACCAGCAACAAGTGACGCCAGTTCAGGGGCAACCCGAGGTGCAACAAGCTGAATCACAAGAAGCAGTTGAGCCGAATACGCCAATCACTGAGAGTTTGATTAACCTTCGCCTCGCTGAAAATCAGGCGCAAGCGTCTGCAAAAGTAATAGAAACTGCCGACAATGTGTTGGGCAGTTTAATTGACACCAAGGTATAGCGAATACTTATGAACGTAATAACTAACTATCCTCATGTTAGCTTAGTTACCACCAATCCGGCGACGGATAGGCTGGCGCGTGATAACGCGTTGCGTCCAGTTGTACCACCAGTTACTCAACCAAATAGTGCTGCCGCAGAGCCCGCTGTGGCAGGCGATAAAGAAAAAGCCCAACCAAATCTTTCAAGTGCGCCGAATAATAATCCTACTTACGAGCATCTTCAGCACAACACCGCTCAACAAGAAGAGTTGAGTGACAAGCAAGATCAATCAGGTCAACAACAAGATAAAGAAGGCGAACAAAATCAAAGTGGTGATGAGCGCTTTACTGAACAAGAACAAGCAAAAATAGAAGAGCTTAAAGAACGTGATCGCGAAGTTGTCGCACACGAATTAGCTCACGCTAATGCTGGTGGTCAATATGCTGGTTCGCCAAGTTATACTTATGAAACTGGCCCTGATGGCGTTAAATATGCGGTGGCGGGCGAAGTACCTATCGATACTTCTAAAGTGGCTGGTGATCCACAAGCGACCATAGCGAAAGCTGCACAAATCAAGCGAGCTGCACTAGCACCGGCAGAGCCTTCTGGCCAAGATCGCAAGGTTGCTGCGCAGGCAGATCGCATGGCCGCTGAAGCACGTCAGGAAGTATTGAAAGAAGCTGGCCCCGCAGGTTCTGAAAATGACGAAGAGCAAAGTGATTATCGCGTTAACAATGCCGTTGAATCAGATGCTTTTAACGAGCGTGCGACCTTAGCGCAAGACGAAGACTTTCAGCAAATAATCGCCAACAGAAGTTTGCATATTAACGCGTTCTATCAACAATCTAGCCAAGCCTCAAACAGTCAATTCCATTCACAGGCTTAGCTTAGGGCCTGTTGATCTTTGGTGAAGGTTTTTGCAGCGAATTGTTCGGGTTTTATACAAGGCAGAGCCTGTGACGCTTAGTGGGCTAAGCTAGCAGGCGATAACGCAGTAGAAATCACGAACAAACGCTGTCCTTCGGATGCAATGACAAGACATTTTCGCGGCGTTTCTCGTCGCTCGCCTAGGTAAACTAGGCGTCGTTCCTCATGCCTTGCGACAAAGCCTTGTCAATTGCACAAAATTCATCCTCGAAAGATCAACAGGCCCTAGTAACCCTACCTAGATTACTGATTTTTAATTCCTACGTGCCGATTTAAAAGCATCTGCCATCGAGCCATGACGCTGTTGCGACTTAGCTGGCTGCTTAGCTTTTACTGTGTTGTTATTGCTACTCTTCATTGTTAGCGCAATGCGTTTACGGGCTATGTCGACTTCAGTGACTTTCACCTTAACCACTTGCCCAACTTTCACGATTTGGCGCGGATCGCTAACAAAGCTATCACTGAGCTGGGAGATATGAACTAAACCATCTTGATGGACACCGATATCGACAAAGGCACCGAAGTTAGCAACATTGGTGACTGTGCCTTCAAGCTCCATATCGATTTCAAGATCGTTAATAGTGTCTATGCCGTCGAGTAATTTCGCGGCTTTAAAGTCTCCGCGTGGATCGCGCGCTGGACGTTTTAGTTCATTAATAACGTCAATCACCGTTGGTAGACCAACTTGTGCGTTAGTGAAGTCATGGGCATTGAGATTATTGAGTTTAGCTTCGTTGCCCATCAACTCAGTGATTGATTCACCACAATACCTAACAATGTTATTGGCTAGCGAATAAGATTCTGGATGCACGGCGCTGGCATCGAGTGGCTCTTTACCATCGCGAATACGCAAGAATCCGGCAGCTTGTTCGAACGCCTTAGGACCGAGCCTTGGCACCTTTAACAACTGTTTGCGATTACTAAATTTTCCTATGCTTTCACGATAGCTAACGATATTGGCGGCTAATGTGCTATTGAGGCCACTAACGCGTTGTAGCAATGGAGCAGAAGCCGTATTGAGTTCAACGCCAACACCATTTACACAGTCTTCGACAATTTCATCGAGACGAGTATTGAGTTGGGACTCGTTAACATCGTGTTGATATTGGCCAACACCGATAGCTTTAGGCTCAATTTTTACTAGCTCAGCTAATGGATCTTGTAGGCGACGGGCGATAGATACTGCGCCGCGAAGTGACACGTCTAGCGTTGGAAACTCATGGGCAGCCAACTCAGATGCTGAATAGACAGAGGCGCCAGCTTCACTAACGATGATGGTAGTAATGGCAAGTTGATGCTGTTTTTTACAATCGAGCACCAGCTTTTCTGTTTCACGAGAGCCTGTGCCATTACCGATACTTACTAAGGTAATATGGTGGCGTTTTATCAGTGTTGCCAAGGTATCGATAGATTGCTGCCATTGATTGCGCGGCGCATGTGGATAAATGGTATCTGTGGTGAGTAGCTTACTTTGCTTATCGACCACCGCGACTTTAACACCGGTGCGAATACCGGGATCTAAGCCTAATGTCACTTGATTACCGGCTGGCGCGGCCATCAATAAATCCGATAGATTGTTGGCAAAGACTTCGATGGCTTGTGTTTCTGCACTTTCTTTGGCTTTGCTAATTAGCTCATTGCTCACACTAGGTAAGACCTTTAATTTCCAGCATTGCTGGGCAACATCCGACAGCCAAGTGGCAAGCTCTCTATTGCGCTGGTTAATTTTAAGTGATTGGTTAATCAGCTCTAAACACGGATGAACAACAGGCTCATGCGTAAGCCCTAAATTCACTTGTAGTGCGCCAGCATTCTTACCACGCAATAGTGCCATCATACGGTGTGATGGGATCTTGTTAATTGGCTCTTGATGAGCAAAATAATCGCTAAACTTGGCAATGATTTGTGGATCTACTGGCGGTGTTTTCTTGCGGGCTTGCTTGGCGCTAATCACGCCCTGACGCCACATCAATTGGCGAATTTTGGCAATAAGCTCGATATCTTGCGGGATTTGTTCGCTAATGATAGCCGCTGCACCTTCTAGTGCCTGCGTTGAGTTTTTAATGTCGCTGTTGATAAATTTGGCGGCTAGCTGCTGAGGACTAGCATTATTGGCTGATAATAATTGTTGGGCTAGCGGTGCTAATCCTGCTTCGATAGCTTGCTGGCCTTTGGTTTTTCGGCTGCTTTTAAACGGCTTATAAATCTCTTCTAGTTCAGTTTTACTTTGACAGTGGTCGATGGACTTTTTAAGTGCTGCATTTAATTTACCGTTTTCCGATAGGGTCGTGAGAATACTGTTCTTGCGGTCGGTAAGCTCTCGGTTATAAGAGAGTTCACGCGCCAGCTGTCTAAGTTGTGTATCGTCGAGTCCCTTAGTCGCTTCTTTGCGATAACGGGCAATAAAGGGCACGGTTGCGCCTTCATCTAACAGAGTGATTGCGGCATTTGCTTGTTCGGAAGAGATGTTTATTTTTTTGGCGATTATTGAGGAAAGTTTATTCACGAATATCTCGAAACAATATCTAACAAGTTGTTGGAATGAAAAGTTTTCTATCTAGTGAGAATATACTATAGTGCGGTCGAGGTGAATAAATATAATTCAAATTAAATACAAGGAATTAATCATGAGAATGCTAACTAAGAGTTTGATTACTCTTATTTTATTAATGGGAGTTTGGACGCAGGTGTATGCTGCGAATAAGCAAATTCCTGTTAAGGATTTTTTTAAGAATCCTGGATATAGTCAGTTACAACTATCACCCGATGGTAAATATTTGGCTGCGTTAATTGATGTATTAGATCGTCGAAATTTAATGGTAATGGAAACAGCTGATTTGTCAAAATTCGAAGTATTGACTGGCTTTAAAAAGCAAGATATCGCAAGCTTTTTTTGGGCAAACAATAAGCGACTTGTTTTTACAATGGATACCAGTAATGGTATGGAAGCGCTAAGTATTTTTACAGTTGAGCGCGGTGAGAAAAAACCCAAAATTGTAAAACTTTTAGGTGCTGAACCTACTACTCGCGGCGTTGTGACGGCAAGTATCGTATCGACATTACCAGATGACCCTGAGCATATTATTGTTTCATATAATCGACGTTATATTAAAGCTCCAGATCTGTATAAAGTTGCTGTAGATAGTAAATGGAATGGCAGAAAGAAGCGTAATCATTCAATGAAGTTGATTGCTGAGAATCCAGGTAACGTAGAGGGATGGATTGTTGATCACGATGGTGATGTTCGAGGTGCTATCTCCGTTGATGAGCTAACGGGTAAATTCTTATATAAAGATAAAGGCGGCAAAGAATTTAAAACATTGGCCACTTATAACATTTTTGATGAACATATTATTCCACTTGGATTTGCGTTTGATAATCAGAAAATGTATGTCGGCTCGAATATTGGACGTGATCGGTTTGCTATTTTTGAGTATGACCCACAGTCGGCCAAGCTAGGAAAAATGATTTTCGAACATGATGAAGTTGATGTTACTGGCCTTATGATGTCAAGACACAAAAAGAAAATCATAGGTGTTGCATATAATGCAGACTACCCCGAGCGTGTCTATTTTGATGATAAGGAGAAGCAATTTAACGACTCTTTAGTGAAAATTTTTAAGGGTAAAAAAGTCAATATTGTAAGCCAAACAGATGATGAGAAAATAAAAGTTATCATCGCACATGATGACAATGATCCTGGCTCATACTTTCTTTATGATGGAGTAAAAAACAAGCTAAGTTTTTTAGCTAAAGTTATGGATTGGATTGATCCAAATCAATTGTCAAAAATGAAGCCGTTTCGTTTTAAGAGCCGTGATGGTTTGACCATGCGCGGTTATCTTACGGTACCTAAGGGAAGCGATGGTAAAAATTTACCATTGATCATCAATCCACATGGTGGTCCATTTGGAGTGCGTGACAGCTGGGGCTATAACCCTGAAGTACAGTTCTTGGCGAACCGCGGCTATGCTGTGGCACAAGTGAATTTCCGTGGTTCAGGTGGTTATGGCCGAGAATTTGAACAAGCAGGTTACGGTGGTAAATGGGGCGCAGAAATGCAGCACGACATTACTGATACCGTTAAATATCTCGTTGATCAAGGGATAGCAAATCCTGATCGTGTATGTATCTATGGGGCAAGTTATGGTGGCTACGCGACTATGGCTGGTTTAACCTTTACTCCAGAATTATACAAATGTGGCATTAACAATGTTGGTGTAACTGATGTAGGCTTGTTATTTGATACTTTACCAAAGCATTGGGAAAATGGGCGTAAAGCATTGGAGCATCGAATTGGTGACCCTAAAGATGCAAAATTAATGGAGCAAATGTCTCCTTTAGCGCATGTGAAAAATATTAAAGCACCTGTATTCATTATTCATGGTCGCCGCGATATCCGCGTTAAAATGAAACATGCAGACTTACTAAGAGCAGAGCTTGATGAACTAGGTAAGCCATATGAATGGCTTGTGAAGAATAAAGAAGGTCACGGTTTTAGAAAAGTTGAAAACAAAGTAGAAATGTACGAAAAAGTAGAGAAGTTTTTAAAACAGCATCTGTAAAGAAAACGTATGACTCAAAGGCCAGCTATACGCTGGCCTTTTTTATTTCCTTATTGCGTGATGATGGTTTGCCACCAAGGTTTCTGATAGGGCTCTATATTGCTTATGGCAAGCTCATCAAAACTGATAGCTTGACCAAAGATTGGCGATAGCATTTTTACATTGTGTTGAATGCTGGCACTTAGCGCTCGCTCTAGTGGCTCGAACCAGTCGTGCAGTGCTAAATCGAACGTGGAGTTGTGGATGGGCAGCATGTATTTTCCTTGCAAATCGACATGCGCTTGCACACTTTCTTCGGGGCTCATATGAATGTCGCTCCATAAGTCATTGTAGGCACCAGTCTCTACCATGGTGATATCAAATGGTCCGTAGCGATCGCCAATTTGTTTAAAGCCCGGGAAATAGCCAGAGTCGCCACTAAAGAACACTTTGCGTTGCTTGCTGTTTATTACCCAGCTCGCCCATAGCGTTTCATCACGATCGAATAATCCTCGTCCCGAAAAGTGTTGCGCTGGCGTAGCGACATATTCGATGCCACCCAGCACTATGGATTGCCACCAATCACGTTCAATGATTTTTTCGTTATCTACGATGTCGCTAAGGTGCTTGCTCAGTCCTAGTGGAACGACAAAGTAGTTGGTTTTTTCATTTAATGCTTCAAGCGTTTGGCGATCGAGATGGTCGTAATGATCGTGGCTTAATACGACGGCGCTAATTTCTGGCAAAGCGTCTAGTGTTAATGGCATTGGATGGAAACGCTTCGGGCCTGCCCACTGCACTAATGAGGCTCTTTCGCTAAAAACAGGATCGGTTAACACGTATTTTCCGTCGAGACGCAGCAGTTGTGAAGAATGACCTAGGCGAAATATTGCATCGTGAGTCTGTGCCAATACGTCGCTCGTAATATCAGTCATTGGGATGTGACGTGGCGTAGCTGCAAGACGCTTGGTGGTAGCATACGCTTTGGTGATGTCCCAAATATTTCCCATGTTAGTTGAATAGGTAATGTATTGATTGAGGTATTTACCATCCGCTTTACGTGACGTATCAAAGGTTGGTTGTTGGGCAATGGCACTACAATTCATAACGACTCCGACTAAGGTGGTTAAACAACTTAATAACAAGGTTTGGGCTTTCATTTTTACTTCTCAAAATGTAAACTGTACGGTGTAGTTTATTTATTGTTTGTTGATATGTAAACGCCATCAGTTAAAATAATCGAAAATTTGTGACGCAAGTAGATCGGTATGACAGAAACAAAACAGACAAGAAGCGAGTTAAAACGCAGCGCTATTTTAAGTGCGGCGAACCTTGCGTTTCGACAAGATGGTGTAAAAGCCACTAGCATGGACAAAATTGCAGAGTTAGCTCAGGTTTCCAAGCGTACCGTTTATAATCACTTTGCCACCAAAGAAACATTGGTGTTTCATCTTATTTCTCAATTATGGGATGACGCTGTAATGACGACGGGCTTGTCATATCAAACAGATTTGCCAATCAAGCAGCAGCTTACCGATATTTTACTCACCGAAATGAAGACCATGGCGAGCGAAGAATACATCGAACTAGTGCGTGTTGCCTTAGGTCACTTTTTGTTTGAAGCCTCAGATTTACAAGAAGAAATGTGTAAAATCCACAACACCGAAACAGATTTAGAGCGCTGGTTAAAAAGTGCTGTTGCCGATGAAAAATTGCGTATCGATGATGTAAAAATCGCGATGGAACAGCTACATAGCTTGCTAAAAGGGGCTTGTTTTTGGCCGCAGCTTATCCGTGTTTGCGATGTACTGACGGAAGATGAAAGCGAAGCCTTAGTGAATCGCAGTGTTGATATGTTCCTCAATCAGTATGCCGTTAATGAAGAAAACTAATTTAGTCACACCCGGCGGCTGGAATAAGCTCGATCAAGAATTAAAATATTTGTGGAAAGAAAAACGACCACAGGTTACGCGTGCTGTTTCTGAAGCAGCGGCCTTAGGTGATCGTAGTGAGAATGCGGAATATAAAGAGGGCAAGCGAGAGCTACGCTCCATCGACCGCAGGCTACGATTTTTAATGAAGCGTTTAGAAGAATTAGAAATCGTCCATTATGCGCCATCACAAGAAGGTAAGGTTTACTTTGGGGCTTATGTCGAGCTTGAAAATGACAATGAAGAGCAAGCAACTTATCGCGTGGTTGGCCCTGATGAAATTGACGTTGAAAATAACCATATCACCATAGACTCACCGATGGCACGTGCATTAATCGGCAAAGAAGTCGATGACGAAGTGGTAGTAAAAACACCCTCCGGTGACAAGATTTGGTATATCAATAGTATCGTTTACAAGAAATAGCCCCACTCCGTATTAACACTTTAAGCGACTAAAACATACTTTGTAACAAAGCTCGGGCAAAATACACATTTGAGTTTTTGCTTTACGCGCACTTAGATTTTATATTAGTGTTTAATTGCTAACGACTTTCCAGAGATTCAATCATGAGTAATGAAACCACCAAGATTTTAGTTGTCGATGACGATGCTCGTCTGCGTAGCTTGTTAGAGCGCTATTTAGTCGAACAAGGATTTCAAGTGCGTACCGCCAATGACGGTGAGCAAATGGACCGCCTAATGGAGCGTGAAAACTTCCACATGATGGTATTAGATCTCATGTTACCAGGCGAAGATGGCTTGACGATTTGTCAGCGTCTGCGCAAGAAAAATAACGACATCCCAATTTTAATGCTGACGGCAAAAGGCGATGAAGTTGATCGTATCATCGGCCTAGAGCTCGGTGCTGATGATTACCTTCCTAAGCCATTTAACCCGCGTGAATTACTGGCGCGAGTTAATGCCGTTTTGCGTCGTCGCAGCAACGAAGTGCCGGGCGCACCGTCGCAAAATGAAGAAGAAATTACCTTTGGTGACTTCAAGCTCAATTTGGCAACCCGTGAAATGCATCATGGCGATGAAGTGACTTCACTCACCTCTGGTGAATTTGCGGTGCTTAAATCACTAGTGACCCACCCTCGTGAACCGCTGTCACGCGATAAGCTAATGAATATGGCACGTGGCCGTGATTACAGTGCGTTAGAGCGTAGTATCGATGTTCAAGTTTCGCGTCTGCGCCGAATGATTGAAGAGGATCCAACAAATCCGCGTTACATCCAAACGGTGTGGGGCTTAGGCTATGTCTTTGTTCCTGATGGCCGCGCTCACTAATGAAGCGCTGGTTTCCTAAGAGCGCCTTTGGTCAAACGGCGCTCTTAATTGGTTTTTTATTACTGATCAATCAAGTGGTGTCATACACCATAGTCACAAAACACTACGTTGAACCAAGCCTAAGGCAAATTACTAATTTACTCGCTAAGCAAGTAAAGCTGGTATTTATGAATATGCCAGAGCAAGGACGTGAGCAGCTTCCCACCGACGAAATTCTCACCGAGCAGTTCAAAGAAGTCACTGGACTTCGAGTGTACCCCGCTTATTTAGCGTCTCGCTATGGGCTTGATGAGACGATTCCGTATCGCTATATCTCCGAGCAAATGAGTGAACAGTTAGGCGGTGAAACCGAAGTTAGAGTCGCTAAAGGTGAACTGTTTATGGTGTGGATTCGTCCTCCACAAGATCCCTATGTCTGGATAAAAATCCCGCTGGAAAAGTTTGATGATAGCGAGTTTTCGCCGCTGACGTTTTACTTGATTGTCATAGGCAGTTTATCGATTGTTGGTGGTTGGTTATTTGCGCGACATCTCACTAAGCCGCTGCGAAATTTACAGCTTGCTGCTAATCAAGTTGCAAAAGGTGAATATCCTGAGCGCCTGAAATTCGAAGGCTCTTCTGAGGTAATTGATTTAACCCGTGCCTTTAACTCGATGGCATCGGGTATTAAGCAGCTTGAGGATGATCGCGCGCTACTAATGGCGGGTATTTCTCACGATTTACGCACGCCGCTCACTCGAATTCGATTGGCCACTGAAATGCTTGATGACAAAGAAGCGTTTTTTAAAGAGGGCATCGAGCAAGATATCGATGATATGAATGAAATCATCGATCAGTTTATTACTTACATTAAGTTAGATCGCGAAGAAGTGGCAGAGCTTAATGATCTCAACGAGATTATTAGCCAAGAAGTGAAAGCAGAAGCAAATCGTGGACGTAATATTACTGCTAATCTTGGCAAGCTCCCGCCGATGATGCTGCGTACTCATGCCTTAAAACGAGTGCTTGCTAACTTAATTAGTAATGCTATTCGCTACGGTGGCGGTCAAATTGAAATTCATTCTGGCATGTCTGGGCGTGGTGTCGCTTACTTCAAGGTAGAAGACAACGGCCCGGGTATTCCAAGCGATAAAATTAAGCAGCTATTTAAGCCATTTGTGCAAGGAGATAACGCGCGCGGTGGTCAAGGCAGTGGTTTGGGGTTGGCAATAGTGCATCGCTTTGTGAACAATCACGGTGGGCGAGTCCTAATTACAAACCGCGAGCAGGGCGGTTTGTGCGTCCGCATCGAACTGCCAGTTTATAAGTAGCTATTAAATATTAAAATTTAATAGATAAAACCTATCGTTGTTATTGATAGTTTCGCTTGGCAAATGACATCGATTTTCTTCATACTGGTTTTATACCAAGTCAGCAATGACGTATGAAATCACTATGGAGAAGATCATGTTAGAGAATAAAGAAGGCCAAGCAATTCCAAATGTTACTTTTAGAACCCGCGCAAATAATGAATGGGTTGATGTAACGACACAATCGCTTTTTGAAAACAAAACTGTGGTTGTATTTTCACTGCCGGGTGCTTTTACCCCAACGTGTTCTTCTACTCACCTTCCTCGCTTTAATGAGCTTGCTAGCGTATTTAAAGACAACGGTGTTGATGACATCATTTGTATGTCAGTTAACGATACCTTTGTTATGAATGCATGGTTGGCAGATCAAGACGCTGAAAATATCACAGTTATTCCTGACGGCAACGGTGAATTCACCGAAGGCATGGGCATGCTTGTTGACAAGCAAGATTTAGGTTTTGGTAAACGTAGCTGGCGTTATTCTATGCTGGTTAAAAATGGCGTTATCGAAAAGATGTTTATTGAGCCGAACAAGCCAGGCGACCCGTTTGAAGTTTCTGACGCAGATACTATGCTTAACTATATAAACAGTGACGCGAAAGCACCACTTGATGTGGCATTATTTAGTAAAGCAGGTTGCCCACATTGCGCTCGAGCCAAAGAGTTGTTAACTAGCAAGGGAATGGCATTTGAAGAAATTGTGATTGGTTCAGACGCGAGTTTATTGTCATTGCGTGCAATGACAGGAAGAACCACAGTACCACAAGTATTTATCGCCGGAGAACACATCGGCGGCGCCGACGAGTTAACTGCTCACTTGGCTTAACCATAAACTTGGAACAATGAGGACGAGACCATGATTGATTTGAAAGTGAAGGATTTTATTACCCAAAACGCTCCTGTGATTACGTCTTCGACATTGTTGTCTGATGCCGTTGACCAAATTGAAAAAAGCCCCCAAGACAGTGCTGTGGTGGTTGAAAATGAGCGTGTAGTTGGCATTTTAAGTGAACGAGATTGTTTACGCACGCTGGTATCTAGCAGCTATTACTGTGATGGTGCGCCTACAGTTAGCGATATTATTAAAACCAATGTAGTGACTATTGATGCCGAAGATAATATTCACGATGTCGCATCGAAAGTTATTTCAGATACTGCGGGATTTTGCGATCAGACGTGTTTTCCTGTGATGCAAAATAACGTTTATGTCGGGCTTATCGGTGTTAAAGGATTGGTTGAAGCTTTAAATCAACACTTTAAATCTTGTCAGACTCATTAGTCTCCGGTTTGTTTAGTAAAAAGCCAATATCGATTGATATTGGCTTTTTTGTTATTTAGTGATGCAAACCCATTAAAACCGTAGGTCTATTGGCTGGCTTGCTGTACACTAGCCCGCTTTTTGAGCTTGCGCCTTTTTTAAGCCGCCCAACAATGAGTCTAGCTATGAAATTTACTGAATTGGGATTATGCCCAGAAATCCTTGAAGCGATTGCAAATCAGGGCTATGAAACACCTTCTC
This sequence comes from Psychrobium sp., assembly GCA_049607155.1. Classification (GTDB taxonomy): domain Bacteria; phylum Pseudomonadota; class Gammaproteobacteria; order Enterobacterales; family Psychrobiaceae; genus Psychrobium. Next base: position 23,033 of record JBMYWG010000013.1, read on the forward strand.
CAATTCAGGCGCAGGCGATACCTGCTGTGTTAGCTGGTAAAGATGTTATGGCTGCGGCGCAAACAGGCACAGGTAAAACGGCGGGCTTTACCTTACCTATTTTAGAACGTCTACGCACGGGTAAACCTGCTCGCGGTAACCAAGTTCGTGCATTGGTGTTAACGCCAACACGAGAGTTAGCGGCACAAGTTGCGGAAAACGTAACTACCTATAGTCGCAAGCTGCCCCTTAAATCTACCGTTGTTTTTGGTGGTGTTAAGATTAATCCACAGATGCAGCGTTTACGCGGTGGTACTGATATTTTGGTGGCCACACCGGGTCGTCTGTTAGACTTATATAGTCAAAATGCGGTGCGTTTTGACCATCTAGAAACCTTGGTACTCGATGAAGCCGATCGCATGTTAGACATGGGCTTTATTCACGATATTAAACGCATTATTAAGTTGTTGCCTAAGAAACGTCAGAATTTATTATTCTCGGCAACTTTTTCTCCTGAAATTCGTCAATTGGCCAAAGGCTTAATTCACGATCCTGTTGAAATCTCAGTGACACCAGAAAACTCAACGGTAGATCGTATTGACCAATGGTTATGTCCGCTCGATAAAAGTCGTAAGACAGCCGCATTAATTTTCTTAATTGAAGACAATGATTGGCAGCAAGTATTGGTCTTTTCACGTACCAAGCACGGCGCAAATCGCATTGCCAAGCAATTGGAGTCTAAAGGGCATAGTGCAGCGGCAATTCATGGTAATAAGAGTCAAGGCGCTAGAACGCGTGCTTTAGCGGGTTTTAAGAGTGGTGAAATTAAAGTATTAGTCGCAACCGATATTGCGGCGCGTGGTCTTGATATTGAGCAGTTGCCACAGGTAGTGAATTTTGATTTGCCAAATGTGGCAGAAGATTATGTTCACCGTATTGGCCGTACCGCACGTGCTGGTGCGACAGGCGAGGCGGTATCTTTAGTGAGTAATGATGAGATGCAGCAGCTTAAAGACGTTGAGCGCTTAATTCAAATGCTGATCCCGCGCAAAGAGATCCCAGGCTTTGAAGCGGTGCACCGCGTGCCTGAGACAGAATTGGATACACGTCCGATTAAGCCGAAAAAACCTAAAAAGCCAAAGAAACCTAAACAGCGCACTGAGCACAAAGACGGTCAACGCTCTGGAGAAAATGCGCGCGGTCATAAGCCAAAGAGTGCTAATCCACGTCATAAACAGAGTAATAACGGTAATCGTCGTAAACAGGGCAACGGGCAAAACAAGCCAGCAAGCGGCAACGCAAATAGTACTCGACGCTCGCGACCTAAGATTTAAGTTTTCTTAACCGTACTAGTTAACCCGCGGGGGCGTTAATTTCTATAATGGAAAAAGTCGCTCCTTGCGGATCATTAATAACCGAGAAGCGCCCAACATCGGGAATATCGGTTGGCGGTACACAAATCATCGCGCCTAACTCTTGTGCTTTATTAGCCATAGCTTCGCAGTCATCAACGGCAAAATAATTCATCCAATGGGGCGGGGTATCTCCCCATTCTTCGGTCATTTCCATCATGCCGCCTTCTTGATGATTCCCGGCTTTTAACTCCGTGTAAGTCAAACCCATCATGTCTTTATCATCATACTCCCAGCCGAGAATTTGGTGATAAAAGGCTTTGCTGTCTTCGCGATTAAGCGTGGCTAATTCGCTCCAACACAATGTCCCTTCACAGTCTCGCAATTCGATACCTGCATGTTGATTAGCTTGCCAAATTGCAAATACGGCGCCGTTTGGCTCTTGTACTATCGCCATGCGCCCAGCGTCCATGACATTATGAGGACCTGCGATAACTGTCGCGCCAAGCGGCTCTGCAATGGCAAGGGTTGCATCGACATCATCGACGGCGATATAAGTTAGCCAGTTGGTCATTACGCCGTTGGCTTCTTGTTCTGGCATCCGTTGAAACATGGCCGCGACGACTTTATCGTTAACCGTCAACTTGGTGTAATACATGCCATCGCCAATGTCTTCGTCATCGGCGCGCCAGCCAAAGAGAGCACAATAAAAGTCTTTTGCCACTTGCCAGTCTTGAGCCGTCAATTCTAGCCAGCAGAATTGTCCCTGTTGTTTTTTAGTCATTGTATTATCACTCGTTGCGAAAGGGGGGACCCAAGCTCTGAAACCTGCATCTTGAAGTGGCTTGGGTATAACTAACCTAACGCTAATCATCAAGGATTACAAATCAGGCCAATTCAACGGGAAAAGAGATACTAAACACTGTTCCTTGGTTTAGTTCACTTGCGCAGTTAATACTGCCATCGAGTTGATTGGTGACTATGTTGTAAACAATGTTGAGCCCGAGTCCACTGCCGCCATTGTCGCGATTAGTAGTGTAAAAGGGCTCAAATATCTTACTGAGGTTTTCTTGCTTAATGCCTATACCATCATCCATAACCATTAAATTGAGATGCTCGCCTTGCTCATTGACTTTGATGGTAATGACGCCTTGCTTGTCGGGGAACGCGTGAATGCTGGCATTGAGCACTAAATTTGAAATGATTTGTGAAAAGGTACCCGGACAGCCGTTGATCGACAGTGTTGGATCACACTCAACCTCAATAGTGATTTTCGTGTGTTTGATAACATGTTGAATACTGGTAAGAATCTCTTCGATATACTCTGCAATATTAAACACGCGCGATTGTGACGAGCTTTGGTCAACTGAAACCTGCTTAAAGCTGCGTACCAGCTCGGCAGTACGTTCTAAGTTGCGCATTAGTAATTCAGCAATTTCTTTGGAGGCGCCTAAATAACTATCGAAGTCACTTTTCTTCATTTTTTGCGCGACGTATTTTTCTTCGATTGACTGATTGAGCTCTAAAAAGTGAGTTGCTGCGGTTAATCCTATGCCTACTGGTGTGTTGATTTCGTGGGCGACGCCGGCAACAAGGCCGCCAAGGCTCGCCATTTTTTCCGATTCGATAAGTTGTTGTTGAGCATCTTTGAGATCTTTTAACGATTGCTCTAAGTCTCTATTGGCATCGATTAGTTGGGCGTTGTGATTAATTTGCGCTTGCTCTAGTGCTTTTTTATCGCTGATATCGCGCCATACAACGTGCACCGTATTCTCATTGTTTCTGACGATTTCAGTCAATACGATTTCTACCCAAAATTCTTGACCATTTATTTTCTGAAATACCCACTCGAATCGTTGGGTACCATCGCTTGCGCAGCGTTGATCTATTTCTTCGCGCTGTTGCTCTGAAAGTTGGCCATCGGGTTGTTTGGCTGGCGAAATATCGACAGGCGTTAAACCGATGATATGTTGCTTGTCGGTCATGCCTAACATCTTTAAAGCGGCATTATTACAATCGGTATAGATGCCATCTCTCATTAATAACAGCCCATCTGAGGTGTCGTAAAACAGTGTTTCAAAAATTTCTTTTTGCTCATTAAGAGCCGCCATACTCTTAGACAGCTCTTTGTGAGAACGTGATACTTGGCGTTGGGCAGATTTAACGCGACGAAAACTCACGACGAACACGATAGAAATGATGCTAAAACAGAAAAGTATCCAATAAATTATCTCGTAATCTACTGCGGTGCTGACGTTGCGTTGCACCCAACGTTGGCGAATTTCCCGATGGGTAGCGTCGTCGATCGAAGCCAGCACTTTGTTGATGACAGATAACAATATTTGTTGGTCGTCGTGCACCATGATGCGGTGGGAGAATCCAGCATCAAGTTGTCCGACTATCTTTAAGCGTCTATAGCGCGTTTCTAATTGATAAATTGCAACTGCCATGTGACCAATGTATGCATCTGCCTTTTGACGCTCCACTAGCTCTAAGGCTTTTTCCATCGATGATGTTTCGATTATTTTGGCGTCCGGATATTGTTTTTTAAGGAAATAAAACACGGGATCGCCTTTGGGAAGGGCAATGGCCTTGCCTTGTAAATCACTTAAGGTATCGACAAATGAAGCATTTTCATCCATCACGATACCAAAGTGGAAAAACGAAAACTCTTCGGAAATGATGCCAGAAGTAGCGTTTTGCTCAATGTCTGTTATTCCTGGAATAAGGTCGATACGATGTTGTTCGAAGGCTTGAATCACACTCGGCCAACTGCTTTCTTTGATCAGTGTAAATTCAATGCCTGTTTTAGCGCTAATGATGTCGAGATAATCCGCCATTAAGCCACTGAATTTACCATCCTCGACTATCGACAGAGGTCGCCAATCAACTTCAGAAAAGCGAATGACGGGATGTGAGTCTAAGTAGCGCTGCTCTTGATTAGTAAATGCCAACTCGTTGTTTTGATAATTTAATCGATGATAAATAGCTGAGATATAGCTAAAGCGAGGTTGGCTCTTAAAGTGTTGAATGTCGGGAATTAAACTAGTTCCCTTGAGGTGATTGGCAATGTAATTATCATCAAAATAGATATTGAGATAGCCCTGCGGTGAGGCGACTTTATCGAAGATATTAATGATGTCTTGTTGATTAAAGTATTTGTTGCTGCTGCTTTGTTTAATGGCTTGCTCGATGAGGTTTTGCTGGTTATCAAAGACGTCCACTCTTTCAATGTAGGGTAGTGAAATTAGCGAATTGAGCAGGTTTTTAAGCGGCGTGGTATCCGTTGAATACATGTGATTGGCGATAATGGCGGAGAATAGTTGTGCCGCTTCAATTTTGTGCTGCATTACATTGTTGGTGTATTGCTTGATGATGTAATCGTATTCACCGCTGTTTCTGATATTAACAAGGCCTTGGTTAAAACGATCGCGTAAATATTTGTCTCTAAAACCAACCATGGTGGCATTTTTTTGAGAAAACGGCGTATGGTAGCTGAAGTCATTTACTTCGTGGCTTGGCGTGTGATTGACCTGCCATTCGAAAATATTTCTATCAATGACTAAAACATCACCCTCGCCACGCAGAAAAGACGCTACTTGTTGTTGCTGAAACTTGTATTCGCGATAATCTTTGGGTCTTGTTTGTGGATTAAATAACCCATAATAATCGTCGCCGAGATATTTATAGGCATCGGTAAAAGCTAAGGTAGTTAATCTGGCGAGATCGCTGGCCGTCGTTATCTTTCGATTGTCCTTTGCTCTCGATACAACGACATTTTCGAAATTAATAAAAGGTCGCGAATAGAAGTATCCATCGTCTTTGGGGTTTACAGCTACTTTCGCATCGATATTTGAATTGCTGGCTAAGGCTTGATGAAGCAGTGGGGTCGACAAGTTAACCGAGCTGTATATTTCCATGCCTTGATTGCGCAGCGCGCGATACATCAAGTCGTATTCAATGCCGCGGATCTTCGGGTGATCTAAGGTAAATGGCTCCTTGCCAAGCCCAAAGGCAAGATTGAGTCCTGTCTTATGATGTTGAGCGCTAAGCCAATCGTTGGTAATTATCTTTTTACGCGACTGGCTTATGAGCATTAATGATTTACTTAGAATGCTCTTGAGCAACGGCTGATCGTCTTGCATGCGCATTACGAGTTGTTGAGCTACATCACTGTGCAGCGGCAGTGCTCGAATGCCATGAATGAAATTACTCTCTATAAATTGTGATACTGAATAGCTATCTCCCCATATAGCGTCAGCGCCGTTGGTGTTAATTAGTTCAAGTGCCGTTGCGTAGTTATCGACTTTGGTGACTGAAATACCACGTTGCAAGCTGTCGATAAGATCGTGGTGACGTGAACCTTGAATAACGATTAGTGTTTTGCCGACTAAATCACTTAAACCACTGATGTCGTGACGAGTTTCTTCGATGAATAGTGAAGAAGTCAGAGATAGATAATCCACCGATACATTGTCATGGTTATTAAGGGATGCGTGAAAAGTGGCAGGCATAATATCAATTACGCCTTGTTTGAACTGTTGTTCTAGCTGTTGTTTATGACCAGTGACTGCTTGAAATGAAAATCCGGAGGTTTTGGCAACATCGGCCAAAATGTCTCCGACAATGCCATTAATAGCGTGTTGTTGATTGGAAAATAGATAGGGTTTCCATTCGTCTACGCCGACATTGAGCACGGGATTCTGTTTGATATAGTCAAGCTCTTCATCGGTGAATAACCTGTTGTCTTTGGCCATGTTGAACCATTTGTCAGTAAGATCTGCCAATTGCTGCTTGGATATAGAAGCCACGCCTTTACTGAGGATTTTTGTAAGTAATGGCTGGCTCTTATGCGTTGCAATAGCGAGGTTGCCGGTATCATTGATTAGTGCCGCTGCTATCTTGAGCCCCATTTCTTTAACTTTATTGCCATTGGCATGTGTAATTACAGCGGCGTCTACTTGGCCAGAAGCTACGCTTTCAAGTCCTTCTAATGTTGATTCAATATAATGAATTTTTGACGGCGCAACCTGCTGCTTAATGTAGTCACCGATAATGTGATTTTTGAATATCGCGATGCGTTTGCCAGTGAGATCTTCTAGCCTTTCGATATCGTTGCGATTGTTACGCGTCAGAATGTGTTGCGCAGTAAAGTAATAAACTGGTGAAAAAGACAGAAGTTGTTTACGAGCCTCTGTTGGCGTGACAGATGTTAGTGCCCAGATTTTTCCTTCGATGAGTTTGTCATAGGCTGCTGCCCATGAATGATCGCGTTTTAAAGTGAATTCGGTGCCGAGGTTGTGATTAATGAGCGCAATTAAATCTTTGTTAAAACCATCGACTTGCCCTTGTTGATTGATGAAAACAAAGGGATACCAATTTTGATCGGTTGAGATTTCGATATGTGGATTAGCTTCTAGCCACTGCCTTTCTTTGAGGGTAAGTCTTTCTTTGAGGTTAAGTAATTGGGGATTGCTTAAGGCAGAGCTTTGGTTGTCGCTTAATACAAAAGCGTTGGCGTGCATACAGCACGCGATAATCAATAATAGAAACGCCGAAAAGGAAGTTTTCATGGACAGCCTAAAATCAGGTTAACGACATAGAGGACAAAATCTAAGTATAGTCGTTAACCGTTATTACGCTGGCTCAGCGTGAATATTTAATCCATTAAATGTTCTAAACCATAAACAAGCTGCTGACGTTCAACAACTTTTTTACAGGCTAAAACTACGCCTGGCATGAAAGATTTACGGTGCTGTGAGTTGTGCTCAATTTTTAGGGTTTCGCTTAATCCGCCAAAAAATACCGTTTGCTGAGCAACGACGCCTGGTAGGCGAATTGAGTGCAGTTTTACGCCGTGTAGTTCTGCGCCGCGAGCACCTTCAATAAGTTCTTTATCGCTGGTGGTTTGTGGCGCGGCAGTGCGAGCGGCACTAATCATTTCTGCGGTGCGCAGGCCAGTGCCTGATGGACTTTCTTCTTTTTGCGGACTGTGGGCTTCAATCACTTCAACGTCTGGCAGGTATTTAGCTGCTTCGGCTGAGAACTTCATCATTAATACCGCACCCACACTAAAGTTAGGAGCGATTAGACCGCCTAAGCCTTTTTCTTGCGACAATGCTTGCAGCTCTTGAACTTGCGATTCAACAAAGCCACTGGTGCCAATCACTGGGCGAGCGCCGTGCTCAAGAATGGTTTTAGTGTTACTGAAACCAGCAGATGCAGCAGTGAAGTCCACTACCACGTCTGGTTTTAAGCTATCGATAGAGGCTGCTAAATCGTCTTGATAGTCGATTTCGCCGACTAAATTCAGCGCGCTGTCGTTGTTAATCGCGTTAACCGCTTCTTTACCCATGCGCCCGTTGGCGCCGTTAACTAATACGTTAATCATTGTTGTGTTATTTACCTAATGCAAATTTTAGCGCGGCTAAACACAGGGCAACATTTTCGTTGCGCGCTGCATAGCCCATTAGACCGATGCGCCACGCTTTGCCAGCGAGTGCGCCTAAGCCTGCGCCAATTTCTAAGTTGTAATCGTTTAATAAAGTGCTGCGAATCGCAGCGTCGTCAGCCCCAGCAGGGATAACGACAGTGTTAAGTTGTGGCAAGCGATGCGCTTCATCGACAATAAACTCGATGCCAAGCTCAGTTAAGCCAGCCTTGAGTTTTTCGTGCTGCGTGCGGTGACGTGCCCAAGCATTTTCTAAGCCTTCTTCTTGCAGCATGACTAGTGATTCGTGCAGTGCGTACAGTGAATTAACTGGCGCCGTGTGGTGGTAGCTGCGCTTGCCTTTGCCGCTCCAGTAACTCATGACCAGAGTTTGATCTAAGAACCAGCTTGGCACCTTGCCGTGGCGTTGTTCTAGCTTTTCGATAGCGCGTGGGCCGAAGCTCACTGGCGAGATACCCGGTACACAAGATAAACATTTTTGACTGCCTGAATAGATGGCATCGATGCCCCAATCATCAACGCGTAATTCAACGCCGCCAAGCGAGGTTACCGCATCGACGATGGTTAGCGCATCGTGCTGCTGTGCTAGGGCACATAAAGCTTTGGCGTCAGATAATGCACCTGTTGAAGTTTCAGCGTGGACAAAGGCTAGGAATTTGGCATCAGAGTGTTCGTTAAGCGCTTGCTCTACCTTGTCTAATGAAACTGGTTTACCCCATTCATCTTCGACAACAATCGCAGTAGCGCCAAGACGTTCAACGTTTTCCACCATGCGAGTACCAAAAACACCGTTGACACAGACAATAACTTTATCTTGCGGCTCAACGAGATTAACGAAACAGGTTTCCATACCTGCACTGCCGGGGGCTGATACCGCAATGGTAAACTCATTTTTAGTTTGAAAAGCATATTGTAATAGGCTTTTCACTTCGTCCATCATGCCAACGAATTCAGGATCTAGATGGCCAATGGTTGGGCGACCTAGGGCTTGTAAGACACGTGGCGAAACATCGCTTGGGCCTGGTCCCATCAAAGTGCGCGGTGTTGGATGAAATGAAGTAATAGCCATGAATAAAATCCTTTAATGAGTTAAAAATAAGCTGTAAACAGGGTTGTCACTCTCGTCTTTGTATTGATAGCCAAGTTGTTCTAGGTGATGAACAAAGTCATCATAACCGTCTTCACTTAGCTCAAATCCCGCCAGCACGCGACCGAATGCCGCGCCGTGGTTACGATAATGGAATAGGGTAATATTCCAGTTTTCCCCCAAGGTGGCCAAGAAGTTGGTGAGTGCACCTGGGCACTCAGGAAACTCAAAACTAAACAGTTTTTCGTTAACCGCTTCTTGCGGGCGGCCGCCCACCATATAACGAACGTGAAGCTTTGCCAATTCATTTTGTGACAAGTCTTGGGCTGGATAATCGTGTTGCTGTAAGTGCTCAATCATTGAGTTGAGTTCTGTTTCGCCGTTGGCAAGGCGCAGTCCCACGAAAATACTGGCGCTGTCGCGATTGGCGAAGCGGTAATTAAACTCGGTAATGGCGCGCCCACCGATTAATTGACAGAAACGGCGGAAACTGCCTTTTCTTTCAGGAATAGTTACTGCCATGACGCCTTCTTTCTGCTCGCCGAGTTCACAGCGCTCAGAGACGTAACGGAGGCCGTGAAAATTAACATTGGCGCCGGATAGCACAGCAATTAAGTGTTCGTTCTCTAATCGATGTTCGCTGCTGTATTTCTTTAGCCCAGCCAACGCTAATGCGCCAGAAGGTTCAGCAATGGCGCGGGTGTCTTCGAAAATATCTTTGACTGCTGCACAAATCTCATCGCTCGATACCGTGACCATTGCATCGACATAATCTTTTGCAAGGCGAAATGGCTCTTCGCCAATGCGTTTTACCGCAACGCCGTCGGCAAACAAACCTACGCGATCTAAATCTACCGGTTCACCCGCTTCAAGGGCGGCGCATAAACAGGCTGAGTCTTGTGATTCAACACCTATGATTTCAATATCAGGGCGCACCATTTTTAAGTACACCGCCATTCCAGCAATCAGGCCACCACCACCTACAGGGACAAAGACTTTGTTGATTTTGCGATGTTGTTGCAGCAGCTCCATCGCGACTGTGCCTTGGCCAGCAATAACTTCTTCGTCGTCAAATGGTGGAATAAACTCCATGCCTTTGTCGTGCGAGAGTGATTTCGCATGGGCATTGGCTTGATCGAAATTATCGCCGTGCAGTACTACATTGCCGCCGTGCAATCGTACCGATTCCACTTTAATATCTGGCGTGGTGCGCGGCATCACGATCGTGGCCGTGGTGCGTCTGCGTTTAGCTGACATTGCCACGCCCTGGGCGTGATTGCCTGCCGAGGCGGTAACTACGCCACGGGCGAGTTGCTCGTCGCTTAGGCTGGCTATCTTGTTGTAAGCGCCGCGTAGCTTAAAGCTAAATACCGGCTGCTTGTCTTCACGCTTGAGTAAGACGGTGTTATTCAAGCGCGCAGACATTTTATTTAGTGGATCGAGTGGTGTCACTATCGCGGCGTCATACACTGGCGCCTGCAATATTTTGGTGAGGTAATCGAGACCGCTTAACTGCTTGCTCATTAATCTTCCTTGTTGAGCAGGGCGACATTGCGCACTGCGCCTTTATCGGCACTGGTGGCTAACATGGCGTAGGCTTTTAACGCCGTAGAAATGTGACGCTCGCGATCCGTTGGCTGCCAAGCATTTTTACCTTTGGCGTCCATCGCACTGCGGCGCTGCGCAAGTTCTTCATCGCTAATGCGAATGCTAATGGCGCGCTTAGGAATATCGATATCGATAATATCGCCTTCTTCTACTAGGCCGATAGCGCCGCCGTTAGCGGCTTCTGGTGAAACGTGACCGATAGACAAGCCCGAGGTACCGCCAGAGAAGCGACCATCGGTAATTAACGCACACTCTTTGCCTAGGCCCATCGATTTAAGATAGGTGGTTGGATAGAGCATTTCCTGCATACCCGGACCACCTTTAGGACCTTCGTAGCGAATAATAACCACATCGCCTTTAACAATTTTTCCGCCTAAGATGCCTTCAACCGCATCGTCTTGGCTTTCGAAAATGCGCGCCGGTCCGGTGAAGGTAAGGTTGTCATCATCAACACCTGCGGTTTTAACGATACAGCCATCGAGTGCCAGATTACCTGATAACACAGCAAGGCCGCCTTCGAGGCTAAAGGCATTGTCGATACTGCGGATACATCCGTTTTCACGATCGTCATCTAACGTGTCCCAACGGCACGATTGGCTAAAGGCTTTGGTAGTGCGAATGCCCGCTGGGCCTGCGCGATAGAATTCTTTTACCTCTTGATTGTCGGTCACCTTAACGTCGTATTGCTCGATAATCTCGCTTAGAGACAAGCCAAGCATGCTGCGCACATCGGTGTGTAATAGGCCTGCACGTGCTAGCTCGCCTAAGATGCCGACGATGCCGCCAGCGCGATGCACATCTTCCATGTGATAGTCAGGAGTTGATGGCGCTACTTTACATAGTTGCGGCACTTGGCGTGATAAGCGATCGATATCGTCCATGGTGAAATCGACGCCGCCTTCTTGAGCGATAGCCAGAAGATGTAATACGGTGTTGGTTGAACCGCCCATGGCGATATCTAGCGTCATGGCGTTTTCAAAGGCTTGCTTGGTGGCGATGCCACGAGGCAGGGCGAGAGGATCGTCGTTTTTATAGTAGGCTTCACACATATCCATGATGCGCTTACCGGCATTAAGGAACAATTGTTCGCGATCGCTATGTGTTGCGAGCAGTGAACCATTACCCGGTTGCGCCAAACCAAGCGCTTCAGCTAAACAGTTCATGGAATTGGCGGTAAACATGCCCGAACAGGAACCACAAGTTGGACAGGCGCTACGCTCGATTTGGTCACTTTGCTCATCAGACACCGTAGGATCGGCACCTTGAATCATCGCATCGACTAAATCGAGTTTAATGATTTGCTCTGAAAGCTTGGTCTTACCCGCTTCCATAGGGCCACCGGAAACAAAAATTACCGGAATATTAAGGCGCATCGCCGCCATTAACATGCCCGGAGTGATTTTGTCACAGTTAGAAATACACACTAGCGCGTCGGCACAATGGACATTTACCATGTATTCCACTGAATCAGCAATTAGCTCGCGCGATGGCAAACTGTAAAGCATGCCTGAGTGCCCCATGGCGATGCCGTCATCAACGGCGATGGTATTAAACTCTTTGGCCACACCGCCTGCTTGTTCGATAGCGCCAGCCACTAGTTGTCCCATGTCTTTAAGGTGAACATGGCCGGGTACAAATTGGGTAAAGGAGTTGGCAACCGCGATAATCGGCTTGCCAAAATCGTTATCTGTCATCCCCGTTGCTCGCCACAGAGCGCGGGCTCCCGCCATGTTACGCCCTTGAGTACTGGTTGCTGATCTTAATTTTGGCATGGTTGTTCCTTTCTGTTCTTTCGCTTGTTCTGATTACTAATGTTGTGAGTGTTAGGCTGATTTACTTGCTTGAGTCGCACTGAGTTCGACAATTTCTTTTACATCCACTAATTTGGCCAATTGGTTAATGAGTAAGAAAATGGCGCGATCACTCGATACGGTGAGTAATAGGTCACCCGATTCGTGTTGCCACTCCAGTTGTTCCACTTTAAAGCCGCGGTGGCGAGCGACGCGTAATACGCGCTCTAATACTTCGGGTGACTGATTGAGTGTTAATTTCAATTGTTGGTTGCTTGATGACATTACACTTTCTCCATCATATCAGCGTTAGACGCGCCTGGTGGTACTAGCGGCCATACGTTGTCTGCTTCGTTGATGCGCACGTGTAGTAAGAATGCGCCATTGCTGTTAATCATTTCATCGAGTGCTCCCTCAACATCTGCCTGCATAGTGATAGTGCGCGCTTGAATGTTGAATGCTGAAGCAAGGGTCACGAAATCAGGGTTATCCGTCAGAATGGTCTCACTGTAGCGCTCTTCGAAGAATAACTGTTGCCACTGACGTACCATACCTAAGCGCTGATTATCGATGAGGACGATTTTCACGTTTAACTGTTCACGCTTGATAGTCCCTAGCTCTTGTACATTCATCATGAATGAGCCATCACCTGATACCACAACAATAGGATCTTGGCGGCCACGGGCATAACGAGCGCCGATGCCTGTTGGTAAACCAAAGCCCATAGTGCCTAAACCAGCACTGGATAAATGATTTTCGGGACGGGTGAAGTTCATATGCTGTGCCACCCACATTTGGTGCTGGCCAACATCACAGGTAACAACCGCGTTTTCTGGTAATTTTTGGGATAGCGAATTCAATAATTTGGGCGCGTAGATGCTGCGATATGGCGCGTCGTAATTCCAGTTGTACTGCACCTTTAAATCGCGACAGTTTTGCTGCCAAAGTGCGATGTCCATTTTGGTGTGAAGTGCTGGCAAGATATCTTTTAAATCACCGCACAGCGAAACATCAGATTGGCGCAGTTTGTTGATTTCAGCTGGATCGATGTCGATGTGTAACACGCGGGCATTGGAAGCAAAGCTCTCAAGACGACCTGTTACTCGATCGTCAAAGCGTGCGCCAATAACAACGAGTAAATCGCAATCGTGAACACACAAATTGGCCGCTTTAGTGCCGTGCATTCCCAGCATGCCTAAATGATATGGCTTGGTGCTAGGTATAGCGCCGATACCTTTGAGAGTGGTTACCGACGGAATACCTGTTGCATCAACAAAACTTTGTAACTGGTCAACGGCATTGGCCATTCCGACACCGCCACCAACGTAAAGAATCGGCTGCTTGGCGCTGGCGAGTAATTGCTTTGCAGCGGCAAGGCGCTCGCTGTCATATTCAACGATTGGATCTTTTTGTGATTTACCCAGTACGGCTTCCACGTCTGCTAATTGAATATCTTTCGGAATATCAACAAGAACGGGGCCAGGACGACCTGATTTTGCAACAGTGAAGGCTTGTTGTAGCACATCAGCGAGTTCATCTTTGTTCTGCACCATAAAGCTGTGTTTAGTACAAGCAAGCGATAAACCTAGTACATCCATTTCTTGGAAAGCGTCGGTACCAATCACTGCGCTGGTTACCTGACCTGTGATGGCAACGATTGGCACTGAGTCCATGTAAGCATCTGCAAGGCCAGTGATAAGGTTGGTGGCCCCTGGCCCAGACGTTGCGATACAGACACCAACTTTACCGCTGGCGCGAGCATAACCGACGGCTGCGAAGGCTGCACCTTGTTCGTGGCGACATAATACGTGTTTTACTCCGCCGTCATAGAGTGCATCGTAAACGGGCATAATAGCGCCGCCGGGATAACCGAATACGGTGTTTACCCCTTCTTGTTTTAAATAACTAACTAATAAATCCGCACCGCGCATCTTATGTCATCCGTTGCTATTGATATAAAAAAACCCCCGAAACTTTCGCATCGGGGGTTTTATGAAATTTGCTCTGCTTTGTTTAAGCACTAGCACCCCGACGCTGTGGCTTAATCACCACGACGATAATGTTAATAATCAGGACTAGTTTGCTTAATAAGCGCATTTGTAAACTTTCTCTTACGGCCAACTGTTGGCTTGTTACAAGGTTAAGTGTTGACAAGTTGTATCACGGAGGATTTGTAAACACAACCGCCCAACCGCAACTATTTTTTAACACAATGCGTTGCTGAGCCATTATTTGAAAATGAATTGTTATTAAACAAGAGTATAGCGAGTATTTATACCTTGGTATTAATGTTATTTATTTTGATTATGAGCTATTACAAAAAGGGCGAAAGCATGGCTGATGTTCTATTCTTGTTACTTATCAGGTAACAAAGGATGGTCAAAGATGTCGCTAGCCGTTGTTTATAGTCGTGCCAAGGTGGGGGTTGAAGCGCCATTAGTCAATGTCGAAGTTCATTTAAGTAATGGATTGCCTGCATTTTCTATCGTCGGACTTCCGGAGGCGTCGGTGCGTGAATCCCGCGATCGGGTGCGCAGCGCGTTAATTAATGCTGGATTCGAGTTTCCTGATAAACGGATAACCGTAAATCTCGCCCCTGCGGATTTGCCCAAAGAGGGGGGCAGATTTGATTTGGCCATTGCTATAGGTATTTTGGCAGCCAGTGAGCAGGTACCGTCGCAGCATATTGCAAACTATGAATTTTATGGCGAACTCGCACTTTCAGGAGCAATGCGACGTGTGCTTGGTATTTTACCTGCCGCGCTGGCTGCTAATAAAGTGAATCGCTTGGTTATTGCGGCTGCGCAAAATCAACATGAGTTGGCGTTACTGGAGAATCCCGACAATAAAATTGCCGGTCAGCTTTTGGAGGTAACAGCCTTTTTACATGGTCAGCACGCGCTAGACATTCCGCAGCCAATGACTGAGCAAGCTGTGCAGGAGTCATTAGATTTACAAGATGTTGTGGGGCAATCATTTGCTAAGCGCGCGCTAGAAATAGCGGCGGCTGGCGGTCATAATCTGCTTTTTGTTGGGCCCCCTGGTACTGGCAAAACCATGTTGGCGAGCCGCTTGCCGACGATTTTACCGCAATTAACCATGACCGAAGCGTTAGAAGTTGCGGCAGTGCATTCCACTTGTGGCATGACGGTTTCCATTCAAGATTGGCGTACGCCACCCTATAGAGCACCACACCATTCGAGTTCGTCAGTTGCACTAGTAGGTGGCGGCAGTAATCCGCGTCCTGGTGATATTTCATTGGCGCATCGCGGAGTGTTGTTTTTAGATGAAATGACGGAGTTCGAACGCAAAGTGCTCGATTCGCTGCGTGAGCCAATGGAGTCTGGTAATATTTCTATTTCTCGGGCAGCGGGTAAAGTGACTTTTCCCGCCAATTTTCAATTGGTGGGGGCGCTAAATCCTAGCCCTTGCGGTGAGGTCGGTGAGCATAGTCGTAGTACGCCAGATCAGATCCTTAAGTACTTATCTAAAGTATCAGGGCCATTTCTCGATCGCTTTGATTTAACCATTGATGTGCCTAGATTGCCGCAGGGAGCAATGTCGCAAGGAGAACGCGGTGAGTCTAGCGATGTGGTGAGAGAGCGAGTTAATCGAGCGCGTACTATTATGCAGCAGCGACAGCAGTGCGCTAATGCCCATCTTAGTGGCAAGCTGTTATCAAAGTATTGTGGTTTGTCGGCTTCTGACAATGCGTTTTTGGAATCGGCGATTGAAAAGCTTCATTTGTCGATGCGTGCTTATCACCGAATTTTAAAAGTGGCGCGCACCATTGCCGATCTTGCCGGCAGTGAAGTGGTTAATCGGCAGCATATTGCTGAAGCCTTAGGTTATCGAGCAATGGATAAACTGTTAAATAATCTGCGGCATTAAAACGCTATTTATTGTTACACTAAGCTTAATCTAACTTATTAGGACCAATTATGATTGAGCGTATTGAAACCAAACAACGCATGAGCCGTATTGTTAAACACAACGGTACCATCTATTTATGCGGCCAAGTCTGTGCCGATGCCACCCAAGATATTACTCATCAAACGCAAACCATGTTAGACAAGGTCGATGAACTGTTATTTAAAGCGGGCAGTGACCGTCACCATATTTTATCTGCCACTATTTATATCAAAGATATGAAAGATTTCGCCGCAATGAACGACGTGTGGGACGCGTGGGTACCAGAAGGTTCTGCACCAGCACGAGCTTGTGTACAAGCGAGTATGGCACGTGAAGCGCTGCTAGTTGAAATCTCGGTTGTTGCCGCAGAAATTCAATAGGTGGTTTGATGATTACTGATAGTAAGATGCTCGATGGCGTGGTGATTTTTTCGCAAGTCGTTAGCAATGGCAGTTTTACCAAAACGGCTGATAAGACGGGACATTCGAAGTCTTACATCAGTAAGGAAGTCAATAAACTGGAATCGCGGTTGGGAGTTCGTTTACTCAATCGCACCACTCGCACCTTAAAACTTACGCCAGAAGGTGAACTTTATTATCAGCAGTGTTTACGTGTGCTGGAAGATTTATCTGATGTCGAGCAAGCATTAGATGGCGCAAAGAAAGAGCCGCAAGGAACATTAAAGATTAGCTGTCCAGTGAGTTTTGGGGCGTCGAAATTCGGTCCGATCTTTACTCAGTTTTTGCTGAAGTACCCGCAAGTTAATTTAGATATCGAATTGTCTGATACCAAGGTTGATGTGATTGAAGATGGTTATGACTTGGTGATTCGCGCTTCTGGTAGCCTCGAAGATTCTAATTTGATTTGTAAGCGAGTGATGAGCTCTACCGATATTACTATCGCGTCGCCTGAGTATATCAAGCGCAGAGGGATGCCCAAGCACCCTAGCGAATTAGTCGATCACGAAATTATCGGTTATAAGAACGCGCCACAGCCAAAGGTGTGGGACTATGTTGGGCTCGATGGAGAGAAAATCGTTGTTAAGTTAGAACCCCGCATTTTGTCTAACTTGTCGGAGATGAAAACGACTTTTTGTTTAGCTGGCTTGGGCATTACTCGTTTGCCGATAATCAATGTTACCGAAGAGCTAGCAAGTGGTCGCTTAGTAGAAGTATTTCCCGATTATGAAAACTATAAAATAGATTGTTTTCTGGTGTATCCAAGCCGTAAATATATGTCGGCCAAGGTGCGTTGTTTTATCGACTTTTTCACTGAATCTTTGCAGGAATAAACAGTTGTTTGATTACAGGTGAATCGGTATATTAGCCATCTTCAATTAAGGAGCTAATATGTCGTTTATCAATGGAGTCCTGTCCGGGCTCGGTTATGTGGTTAACACTGTTTTTTGGTTTGTCCCTATTTTTATCTTAGGACTGTTAAAACTCATTCCTCTTAAGCCACTGCAGCAACTGCTTAGTTATTTGATTGACGGCTGTGCCAGCGGTTGGATTAAAGTGAACAGCTTTAACCAATTGCTGTTTAGTCGTACTAAGATGAACACTAATTTACTGCCTCAGTTATCGACCAAAGAGTGGTATATGGTGATAGCCAATCATCAATCGTGGGTTGATATTTTAGTATTGCAGCGCGTGCTTGACGGTAAGGTTCCTTTCTTAAAGTTTTTCTTAAAACAACAACTCATTTTTGTACCAGTGATCGGTTTAGCATGGTGGGCGTTAGATTTTCCATTTATGAAGCGCTATAGCCGCTCGTTTCTCTTAAAGAATCCTCATTTGCGTGGTAAAGACGTAGAAGCGACAAAGCGCTCGTGTGAAAAATTTCAGCTTAAACCAGTTAGTGTGGTGAACTTTGTTGAAGGCACCCGCTTTACGGATGAGAAGAGCGAGCAACAAGGTAAGCCATTTCCATCGTTGTTACGACCTAAAGCAGGTGGTATGGCCTTCGCGCTGGATGCAATGTCTGGACGCTTAAATCAGCTGGTGGACGTTACTATTTCTTATCCCCATGGCATTCCTTCGTTTTGGGACTTTGTGTGCGGGCGAGTGAAACAAGTCGATATCAATATCGAGCTATCTGATATTGCTCCTGAATTAATTGGTGATTATCAGAATGACAAACAGTATAAGTCGCGGTTTCAGCAGTGGCTCAATGGCAAGTGGCAAGCGAAACAGGACCGATTAGATGAGATGAAAAAAAACGCTCCGTAATGGAGCGTTTTTTATGTGTGACGAGAAATTTAGTCTTTCTTCTGAACTAGGAAATTAACCAGCTCGTTGAACTTTTGCTCGCTATCGATAGCTTTGTTATTTACTTGGTATTTACCGTTGATGATAAATGTAGGTACACCAGTAATGCGGAATTGTTTAGTGTTTTGACGCATTTGCTGAGCAACACGTTTTAATTTAAAGCTCTTAGCGCCTGAGTTGAATTTCTTCTCGCTAACACCTGCATCCATGAATAGTGGCTTGATGTCGTCCATTGAAGCGATTGGCATACGCGTAACGTGCACAGCTTGGAAGATTTTTGGCACCATTACGTCTTCGTTTTTCAATAGTTTTGATAAACCATAGGCTTTAGCCATCACAACACCTACGTTGCCGCCAAGAGTTTCGGTGTGGTTCTTACGAAAATCAACGTCTGTTGGTAGCGTTTTCTTCAGGTTATCTACTAAAGGTTCAAAGCGGTAACAGGCTGGACATAAAAATGAAAAGTATTCGACAACTTCTGGCTTTTTAGAAGCAACCTTACTTACTACAAAATAATCAGTGCCTTCTTTAAAGTCAGCTGCGTGAGCAAAGGTGCTCATGACAAAGGTAAAACATAATAGAGCGAATTTTTTCATTGTATTTAATTCCTAAAAATTTTTGCGATAGGTTATCACTTACCCAATAAATTACCACTGATGTTAGTGATAAGTTATGTATCAAAGATTAACAAACTAGGTTTTAGTTCCATCTTTTGAGCACGGTTAACGGCTAGAAGTTAAAACTAGGCAGTGTCAGCGGTGGCTCTTGCAACTGCGCTATTTGTTCTTTGATGGCTAATACTTGCTGTTCCCAATATTGCGGGGTGTTAAACCATGGGAAGTTGTGGGGAAATGCAGGATCGTCCCAACGTTTCGCCAGCCAGTACATGTAGTTAACCATTCTCATCGCCCGCAATGGTTCTATAAGCTTGAGCTCATTGGTATCAAACTCGCAAAACTCGCCATAGCCTTCTAACAACACCTCTAACTGCATCATTTGCGCGTTGCGATCGCCGCTAAGCATCATCCATAAATCTTGAATTGCTGGGCCATTGACGCTGTCGTCAAGATCAACAAAATGTGGGCCATCGTCTGTCCATAAAATATTACCGGGATGACAGTCGCCAAATAGGCGCTGTTGCACCACTGTACCAATGTCTGATAACTGTTGTTGAGTAAGTTCCACCAGCATAGTCAATGCGGTATCAAAGGCTTGGCGCAAATAATCCGGTACTTCAGCATATTGCAGTAAGAATTGCTGCGGTTTTACTAAGTAGTTATCGCTGTTGAGTGTTAGGCGATGTGTAAACTTCTTGGCTTGACCAACTTTGTGAATGCGCCCCATAAAGCGGCCAACCCACTCTAGGTGATCAAGGTTGTCTACTTCAAACTGACGTCCGCCGCGACATTCAAAGAGCGCGAATAGAAAGCCGTTGTATTGCTGAAGTGTTCTTCCATCTAACACAAGCGGTGGAATAACAGGGATCTCTGCCTGAGCCAATTTAATGCTAAATTGATGCTCTTCGATAATTTGCTCGGTTGTCCAGCGCGCAGGGCGATAGAATTTTACGACATATCGGAGCTCGTCATCGGCGGTAAATTGATACACTCTATTTTCGTAGCTATTGAGCGCCATTAATCCAGAAGTAGGATAGATGCCGATAGATTCAATAGCGTCGAGCATAAAATCTGGTGTGAGGTTGGCGTAGTCCGCCACAGTTTGGTTAGGCATAAGTTTGTAATAATTGGCCAATAAAAGTTAATACTTCGGTGTCATCGTTGTTATCGAGCTCTATCCAAATACTATTACTGTTTTCTTCAAAGGTGATAAACAGACGTGTTCCTTCGAATTCGAAAGAAACTTTGTGGAGATCTGCGCCTAAATCATGGCTGTTGAATTGTCCATCGATAGTTTGAATAAGCCATTGAGAAAATGACAAAAAATTGTCCCAATCGACATTGGGTTTGATTGTTTCAATGTTCAGTTGCACCTGTGCTTGCGCTACTGTAGAGTTAATTTTAAAGGAAAATTTATTTGCTGGCATGGACGGCTTAACACGTGAATGATGAGTGGAATATGGTAGCAATTACCACTCAACCCTGTCTATGGATGCAAACTTATAACGCTGTAGCTAGTTTGGAAATTGCCTAAATAATGAATGAAAATATTTTGAATGAACTGCCATTGGGAGCGGGCGGTGACACTGACGTATTGAAACAATTGTTGTCGTTGAACGAAGCTGTATTAGACAGCAAACTCGCTATTCATCACGCATCAGAATCCTTTTCGGCAATTTTGAATGGTTCGACAAATGATGTCATTGGTCGCGGACTTGGTGAGTTTATCGATGCTACCGATAGCGAATACCTACTCGCTTTAATGTCCAGTGGCCAGTCACAAACGATTGAAGTTAATTTTTCATTTTCCCAAGGTAACCATCCAAATACCTTGTTTTTGCTTATGTTTGAACAAATCCTTATCAACAATCAAGCTTGGATTTTACTGCGCAGCGTTACAAAAGAGCTCGACAGTAATAGACAACACAATGCATTTTTCGATCACTCGGTGCTGCCGCAATTGGTTGTTGATCCTGCTTCTTTGACTATTCTCAAACAAAATCACGCCGCTGAAAAATCGTTCTCTTATGTAGATTTAGCTTCATTGCCTTTATTGTCGCAGATTATTAACTTGCCAAATGCGCCGTTAGTGGCGTTGTTTGATCAGGTGGGTAACGAAGGCAGCGTTTTATCGGTGCCAGTTTTAACAGAGAGTGGTACGACGGAGCATATTAATGTCCAACTCAATCGTATTGATTATCGCGGTCAGGTCACTTGGTTAATTCAATTCATCAAAGATTTGGGCCATGAGGATATGGCGCAGCAGTTTAGCGCCAGTAGAGAATTAACCGATGCATTGTTTGAAACCAAAGATTATGCGCTGTTGATGATGGATAGCTTTGGCGTTATCAGCCAAATCAATCAGCCAATGTGCGATTTGTTGCACCTCGATCGCAATCAGGTAATAGGCCAGCGTGCAAAATTAGTATTACCCCAACAAGTGAGTACCTTGATTTCTACGTCTGAAAACTCACAGCACAAAGTGTCATTAAATTCTCCTTCTCAAACCTTCAAACTTAAACAACAGCCATTACGTAACGACAAAGGTTATGTGTTGGGCTTGTTATTAGAATTAAAGTCAGAAACCGAAGACGAGCAAGGATTGATTTCTCGGGCCTATGAAGCAGCAAATAATGCGGGTAATCACGCGGTATTTATCACCGATAAAGATGGTTTTATCGTCTATGTAAATACGATGTTTGAGCACCAGACGGGTTATCGTCGCGATAGCATTATTGGTGAGAGTTTTTCTATTTTAAAAGGTGATGATAGCAACGAAGATGTTATCCAAAACCTGTGGCGCACTATAAAGAACAAAGATACTTGGCGCGGTGTACTCAAACACCAACGTCAATCTGGCGCTAGTTACTGGAGTGATTTAACCATTAAGCCGTTGGTGGACCGCGAAGGTAATATCGAGTGTTTTGTTGGCTTAAGCCACGATATTACACTGCAAAAAGAAATGCAGAAGTCCGGCACTTATCTCGCCAACTACGACGTTAAAACTGGCTTGGCTAACAGTATTCTCGCCAAAGATCGCTTAGAAGGCATGATAGGTCGTGCTAGACGCCGTAAATTAATAGTGGCGGTGGTGTACTTAGATATTACTCAAATTAACGATTTAGCTAAACAATATGGTGGTGAGTTAGCCGATAGCGTGCTGCTTATTTATTGTAATAACCTGCAACGGGCATTACGCTCGGAAGATGCGGTGGCGCGAATGTCTAATGAGCGCTTAGCGATTTTCTTGCCTGACTTGCCTAATGTTGAATCACTTGATGTCGTTTCGGCGAAAATTGATCGCGTTAATCAACAGGCTATTTCTGTTGGTGATAACAGCTTTAAGTTCGATATTCGCCAAGGGGTGTCTTATTACCCAGAGCAAGGGCTCGATTGCGAATCATTACTTAAAAACGCAGAAGCGTCGATTATTAAAGCATGGTCAACAGGCGCGCCAATCGGCTGTTTCTCACAAGGACAAAATGAAAATGCGTTAATGCATTTCCAAATGCGTCGCGAAATCGATCAAATGATTCAAAACAAGGCGTTTAACCTTGTTTACCAGCCAATTATCAATTTAGAAGATGACTTGCTCTACGGCTTAGAAGCTAAAATTCAGTGGCAACATCCGCAATTTGGCACTATAAAAAACGATGATGTTTATGCGGTGGCTGAGGCGTCAGGCTGTGCGCAAGAGCTTGGTTTGTTGGTGTTAGAACAAGTGTGTATCGATGCGAATTTCTGGCAGCAGCTTCAGATAAAGCCGATGATGCTTTCGGTCAATTTGTCACACGGTCAGTTGCGTGACAATCAAATCGCCGACAAGTTTACTGACATACTAGGACGTTATAATGTCGATAATCACCGCTTATCATTGGAATTGCCATTGAGCTATATCGCGACGCAGTGGCTCAAACTCGACGAAATATTACAGCAGCTGTCATTACTGGGTTTCACCTTGGAATACGACAAATTTGGCGATCGCGGCGCTTATATCTCAGATTTAAGAAACTTTCCATTTCGCGGTATTAAATTAACCGAGGACTATATCTCTCACATTGATGAAGATGCCAGTACGGCAAGTTTAGTCGAAGGCATAGTTTCTATGGCTTCGTCGCTAAATTTAGAGGCGACGGCTGTTGGTGTGAATGAATTTTCGCAGGTCTTACAATTGCAGGAAATGGGCTGTCGTCGTGCGCAAGGTGACTTCTTAGGTGGTTATACTGATCGTGACGGTGTAGTGAAATTTATAGAGCAGGGAATGGCCATTTAATTAAGCCATTCCCTATTTTTAGGAAACTAACGACGCCAAGCTGGAATGCTGGTTTCGTATTCTTCAATTTGCTTGAGATGCTGCAGCGTCCAACCGATAGAGTCTAGTCCTTTAAGTAAGCACTCACGCTGAAAATCACTGATGTGAAACTCATAACGCTCACCGTTTGGCGCAATAACTTGCTGCGCTTCTAGATCTACCGTTAGTTCAACACCATCACCCATTTGTTGGAATAATGATTCAATTTCGGCTTCGGTTAACTTCACCGGCACCATGCCGTTGTTAATGGCATTGCCATAGAAGATATCGGCAAAGCTTGAAGCGATAACCACGCGGAAACCAAAATCATCTAACGCCCATGGCGCGTGCTCGCGGCTCGAGCCACAGCCAAAGTTTTCACGCGTCAACAAGATGCTGCCACCTTGGTATTGGGGTTTGTTGAGATTGAACTCAGGGTTTGACTCATTACCCGCTTCGTCTAGGTAGCGCCAGTCGTGAAATAGATGTTGGCCAAAACCTTCGCGAGTTACTTTCGATAGAAACTGCTTTGGAATAATTTGGTCAGTATCGATGTTGGCAATATCCAATGGAATAACAATGCCAGTATGTTGCGTAAATTCTTTCATGATTATTCCTTACTGATTGCGGATATCGACAAAGTGACCAGCGCAAGCTGCGGCTGCGGCCATCGCTGGGCTCACTAAGTGAGTGCGACTCAAGCGACCTTGGCGACCGACGAAGTTGCGGTTACTGGTTGACGCACAGCGCTCGTATGGCTCTAGGCGATCGTCATTCATCGCCAGACACATCGAACAACCCGGTAAACGCCATTCAAAACCTGCGTCGAGGAAAATTTTATCTAATCCTTCTTTCTCAGCCTGCGCTTTGACAAGGCCAGAACCAGGCACGACGATAGCAACTACGTTGTCAGCGACTTTTTTGCCGTCGGCAATCTTAGCAGCGGCGCGCAAATCTTCGATGCGGCTGTTAGTACAAGAGCCAATAAATACCTTATCGACACTAACATCTGTTAGTGATTGACCAGCTTCTAGCGCCATGTAATCAAGGGCTTGCTGCGCGCTGTCTGATTCAACAGCATCGCTAAAACTATCAGGTGAAGGAACCACTTCATCAATAGCGACAACCTGTCCCGGGTTAGTACCCCAAGTAAGTTGCGGCGCAATATCTTCACCGCGTAAAGTCACTACTGCGTCAAATTCGGCACCATCGTCAGATTTTAAGGTTTTCCAATAAGCAACGGCATCTTCCCAATCTTCTCCTTTAGGCGCATGTGGACGACCTTCCAAGTAGTCGAAGGTGATTTGATCTGGCGCTACCATACCTGCCTTGGCACCACATTCGATACTCATGTTACAGATGGTCATGCGCGCTTCCATTGATAATTGCTCAATGGCCGTGCCGCAATATTCGATGATGTAACCAGTGCCGCCAGCTGCACCTGTTTTGCCGATAATGGCTAGAATAATGTCTTTCGCGCTAATGCCTTCGTTAATGGTGCCAGTAATCTCTACCTTCATTGACTTGGCTTTGTTTTGCTTAAGCGTTTGAGTGGCCATCACGTGCTCAACTTCAGAGGTGCCGATACCAAAAGCCAATGCGCCGAATGCGCCGTGAGTAGCGGTGTGTGAATCACCACAAACGATAGTCGTGCCCGGCAATGTCATGCCTTGCTCTGGCCCCATGACGTGAACAATACCTTGGTTGATATTGTGAATGTCATACAGTTGCACGCCGTATTTATCGCAGTTATCCGTTAAGGTTTGAATCTGAATGCGCGCTTGATCGCTACAAGCATCTAGTGAGCGCGATTTCGTTGACGTGTTGTGATCCATAGTAGCAAAGGTTTTACCTACGTGACGTAGCGGTCTTTCGTGGGCTGTTAAGCCTGAGAAGGCCTGTGGTGAAGTCACCTCATGTACTAAATGGCGGTCGATATAAATTAACGGCGTTTCGTTAGGCTCTTGGCGAACAATATGATCGGCCCAGATTTTGTCGTATAGCGTGCTAGCCATTAGTTGTTCTCCAAAATTGATTGCGCGATAAAGTCACCCATGTCCTGGGTGGACTTAGCCTGTGCTGGATCGCTAGCAAGTTCACGAGTTAGGTAGTTGTTATCTAAAGCATCGATAATCGCTGCTTCGATGGCGCTAGCGGCGGCTTCTTCACCGAGGCTAAAGCGCAATAACATTGCAGCTGATAAGATTTGCGCGATAGGGTTGGCAATGTTTTGGCCTGCAATATCTGGCGCGCTGCCGCCTGCTGGTTCGTACATACCAAAACCATCTTCGTTGGTGCTAGCTGATGGTAATAAACCCATCGAGCCTGTAATCATTGCACATTCGTCAGATAGAATGTCACCCATTAAGTTTGAGCAAAGTAGAACGTCAAATTGTGATGGGTCACGGATCATTTGCATCGCCGCATTATCGATATAGACATGCTCTAATTCGATTTCTGGATAGTCTTTAGCAACTTCTTCCACCACTTCACGCCACAATACAGAACAAGCTAACACGTTAGCTTTATCAACTGAGGTCACTTTCTTACGACGTGTTTTAGCTGACTCAAAGGCGATTTTAGCGATGCGTAAAATCTCTTGGCGTGAGTAACGCATGGTGTCATAGGCGGCAACGTTTTCTCCTTCACCTTCACGGCCTTTAGGCTTGCCAAAGTAGATGCCGCCAGTGAGTTCACGCACACAAAGAATGTCAAAACCACGGGCTGAAATATCGGCGCGCAGTGGCGATAGCGCTGCTAGTTGGCTGTAGATTCGAGCGGGACGTAGGTTACAGAATAGTTTGAAGTGGCCGCGTAATGGTAATAATGCACCGCGCTCTGGCTGCTCATCTGGTGGTAGGTTTTCCCATTTCGGGCCACCAACAGAGCCAAATAAAATAGCATCTGATTCTTCACAGCCTTTTAAAGTATGAGGCGGTAATGGCTCACCGCAGGTATCGATAGCATAGCCACCAACTGGTAATTCGTTGTAATTCAGGGTGAAACCAAATTTTTGTTGCACCGCCGCCAAAACTTTTTTAGCTTGCTCCATCACTTCGGGGCCGATGCCATCGCCGGCTAAAACCGCGATCTTGTATTCTTTGTTACTCATTCCTATTGCTCTACCTTGTTATTTTAAATTTATAAATTGTCTTAAACACCAGCGATTTGCTGCTTAAATTCTTGTCGTTTGTCTGCCACTAAATCGGCGCGATGTACTAGATTTAATACGTGTAACATAGCGCGCACCGAGGCGTGAACCACATCGGTTGCTAAGCCCATGCCATGGAAGTTTTGGCCGTTGTAGGCGGCAACGATATCTACTTGCCCTAAGGCGTTTTCACCTTCACCTTTTGCCTTAAGTGAATAATCAATCATCTCGATTTTGACGTTGGTGATTTGGTTAATGGCATTAAAGGCCGCTTCTACTGGACCATTACCCGTTGCTGCTTCGATAAACTCTTTGTCATTGATAAGTAATTTGACACTGGCTGTCGACATCATGCCTGAGCCAGAATGGGCGCTTAGATACGCTAGTTTGTAGTAGTCGTTATCGTCTTTTTGCTGATTGAAGAACAACAAAGCTTCTAAGTCGTAATCGAATACCTGACCTTTCTTGTCTGCGAGTTTTAAAAATGATTCGTAGAGGTCATCCAAGTTAAACTCGTCATCTTGATAACCTAATTCGTTCATGCGGTGCTTAATCACGTGACGACCAGAGCGCGATGTCATGTTTAACGCTTTTTCAGGTTGACCAATTGACGCTGCAGTCATGATTTCATAAGTATTTTGTGACTTAAGCATACCGTCTTGGTGGATACCAGATGAATGAGAGAAGGCGTTGCTACCGACAATAGCTTTGTTTGGCTGCACCACCATATTACAAAGGTTACTCACTAACTGAGAGGTGCGGTAAATCTCTGTGGTATTGATATTGGTGTTAACGCCAAGAATGTCTTTGCGTAGGTTTAAGATCATGGCGATTTCTTCAAGCGAAGCATTACCGGCGCGCTCACCTATACCATTGATGGTACATTCTACCTGACGAGCACCCGCTTCAACGGCGCTGATAGAGTTGGCGACTGACATGCCTAAATCATTATGACAATGTACTGAAATAATCGCTTGGTCGATGTTAGGCACGCGCTCGTATAAGGTTCTGATAATACCGCCAAATTCGCTTGGTACCGTGTAACCAACAGTATCAGGAATATTAATGGTATTAGCGCCAGCCTTAATGGCTGCTTCCACCATGCGACATAGGTTATCAATTGGTGTACGGCCTGCGTCTTCACATGAAAACTCGACGTCATCGGTAAAGTTACGGGCGTATTTAACCGCGCCAACGGCCATTTCTAATACGTCGTCGAAGGATTTTTTTAACTTGCTTTCAACGTGAATGCTAGAAGTTGAAATGAAGGTGTGAATACGAAACTGTTCTGCGACTTTTAACGCATTGGCACAGGCATCGATATCTGCCTTAACGGCGCGTGATAAACCCGCACAGACGCTGTTTTTAACGGTCTTGGCAATGGTTTGTACCGACTCGAAGTCACCTGGCGATGATACAGGGAAACCGACTTCCATCACATCGACGCCTAGGCGCTCGAGTGCCAGTGCGATCTGCAGCTTTTCTTTTACTGTTAAGCTAGCTGATAATGCTTGTTCACCGTCGCGCAAAGTGGTGTCGAAGATGATAACTTGATCTGACATGTCGATTTCCTTTTGGTTAAATACAAAAAAACCCGCTTGTTGAGCGGGTTTCTAGTGGTAAGCTTTATTTCACTAATGCACTAAGAGCCCGCGGAGTTAACCAGCAGGAGCAGAAGAATGTTTAGTGCGCGAGTGTGAATATTCAAGCTTATTTTCTCCGAGTGTTAATCACTCGTAATGAAACTGTTTTAAAGTGGTATATTTTTAACCCGTGTCGACTGGGCAAGTCAACAAATTTTTACGAGTGTAATTAAAATAATACATTCGATTTAATTCTATCGCTTACACTAGAGCAAAATTAGGAGTGCGGGCAATTAGCCTTAAGTAGAAATTATGAAAGATAACGCATACTGGCGCGAAAAATTAACTGATGAGCAATATTACGTTTGCCGAGAAAAGGGGACTGAACGACCTTTTACTGGCAAGTGGTTGGTAAAACAAGAGCAAGGGCAATTTAACTGTATTTGCTGTGGCAATTTATTATTTGAAGCAAGCGCGCAGTTTGATAGTGGCTGTGGTTGGCCGAGTTTTGATGATGTAGTGGCTAAAGACCAAGTAACCTTAGTGCGCGATACCAGTCATGGTATGGAGCGAGTCGAAGTGTGTTGCGCTAACTGCGACGCTCATTTAGGTCACGTATTTCCAGATGGCCCCACGCCAACAGGCTTGCGTTATTGCATCAACTCGGTGGCTATTGAGCATCGGTCTGACGCGTCTTAACTTTTTTCTGGCTACTTTTGTAGGCAAGCTGCTGCGAATAGTTGCCGTTTAAGTTAGGCTTTTTGGGCACTATGATGGGATTAAGGTTGTTAATCTTTTTCTTTACCAGCTTTGGTTTTGTCTGCGGCTTGATCGCATTTGCGGACGCAGCCTGTTGGTAGCTGTTTGATTTATTACGCTTTATTGTGTTGGCTTGAACTAGAGGCACTATTAGTAGAGTGACAATAAAAGCAATTGCTAGACGCATATAAATTCTCGTCGATAGAAAGAGTTGAGTTTTATAAGCGGGATTTGTGCCAAAAGAATCTAGTTGATAACAAAAAGGCCGAGATATTATATCTCGGCCTTTCTCATTTGATGATGTGCGATGAATTATTTCTTAGGCTTAGCCTGTTTCATCGAATCGAAGAATTCATCGTTGGTCTTAGTCATGGCTAGACGGTCGATTAAGAACTCTGCCGCATCAACTTCACCCATAGGATGAACAATCTTACGTAGGATCCAGTTCTTCTGAAGTTCTGCTGAGCCTGTAAGTAGTTCTTCACGACGAGTACCAGAGCGAGTGATATCGATGGCTGGGTAAACGCGTTTTTCAGAAATCTTACGGCTTAGGTGCAGTTCCATGTTACCTGTACCTTTAAACTCTTCGTAGATAACTTCATCCATCTTAGAACCTGTATCAACAAGTGCTGTCGCGATGATAGTTAAGCTGCCGCCTTCTTCGATGTTACGTGCTGCACCGAAGAAACGCTTAGGACGGTGAAGTGCGTTAGCGTCAACACCACCAGTTAATACTTTGCCTGATGATGGAATTACTGTGTTGTATGCGCGGGCTAGACGAGTAATAGAGTCTAATAAGATAACCACGTCTTTCTTGTGCTCGGCGATGCTTTTCGCTTTTTCGATAACCATTTCAGCTACCTGTACGTGACGGCTTGCTGGCTCGTCGAACGTCGATGCAACTACTTCGCCATTTACTAAGCGGCGCATCTCGGTAACTTCCTCTGGACGCTCATCAATCAGTAGAACCATTAGGTGAGCTTCTGGGTTGTTAGTCGCAATCGATTGAGCAATCGATTGTAGCAACATTGTTTTACCCGCTTTTGGCGGAGCTACGATAAGGCCACGTTGACCTTTACCGATTGGCGCTGCTAAATCGATAATACGCGCTGTTAAATCTTCGGTACTGCCGTTACCGCGCTCTAGGCGGAAACGCTCAGATGGGTGAACAGCCGTTAAGTTTTCGAATAAGATTTTGTTGCGAGAATTTTCTGGGGTGTCGAAGTTAACTTCTTTAACTTTCAATAGGGCAAAGTAACGCTCACCGTCTTTTGGCGGACGGATTTTACCAGAGATGGTGTCACCAGTACGCAAGCTAAAGCGACGAATTTGACTCGGAGAAACGTAAATGTCGTCAGGACCTGCTAAGTATGAAGCGTCTGCGCTACGCAAGAAGCCAAAGCCATCTTGTAGAATTTCTAGAACACCGTCACCAAAGATGTCTTCACCGCCTTTGGCGTGAGATTTTAAGATGGCAAAAATGATGTCTTGTTTACGTGCACGGGCGATGTGATCGATGCCCATAGATTGTGCGATTTCGAAAAGCTCAGGAATTGACTTTTGCTTTAATTCAGTAAGATTCATAGTTGAGGGGTCTGTAGTAGTAAGTCGTTAAACTTTGTTTGTGTTAGTTGAAATATAAAGTGCGTAAAAATAGGGATTTTTCGACAGGTGCGATAATAAATCGCTCAATAAATTAGCACTAAAACTAAGTAGGGTAAAGCACAAAAGGCATATTTAGTTAAAAATACGCCTTTTGTTGGGGGTTACACGCATTATTGTGATGCGATGCTGTTTAGCTGTTGCTGTCGATGAACTCAGTTAGCTGAGTTTTAGATAACGCGCCAACTTTAGTTGCAACAACGTTACCGTCTTTAAATAGTAGTAGTGTTGGAATACCACGGATACCATATTTAGGCGCTGTCTCTGTATTTTGGTCAACGTTTAGCTTACCAATAGTTACTTTTTCGCCGTATTCAGCTGCAACTTCTTCAAGGATTGGCGCAATCATTTTACAAGGTCCGCACCACTCAGCCCAAAAATCAACAAGTACAGGACGATCTGCGTTGATTACTTCTTGCTCGAAATTAGCATCTGTTAGCTGAATAATAGTGTCGCTCATGGTTTTCTCCGTAGAATTTTTTTAAATGGGGTTAATCCCCTTAGCTGCAAATATGAGGGTATTGATTTGAGACTTCAACCCCTATTGTTATTTTTTTACGATCAGGACGTTTTTTTGCCAAGCATAACTGATATGCTAGCGTCATGAAAAATACACACTTAACAGAAACTAAGTTTGCCGAGTTTAATCTCGAGCAATCACTACAAGCTGCACTTGACGATGTGGGTTATACGCAATGTACGCCAATTCAAGCCAAGTCGTTGCCGGTTTTAATGACAGGAAAGGATATCGCGGGGCAAGCCCAGACTGGTACAGGTAAAACCCTTGCCTTCCTCGTCGCCACTTTCAATCACCTTTTAAAAAATCCTGCAGATGAGTCTCGCAAGCCGAGCCAGATCCGTGCCTTGATTTTAGCGCCAACTCGCGAGCTGGCGGTGCAAATTTATAATGATGCTAAGCCGCTAACTAAAAAGACCAAGCTAAAAATGGCCTTGGTATACGGTGGTGATGGTTATGACAAGCAAATCGAATCATTAGAAAAAGGTGCCGATATTGTTATTGCCACCACAGGTCGTCTTATTGATTTTATGAAGCAAGGTCATATCGATTTGCGCTACGTGCAAGCGTCAGTGCTTGATGAGGCCGACCGTATGTTTGATTTGGGCTTCATTAAAGACATTCGCTATATCTTCAGACGTATGCCAGAGGCCAGCGCTAGACTCAATATGCTGTTCTCAGCAACTTTGTCGTTTAAAGTACGCGAACTCGCTTATGACAATATGAACGATCCTGAGCATGTAGAAATCGAACCTGCTCAGAAAACGTCGAATAATGTGCAAGAAGAACTTTTCTATCCATCGAATGAAGACAAGATCCCATTGTTGTTAACGCTAATGGAAGAAGAGTGGCCCGATAAAGCCATTGTCTTTGCCAATATGAAGCACAAGTGTGAAGAGGTTTGGGGCTACTTGGTGGCCGATGGCCATCGCGCTGGTTTGCTGACTGGTGATGTGCCGCAGAAAAAACGCTTAAAAATTCTAGAGCAGTTCACTAAAGGTGACATCGATATCCTTGTTGCGACAGATGTTGCGGCACGTGGTTTACATATTTCTGATGTAACTTACGTCTTTAACTTTGATTTACCTGATGATGCACAAGATTATGTACACCGTATTGGTCGTACTGGCCGTGCAGGGGCAACAGGTCATTCGATTAGCTTTGCTTGTGAGCAATTTGCGCTAAACTTACCGGCAATTGAAGAGTATATCGCTCATCAAATTCCAGTGAGCAAATATGATCAAGATGCGCTATTAGCCGATATTGCGCCACCAAAACGCATTCCGCGTAAACCGCGGGATGAAGGCAACAAAGGTTACACCAAGCGACACAGTGGACCGAATAAACAACACGGTAACGATAGACATCGTCATCGCTAATTATCGTTGATAGGTAACTAAAAAGGGTCGTTATGCGGCCCTTTTCGCTAAGAAAAATATAAGAAGGACTTTCCTTGTCAGTGTTAAATAATACATACGCCGTCATTGATTTAGGCTCAAATAGTTTTCACATGAAGATAGTTGAAATGATTGCGGGAGAGCCTCGTGTCGTTTCGAAAGTAAAACGCAAAGTCCGTTTGGCGTCAGGGCTTGACGACAATAATGTGTTAAGTCTTGAAGCGATGGAGCGTGGCTGGGAATGTTTGGCATGGTTTGGCGAGCATTTATCTGAGCTCGAGTTATCACAAGTTAAAGTTGTGGCGACTGCGACCTTGCGTTTGGCAGTGAATGCCGATGAATTTACAGCTCGTGGTAACGAACTCTTGGGTGTGCCGATTAACATCATTAGTGGTGAGCGTGAAGCTGCATTGATTTATCACGGTATGGCGGTGACGAGTAATGGTTGTGGTAAGCGATTAATCATTGATATCGGTGGTGCCAGTACCGAACTGATTTTAGGCGATGGCGTTACGCCAATTGTCCTTAATAGTTTGAATATGGGCTGCGTAACTTGGCTCGAACGCTATTTTGGCGATGGCTTGTTAACAGACAGCAACTTTAATGCAGCCATAGTTGGTGCGAAAAAGGTATTAGCGCCAGTGCAAGCTGATTATCTCGCTCATTCGTGGCAGCTGACACTAGGCGCTTCTGGCTCTGTGCAAGCTGTGCAAGAGGTATTGGTTGCACAAGGACTTAATGAAGAAGTGACCTTGGCAAAGCTACAACAGTTGAAAAGCCAGTGTATTGAATGTGGCTCACAAGATAGTCTGCTAATTGAAGGGCTTAAACCTGAGCGCCGAGTGGTATTTGTCAGTGGTTTGTGCATCTTAATTGCCTTGTTCGAAGAGCTGGCTATTTCAACGATGCTGGCATCTGGCGGCGCGCTTCGCGAAGGGGTTATTAATCAATTAAGTGGCGGTGAGCAACAAGACGATATTTGTCTTGCTAGTTACCAATCGATCGCACAGCGTTTTCAGCTCAATTCGTTACAGTCACAGCAGGTTGCACAAGTGGCACTAAAATTTGCTAGCGACATCGAGCTCGCTGATACGTTATTACCCATGCTGAAATACAGCGCACTATTGCATGAAATTGGTGTTAGCGTTGATTATGCACAAGCACCCAAACATGCCTGTTATTTACTATCCCATTTGCCACTTGCAGGCTTTAGTAAACAGCAACGGTTATTGTTAGTCGCCTTGGTGGGAAATTATCGCGGCGACATCGATGCTGAGTTACTAAAAATACAAGGCTGTTGTAGCTTTGATGAGGCAAGTAAACTCTTGTTGTGCCTACGTCTTGCGGTTATTTGCGTAGGTCGTTATCAGGGCCAACGCTGTCAGCAATTGAAGCTTGCTCCAACTGAGCACGGCTTTGTACTTGAGCAAACTTCGCAATTATTTGAACAAGCGCCGTTATTAAAAACGATGCTCAATCAAGAAATAGCTGATAATCCATTATTG
Source organism: Psychrobium sp. (assembly GCA_049607155.1). Lineage (GTDB taxonomy): Bacteria > Pseudomonadota > Gammaproteobacteria > Enterobacterales > Psychrobiaceae > Psychrobium. The sequence continues at coordinate 56,961 of JBMYWG010000013.1, forward strand.
ATTAGTTAACCACTTCAGTAAGTCTGGATATTGGTAATGATATTGTAAACGGTCAGCACTTTGCTGGCCGTTTATGGTTTTAGCTGCTTGCTCTTGGTTTGAAAACTGCGGTGGCGTTAATCCGAGGGTTTGTGCGGCGGCAGTATAAAATTCTTGGCGAGTAGGATGAGTTGGCGCACAAGCAATAAAGCTCTGTTGCCAACATGCTTGGTTGATGATCTGACTGATGATGCCAATTACATCTTCTTTCGCGACTAGATTTACTGGTGCATTTGGATTAGGGATATCGATTTTTCCCGCCAAAAAACGTCCTGGATTACGGTCATTACCGATCAGCCCCGCAAGATGAATCGTTGTCGCCTTGAGTGCTTTTTCTTGGTGCAATGCCGTTTCAAACTTGACCATTGCTTGCGCGGATTGAGTCACTGGTTGACGCGGCGTATTTTCATCAACAATACCTTCATAATTTCCCCACACTGATGTTGAGCTGGTAAACAGCACTTTGGCTATGCCCTTTGTCATTGCCAATTGTTGCAGAGTGGTTAGCTGCGGCAAATAATTTTCCGGTGCTTTGCGGTTTGGTGGGATTGTAATAATCATGACATCAAAATCATCACCAATACTGGCTAAACTCTCGTTATCGTCGGTGTTAAGCAATTGCATAGGCACTTGTGAAGAACCAATTTTTTCACAATTGGTCGTCGTTGCCGTCACTTTATGCCCTTGCTCTATCAGGCTTTTTGCTAATGGTAATCCGAGCCATCCACTGCCGATAATTAAAATGTTATGAGTCATTAGATTTTTCTCTAAAAATATTTATGCAGTAAAGTTGCATAAATATTTTGCTTGGTTATACTGAATGTGTTGGCAATATTGCCTTAATGAACGATGAAAGACTGGCAATGAACCAATATATCTCTCAAATGAAGTATACCCTTAACCGACGACGATAAGCAGCTTTGTTTTTCTCGTCGGTCTTTTCTGCTGACTCCCCGTATTTACACAATCTAAATTTCGAACTTAAGTGAATCTATTAATATGATTAATATAGCAATTATTGGTGCTAGTGGTTATACAGGCGCCCAAATGTGTCAGCTTATTGCTGAACACCCGTCGTTAAACCTCACAGGCCTTTATGTGTCTGAGAATAGCTTGGATAAGGGCAAGCGCATCGATGAGTTATATCCTCACTTGAGTCATTGCGTTAGTGAATCGCTTACTGCGTTAACTCAACAAGCATTTGAAGATATTTATGCAAATAATGATGCTGTCGTATTGGCGACAAGTCACGAAGTCAGCCACGATATTGCAGCACAGTTATTAAATGCTGGTCTTAGTGTGTTTGATTTATCTGGCGCGTTTCGTTTTAAAGAGGATAAATACATCAGCCAGTATTATGGTTTTGAACATCAATTCCCTGACTTACTGCAACAAGCAGAATATGGTCTGGCAGAATGGAATGCCTCTGCCATTAAATCATCGAAATTAATCGCGGTTCCCGGCTGTTATCCAACAGCGTCTTTATTGGCGTTAAAACCACTGCAAAGCAATAACTTTTTAGATGAACGTCAATGGCCTGTGATTAACGCTGTTAGTGGTGTTACTGGCGCAGGCCGTAAAGCAACTATGACCAATAGTTTTTGTGAAGTTAGCCTAACGCCATACGGGGTGTTAGGTCATCGTCATCAGCCGGAAATTGCAACCCAACTTGGTGCTCAGGTTATTTTTACGCCGCATTTAGGCAATTTTAAGCGCGGAATTTTGGCAACTATTACGGCGAAGTTAAAAGTGGGTGTTACAGAACGCGATATAGCCGCTGCATTTGATTGCTATAAAGATGAAACTCACGTCAGATTGCGCGGCAATGTTTGGCCCAAGATTGATGACGTTGCCAATACGCCATTTTGCGACATTGCATGGAAATATGATCCAGCTAGTGGCCACATTGTGGTTGCTAGCGCTATTGATAATTTACTCAAAGGTGCGGCAGGACAAGGTCTACAATGTATAGAAATTCACTTTGGTTTGGGAGCTTGATTTAAATGCAACCTTTGGTGATCAAAGTCGGTGGAGCGCTACTCGATTCCGTGGTTGAAAAAGCTAAGTTATTCGAGACTATTGCTACATTGGCCAAGCAAGATATTGCGGTAATTCTAGTTCACGGCGGTGGCTGTTTAGTCGATGAATGGATTAATGCCGTGGGATTGGAAAATCAAAAGCTGGATGGTTTAAGAGTCACGCCAAAGTCACAAATTGGTTTGGTGTCAGGCGCCTTAGCTGGCGCGGCAAATAAACAATTAGTCGCTAATGCGAAATTGGCGGCTGTTAATGCCGTTGGCTTGAGTTTATGTGATGGCAATAGTGTTAAAGCGAGTTATCTCGACCCACGATTAGGCCAAGTTGGGACTTGCGAAACTGGTGATGCTTCACTCATTAATACGCTGTTAGCGACTGGTTTCACGCCTTTTATCGCTTCTATTGCCGATGATGGCCAAGGTCAACTACTTAACGTTAATGCCGATCAAGCGGCGCAAGTTATTGCGCAATTGGTAGGTGGCAAGCTTATTTTATTATCTGATGTGCCGGGGGTTTTGGACGCGGATAAGCAGCTGATTGAGCAGCTAACGCCAACATATGCTAACGAATTGATAGCACAAGGCGTTATTGCTGGCGGCATGAAGGTAAAAGTAGCAACAGCTTTTGAAACAGCGAAAGCGTTAGATGACTCTATTGTGATTGCTAGCTGGAAACAACCTGATGATTTACTCGCTTTTGCCACTGGCGGCACTTGCGGCACAACGATTGAACCTTGAAATAGGATTTCGAACAAATGAACAAATTAGAACACTTTTTAAGTATTAAAGATTTAACACAGGCGCAATTTTTGGCACTGATTGATTTGGCCAAAGATGTCAAAGCGAATCCGGCTAAATATTCACAAGCATTGGCGGGTAAAAGCATTGTCACTTTGTATGAGAAGCAAAGCCTGCGTACGCGAGTGACTTTTGATATTGGTATTGCAAAATTAGGTGGCCATAGCGTTTATTTAGATCAGAATAATGGCGCTTTAGGTAAACGTGAATCTGTGGCGGATTTTGCCAAAAATATTTCGTGTTGGGCTGACGGTATCGTCGCTCGTACCTTTAGTCACCAAACCTGTGAAGAGTTAGCACAAGCGGGCACTGTTCCTGTGGTTAATTCTCTCAGCGATATGTATCACCCGTGCCAAGGTATGGCAGACTTTTTAAGTTTGGCAGAAAAGTTTGATGACTTGAGCAAAATCAAGCTCGCTTATATCGGAGACGGTAATAATGTGACTCATTCGCTGATGTTTTCGGCGGCGTTGTGTGGCAGTGATATGGTTGTGGTTTGTCCACAAGGCTGCTTCCCAGATGGTCAAGTTGTATTAGAAGCGCAGGCCATTGCTGAGCAACACGGTGGTACGCTAACGCTGAGTTGCGATCCACAAGCAGCAAAAGGTGCAGATGCTATCTATACTGATACCTGGATTTCGATGGGCGATGATGTAAGTTATGACGATATCAAAGATAAATTCGCGCCGTATCAGGTTAATGAATCGATGATGAGCGATTTAGGTATTGGTTACTTTATGCATTGTCAGCCTGCGCATATCGATCAAGAAGTTACCCAAGAGGTATTTGATGGCGAGCAGTCTCTGGTGTTGAGACAAGCGGAAAATCGCATGCACGCACAAAACGCAGTGTTAATTACTTTACTCGGCTAACTCAACGACAACAATTATTATTTGAGAGGACTATTCATGGCGGCATTATGGGGTGGCAGATTCACCGAAGCGGCAGATGACAGATTTAAGAAGTTTAATGACTCACTGCGCTTTGATTATCGCTTAGCAAAACAAGATATTATTGGCTCAATCAGCTGGTCGCGTGCCTTGGCGCAAGTTGATGTATTAACGACGCAGGAGCAAGAATCGCTTGAAGCAGCGTTAAACGAACTCGCTGAAGAAGTTGCTAAAGATCCCGAGCAGATTTTGCAAAGTGATGCCGAAGATATTCACAGTTTTGTTGAATCTAAGCTAATTGAAAAAGTCGGTGATTTAGGCAAAAAGCTGCACACAGGGCGCAGCCGTAACGACCAAGTTGCCACCGATTTGAAATTGTGGTGTAAAGAGCAGTCTATTGAACTGTGTGAACTGATTGTCCGTTTGCAACAAGCGTTATTAGATGTAGCACAACGTGAACAGTCGACGGTTATGCCGGGCTATACTCATTTGCAACGTGCGCAACCAATTAGTTTTGGCCACTGGTGTCTCGCTTATGTGGAAATGTTTGATCGTGATTTAAGTCGTTTACGCGACACGACCGAGCGCTTCGACCGATGCCCGTTAGGTTCTGGTGCGCTAGCTGGTACTGCTTATCCAATCGACCGTCATGCACTAGCGCGTGATTTGGGCTTTAAACAAGCCACCCAAAACAGCCTTGATGCGGTATCTGATCGCGACCATGTAGTGGAGCTTTTATCTGATGCCAGCATGTCGATGATGCATTTATCGCGCATGGCGGAAGATTTGATTTTCTATAACTCGGGTGAAGCAGGGTTTATTGAATTAGCAGATAACGTAACCTCTGGTTCTTCGTTAATGCCACAAAAGAAAAACCCTGATGCGTTAGAACTAATTCGCGGTAAAACAGGTCGTGTATTTGGTGCGTTAAGTGGCATCATGATTACCTTAAAAGCCTTGCCGCTTGCATACAACAAAGACATGCAGGAAGACAAAGAAGGTATTTTCGATGCGCTGGATAACTGGGGCGATTGTTTAGAAATGATGGCAATGGTGCTGCAAGGTCTTAAAACGAATAAGCCTCGTATGTTGGCCGCTGCGCAACAAGGTTATGCCAATGCTACCGAGCTCGCGGATTATTTGGTATCGAAAGATATTCCGTTTAGGGAAGCGCATCATATCGTCGGTGAAGTTGTCGTGTCGGCTATTTCTCGCCAGTTAGCGCTGGAAGATTTCACGCTTGAGCAGTTAAAAGAATTTTCTGATGTTATTGAGTCAGATGTCTATCAGCATCTCACCATTGACGCTTGTTTGGCTAAACGCGAAGTGCTTGGTGGTACTTCATTAGCCAGCGTTATGTCTGCCCTTGAAGAGCAACAAACTGACTTGTCTGAAGGAGCTATTGCCGCCGAGGTTGTGGGTAGCACTAGTGGTGAGCAGGTGCAAAATGCAATGGGTACGGTGCAGTTGCGCATTAATGCGCATAAAGCTGAGCTGCGTAATGTCCGTCCTGCGAAATTATCAGACGTTGACGATATTACTCGTATTGTTAATTACTGGGCTGAGCAAGGCGATAGTTTACCGCGCTCGCGTTTCGATGTGCTTAACAGCATCTTAGACTTCTCAGTGGTAAGCAATGAAGAAAGTGTTGTCGGTTGTGCTTCACTTTACATTTATGGCACTGGCTTAGCGGAAATTCGGTCGACGGGGATAGACAAAGAACATCAAGGCAGTGGTTATGGCCGTGCATTAGTCGACCACATGCTATTACGTGCCCAAGAATTGGATTTAGAGCGTGTTATCGTACTCACTCGTGTACCTGAGTTCTTTGCTAAACATGGTTTTGCACAAATCGATAAAGATAGTTTACCTGAAAAAGTCATTAAGGATGGCGAAGGGTACTTGGTTGCTGAGCCTAGCGACGAGGTGGCGATGGAGTTTCGCGGTAGCTAACCCTAGTTACGGTTAAAAATGAAAAGGCGCTATTTCACAGTTTGAAATAGCGCCTTTCTTTTTTGAGAGATGATATTTAGAAAATATCGTCTTCGAACTGATCTTCTACCGTGTCTTTGGTGGCTGTTGGCGATTGGGTGCTATCGATAAAGGTTGTTGGCTCAGTGCCATCGATAAAATATTCAAAACGCGATGTATAATCGGTTTTAGTTGTTAGTAGTCCTGTTGCCATATCAATACGTACTGTCTTGATATTCGCCGGAATAACTTTGCGCTGTTGCGGTTTGTCTTTAAGTGCAAAGTTCATAAAATCAATCCACGTCGGCATTGCGCTTTTGGCACCAGATTCAGCGCCTTTTATTTGCTCTTTACCTAGGTTGCTATTGGTTCTCGTACGGCCAAGTGCACGTGACGGATTGTCGAAGCCGATCCAAGTGCTAGTAACAAAATACGGACTGATGCCAGAAAACCATGCGTCTTTAGAGTCGTTGGTGGTTCCTGTTTTACCGCCTATATCCTTGCGTTTGATTGTGTTAGCAATACGCCAACCTGTGCCTGACCAACCATTGCCATTGGCCCAGCTACCACCGCCGGTGATAACACTACGCAGCATTTCACGCACTAGAAATGCGTTTTGAGCACTAATAACGCGCGGCGCTAATTGAGACTTGTCGGTCATACATTGATCGCTAAGTGCAAGATTGTCGACTGTATTGAATTCGTCAGTAATCAGTTTTGTTGCGTTTTCACAAGCTTCACAGGCTATTTTCGGTGTCGCAACTTCAACAGTGTCTTCGGTCGAGTCTGTTACCCGCTCGATAAAGTATGGTGTAACTAGAAAGCCACCATTGGCAAATGCGGCGTAGGCCGTCGCTGCTTCCATCGGCGTAACTGATGCTGAGCCGAGCGCCAGCGATTCACCGATAGGTAGGTCGTCTTTTTGGAAACCAAACTTAGTCATGTAATTGATGCTATCTCTGATCCCTAGTTTTTGAATCAATTTCACTGACATTACGTTTTTAGATTGCGATAAACCTAATCGTAATCGAGTTGGTCCATTGTAGATCGGCGGTGAATTTTTTGGGCGCCAAGCTGAACCTTGTGAGCGATCCCATTGGGTAATAGGTACGTCATTAATGATACTCGCTAGGGTAAAATTGCGCTCCAATGCGTATGAATATAATAGCGGTTTGATGTTTGAACCAATTTGACGCTTAGCTTGGGTTACGCGGTTGAACTGACTTTTGTTGAAATCAAAGCCACCAATAATAGCGCGAATGGCACCGTCATAAGGATCGAGAGAAACAAGCGCGCTGCTCACCTCTGGAATTTGAGAAAGGTGCCATGTATCACCGCGCTTAAATACGCGGATCAGATCGCCGAAGGCAACGATATCGGTGCTAGTTTTCGGGGCTGCTCCTTGATTACTATCGTCGACAAAGGCGCGTGCCCATTTCATTTGATCCCAGTTGACGGTAATCACTTCACCTGTTTTTAATACCGCTGTGAAAGCTTGCTCTTCAATCGTATTAACAACGGCAGGCTGCAGAATTCTAATATCACGAGTGTTTTTAATTAATTCACTGATTTTTTGCTCGTTAGAGAGAGGCTGCTCTTCGGTATTTTCTGCGGTGATGGTAAGTATTTCTTCTAAATTAAATTGTTGTTCTGCACCGCGATAACCATGGCGTAAATCGTAATTTAGAATATTAGTAGCGACGGCGTTTTGCGCAGCAATTTGCAGATCTGAAGGTACAGTGGTGTAGACATTAAAACCGTTTGAATACGCTGTTTCTCGACCATAGGTTTCAACCATATATGAACGAACCATTTCTCCTAGATATGGGGCATACAATTCGATCTTTGCGCCATGACGCTTGGCGGTAATTGGAGCGTTCTTAGCTTTTTGGTATTGCGCGTCGTCGATGAACTTTAAATCGTACATCCGTTTAAGGACTAGGTTACGTCTCGCTTTAGCACGTGATGGCGAACGAATTGGATTTAATGTCGATGGCGCCTTTGGCAGACCTGCGATCACTGCCACTTGAGCAAGGGTTAACTCATCAACGGTTTTTCCGTAATAAACCTGCGCTGCTGCGCCGACACCAAACGAGCGATGACCCAGTGGAATCTTGTTGAGGTAGGCGAGTAAGATTTCGTCTTTAGTTAATTCTTGTTCAATATTCCACGCTAAAAATACTTCGCGAATTTTTCGAATATAAGTTTTTTCACGAGTTAGGAAGTAGTTACGGGCTACTTGCTGGGTAATGGTACTAGCGCCTTGGCCCTTTTTTCCGGTGACTGCGAGATTAATTGCCGCGCGCACAATGCCGATGGGATCTATGCCGGGATGCTGATAAAAACGTGAATCTTCAATAGCCAGGAAAGCTTGGCGCATTTGTAATGGCACTTCGTCGAAGGTCAGTGGGATACGCTTTTTTTCACCGTATTGAGAAATAAGCTTGCCGTCTTGTGAATAGACTTTAAGTGGTGTTTGTAATTTGAATTCTTTGAGCTTTTTGGCATCGGGCAAATCGGGGGATAAATACATGTATAAACCGATTAGCGAGACGATACCAAGTAGGCCTCCGATCAGGCCAGTGATTAGCGTCCATTTCAAAAATTTTAACATCGTTGTCTTATTCATCTATTAGCTGGGTAGAAATCATGCGATATTATATGACTAAAACTAACGAATAGTTAGCTAATCGCAGGTAAATGCGTAAAATATAATGAGTATATATTAGTTAAGTTAACGCTCAATTAACCAAAAACTATATATTTGTACTGTTTGTTGCTATAACTAATCTTAATGTATTAACAAATTCGACGGCGCGATTTTTATGTTAAAGGGATTATTAAAACCTAAAACAACCAAAATGATTGGGGTAGATATTGGATCTAGCGCCGTCAAAGCTGTGTTGTTTTCAAAATCTAATAATGGGTTTAAAGTAGAAAATATCGCGAGTTTTCCTCTTAAGCGTGGTTATGTCGTTGATAACGCAATTACTGATTTGCAAGGTGTCGGCGAAGTCATTAAGAAAGTGAAGAAAAAGTTCGCTAAATCTGGCGCTGAACACGCGTCAGCTGCGGTATCAGGCTCTGGCGTTATAATAAAAACTATTTATATGAATGCCGTTCGCAATGATGAAGAACTGGAATCACAGATAGAAATCGAAGCTGAAAATCTCATTCCCTATCCGCTTGATGAAGTGAGTCTTGATTTTGAAGTAATTCGTGAAAATGCGGTAAATAGTGAAAAAGTCGATGTGTTATTAGTTGCTGCTCGAACAGAGCTCGTACAGGCAAGGGCTCAAGCGTTAGAGTTTGGAAAGCTACAGGCTAAAGTTATCGATGTTGAAGGCTATGCTTTAGGGCGTGCTTATAAGTTAATTGAGCATCAATTGTCAGAAGAAGAACAGTCAAAACCTGTAGCATTGGTGGATGTTGGTGCCTCGATGTTGACAGTGGCTGTGGTCCACAAAAAAGAAACGGTATTTATTAAGGAGCAAGCATTTGGCGGCGAGCAATATACGCAGTCGATTGTTGCTTATTATGGAATGGATAACTATGAAGCAGAGCAAGCTAAGCTTAATGGAGAGCTACCACGAAATTATGTATTTGAAGTGCTAGCGCCTTTCCAGACTGCTCTGACCCAACAAATTAAACGAATTTTGCAAATGTACAGCAGTGCGAATGACAATAATCAGGTAGGAAAAATTATTTTGTCTGGCGGCTGCACTAATATCGAGGGACTTGATGTGGCCATTAATGAAGAAATTGGAATTTCGTGTGTGCTAGCGCAGCCATTTCTTCATTGTGAAGTTCGAAAATCGATAGATTTTGATCAATTAAACAAGGAAGCCAGTCAGTACATGATGGCGAGTGGTTTGGCGTTGAGGAATTTTAAGTAATGGCTAATATTAACTTACTGCCATGGCGAGAAGAGGCTAAGGTAAAACGCCAGCATGAATTTAATATGTTTGCTGGCTTGGCTTGTCTAGTTGGCATATTCTGTACCATAGTGCTATCGACATTACTTGACGGTGAACTTGAATTACAAGCTCGTAAAAACGCCTACTTAAAGAGTGAAATCGCTATTATCGATGGGCAAATTTCGGAAATTCGCGAACTGAGAAAGACTAAAGCGGATCTCAAAAAGCGGATGGACTTAATCGAGCGATTGCAAAACGCCCGTAGTCTCTCAACCCATTTACTCGATTCATTAGCTAAGTTAATGGTGCCTGGCGTTTATTTGGAGCAGGTAGAAAGAAAAGGTAATACGTTGTGGATTGAAGGGCTCACAGAGTCTAATAACCATTTGGCTAACTTGTTGCGTAATTTTGAAAACTCTCAATGGTATAAAGACCCATTGGTTAAGCAGATTGATTTACAAGAAGGTAGCTTGCGTCAATTGAACAAGTTTTCACTGCGCGTGGATGTTAACGCTAATATTCAGCAAGGAACTAAATAGTGAAATTGGATTTATCAGAATTACAAAATGTCGATTTAGATCTTAAGTATTCAGGGTCCTGGCCACCGCTGGTTAAAGGGATAGCTTACGTTTTTGTATTTCTAATGACGTTGATGTTGGCCTATTTTGTGGTGATAAGTGATCAATTATCCGATCTGTCAAACGGCGCTGAGCAAGATGAAAAGCTTCGTTATGATTACGAATCAAAATATCGTTTGGCTTATAATCTTGACGCTTATCAGCAACAGATGGTAGAGCTAGAAGTTCAATTGGCAGAAATGCTAAAGAAATTGCCAGCTACTCATGAAACGCCGGGAATGCTCGATGATATTACCTTTATTGCGACGTCAGCTGGATTGCGCATCTCAACCATAAAATGGGGCAATGAAGTTGAGCAAGAGTTCTATACTGAATTACCCTTATATATTGATGTAACAGGCGACTATCACCAGTTTGGTAAGTTTGTCAGCGACGTAGCTAAGTTGCCGCGAATTGTTAGTTTGCATGAGTTTTCCATAAAGAAAGGGACGGAAGGGCAGTTGGTGTTTCACATCGTTGCTAAAACCTACCGTTACAAGGGGAAATAATGTATCGAGTATTTGGACTTCTCATTGTGCTAATGGGTTTGCAAGGTTGCGAATCTTCAATGCAGGACGCTCAAAATTTTGTTGCGAAGGTCAAACAGTCTAAAGGAATTGCAATAGAGCCATTGCCTGAGCCACTCACTTATCAACATTATGAGTATAGTGCGAGTTTCAATCGTAGTCCTTTTGAGGCGCCGCAACAGGAATTAACTATCGATGTGATTAGTAAAAGTCGTGATTGCTTGCAGCCTGACGTAAACCGCCGTAAGTCATTGCTTGAAGCGAATGCTCTAGATAACTTAGTGATGCGTGGAACCCTGGGTACTCCAGATGAACTTTGGGCCTTGATTCAAACAAACGATGGTGATGTGTATAAGGTGAAAAAAGGCAATTATATAGGCCTGTTTCACGGTAAGATCACCCAAGTTACTGAGCAACAGATAGAATTAACAGAGATTGTGCCAGATGGCTCTGGTTGTTGGGTTGAACGCCCGAATTCTTTATCATTACACAGCGATAGTTAATGTTGAGTCCGTTATCGCTTTTTATCACTGTCGCCAAGGAGAATTGTGGTGAACATTAACCAAATGTTTAGACGTGGTTTATTTTTATTGATGGCTATGCCGAGCTTAGCGCTTGCTAAGGACTTGGTCGATGTGCAATACAGCGAATTACCCACCAAACAAGTTAAGATCGATTTTATATTTGATGAGCAATTGTCATCTAAAGATGTACAGCTGGTCGCTCAAGATAAACAGATATTCCTAGATTTTGGCAGTGTTGATAACGAGCTAGAGCTTGATTTAGTACCTGACAACGCTCTTGGCGTGAATGGTATTAAAGCAATGTTTGAAGGCGGCCGTTTGCAAGTTATGCTCTCTTTGACTGCTCCTGTCACACATCAAGTTAATGCACAAGATAAAACATATTCAGTTCTCCTTGATAATTCTGTAACGATGCCAGTTGCAGCGACTAATACGCCTAAAGCTACGCCTGTTAAAGATAACCCAACTCCTATCGTTTCTTCATTCAATGCTGTTGATTCTCTCGATTTCAAGCTAGATCAAAAAGAGCGCGGTGAGCTTATCGTTCGTCTCAAAGATCAATCTGTCACCTCTATAGTGACTCAAAACGGCAGCAGAATAGAGATTAAACTTAAGGGCGCAACTATTGGTGAAGACAATCTTTACACAATGGATGTATTAGATTTTGCGACGCCAGTGCGCAGTTTCGAGACATTTCGCGAAGAAGATGGTGTGTTAGTAGTTGTGCAAACTCACAAAGAGTTTGAGTATGAACACAAACAAATTGGTAACGATTTTGTGTTGACCGTTTTTGAACCTGTCAAAGAAACCTTTGTAGAAAAAGAGCAGAAAAAAGTCGTTTATACGGGCAAAAAATTCTCTCTTAATTTCCAAAAAGTAGCCGTGAGAACTGCGCTACAAATCATCGCGGATTTCAATAACTTCAACTTAGTTACAGGCGACAGTGTAACAGGTGATATTACACTGCGTTTGGAAGATGTACCTTGGGATCAGGCGTTAGATATGATCCTTAAATTTAAGGGCTTAGGAAAGCGAATCGAAGGTAACATTTTATTAGTCGCACCAGCTGAGGAACTGGCGACACGCGAAGCTACCGAGCTTAAATCAAATCAAGAAGTTGAAAAGCTCGTACCCTTGTACACTGAATTTTTGCAAATCAATTACGCTAAAGCTAAAGATATCGCTACGTTATTGGACGGTGGTGAATCTAAGATTTTATCAGAGCGCGGTAGCGTTGCAGTTGATGAGCGAACGAACACATTGCTAATTCAAGACACGGCGAGAAAACTTGATGATGTGCGACGGTTAGTTGAAATTCTTGATGTTTCGGTTAAGCAAGTAGTTATTGAAGCACGTATTGTGACGGTTACTGACAATGTTAATGAAGAGTTCGGCATTCGTTGGGGCGTAACAGACACGTTAAGTGATGGTGCAACCTCGGGTGGCTTAACTGGTGCCAATACGGCTAGCGGCGGCATAGTGCCAGCATTAGATGACCGCTTAAACGTTAATCTTCCAGTGTCAGAGCCTGCAGGTACTATCGCATTTCAAGTATCAAAACTCGCGGATGGTACTATTTTGGATTTAGAGCTTTCGGCACTTGAACGCGAGAACAAAGGTGAGATTATTGCGCGTCCGAGTATTACTACGGCTAATCAGAGTCCTGCATTTATCGAGCAAGGTACTGAAATTCCATACGTTTCCGCTGCATCCAGTGGTGCAACTACTGTTACTTTTAAACCAGCGGTATTGTCCTTAAAAGTTACACCGCATATTACGCCAGATAATCGCGTTATTTTAGATCTTAATATCACTCAAGATACTCGTGGTGATACTGTTAAAACAGCTATTGGTGAGGCTGTTGCCATTGATACTCAGCGCATCGGTACGCAAGTTTTAGTCAGTAATGGTGAAACTATAGTGCTAGGTGGTATCTATCAACAGCAACTAATCCATGGTGTAAGTAAGGTTCCGGTTTTAGGTGATATCCCATTACTAGGCTGGATGTTTAGAACGCAACGTGATTTTACTGAGCGTCGCGAACTACTCATTTTCGTCACCCCGAGAATCGTTGCTGAAGCACAGGGACGTTAATCTTCATTTGGTACCTCACTCATATGTTACTGAGTGAGGCTTTTCTATTTACGGCATTAGTTAATCGCGATTAATAATTCGTGATATATCTGCCAAATTATCCCATAAAACTTCTTTGTTAATGCTTGCCTTTTTCTCGTGGTTATTGAGATAATGCACGGCTAAATTTGCCCCTAATTTATTGCAATTACCGATAAGACTCACGGCTAAATATTAATAATAATGTCGTTAGTGCCTTTACTGTCGGTCTTTGGATGTGGGCATCAGTGGTAGGGTGAACCTACTTTGGCTTTATTTAATTGAATGTAGTGATAATGGCTGAAAAACGAAATATATATATTGTGGGCCCTATGGGTGCTGGTAAAAGTACGATTGGACGACAAATTGCGCAGCAATTACATCTTGAGTTTGTTGATTCAGATGCAGAAATTGAGCGCCGTACTGGTGCTGAAATCGCATGGGTATTTGACGTTGAAGGTGAAGAAGGTTTCCGCAAGCGCGAAGCTGACGTCATTAGCGATTTAACTGAGCAACAAGGTGTTGTTCTGGCCACCGGTGGTGGTTCAATTATTACCAAGGAAGTTCGCAATAAATTATCTGCACGCGGTTTAGTTGTTTACTTAGAAACGACTATCGACAAGCAACTTGCACGTACACAGCGTGATAAGCGCCGTCCGTTACTGCGTTCAGAAAATCCACGTCAAGTGTTAGAAGACCTAGCGCAAGTACGTAATCCACTATATGAAGAAATTGCTGATTTGACAGTGCAAACAGATGATCAGAGTGCAAAATTAGTGGCAAAAGAAATCATTGAAAAACTAGGTTTTTAATTAAATGAAATTGCTCAACGTACAACTGGGAGTGCGCAGTTATCCTATCTATATCGGGCAGAGCCTGCTCGCGGATAGCGACTTGATGTGTCAACACATCACAGGTAATAAAGTAATGATAGTTACTAATACTGTAGTTGCGCCATTGTACCTTGAGCAAGTTGAAGCTTCGTTAACGGCAGGGGGTAAACAAGTTGATGTTGTCACCTTGCCTGATGGCGAATCACATAAAAACTTAGTTACTCTCAATCTAATTTTTGATGAATTACTCGCGGGAAAACACGGCCGAGATACTAGCATTGTTGCATTAGGTGGCGGTGTAATTGGTGACATGGCGGGGTTTGCCGCCTCATGCTATCAACGCGGTGTCGAGTTCATTCAAATACCAACGACGGTGCTTTCTCAAGTCGATTCTAGCGTCGGTGGAAAAACAGCTGTTAACCATCCGCTTGGCAAAAATATGATTGGCGCTTTTTATCAGCCCAAGGCCGTTGTTATCGATATTGATTGCCTTAATACTTTGCCGCTGCGAGAATTCGCAGCGGGGATGGCTGAGGTAATAAAATACGGCATTATTTGGGATCAGCAATTCTATCAGTGGCTCATCGAGCATAAAGCGGATATTTCGTCGTTGAATCCCGAGCATCTAATTACGATGATTGAGCGATGCTGTGCAATCAAAGCTGAAGTTGTTGCAGAAGACGAACAAGAGCGTGGTGTTCGGGCATTACTCAATCTTGGTCATACTTTTGGCCATGCCATTGAAGCTGAACAAGGCTACGGTCAGTGGCTTCACGGCGAAGCTGTTGCAGCAGGTACAGTGATTGCAGCTAAGACTGCATTGTCTATGGATCGCTTGTCAGTGGCTGAATTTGAAAGCATTAAAACAATCTTTGAAAGCTACGATTTGCCAATCCGCAAACCTGCTGATATGACTGTTGAGCAATTTATGCAGCACATGGCTGTTGATAAGAAAGTATTGGCTGGTCAATTGCGATTCATTATTCCTCAAGGCATTGGCCACGCAGACGTTGTGTCAGGCATCGATAACGGCACGTTAGCCGATGCGATTGAAAATCACTAGTACAGGAATTGATTTTTGATGGTTGATACGCCTATTAATCGTCAGGGAAGTATGGATGTTGTTCTTGATGTTCAAGAGCAATTGATTTCACGTATCGCCCTTGCCATGAAAGACAGCAACAAACTGTCTTTTCTCCACGGTCCAACAGGTGTCGGTAAATCTCATATAGCTAATCGCCTGCAAAATTTACTATCTGCAACAACATTTACTATTAAATTATCTCCTAAGAGCGCATTAGAGCCTGAGCAACTTAAGCAGCAATTAGTGTGTGAATTGGCGACTGATGAGCTTACTGATCTCAATCAACCAATAGCGACTGCTGTGTTACAAGCGGTTAATCACCATCACCAATCCATTGTGGTGTTGATTGATAATGCTGAATTAGTTGCTAACCAAGGATTAAGCGCTATTTGGCAGGCATTGCACGAATTTTCTCGCGCCAATCAAACGGCATTTACTTTCAATGTATTGCTTATTGGCGACAGTAAGTGGGCGAAACCTTTTCATCATGGGTTAAAGAGCAAGTCAGATAGTAGGGTGGCGGAATTTTTAGTAAATACTCTTTCTAAAAAGCAAGCCGTGGACTTTATGATGAGGGTCCATGCCGATTGGTCCGATCAAAAAATTCAGCAGTTTGTAAACAAAGTACCCGAACAATACTTGATTCCCAAGCAACTAATTTACGCTCAATTACCACAACGCAGCAGTGCTGGCGTTAAAGCAATATTGTGGTTGAGTGTTTTAGTCGCTGTTATTTTGGCTGCTTCGGTAGGTATCGCTTATTACTTGCAGTCGACTACTGAAGAGAGTGTAACTACCGACATTCCTGGCGTTATCGCAACATCTCCAATTGAAACTGCCATTGTAGTTAATCCACCAAAGGAAACGATTAAAGCGGATGATGAAGATATGTTGGCACAGGGGGAGGGCATAACTGAAGCTGTATTGAATGATGATGACGAGGCTTTGGATGACATATCAATCAAAGAATTTGAAACTGCTGTAATAGAGCAACCAGCTAAGAGTGTTGAAGAAGATTCGCTTAATCCGGTGTTGGCTTCACCTCAATCAGAGGTTGCTGATATCGAACAAGACATTCAACAGACGCCAGCTGAGGAACAAGCACCGGTCGAAGAAGTTATTGAAGTTAGTACAACAAAGGTGACCGCTGATAATGTGGTGACAGCGTATAATTTTGACGAAGAGTACTTGATGGCAGTTGATGCCAAGAAGTTTGCATTGATGCTCGGCGGATTTGGTCAACGTCAAAGTTTGCAGCGAGTTCAAACGCAATTAGCTACAACAGATGATTTAAAAGTTTATCAAACAATTAGAGATAACAAGCCTTGGTATGTGTTACTTTATGGTGATTTTGAAACACGCGCTGCTGCCAATGAATTCGTAACAAATAATCGCCAGCAGTTTGTCGGGATCACTCCTTGGGCTAAACCGTTTCAGTCTATTCAATCTGAAATAATTAAAAATACACGACAATTAGAAAATAACGATAATGACAGCAATTAAAAACCGAGCCTTTTTGAAATGGGCAGGTGGAAAATATGGACTAATTGAAGATATTAATCGTGTGTTGCCTCAAACACGTCGTCTAATTGAGCCTTTCGTTGGTGCAGGTTCGGTGTTTCTTAATTCGGATTATGATGAATATCTCCTCAACGATGTTAATGCTGATCTAATCAATCTCTATAAGCTGCTGCAGAGCGATCCTGACGAATATATCAAGCAAGCAGGCGAGCTGTTTGTTCCCAAATATAACGACAAAGATAGATACTACGATATTCGTGCAAAGTTTAATGGATCTACTGACACCTTTGAGCGTGCAGTTTATTTTCTCTATATGAATCGACATGGTTATAACGGCCTGTGTAGATATAATCTAAAAGGGGGCTATAACGTTCCTTTTGGTCGCTACAAAAAGCCTTATTTTCCAGAAAAAGAGTTATGGTTATTTGCCGAAAAGTCTCAAAAGGCGACTTTTACTAATTTGTGTTTTCGAGAAATTTTTAAGCAGGCAAAATCTGGTGATGTAGTTTATTGTGATCCACCTTATGCGCCTCTTTCGCCAACGGCGAGTTTTACGAGTTATTCGGGGCAAGGTTTCAAGCTTAAAGATCAGCAAGATCTTGCTTTAATGGCAGAGAAAACCAGCCAATCAGGAATAGCTGTAGTAATTAGTAACCACGATTTAGCACTTACAAGAGAGCTGTATCAACAAGCTAAGTTAGAAGAAATTAAGGTAAAGCGCACGATAAGCCAGAAGGCAGGCAAGCGAACTAAGGTTGGAGAGCTGTTAGCGCTCTATTAAAAACATCGATTTTATCGAGCTGAAATTAACTCGAGTAAATCAATAAAATGGAACTGTGCAGAAGAGCTACCTGATAGCCAATCACTCCAGTTCAGGGATTTGGCAATGACTTGGCAAGTTGGTTGTTGATAACAAGATTGCAATAACGTATCTTGCTCGACGACTGAACTAGTCGCTAGACCAGAAAGTAACACAAGAGAAGCAGCGTAAAACAATCGTTTTTGGCGACGACGTATCATATCTATTTCTCCTTTAGTCTAAGATGGCTCAACAGTATAAACAATCGACTGTACTTTGACTAGTCATTTATTGTCGAAAAAACGCACACAATAAAATCAATAATATATAGGAAACACGTTATGAAAGCATCGGTAACTTGGGTAGAAAAAGAAACGTTTTTAGGTGAATCAGAATCTGGTCATCAGATCATTATGGACGCCAATGGCAGTGATTCAAAAGCGCCGAGCCCAATGGAAATGGTGTTGATGTCTGTTGGTGGTTGTAGCTCTGTCGATGTCGTTAGTATATTGAAGAAAGCGAAGCAAAATGTTAGTGGTGTGAAAGTCGAGTTAACATCGGTTCGTCGTGAAGAAGCACCGCGTTACTTTACTTCAATTAACTTGCACTTTATTGCAACAGGTAAAGGTATTAAAGAAAAGCATCTAGAGCGCGCTGTCGCACTGTCGGCAGAAAAATACTGCTCAGTGGCACTGATGTTAGAAAAGGGGGTTGAAATTACCCATACTCACGAAGTTGTAGAATTGGAAGATTAATCCAGAGTAAATAACTGACAGGGACGTTGTTTATTATTAATAAGCTCTGTTAAAGAGTTGGCTAATAATTTTTATTTTAATCTCTCAGGAGTAAATAGATACACTAATTTATTATTAGTAATACTTGCTATGAGAGTATAAATAAAATTTGGAAATTAAGAGAAGAAGTGGTCGGTGATAGAGGATTCGAACCTCTGACCCTCTGGTCCCAAACCAGATG
>JBMYWG010000014.1:0-71063 GCA_049607155.1 Psychrobium sp.
TGATCACCGCAAGGGCATTTAGTTCCATTTCTTATGTGCAGCTCAGGTTAAATAACTACAATGTGTTAGATAAAACTATTCAAGGTATTCTTGAACTGTTTACGCTTGAATTACAAGGGCGCGCCAGCAACGGGGTTAGTTACAAAAACAATTTAGTCGCATTGCTCAGCACTCATTACATTCACAACTATTCAAATTATCTCGATCTTAAAGACAGCGCGCAGCAGACGTCGCGTTTCGATCAGTTGCACATTGAAAAGATTGATAGTTATATAAATCAGCATTTGGGACAGCCAATAACAGTCGAAGACTTGGCCGCGTTAGTTAACTGCAGCAAGTTTCATTTTTTACGAGAATTTAAAAAAATCACTGGCTCAACACCTTATCAGTATTTGTTGTTAAAGCGAATGCAGCAAGCCAAACACTTGCTCACCACATCTTCTCCAAATATTACCGAAGTTGCGTTGAGTTTAGGGTTTAATGATCAGTCTCACTTTACTCGTGCCTTTAAAGGACACTTTTCGCAAACACCCGGCCAGTATGTTAAATCGTTAGAAAACAAATAAAAAGCTCCTACCAATTTTAGTAGGAGCAGAAAAAGACAGGGGAGTTAGGTGTTAACTAACCACTTCTACAAGGTATTGATGAATTATCGCATTATCATTATCGTCGAATGACACCTGCCATACTTCGTTAACCAAAATATTCACTGAGTCGCCGTTAAAGGCCGAATCAGTATACGTCTCAGCTGTTAATCTAATACGCAATTCAACTTCAAATCGATTGTCAGATAAGGTCTTAACCTGCATATGCTCAACATCGTGATGACAATTTGGTTTGAAAGTGGCACGTGCTCCAGCATACCAATCGTTAAAACCAGCGTGACCGTTGAATTCACCTTCTGGCATGACTAACTTAATGTCTGACGCCAAGTGCTTGGTGAATTGCTGGTGGTCTGGTGCAAGTACGTCAAATTTTTCAAACCACTGCGCCACAAACTTGTGGAGTTTGGCTTCTGGCGAGTCGATAAGATGGCTGATGCTGGTGATTAAGCGTTCGGCGTGATCTTGTGCCTTGGCTTGAACGTCGCTGAGTTTGTTGTAAACCCCTTCGATGTAAACCATGCCGTGGGTAAAGATAGGCTCGGCAACTCGCATACCTGCCAAATACGCGGTTTGTTGTAGTGGTTTAATCAACTCGGCAATTGGGAAGTGATTGTAATTTAAAGGAGTATAAGACTCTGCTGGGCCACCAACGGTAAATGAAAGTATCAGCTCTTTGTCTTTGAGTTTGTCACCGTTAGCGCCGTAAGCAAAATCATAGGCGAATACGTCGTCGATCCACTTTTTGAGTAATGCTGGCACTGAATACCAATAAAACGGGAACTGTAACACGACCACCTGCGCTTCAATTAGTGCTTGTTGTTCGGCGACAATGTCGATTTGATAGTTTGGATATAATTCATCGAGACGTCTAATACTCACATCGTTAAGCTCAGTACTTAGCGTATTTAAAATAACGGTATTGGTGTTTGATTGAGCCAAGTTAGGGTGGCCTGAAATTACTAATACTTTGCTCATTATTTCGCTCCTAATGATTTGGCAAATTGGTTAAAGAAAGCGTCTGAGGCATAAAGATCGCCTGAGAAGTTTTGTACTCGTTTGATTTTTCCGTCTTCCACTTGGTACAGAAGAATCCAATTAAGGTCGATGTTTTCACCTTGTAGGTTGCTAAATCCTCTATGTGCATCAATTACATAGGTGTCATTGGCGGCTAAGATCATGACTTCGGCCTTAAACGCTGCACGTCCGAGTAACGCAAAGAAATCACTGAACTCTTTAATGCCGCGCTTGGTGCCAGCAAGGGGATGGCGACCGGGAATATGCCACTCAACATCGTCGGCAACATACTTTTTAATTTCGTTGAGATCTCCTTTGCCATAGGCGGCAAAGAAGTTTTGTACCACTTTGAGCGCCGCGCTATTTTCTGAACCCTTGGCAATTGGATTGCCTGGTTTTGGCCATAGTTGTTGATGATTAATGGCTTTAGCGTCTGCAATTTGTTGAGTGTGTTCGGCATGAGCACTTGTCGCCGTCATCGTCAATATGCTTAATGTCAGTAGCAATGCTTTCATGTTATGACCTCATTTCAATTGATTAATGAGCCATAGTTTATGAGATTTAATTATTTAAAATTAGATGATGCTTAGCTAAATTACTGTTAGCCTGTAACTAATAATAGTGTTGTCGAGCTTGCTATGAATGGAACTACCTACAATCAGCTAATTATTTTCCACGCCATTGCCAATGAAAACAGCGTCAGTAAAGCGGCGCAAAAACTTGAAATGGCACCGCCGTCGGTGAGTAATGCTTTAAAAGCACTGGAGAAGGAGCTCGGCTTGCCGCTGTTTACGCGAACAACACGGCGCATCGAGTTAACAGAAGCTGGCGCTTTGTTATATGAGCGCACTTTAGCTAGCGTCAATGAGCTCAATTTTGCTGTGGAAAGTATTGGCGATTTAAGTAAGGTGCCCTCCGGCAAAGTACGGTTAACTGTGCCTAAGTTTGTATATCAGCACATGCTAAAGCCCATTTACGGTAAGTTTTGTCGTCGTTATCCCAACATTGAACTGGAAATATCCGTTAGTGATGCCGCCATCGATATCCTCAAAGATGGTTTCGATTTGGGCATTCGCTTTGGTGATCGCGTCGAACCTGAAATGGTGGCGAGACAGTTAACCAAACCAATGGTAGAAGCTTTTTTTGCGTCACCGCAATACATTAAAGAACACGGTGTACCCCAGACTCCTAATGAATTAGAGCAACATAAACTCATTCAATATCGCTTTATTACTTCCAACCAAATTGCGCCATTACTGCTTAATAACAATGGCGAAACGTTAACAGTTGATGTGCCTAATGCTTTGGTCGTTAACGATACTGACGTTATGTTAGACGCAGCGTTGCAAGGATTAGGGATCGGTCGGATGGTTGCGCCCATCATCGAACCTTATCTCGAAGATGGGCAGCTAATGCCAATTTTAAAGGATTACTGGTATCCCTATTCGCCGTTGTATGTGTATTTTCATCGCAATACTCAAAAAGCGAAGCGAGTTAGGGTGTTAATCGATTTCTTACTTGAAGAATTAGCCTCTTAAGCCACTAGCGAGTGGTGGCTAGCGCTTGTTGATCGCGGTTGTCCAAAAAGCCTGAAACCCTTGTTAATACTATGGCAAAGCCAACGATTAACGCGCCAATCCACGGTGTATCCATCAGGGCCATTTCTTCAACGATAATGCCGCCGACGATAGAGCCAAAGGCAATACCTATATTAAATGCCGCAATGTTTAAACCCGATGCAACATCCACTGCATTTGGCGTGTATTTCTCCGCTAATTGAACTACGTATACTTGTAAGCCCGGCACATTACCGAAGGCAAATGCCCCCCAAATTAACACAGTTAGTACGGCGCCAATTTGACTACCCGCGGTAAAGGTAAACGCCAATAACACAAGGGCTAATGCAGTAAAAATAATATGTAACGCCTTGATTGGACCCATGTTATCAGCCAGCTTACCACCCCAAATATTGCCAATGGCTACTGAAACACCGTACACCAGCATAATGAGGCCAATAGCGCTGGAAGCGAAACCCGATTCTTGTTCCAAGATTGGCGCTAAATAAGTAAAGGCTGTG
Organism: Psychrobium sp.; assembly: GCA_049607155.1. Taxonomy (GTDB): domain Bacteria; phylum Pseudomonadota; class Gammaproteobacteria; order Enterobacterales; family Psychrobiaceae; genus Psychrobium. The sequence continues at coordinate 3,697 of JBMYWG010000014.1, forward strand.
AAAGTCCCGCCATAGCCAACAGCTGTCATGGCGTATACCAATAGTAAGCGCGGCTGGGTTAGCACCTTTAATTGCTCAGAAACTTTAGCGGCTTTAGGCTGCTTTAAGTTTGATGGTACGAGGAATGCGCTGCCGATTAAGGCGATTAAGCCGAGCATTGAAACGACTAAGAAAGTGGCGCGCCAGCCAAACTCTTGGCCGATAAAGGTGCCCAAGGGAACGCCTGTCACTAGTGCGACAGTTAAACCAGTGAACATGATGGCAATGGCGCTGGCTTCTTTTTCTTTGGCTACCAAACCTGTGGCAATGGTAGAGCCAATTGAGAAAAATACGCCATGGGCTAAACCAGTGACAATTCGGGCCATGATCAGCGTTTCATAACTCGGCGCCTGCCAAGCGATAAGATTGCCGACGACAAATAGCGCCATTAGCGCCAATAGCACTAATTTTCTGTTCCAGCGACCTGTCAATGCGGTTAGCACCGGTGCGCCAACGGCGACTCCAAGGGCGTAGAGACTAACCAATAGTCCTGCCGATGGCAGCGAAATTCCAAGATCTTGTGCAATTGTCGGCACTAAGCCGACGATAACAAATTCGGTTGTTCCAATAGCAAAGGCACTGAGCGTCAGTGCGAATAACGCAATTGGCATAATAAAAACTCCTTCAATTAATGAAAGGCGCTACTCTACCCGTGGTTTAAATTTGCAAAAACAGCAAAAATGACAAATTAATTTTGTCAATTTTGATAAAGTTGGGTTGTTACATTGAGGAAGGCGAGATGGATATAAAATCGAAGATTGAAGATTTACAGTGTTTTTTAACGGTTATCGACAGCGGCAGTTTTAGTAGCGCAGCAATTGCATTAGATATGCAGGTCGCCAAAGTTTCTCGCAATGTAGCTCGTTTGGAATCGGCACTTGCAGTAACGTTGTTTAATCGCACCACAAGACGCATTGAATTAACGGCAGAGGGGCGCGATTTCGCTCGTTGTGTTCGCGACAGCCTAAACTTATTGGCTCAAGGGGAAGAAGAGTTGATGGCTCGCCAAGGTGAGCCGCGTGGTCGATTGCGCATCGATGCCGTAAGTCCGTTTTTATTTCATCAAATAGTGCCGCACATCAGCGCCTTTAATCAGCGTTATCCAGAAATAGAATTATCATTGATATCTAACGAAAATATTATTGATTTAATTGAGAAAAAGACGGACATTGCCATTCGAGTAGGGCAGCTTTCAGACTCTAATCTACACGCTAAAAAGTTGGGAAGTAGTCGATTGCGAATCGTTGCTAGTCCGGAATATCTGGCCAAGTGTGGTGTGCCGCAGCAATGCAACGATCTCAATGACCATCAAATTATCGGTTTTGCTGACAATCCCAAGCTCAACAATTGGTATTTGAAAGATGGCAGTTCAATCGTGCCGACTATGCTGGCGAGTAATGGTGAAACTGTGCGCCAGTTAGCCCTGAGTGGCAATGGATTGGCGCTGCTATCGCATTTTATGATCCGCGAAGACCTTGATCAGGGACGATTAATAGAGGTGTTACCTGATCAAGTACAATCACCGAATCCGCGCGAAGAGGTGCACGCGGTGTATTACAAACACTCGGCAATCTCTTCGCGCATTAGCGCGTTTTTAGCGTTCTTTGCCGAGCGTATCGAGTTGTAAAAGGCCATTGCCAGATCAGGTTTATTTAAATAACGCCAAAATAGTCAGATAGTTGTAACGCTTTGCAAGCTGCTGTGGAGTGTCTTGCTCGTATGTACTTAAATCGGTGCGTGCCCCCGCATCTATCAAGTGTTTTGCAGCTTCGGTATTACCGTGCCAAATTGCGTCGTGTAGCGGAGTATAGCCATTGTTAGGACCTTGGGCATTTATTACTTGGTCGGCTTTGGGTGCTGCCAACAATAGGCTTACAATTTCAGGGTGTCCCATGTAACCCGCTTTATGGAACGGAATGGCATTCATGGTGTAGCCAGGAATGGTTTGATCGGCACCGTTTTCCAGTAATAGTTTTACGACATCTATGTAGCCTTCACGCGAAGCGACAAGCAGTGGCGTGTGCCAGTCATTGCGATCGCTACGCACCGGACGGCGTTGATTAACGTCTTGTCCCTGTTTTAGTAACCTTTTAATTTTCTTAACTTTATTAACTTGGCTAATGTTGTTGTCTATGACATTTAGAATTTTTTGCTGGTCAATCACCTTATTTAACTGCTGGCGATGCTGACTAAATAGCTGTGCTAGTGCATCGTAGCGAGAGCGCTCTTGAGGTGTAATGTTGCGATCCCAGCCACCAACCATGTTTTCTGCTAATGCGCCGCCTGGGGTTTTAAGATTGATATTTAACGCTGGATATTGCATCAACAACCTAATATTTTCGCCTTTCGAGTACCACGCCGCTTTGTGCAGTGGGGTAAATCCCGAGCGTGGTGTTTGTAAATTGATGAAAGCGCCTTGGTCTAAGAGGTATTTCAGAATATCGGTGTGGTCGGTTTGCGCTGCAACGTGGACAGGGGCGTTACCCATTTTGCTATCGAGCTGATTAATGTCGGCGCCGTTGGCGATAAGCTGCTTAACCTGCTTTAAATCACCAGCAATCACAGCTTGATGCAATTGTGGTAATTGTTGTTGCGGGTTAGCATTGGTCCAGCTAGCAAATAGCATTGCTGCTGCGGCGATAAATGTTGGTGCTTTAATCATGGTGGCCCTGCGAAATATCTTTGAAAAGGGCTCATTGTAACCATAGAGCCGAGCTGACTTTAATTAGCTGGGGCCTAATAATCATTTAGCTAAAAACTAATAGTATTGTTGGTTGGCTGGTGGCCATACATGGTTTCAAAGTTTGGAATATTGTGTTCCCAAATCGGCGCTCCGTCACCGATATACTCTTTGACCGCTTCGAAAAATAGTCGAGTACGCAGTGGAATATCTCGATGAGGATAAACCGCATAAATCGCTGCAAAATCAACGAGATTCAGGTCTTTCATTATGGGTACTAGACGACCGGACTTTACTTCGTCGTGAATGTGAAAAACAGGTGCTAAGTAGTAGCCATTGCCGCTCAAAACAAAGTCTTTCATCATGTCGACATCATTGGCAAAGTACACGCAATTCATTGGCATGCGCTGAATTTGATTGTGTTTATCGCGGTAATCGACGTAGTCCGCTTTAAACTTACTGCCTGCGTAACAAGCTGCTGGTAATTGTTGTAACTGGGTGAGGGAAGTTGGCTCGCCGTAGCGTTCGATAAACTCAGGTGCAGCTAATAGTGCTAGCCTGTTGCGGGCCAAATAACGAGCCACAAGTGTTGAGTCTTTCAGTTCACCGATGCGGAAGGCCAAGTCAAAATTGTCACCGACAATATCCATCACGTTATCACTAACATAAAGCTCTACCATGACATCCGAAAAACGCTGCTTAAATTTATTGATCACGGGCTGTATCACCTGCTGGGCCAGCGAATAACTTGCAGTAATGCGCAGAGTGCCTGTCGGGGTAGTGTGATAATTCTCTGCCAGTCTAGAGGTGTCATCTAACAGCACTCTTAGCTGCTGTGCTCGTTTGAGAACTTCGTGACCAGCGCCTGTCAGTGACAGTGAACGAGTGGTTCTATTGAGTAACCGTACACCAAGCTCGGCTTCTAGTTTTGAGACTTGCTTTGAGATCATCGAGCGGTCGACCTTGCGGTGCTCGGCTGCTTTGGCAAAAGATCCTCGTTCTGTCACCTCTAAAAACAACAACATACGACTCGACGTATCCATATTTTACTCACTCAGTTTCTTATTGGTGCCACAGTGGCAACACTAAGTTTATCAATAGCTGATTTATTGGCAATAGTTCGATCCTTACAATGAGCACAAATTTATAGGAGTTATCGTTGTGAATAAGAAACTATCGTTAATTACATTGTTAAGCATTGGCTTGTTAAGCGGATGCATGAGTGAAAATGAAGCTGCGGCACCAGCGCCTGTTGCCACCGCTATTGATGTCGCAAAAGTGGCCGTTGAAAACGTGCAAGCATGGCATACCTACACTACGCGCTTAGAGTCACCTGAAGTGGTTACGCTAATGCCGCGCGTGTCTGGCATTGTTGAGCAGGTAGCATTTACTGAGGGCCAGTCAGTTAGCGAGGGCGATTTGCTGTTTCAAATTGACCCACGTCCATTTCAAGCGCAAGTTGCTCGTTTAAAGGCACAAATAAAGAGCGCTGAAGCTGCGTTAGAGCAAGCTATCAAGAGTGAAAAACGCGCCGTTAATCTCGGTAAAACGAGCGCAATTGCTGTGGAACAAATTGAAACTCGTGTCGCTAACACCAAACAGCGTCGCGCAGATTTATTAGCCTTACACGCAGAGCTAGAAGCCGCGCAATTAAACCTGAGCTTTACGCGCATTACATCGCCGATTGATGGTTTGATTTCGCGTGCTGAAATTACCAAGGGCAACAATGTTAATGCCAATCAAAGCGTGTTGACCAACATTATCTCAACCGAGCAAATGTACGCTTATTTCAACATTGATGAGCGCACTTGGAACGGTCAATTTCACGATGTTACCGCGCAAGATCAATTACCAGTCATTCTCGAATTAACCGGTAACAACGACCAGAAATACGGTGGTTATGTCGACTTTATTGATAACACCGTTAATCCGTCGACTGGCACCTTGCGAGTGCGTGCGACCTTTAACACTCATGACAATAGTTTGCGTGCTGGGTCTTTTGCTCGCTTAAAGCTCGCTGCTAACGACAGCCAAGTGAAAGTGTTGGTGCCAGAGCGTGCTATCGGTACTGATCTTAAGAATCAATTTGTATTAACCGTTACCCCAGATAATGTCTTGGAATATCGCCAAGTTAAAGTCGGCGCGCGTTTTGGTAAATTTCGCGCCATCGACAGCGGTTTAAAAGCCAATGATGTGATTGCCGTTAACGGCCCAGCGAAAGTTGGTCCGGGTATGACCATTTCGCCACGCAATGTGACCTTAGATCTTTCGAAAGTGGCGTTAAATCCGAACAAGGCTGGTGCGATAACAACAGTCGCATCAGCCGATTAATAGGTGGACTAAGATGAATTTTTCTCACTTTTTTATCCAGCGACCGATCTTTGCATCGATGTTGTCGCTGATTATTCTCATTGGTGGTTCGATTTCTCTATTTCAACTGCCAGTGAGTGAATATCCGGAAGTTGTACCGCCAACGGTTGTGGTAACGGCTAATTATCCCGGTGCTAATCCAAAGGTAATAGCAGAGACAGTTTCAACGCCATTAGAGCAAGAGATTAATGGTACCGAAAACATGTTGTATATGTTTTCGCAGGCGACTAGCGATGGCCGCATGACTCTTACAGTAACCTTTGCACTAGGGACTGACTTAGACAAGGCGCAGGTACAGGTGCAAAATCGCGTTAATAGTGCTTTGCCACGCTTACCCCAAACGGTGCAACGATTAGGCGTTGTCGCGGAAAAAGCGTCGCCAGATCTCACCATGGTGGTGCATTTATACTCGCCAGATGAGTCACGTGAAATTAGCTACTTATCTAATTACACCAGCTTAAATATTAAAGATCAGATCGCCCGTTTAGACGGCGTTGGCGATGTACAGTTGTTTGGTGGCGGTGAATACTCGATGCGTGTTTGGCTTAATCCTGAAGCTATTGCCGCTCGCAATATGACGGCGATGGATGTGGTGCAAGCTATTCGCGCTCAAAATCGCCAAGTTGCCGCTGGTTCTTTAGGCGCACAGCCAACAGATTTAGATAGTGAATTTCAGGTACTGTTGAATGTACAAGGGCGCTTGAGTTCAATCGAAGAGTTCGAAAACATTGTCATTAAAGTTGGTGACCAAGGGTCATTAATTCGCTTGAAAGACGTTGCTCGCTTAGAGCTTGGCCAAAATACTTATGCCCTACGCGCGATGCTTAATGGCAAGCCTGCGGTGGCTATGCCAATCTTCCAGCGCCCCGGTTCGAATGCAATTGAGTTATCAGATCAAGTGCGCGCAACTATGGCGACGCTTTCACAAAGTTTTCCACAAGGCGTTGCTTACGAAATTGCTTATGATCCAACGGTCTTTGTCCGTGGTTCTATCGACGCTGTAATTGAAACACTGTTAGAAGCTATTGTATTGGTAGTCTTGGTGGTGATCTTGTTCCTACAAACGTGGCGCGCTTCGATCATTCCACTAATTGCGGTACCTGTATCTTTGATTGGTACCTTTGCTGTTATGCAGTGGATTGGTGTGTCGATTAACACCTTGTCGTTATTCGGCTTGGTACTTGCCATCGGCATTGTTGTTGATGATGCCATTGTGGTGGCAGAAAACGTTGAACGTAATATTCACCGCGGTTTGACGCCGCTTGAAGCAACCCGTCAGGCCATGACAGAAGTTACTGGGCCAATTATCGCCATCGCTCTCGTATTATGTGCGGTATTTATCCCAACGGCTTTTATTACTGGCTTATCTGGACAGTTTTATAAGCAATTCGCGTTAACTATCACTATCTCGACGCTGATTTCGGCCTTTAACTCATTAACCTTATCACCTGCATTGTCGGCACTGTTGCTTAAAGGGCATGATGCCAAACCAGATTGGTTAACTCGCGTGCTTGATAAATCGTTCAATCGCGTTGTTTTTGCGCCTTTTAATCGCCTATTTGATCGCGGTGCTAATGCTTATGAGCGTTTAGTGAAAAAACTGATTCGATTCTCGTTATTAGTGGGTGTGTTGTATCTTGGCTTAGTTACGGCAACTGGCGGCTTATTTCAAGCAGTGCCTGGTGGCTTTATCCCGCAGCAAGACAAACAGTATTTGGTGGCTATTGCCCAACTACCTGATGCGGCGAGTTTGAATCGTACCGAAGAAGTCATTCGCGAAATGGAAGCCATTGCTTTAGAAACCGATGGTGTTGCCCAGACGATTTCGTTTCCTGGTTTGTCGGTAAACGGTTTTACCAATAGCCCAAACAGCGGCATTGTGTTTGTGACATTGGAAAGTTTCGATAAACGCAAATCTCCAGATCTTTCAGCGGGTGCTATTGTTGCTAAATTAAATCAATCGTTTAGCGTAATAGATGAAGCCTTTGTTGCTATTTTCCCACCACCGCCAATTCAAGGTCTAGGTTCAACTGGTGGCTTTAAATTGCAAATCGAAGATCGCGCTAACCTTGGCTTTAATGCGTTGTTTGATGCATTGCAAACGGTGATTAATGCTGGTCAAAAAGAGCCAGAACTAATGGGGCTTTATTCGACCTTCCGCATTCAAACACCGCAAATGGACATCGTGGTTGATCGCGAGCAAGCACTGGTATTGGGAATTGAACTCAATGAAGTATTCGATGCCTTGCAAGTGTATTTAGGCTCACTGTATGTCAATGACTTTAACTTGTTTGGCCGTACTTATCAGGTTAACGCTCAGGCAGATGCGAACTATCGTGTTGAACCATCGCAAGTGCTTGGTTTAAAAGTCAGAAACGCTGCCGGAGTAATGGTACCATTAGGCGCTGTAGTGCAGGTGACGCCAACGACTGGCCCTGATCGCGTGATGCATTACAACGGTTATCCAAGTGCCGAACTAAACGGCAGCCCAGCACCGGGTTATAGTTCAGATCAAGCGCAACAAGCGATTGAACGCGTGCTTGCGGACAACTTGCCTGCTGGTATGGAATACGAATGGACTGAGGTAACTTTCCAACAAATTTTAGCGGGTAACACCATGATTTATGTTTTCCCGTTAGTCGTTATCTTGGTGTTTTCAGTGTTGGCAGCGCAGTACGAAAGTTTACGCTTGCCGCTGGCGATTATCTTAATCGTTCCAATGACTATCTTCTCGGCTTTATTAGGCGTGTGGATGATTGGCGGTGACAACAACATATTTACCCAAATTGCCTTGATAGTATTGGTGGCCTTGGCTTGTAAGAATGCGATATTAATGGTTGAATTTGCAAAAGAAATTCAGGATGAAGGTCAGTCGCCGTTCGATGCAATTATCGAAGCTTGTCGCCTGCGTTTACGTCCCATTTTAATGACGTCAATCGCCTTTACCGCTGGTGTTATTCCACTGGTGTTAGCATCGGGAGCTGGCGCTGAAATGCGTCAAGCAATGGGCGTTGCAGTATTTGCTGGGATGATCGGTGTTACTATTTTCGGCTTGTTATTCACACCTGTGTTCTACATGCTAATGAGTAAGAAGAAGTAAGTGATTTGGGCTGGCATAATTTGATGTCAGCCAATGAAGAGAGACAGTGTTATGACACAACTACCGCAAACAATGGAAGCTTTAGTACTTAATCAAGCGGGAGCTGATTTTGAGCTAGTGAAACAATCGGTGCCATTGCCAAAACTCGGTGGCCGTCAATTGTTGATTAAAGTTGAAGCTGTTGGCCTAAATCCCGTCGATACTAAGCTGGCACGCGCTGGTCATGGTAAATGGCAATACCCTCATGTGCCAGGCCTCGATGGCGTGGGTGTTGTGGTGGCTAGTTATACAGAACACTGTCCCTTAATTGGCAAGCGCGTGATGTGGCATAGCGATCTGACTAAACAAGGTGCATTGGCACAGTATATGGTCATCGAAGCACATGCGGTTGCCGCTGTGCCAGAAAGCATTGATGTGATGGCCGCTGCCACTTTGCCTTGTGCTGGAATGACCGCACTACAAGCATTGTGCAAATTGAATCTCAGTGCTGGTGAGTCAATTCTTATTGAAGCTGGCGCAGGTGCTGTTGGGCAGTTTGCAATCCAGCTGGCGAAAGCCAAAGGACTAACTGTTTATGCGACGGCGTCAAAGGCGCGTCATAAATATTTGCAAAAGTTAGGGGCCGATGAGGTGTTCGATTATCGCGATCTTGCATTTGAAGATAAGCTGACTGCCGCATTTGAAGCGCAGCCATTAGATGCAGTGATAGACGCCATGGGAGACAAAAGCACAGAACGCAACATTCGATTGCTAAAGTTTAACGGTCAAATTGCCTGTCTCAATTCATTACCAAGTTGTGACGCCGGATTGCTATTCACCCAATCGCCAACGGTGCATATTATTTCACTTGGCGGTGCGTGGTTATCCGGTGACATGTGTGCTCAGCAAAAATTAGGTTTAAAAGGGGAACACCTTTTAAATTTATTATCCAACAATGAGATAACAGTTCCACCTATCACAGAAATTGCTTTTGATGCCGCTGCCGTAACGCAGGCTATGCACGCACAATTAGACGGCGGTGTTTTTGGCAAACAAATCGTGAATCTAAGCTAGTTACCACTCGCTGTTTGGATTTGCGTTGTCATAAAACGACCTAAATCTGATGCTAGAAATTTTTGCGATACTACCAATTCGCTATGCCAAGTCGGCATAACAAACGGCAGTGGATAAACGTCGCAGCCGCATCGTTTGGCATGCTCTGTCATTGATGCAGGAATAGTCGCAATGAGCTGTGAACTCGCCACAATATCTATTAGTGGCGAAAATTGGGCACAAGTCATTGCTATTTCCCGTTTGTGACCGAGTTTCGCCAGTGCCTTATCAATGACTCCCCGATCATCAGTATTCAATGTCATTAACGCGTGTTGAAGCTGGGTAAAATCACTTAATGTTATCTGGTCTTGGATCTTTGGATGCTGCTGTTTGGCAATGCAAACAAAGTGTTCATCATTAAGTTGCTTTAAGTGATATCGCGCGGGAACTCTGGCAAAGGTGCCTATTGCCATTTCAATATCTTCATCATCGAGTTGATTAAATACCGTTTGCTTGCTGAGCGGCACAAAACGCACTTGAATATTGGGGGCCTGTTGATTGAGTTGTGAAATCAACGTTGGCGCTAGCGTTGTTATAGTGAGATCTGATGCGGCAATGGCTAGGGTCGCTGTTACTTTTTTCGGATCAAACTCAACAGGGTTAATCATTTCATTAACTATATTAATCACTTGCGTTATCTTAGGCGCAAGTTGTTCGGCGCGGTGTGTCGGCTCCATTCCTTGTGGCGTACGTTGGAACAAAGGGTCGTCAAACTGATCTCTTAGTCGAGCAAGGGCGTTACTCATCGACGATTGCGCCAAGCCAATTTGTTCTCCGGCTTTGCTGACGTTGCGGGTTATATAAATCGCCGCGAACACCTTTAGTAAATTAAAGTCTGTAGTATTTATATTCATAGAACCGATTTGTTATATCCAATCAATCCATTTCAAGAATACTTTGTTGTTGCATATATTGATATCTGAAATTTTGAATGAGGAATGACAAATGAAAAAAGTATTAGTAATTGGTGCAACAGGATTATTGGGCAGCGCAATCGTCGAGCAACTTTCTGGGCAGGCAAACTTAGTTACCGCGGCGCGCAGTGGTGCAGACTATCAAGTTGATATTACAAATAAAAACTCGTTAGCGAAGTTATTTAAAGCCGTTGGCAAGGTCGACGCTATTATTTGTACGGCGGGTATTGCACATTTTAAAGCACTCACGGAAATGGATGATCAAGATTGGCAATTTGCAATCAGTAACAAGATGATGGGGCAAATCAATATTGTTCGCGAAGGTGCCGATTACATTAATGAAGGCGGCAGTATCGTTTTAACTACTGGCACATTAGCGCAAACGCCAATACCTGGTAGCAGCATAGTTTCTGCGGTAAATGCAGCAGTTGAAGGGGCCATTCGCGCATTTAGCTTGGAGTTAGAGCACCTGCGAATTAATGCCGTTTCACCGGGTTGGATTAGTGAGACGCTTAGCGCGATGAATATGGATCCTGCACAAGGGATTCCAGCAAAGAAAATTGCCACAACTTATATCGCCACTATTGAAGCGAGCAATAGTGGGGACATTGTGGCTGTTGGTTAGTGATAAAGGTTATTTAGTTCGAACCGGAATATGAAGTGCCATTTCACAGTTGGGATCCATCACGTTGTAGTTGGGTGGATACAACTCGAAATCGGGTTTTTCTTCGTATTCATAATCGGATTTAGGTAACCAGCTACCCCAAATATATTTTAAGGTTTTGTCGAGATCGGCAATTGAACCTTTATGGATAAATTTGGCGTACATTTGCGGGGCTAATTCACGAGTAATCATGCCTTCGGGTACATCGTCAAAGTTGGTGACAGCGGCGCTACAAATATAGCTAAAGTTAACCTTGTCGCCATCTTCTTCGTAGCATTCGTAAATGCCAAACGACTCATCGCTGGCTCGATTTTTAATGAGGTCGCGATAGGGGCGAAAACCAGACCATAGCTTAGGCAGACTTAGATCGCTGTCATCGTAATGATTGCGAATGCCCACTAGTTTTACCGCTGGTCGCGTGATGATTTCTGGCTCCATCGATAACTCGTTTTGCAGCATGTGAAGCATGTGCGGGCTAAATTGGTCCTTATAAAGCAAGCGAAAGGGATCGTTTTGCTTGCGATATTGCGCTGGCGTCACTTTAAACAAGTCTTTGAACGCGCGAGTGAAAGCCTCTTGCGAATCAAACTGGCAGTCTAGCGCCAAATCGAGAATACTAATGTCTTCTTCGAGCAGGCGTTTGGCACTGACGGTTAAGCGGCGTTTGCGTAAATATTCTTTGGGCGTATCTCCCACCAACGCCTTGAAGATACGGCTAAAGTGATAGGTGGAATAATGGGATGCAGCGGCAATTTCGTGCACCGAAATTTTGTCGTATAAATGCTGCTCTACAAATTCTATGCTCTTGAAAAAACGCTGCATAATCATTTCCTTAATCTACTTTGTTAAAGACTAAACTCGTTCGCTAGTAATGTAAAATCGAAGGTGGCTAAAGCCTAGATCGCGCAGTGGAATGATCGCTTGATATTCCGGGGCGGCGAAGAAGTCATCGATGGCTTGTCTATCGGGAAACGAAACCACAACAAAGACCTCGGCGCAGGGTTGATTGTCTAGCGCCTGCTCTACATCATAGGTGGCGATAGGGATACCGCCATAATGAGAAATTATTGCAGGCACCTTGCTTAAATAACTATGTAATTCAGCTAGTTGGTTTGGATTTGGCGTTGCTTCTATGTGTAAAAAAACGGGTAGTGTCATAATAATATTCTCTCAATAAATTTAGTTTAGCGGCACTCTATGAGCCGCAATTAGATTAGTGGCTGCGAATGACGCGGTTGTGCCATAACGCAAGCAGTGGCACTACGATGATTTCAATCACAATAGGACCCACGACTTGGCTGTCGACAAGGCCAAATTCCACTACATTTGAGATGCGTGCTAAACCGCCAACAAAGAGTCCGAGTGCTACTACGCGAAATAAGTTAGCGTGTTTGCTGATATCGCGTAGGAAATAGAGCAGTACTAAACCTTGAGCGAAGAACACGCCGAAACCAAAGCGATATTGGTTGTCGGCGAAACCGCGCAAAATACTGTCAGCTTGAAATATTGCGTCGGCACCTCCTAAAGCGGCACTGCCGTTCATGCCGCCAAAAGCGCTGGCGCCGCCGGGCACAAAACAGATGATGGTTAAGATAACGGTGAATAGTTGAAACGCTTTGCGCTCAATAGTGCTGGTTTGATTCATGATGATTACCTAATTAGTTGGTTAGTAGATGCAACAAGGTTACCCAGCACGAGATTTGTTTTTTTGATATTTCTTGCTGTATCGAAACTAGGGTTTTCCAAGAGAGCAAGAAATATCAAAAACGCGATTTCACATCTGGTTAAAGTTATTCCATCAACCACGAGCAAGTATCTGCTTGCCCGACGAATGTAATTTTGACCGATAAGGGGATAATCATGTTAAAGAATGTATTAATCACTGGTGCTAATGCTGGTTTAGGTAAAGAAACAGCGAAACAACTAGCGATGCGTGCAGGTGTCGAAAAGATTTACTTGGGCTGTCGCAATATGGACAAGGCGTTAGCGGCTAAAACTGAATTAGAGCAACAAACCGGACGTCGTATCTTCGAAATACTACAAATTGATGTTTCTGATCTCGATTCGGTACGCGCTGCGGTCGCTGCGTTACCTGAAGCGGTTGAAGGATTGTTAATGAATGCTGGTGGCACAGGCGGTCAACAGTTTTATGAAACTAACGGCAATGGTGTAACGCAAATATTTGCAGTGAATCTGCTAGGACACACCGTTTTAACGAATGAATTACTCAAAGCGGGTAAGCTTACCAAAACAGCGGTTTATGCAGGCTCGGAAGCGGCGCGCGGCGTACCTGAAATGGGCATGAAACGCCCTAATTTGACTTCGTCTTCGGTTGACGAGTTTGCGGGTATTGCTAGTGGTAGCGTGTATGCCAGCGTCAAAGATGCCACAGTGCCTTATGGCCCGATCAAATATATGGCGGCGCTGTGGATGTCGGCGATGGCGCGAGACTATCCAGAAATTCGTTTTGTAACCATGAGCCCTGGTGCGACAACAGGCACCGAAGGATTTGAAACCTTATCTTGGCTACGTAAACACGTGATGAAAAGCATGATGAAAGTGATGCTTATGATTGGAAAGGTCCACAAACTTGAAGTTGGTGCGCAGCGTTTTGTCGACGGCTTGTTAAGCGAGACGTATCAAAGCGGTGGCTTCTATGCCAGTCAGAAAGGGTTAACAGGATTATTAGGAGAGCAAAGCGAAATCTTTGCCGACTTAGCCAATGTGCAATATCAAAATAACGCTAAGCAGGCGATTGAACGCTTCGTTTAATGGGCCTTGCGATAGCTATTTGGGCTTTCGCCAGTGAGCTTTTTAAACAGCTTAGAAAAGTGCGACGGATACTCAAAGCCCAAGTCGTAGGCCAATTTGCCTACGGCAATATTGTCCTGTAATAGTGCTGTTTTTGCTTTATCTAGAATATGATTATGTATATGTTCTATCGTACTTTTTCCAGTTTCTTTTTTGAGTAAGTCACTAAGGTAATTCGGCGATATTCCCAGTTCTTTGCCGCAATAGGCCACGGTGGGAATGCCATGTTCAAGGTGATGTTGTTTAGCATAATACTGATTGAGCAGGCTCTCGAATTTCGTCACTACATCTTGATTGACGTGCAGGCGCGTACAAAACTGGCGATCGAAAAAGCGGGCGCAGTAGTCGAGTATTAAGCCGAGCGTTGATGAGATAAGGCGGTGGCTGTGTTGATCGATGTTTAATTTCAGCTCGTGTTCTATGCGTTTAACCAAATCAAATAAGGCGTTTCGTTCAGCTTCTGACACATGCAGCGCTTCGTTCACTTCGTATGAAAAGAAGGTGTACTTATCGATATTGCGGCCAAGTTCAAAAGGGCGAATAAGATCGGGATGGAATAATAGCGTCCAGCCTTCTGAATTGTCGTTAAACTCGGTATCAACGGCGCTAATCACTTGCTCTGGCGCCATAAAAATAAGGGTTCCTTGTTGAAAGTCGTAAGACTGGCGGCCGTAGTTAAAAGATCCGCAAAGGTCTTTTTTATAAGACACCATATAGAGCTCGGTAACAAAACTCATATCGCGATAGTTCGCCTGCATTTCTTCGGTATGCTGACAAATTGAGATCAGCGGATGCAAAGGTGGTGGCAGCCCCAGCCATTCGTGGATTTGCGCAATGCTAGTCAAACGATAAGGTTGATTCATATGGTTACCGAGCTCGTATTTAAAGAGGAATTTTCAGTGTAGCAAGCTTTGTTGCGGCTGCTAAGAGGCAATATCTTGCGAAATTTCAACGTCGAATGTTACGCCCGTTAGCGATTCAGAAATCTGCCATAATCGCTGCCCATCAGCTTGATTATGGGCATCTTTACTCGCTTGAACGAGCACTGGGCGACCGTGCAATTCAAAAAATTTTGATGGACCAAAGAAGTCGCCGTTGCGCGCGCTGTGATCTGTCGCTGCTCTTAACGTTGGTAATGCGCCTGCAGGAGCATCTTGGGCAAACAATTTATTGAGAATAGTTAAGAAACCAACATGTTGTTGTAACCCTGTTTGCGTCCAACCCGGATGTGCCAATGTTAATTTAGGGGCTTGTGGGTCATTGGCGTAACGCCTTACGTACTCGAAAGCAAATAAAGTATTGGCTAACTTACTCTCATAATAAGCCTTTGATTTATCGTATTTTCGATGCTGCCAGTTGATATCGTCGAGATTAATTTTTGCTAATTTATGGGCGATGCTTGAGAGAACCACAAGTTGAGAGTTGGCCGTTTTGCGTAACAAGGGCATCAATAATCCGGTAAGTGCGAAGTGACCAAAGTGATTGGTGCCTATTTGGATATCGAAGCCGTCAGCGGTACTGACTTGCGGGCACATCATAATGCCAGCATTGTTGATTAGTGTGTCTAATTGATTGTAATCATTATTGATTGATGCCGTGAATTTTCTAATTGAAGCTAAGTCACTTAGATCTAGTTGGCGTACTTCGATATCGGCGTTGGGGGCGCTTTGTTTGATATCGGTCATCGCCTTGCGGCCTTTTTCTAGATTCCGTACCGCCATAATCACCTTAGCGCCTCGGCTTGCTAATTCTTTTACCGTTTCCTTACCGATACCGCTATTGCTACCAGTGACAATTACAACTTTACCTGATTGATCGCCAATATTTGCCGTGGTCCAAACTGCTTTAGTCATCATTCACCTCATCGATTGTTACTTGAATTGGAACCATGATAACGATGATTTACCTAGCAGGTTTATACCTTTCCCAGAAAGAATTATACATATTACTGACTTGCGATTAGAGCGTCTGTCGCCGTTATGGGACGACTTGGCACTCATCAACATCCGGCGCGTTAGAGAGCTTTATCGCTTCTTCAATGGCGAATTGTGCATAGGCGATTTCCCCGTGTTCTATTAGTTGGCGTAGCATCTGATGTCGCAATGGGGTGTTACGCCAGATGAGATCGATTGCTTTGGTTTTTAGAGTGAGTATATCTTTGTATGTTTGACGAGTTGTCGCTAGGTCCGATAATTCTTCTGGGCGATCGAGCTTTTCTAACGCTATTTCTTGCATCGAAAAGCTAATAAATTTTGCGAGTAGCGTTTTGCTATCGCGCTCTAGCAGTTGTCCGGCAGTGAGGCATGCTTCAATTAGCGTCAGTTTATCCACTGAAGCTTGCTCACATACTTGGTGTAATGAGCCGTAGGAAGGTAATGCGATTGCCGCTATATAGCCCATTTTAATTTCGTCTTGCAATTGAGTGCCAGTGTCTCCGGCATTTTGATAGACGTTTGCAATAGCGCTGACGAAATCCTGCCAATGACCGTTGAACGTTGTTGCCTTCGAGGCTTCAATGATGGCAGTTTCAACTGCGGCAGTATCATCCTCACTAGCGTGGTATATCGCCTTGAGCAGCCATGCGGCACCATTATTTGCTAACTTACCTGTGATTTCAGATACCGTAGATTTAGAACACAGATTCGGATCATTACTGCATAAGGATAAAGCGTGATAGTTAGCTAAATCATTGTTGGGGTAGGATTCGGTAAGTGAAAATGCGTTGTCTAAGGCTATTTTTCCATCGCTTACGTCGGTGAGTACTTTGAATAAACGACTTTCAAATGTATTTAGTTGCGCGATATTAGAATCTAACTGAGTCGACTCGCGATTAAAGCGCTCTATATATTCTTTGCTGGATACACTAGTTTCTATTTTACATTCGGTGATCTTGGGGACAATGGAAGTGTCTTTTTGAGATTCAGGTTGAGTGACTTGTTTTGTAAGTGGCTGAGTTTTAAGTTGGCTTGTCTCGATTGGAGTTTGAGCCGCTTGTTTTTGTTCTGGTGATACCTCATCAGAACTAGAGGCGTCACGTCTTATTTCAAGAAAAGTGAAGGCTGTAATAGCCCCAACAATAAGCGCGATGATGATTCGTTTAGATGACATAAAAAGCGTCCTTACTGCGCTATTTCTGTGAGATTTACTTACCAATTTAAATTACAGGCATTTGAATTAAGAGTTGCTGTGAGTTTTTGTGATTGTTCAATCGCAAATGCTTGGCTACCAGAACCATCTCCAGCTAATTTTAGTTCCAACCAATCAACTATAGCGCTTTTGTGTCTTGCCAATATATCCATGGCTTTTCCATGTCGTGTTGCATATTTCTCGAGTTCTGTTAGTTCTTTTTTCACTGCTTGCAACGAAGATTCATCATCTAGCTCGGTGTAAACATACATTTGTATTGCTGCACCACCTATTTTTGTCATAGGAGTTCCTTGCCTGAATATATTGCCGGCGTGAAAGCAAGCGTCTAATACTACTGAGTCTGATAATAAAGGAGGCTGACAAAGGTTAATAATGGGAATTACTGGTAGTGAAGAAGAGATACTATGGGTCATTAGAGCAGCATATAGGAGTAAATCGTCATCAGCGCCCATGTCGCGATAAGCATTATCTATAATTTTTGTATTTAGTTCTAAATAGTTATCGAATAACGGAGCTTTGTAGGCTCTTATCAACGCTTGAACTGCTTGTTGTTCATGACCTTTTTGAGCACTAATGCCTGAAATTAATGCCCATGCTGTTCCATTATCCTTTTGAACTGCTATTAATTTGTCTAGTAACTCTTGTGTGCAAAGTTGTTGCCCTTCAGCACAAAGAGCTAAAAGGTTGTATGCAATGATTTCGTTGTTTGGAGATTCTTCAAATAAACTCGATAGAGAGTTTATTTTAGTCTGCTGACTGATTTCTCTATTTAACAGTGTGGCTAAAAACTGATGTTCTATTTCGTTGGAATTTAGCAGACTTTGTTGAAGCTCCTTATTTCTGGTGGATAATTCGACGAATTTTTGAGAACGATGAATTCCATTGTTACATATTGGCAATTCAATTGAACCGGAACTAGACTCGGGACTTATCGTTTTTTGAATTGAAGATTGAGGAGCCGTTTTTGCTATGTCTGTTTTGGTCTGAATAGAATGATGAAGTGCGGCAAGCGGAGATAATTCGCTGCTCTCCATTACATTTGTTTCTGTATTGTATTTCCAAACGACTATAAGCACTGCGATTACAGAGATTATCAGTGGGATTAAGAGTTTTTTATTTTGCATTAAACGCGTCCTTGCACGGTGTAATTTTAATTAATGTTAATTGACCACTAAACATTCATCAATTTCTGGATCATTGGATACTCTAAGTGCTTCATTTATCGCAAACTCTGCTGCCTTAACTTCGCCATTCCTGATGAGTTCAGCTTGCCACGCTTCTCGCAGTGTCCGATTACGCCAAATTAAATCTAATGCTTTGGATTGCTCTTCGTTAAGAGCTAACATCTCGTTTTTTGCTTGTACAATACGTGCTAATTCAGCGTCGTTGCCGAGTTTCGTTAGCACGTTCTTTTGAATGTTGTTGCCGATAAAACGTGAGATTTGACTTGAGCTTTGGTTAGCAAACAATTGTCCTGACGTAAGGCAAGCTTCAAGTAGTTCTGCGTTATCAACAGGTGCCTGTTTACACAATTTAAATAATGCGCCATAACTAGGGCTAGAAAGAGCGGCAACATATCCCATTAACAAAACGTCGAGTTCAACGCCTTCTTCAGCGCCAGCTTGTTTATATGCAGTTGAAAATGTAGAGGAATAATCGCTCAAATAATCATCGAAATTCGGTGCCTTTGACGCTTCAATAATCGCGAATTCAGCGGACTTTGAATCGTTATTGGATGCGTGATAAATAGCAGCTAGTAACCAAGCTGCGCCATTGTTGGGATCTTTTTGTACTGTCGATGCAACAAGTTCGGCTGAGCAGTTATATTCACTGTTGCTACAAAGCAAAAGTAATTCATAAGACACTAACGGATTGTCTGCATATTGTTGATTGAGCTGAAGGGTTCTTTCTAACCTTGTTGCCATGCTGCCTTCACTAGTAATTAAGGTTGTAAACTCACTTTCTAGGGTCGATGTTTCAGCAATGATTTGTCGCATCTTCGTATTTTCAGCTTCTAACTTGCTCATTGCTTCACTATTTAATGTGGGCCCATCAAAAGAAGTCTCGCACTTTGTAATGACAGGATTAATAGTGGTAGCTTTAATGTGTTTTTGCGAAGCAGATGCTGCTTTATATTCGATGGACGGCGCTTGATTTACTGATTCGGTTACCGTGTTCGGCAATGATTCTAATGAGGTATCAGAGAAGGTGTCTTGCTTTATTTCACTATAAATTATTGCAGCAATGGCCCCAACAATAAGTGCGATGATGATTCGTTTAGATGACATAATTAGCGTCCATGCTTTGTCGTGAGCTACAGCTGTTCTAACAGTGTTTGTGCGTCACTTATTTTGAATTCTTTTGGTTGTTCAAGATTCAGTTGAGTTACTACGCCGTTGTCGATAATCATCGAATAACGTTGTGAGCGAATTCCGCCGAAACTGCCTGTTTCTTTATCTAGCCCTAGCGCTTTAGTGTATGCGCCATCGCCGTCGCCTAGCATCATGATTTCTTCGGCGTTATGGGCTTGCCCCCATGCTTCCATTACAAAAGCGTCGTTTACTGATAAGCAAACAATCGCGTCTACGCCCTTGGCTTTAATTTTGTCAGCCAATGTGACAAAGCCCGGTAGATGTGAGGCACTGCATGTTGGCGTAAATGCACCGGGTACCGCAAACAAAGCAATTTTCTTGTTAGAAAACAATTCATTAGTGTCATGAGTGATGGTTTCGCCATTAAGGCGTTGAGTGAGGCTTCCGCTCGGCATTGATTGGTTAATCACAATATATATTCTCTGGTTTGGTGTAAATTTGTGTAAATACGCTGGATGTTAATCCATATTTATAGAATCTTCGTGCAATACTGAGAAGTTACCATTTGATGCGAATAAAGATAAGTCTAACTACAATTAAATCCGAAAATTGCTCTCGATAAGGAGTCGTCAATGAAAACATTATGTACTTTCTTCACTGGCATTGTGATGGTTTTATCGTCGCATAGCACTGTGTATGCCGCCGACAATAAACCGAAAAAACTCACAGGAATGGAGCGCGCAAAGCAGTTTTTCGCTAGTCGTGAAGCAAAAGCCTTAGAGCAAAAGTTTGTTGGTGTTCATACATCTAAAGGAATTCAAGAAGGTTTATTTCCTATTAAATCAACAGGTGTTTCGACTAAACCTATTGTTGATGCCGCCAAAGCGTACCTAGCTCAGTTAGATAATATAAAGCGCGAAAAAACGTTGTTTGCCGTCGATGATATCGAATGGCGTCAATGGTTAAATGTCGATAATGGTATTTACGATAGAAAAGGCGTCAGTCTGAAAGAAATGACGTCATCTCAAAAAGCATTAGCATTTAAAATGCTAAAGGCATCGCTTAGTGCGCGTGGACTACAACAGACGCGCGACATTATGAAAACCGATCAAACATTGCGTGAGCTCAACAATGGCGCGCCGCACCTCGATGAGGAACTGTATTTTATTACCATCATGGGGGAGCCATCGGAAACGCAGCCTTGGGGCTGGCAGATTGACGGTCATCACTTGGCTATTAACTACTTTATTTTAGGCGATCAAGTTGTGTTTTCTCCGGCTTTCATGGGAGCAGAGCCAGTGCTAGCTACTTCTGGTAAGCACAAAGGAAACTTACTGTTTCAAGATGAGCAAAACTTTGGATTGGCATTAATGCAAAGCTTTGATAAATCGCAGCAAGACAAAGCGAGAATTGACGAGAAGCGCCGTGAGAATTTAAAAGCGGCTGGCTTTCAGGATAATTTAACACTGGATTACCAAGGCGTAAGTGCAAAAAGCATGACACCTAAGCAGCGAGCTGATCTCCTTGCATTGACTGAACAATATATTGGAAAAATGCGCGAAGGTCATGCAAAGGTAAAAATGGCTGATGTTCAAAAACACATCGACAATACGTGGTTTGCTTGGGCGGGAGATACAACAGATGATGGCGTTTTTTACTATAGAATTCATAGTCCTGTCGTTTTAATTGAATTTGATCATCAAGCTCCTGTCGGCGTTCCATCGAAAGATAGAAACCCAACCCGTAATCACATTCACACCATGATCCGCACGCCTAATGGCAACGACTACGGTAAAGATCTTTTACGTCAGCATCTAAAAAAGCATCATCATTAGTAAAATTGTTGGTGGGCCGTGGCAGATTTGAACTGCCATCGGCTCGCTTATGAGGCGATGGCATAAACCAGTTATGCTAACTAAGCTCACCTATTTTCGCGCATCTATGTCTTTCCACTTCAAGCCAAATTTGGCCAAATATTTTTGTAATCGACTCGAATCATTAACTTGCACCTTGCTAACACGGCTAACGTTAAATAGCTCTCGCCCTGCTGAGGCCATCGAGTTGTGGCGTTGGCAGCGTTGTAGCACGAACGCTAATTGGTTGGCGTCGAAACTATCAAGTGCGGCGATTTGTTCGGGATTGAAGTAGTTCAACAAAATATCATTGTTGCTAGATACTTCAGACGGTTGCCATGCGCTGCTCAAGCGCGCTATTTCGGCGTTAACATCATCAATGGTAATACGCGATGAATCGGCTAGGGTGCACATGCGGGTGATAGCTGAGCTGAGATCGCGGAAGTTGCCAGTCCACAACGCTTCTGGTGACTGGGCGAACTTGAGAAAACGCTGCTGTGCTTCTTTGTTAAATTGCACGCGTTGGCCATTAGTTTGGGCATAGAGATCGACTTCGTAATCGATGTTAGCGGGAATATCTTCTTTGCGCTCGCGCAATGCTGGTAGCTGATAAGTCCACAAGTTAATCCGCGCTAATAAATCTTCGCGAAATTTACCTGCGGCGATTTCTTGTTTGAGTTGGCGATTAGTACCAGCAATCAGCTGGAAATTACTAGTCACCGCTACATCACTACCCACTGGATAAAAGCGCTTGTTTTCAATGGCGTGCAACAGCATCGCTTGCTCTTCGAGGCCTAGCTCGCCGATTTCATCTAAAAACAGTACGCCGTTGTTGGCGCTTAGTAAGAATCCATCGCGAGCTTTTTGCGCGCCAGTAAACGCGCCTTTGGTATGCCCGAATAACGCCGCCATCGCATTTTCGCCCTTTAGAGTGGCACAGTTTACTGAAACCAAGGAACCTGACACCAATTCACGCATTTTTTTAAGCTGAAAAATCCTCGTTGCTAGCTGACTCTTACCGGCGCCTGTTGGGCCCGTGAGTAATATTGGCGCCGTTGAACGGATAGCTACTTTCTCAACTTGGCTGATTAAATCATTGAAAGCTTTGCTTTTTGTAGCAATACCACCTTTTAGGAAATCTTTACCAGTTTGATGTTCAATATCGAATCGACTGGCGATTTGATCGTACTTCGATAGATCTAAATCGATAATATGGGTGCGGCCAATCGATCTATTCGGATTGTGGTGATCGGGTGAGGTTTGAATTAAGCGCCCCGGAAAATGGCGGCTTTCCGTCAATAAATAACTACAGATCTGTACCACGTGAGTACCCGTTGTAATGTGAAACAGGTAATCGTTGTGGTCGGTATCAAAAGATTGTTGATGACACCAGTCGTAAAGTTTGGCGTAAACCTCTTCGAAGTCCCACGGATCTGCAAATCGCACGTTATGCAGGCTGGTGGTCGTTTCTGGCGATACCGATTCAATATCGACCGCAACATTGTTAGCCAAACGGCTACTACGATTGTCATGAAGAAGATGCAGTTCGTCGACAATTAAGTCTTCCTGACTACACAAGCTGACATTTGGACGCCAGCGCGACCATCGCGCACTGCCTTTGCCGACGTAGTCCAGCTGAGTACCAATTAAACTCACGGCAACCGTCTTCTTACTCATTTTGATGTATCCAATATTAATTTTGTGTATCCAAAAGGATATTTCAATGGTGTTTTGTGCGCAATGTAAATTTACAATTTAAAGTCCATAATATTTTTTATTTGTTTAACTATCAATTGGTTAAGAGTTTGTTTTGACATTTTAAAAGTAGTTGGCACATCACTTGATATTACTAGGTATCTATTTGATATGAGTGTGATTCAAAAATCACCTCGGTGCACTGAGCGATGCAACTGTGTATGCCTCAATAGATAAACATTAAGTAGCTCAATGGTAGAGCACCAATTATAGGAATTGGCTGTTGAGGGTTCGAATCCCTCCTTAAAACTAGATAGCTCAATTGGATAGAGCAGCGAACTATTAATTCGTTGGTTGTGGGTTCGATTCCCACTCTAAGTTTCCAAACTAAGAAAAGTAACAAAATAAAAAATTAGTAAGTCGTTGTTGCCGCTAAACAGCTACCGCTAATCGAAGATTGAAGCTGGCAAGCAGGACGCTCCCCAGGCTCAATAACGAACGGGCCGTGATTGATTTAAGTAATTAACCCTTACTAATGCTATCCAAAGGGATAGGAAAATGAAGGAATAAAATGATGTTTAGAAAAAAATTAACAATTAATGAAAATGAACGAGTATTAGTATTTAAAAATCAAAAGTTGATTGATGTTTTGACGACGGGCAAGCACACCTTTTGGGATATGAAAAACGAACTAACTTTTGAATTAGCAGACATTAACGATGTGTTCTTTACAGGTGATAGTGCAGAGCGTTTGTACAATGACTATGAATTGCTCCGCCAGCACGTCGGTCATCAAAAAGTGGCGGAAGATGAAGTGGGTTTAATGTATCTAAACGATATGTTGCTTGGCGTAATTGCGCCAAACGAAAATGCCTATTTTTGGCAGGCAGCTGGCGATATTCGCATTGAATCTGTGTCATTGACGGACGATATTGCTGTAGATAATAAAACACTGCAAGCCATTAATCGCGCGGGTGCTAATATGGCGAGTCGTTTAATCCGCAGTAATAGCACAGTTGCGGTGCAGCCGGTGGCACAAATTAGTGTACCTAACAATCATCTTGGGTTGTTGTACATCAACGGCGAATTAGCCAATGAGTTGACCTCTGGTCAATATGGCTACTGGCAGTTTAATGATGTAATTGACGTGCGCTTATTCGATTGTCGTGAGCAAGTATTGGATATTTCTGGCCAAGAGATTCTAAGTAAAGATCGCGTTAGCTTACGCATTAATCTGAGCGCTAATATTCGTATTACAGACGCAGCATTAGCGGCGAAAAGCGTCGATAAAGTCGATGACTTTGTTTATAAAACGCTGCAATTGGCATTGCGTGAAGCGGTAGGCACTAAAACGCTAGACGATCTCTTAATCGATAAGTTGTATGTCAACGAAACAGTTAAAGAGTTGGTTACCCAGCGTCTACTTAATTTAGGTATTAGCTTGGTGAGCGTTGGCGTTAAAGACATTATTTTACCTGGTGAAATGAAGGCGATTTTAAATCAGGTGGTAGAAGCGCAGAAAGCCGCAGAAGCCAATGTCATCAAGCGCCGTGAAGAAACATCGGCGACACGCAGCTTGCACAATACCGCTAAGGTGATGGAAAACAACCCAACCTTAATGCGCTTGAAAGAGCTGGAAGCGTTAGAAAAAGTAGCAGACAAAATAGATTCCCTAACGGTTTACGGCGGCCTTGAAGGATTAATGAATAACGTCGTAAAAATCGCAGATTAGGCAAGGAAAAAATTATGTGTGGAAATTACAACACAATCGAAAATAAAGGCCATGTGCCAATCAAGGCATGGACCAAGGGCGTACCGTTTGAGCAGGAAGCGAAACAACAACTTCACAATATTGCGTCGATGCCGATAGTGCACTCGCATATTGCGGTAATGCCTGACGTTCATTTAGGAAAAGGCGCAACTATTGGTAGTGTTATTCCGTCAGTGGACGCGGTCATTCCTGCGGCGGTTGGCGTTGATATTGGATGCGGAATGGTGGCGACTAAAACCACGCTGTCTGCGAGTCAGTTACCGGATAACTTATCGTCGATTCGCCACGCCTTTGAGGCGGCTGTTCCTCATGGCCGAACTGGTGGACGAGGTGGTCGTCGTGATCGCGGTGCTTGGCATAACATTCCCGATATTGTTGCTCATGAATGGAAAAAACTAGAGCAGCGTTTCGAGTTGATTTGTCAAAAGCACCCAGCAATTCGCAAGAGTAATCACGTCAAGCACTTAGGAACCATGGGGACGGGTAATCACTTCTTGGAGCTTTGCTTAGATGAAAATGATGCAGTGTGGATTATGTTGCACTCGGGAAGTCGTGGGGTTGGTAACCGCATCGGTACCTATTTCATCGAGCTAGCTAAAAAAGAAATGGAGCGTCATCAACGCAACTTACCCGATAAAAATTTGGCCTACCTTGAAGAAGGGAGCGAATACTTTGACGATTACGTTGAAGCGGTGGAGTGGGCGCAAGATTTTGCGGCTAAAAATCGCGAAATTATGATGATGAACGCCATTGCTGCATTGCGTAAAGAAATGCCTGTGCCATTTGAAACCGCAGAATTAGCGGTGAATTGTCACCATAACTATATTTCGCGCGAGCGTCACTTCGGTAAAGACTGTTATGTCACTCGCAAAGGGGCCGTGCGCGCAGAAAAAGGCGAAATGGGGATTATACCCGGCAGCATGGGGGCGCGTTCGTTTATCGTTCGCGGTTTGGGAAATCCGGAGAGTTTCAACAGTTGTAGTCACGGTGCAGGGCGCGTAATGTCGCGTACTAAGGCGAAAAAAGTCTATAACATCGACGATCAAATAGCTGCGACGCAAGGTGTTGAATGTCGTAAAGATGAAGCTGTTATCGATGAGATCCCTCACGCCTATAAAGACATCGACAAGGTGATGGCAGCGCAAAGTGATTTAGTGGAAGTCGTCTACACGTTAAAACAAGTAGTATGTGTAAAAGGATAAGGTAATCAAGATGATAACTATTGATGGCGCTATGGGTGAAGGCGGCGGCCAAGTACTAAGAACATCGCTAACATTAGCGATGCTGACGGGCCAGCCACTCAAGCTCATTAATATTCGCGCCAAGCGCAATAAGCCGGGATTGCTGCGTCAACATCTCACTGCGGTGTTGGCGGCTCAGCAAATCACTAATGGACAAGTCAGTGGTGCGCAGCTTGGCTCACAAAGTGTCGAGTTTGTGCCGGGAAAAATTACTGCCGGAGACTATCATTTTACCATTGGTAGCGCTGGCAGCACCGTCTTGGTGTGCCAAACCATTTTGTTGGCGCTGGCTTTCGCCGATAAGCCCTCGACAGTGACCTTTGAAGGCGGCACCCACAATGGTAAATCGCCGTCTCTGAGTTTTTTACAGCAATCGTTTTTGCCTTTGCTTGAGCAGATGGGTGTAAAGACGCAAGTGACTGTTGAACGTTATGGATTTTATCCCGCTGGTGGCGGCAGGTGGTCGATAACCATTGAACCAACACGCGAGTTAAAACCACTTGAACTAACTAGTGCAGGCGCTGAGTTTAGCGCTCAACAACTGCGTTGTTCGCTGACTGCGCTAATGTGTAAATTAGCTCATAAAATTGGTGCGCGGGAAATCGCAGCGGCGAAAGAAACCTTGGCATGGCAAGGTGTTCAAGGTGAGCTTTTACACGTTGACTCGCCAGCACCCGGCAATAGTTTTCAAGTGGCTATAGCCGCAGAACACAATAGCATTATGTTTGAAGAAGTTGGCCGCGTCGGTGTGTCTGCCGAGCGTGTCGCTAACGGCGCCGCGAACCGAGCACGTGATTTTATTGCTTCATACGCGGCAGTTGAGGAGCATTTGGCAGATCAACTTTTGTTGCCAATGGCATTAGCGCGAGGTGGCTGTTTTACAACGACTAAACCGAGCTTACACACAACGACGAATATCGACGTTATTACGCAGTTTTTAGAACTTAACTTTATGATAACGCAGGAAAATGAAAGCTTATATCACATTGAGGTGCAGCAGACATGAGCGAACTTGAAGAAAGAAATGACGTATTAACGGTGAATGAAACTGAAGTCATCGTAGATGAAGTTCGCTTTGAAATCTTGCGCCGTATTCGCGCTGCGGAGCATGAGCACAACGTTAAAGTGTTATTCGCCGTCGAATCGGGTAGTCGTGCATGGGGATTTTCTAGTAAAAATAGCGATTACGATGTGCGTTTTGTTTATGTACGAAAACGCGACTGGTATATGTCACTTGATGTGGAAGACACGCGTGATGTTATCGAATATCCAATTGTTGACGAAATAGATATCAATGGCTGGGATTTACGTAAGGCGCTTAAACTCTTTTGGAAATCGAATCCTGCTTTTATCGAATGGATTCAATCACCTATTGTTTATGTCGACGATCAACACTTTGCCAAATCTGTCCGCGAATTAATGCCTAGTGTCGTGGCGAGTCACAAAGGAATTTACCATTATCTGCACATGGCGAAAGGAAATTACCGCGAGTATTTGAAGGGTGTTAAAGTGCCGCTGAAAAAATACTTTTACGTATTACGACCGCTATTAGCGATTCGATGGTTGGAAAAATACGATTCACCGGCACCTATCGAGTTTGAAAAACTACGTGTGTTAATTGCTGATGATGTCGAGCTCAATAATGCAATCGAAGACTTACTTGCCCGCAAGCGCCAAAGTCTCGAAAAAGAGTTAATCGATGCTGTGCCAGTAATTAACGCATTCATCGAACAAGAGCTAGTTCGTCACGCCGACTTTAGTGCGCCTAAACACAATAAAGCTACTGATTTTGAGTTTTTGAATCAGTTGTTTAGAGAGGTGGTTACTAAATATGACTGAAGTTAGGGTACTTAGTGATTTCATAACAACTTATGGCTCTCGACCACTGAAAAACATCGATCATTGGGAGCGTGAACTACGTTATCAAGTAGATAATGACAGTGCGCTTCAATCAGGTGCAAGCTGGAAGTTTTGGCGGAGCGAGTCGATTGAAAAAAACTGGCTAAATTTGTGTTCATGGAGTGGTTATCAACGTGAGAAGTCGATCTTGGCTTTAGATAGCGGTGCACCCAATGCATTTTTTTTGGTGGTATTACTGCGCCGCCTTAACGATTGGGTGCCGCAAGTACGCTGTGCGACAAGAAAGGTGTTGACTACTGTTGTTGAAAACTCTCGGCCACAGGACGTCGTCGAGGCACTTTTTTATACGTTAATTCATTGGAGTTCATGGCAAAGAATAGAAGATGAAGATCGTAATTTACTTCGTGATATTGCTGCTGAGGTTAGGTTTTTATCCATGATTGTTGAGCGTCTAAGGACTGCGACTAGTGGCCCGCAGACGCTTATTTTGAGCCAGTTGACGGCGCGAACTGCAATTGACGACTCGCTATTAGAAATAGCGCAGTCGGCAGTTGTACCTTCGTTACGCGCAATGGCTTTTCGCTGCGTTTTGGAGAAAAAAGTGCGTTGGCGTACTGGCTCTAATTTAATTGTTAGCAAAAATTATTATCGCAATATTATTGTTGAGCCTTGTTATGAATCGCGTGAACTTTCAGTGATAACACCGTTAGTTGAGCTGTTGCATTTGGGGTTAAAGGATAAATCGAGTATTGTCCGCCGTGTTATCGCGCAAGCGGTGATCCGCGAGCTAGATACTTTAGGAGACGAAGCTCAAGTTTTTATCACCAAGTTAGTAGGTGATTCAGCACCATCGGTGAGAGAGCGTGGGCAGTTCGCCCAGAGAAAGTTAGCAGGAGAGACTATTTTTTGATGAAGTTAAATTTTGAAACAGGAATTGGTGAAGTTCAATATGGCATGTTACGTCGTGACGTTGCTCAGATTATGGGAGAGCCAGACCTGATTGAAAATCAAGATGGGAAAATTGATGAATTTTGCGACGAGCAATGGCATTACAACGATAGTTCATTAATTATTGTTTTTGATAACTTTTATCAGTTTCGTGTGTCTGAATTTAAGGTGAGTACTTCACACGTTTATTTGAATGAACGGAGTCTAGTTGGATTGAAGGAAGATGATATTGATTCATTAGCACCGAGCGTAAAACTCATGTGCCAAGGGAATAATGCTAGTGAGTATGAATCGAAAGTTCTTGGCCTTGAGCTATTTCTAAAAAATCAACAAGTAACCGAATTCTGGTTAACCACTGATAGCGCCAAGTTACATTTGTTGTGCTCTCGTAGCTTTCAAAAGAAGTTTACCAATAAAAGGTTGCTTAAGAAAAATTTGAGATGCAATGAGGTTAGTTTAGCTAAGTCATTAGGGCAATTTATACTCACCCAAAATAGTGATCTTTTTACTGCCGACTTCTCTTGGTTTATTGGTGCTTATTTGGGAACTGAATCATCAACTGCAGATTATTGGTGCGATGGTGTGGAATTCAAACAGATAAAAACACTAACAAAATATGAAGTTTGCGTTGACGGAGTTGCCGACATGATGTCTAGCACAGACGACGGATATAATGAGCACGTTGAGTTCTCTGGAACAATAAAAATTAAAGCAACTGGAAAAGGGCTGGTGAGTTATCACTTAAAAGCAACGCTAGCGGGGAAGCCAATTGTTCTAAAGAAATCTCCGTATCGTTAGCGTTCTGCATTTCTATTTTCAACTACTCTATTGTTATCGTAAGCGCTAATGATGTTAATTTGTGAGGTTATAGATTCCAAATTAACACCGTCAGCGTAGCTATTTAATTTCAGTAATACTTTCAAAGCTTTATCGTTTGTTAATGCGAGACTTCCTAATGACTTTAATAGGGGATTTACTATAGAAATCCATTGTGATTTGTTCGTTAGTAGTTCGTTGTAGTTAGCGGCGCAATGCATAATAAAAGCGTCGATCTAATTCTGTTGTTGAGTCCTTTGGGCTAGCAAATAACTTAAGTACAGCTTTTTAACACTGTTTGTTTCCGTGGCATAGATTTGCGCGATTTGATCTATTTCAGCTTGGGATAACGCAATACTTGATAACGCTAAAATTGCGGTTGTTGATGATGGCAGGTTCTTGCCTGTTGCATGTGACATTAAATCGTCGTTTAACGTGTTGCAAGCATTAAGTAACAATATAAATAAGAGCAATGTGATGGTGCGTGTCATTCTTCATCCTTGTCATTAGCACGTGGATAAACAATAGCCAGAATTTTCGATTAGGCAACTAACAATCACAAATAAATCCATACATAGTGTATTTGACACTTTCGATTACATTTGTAATTATTGTGATTACATTTGTAATTTTAAGGTGGAATGAAAATCATGAGTTTGCAGTTAAAGAAATTTACTAGCAGTTTCAAATCGATAGCTATCGCGCTTTCAACAGTGACGGCACTTGTCCTGAGTTCGATGACTTTGCAAAGTGCGCAAGCTGCTACTGATCCTAACGAGGTATCTGTTGTCAAAAGGGCATCACCAATCTATCCCCTGTATGCCGTAAAAAATAAACTCGAAGGTGCTGTATTACTGAGTTTTAGTATCGAAAAAGATGGCAATGTGTCGGATATTCAAGTTGAAGGTTCTGATCTCGATGGGATTTTTGATGCCAGTGCAATATTAGGCGTTCAGAGATGGGTTTATACAAAGCCAGTAAAAAAGCTTCGTAATAATTATGTGGCAATTGAATTTGTATTGACGGATAAATCTGCGGTAACTGCGTACGCCAATGTTGAACGGATTCGAATAAACGGAAATAAATAACCCAAGTTCATAATAGTTGAAAGGCTAGGCCTTGCTGAAGGCAAGGCCTTCGTCTTATCCTCGTTATTCGTCTCCGCTAATTAGCGGCGCGACGCTTTGTTTTAAAATAGTCACTAGCTCGGGATCCATGTACTGATATACATCGGGAATATCGAGCACGACTAATCGTTTATGAGCTAATAGTCGGTTGAAGCTAGCTTGCAACCGCTGTTTGTGTTTTTGCTCCATGACCAAAATGATATCCGCCCATTGAATATCTTTGGCTGATACCTTTCGTTGAGCCTTGGTGCTTGTGCCTGCCGATCGCGCAGAGACCGTCGGGTGATTACGCCAAACTCGCTCACCCGTCGGACTGCGCCATTGATTACGGCTACAAATAAATAAAATGTTATCAAATATTTTAATTTCCTAACTTTTACAGGTGAACTTGTCACCGACAAAGGTCCTCACTGGGTTGCCGCGTTGTACTTCCCAATGTTGTTGCCAGCGTGCTTTATCTTGTGCACTGGCGGTTTGTTGTTGATGTTGCGTTAACTTTTGGTAGAGCAGGGCGATGGCCAAACGCTTGTTGGCGTGTTGGCTGCGCTCTTGTTCTACTCTGACACTTAATCCTGTCGCTACATGTGTGGCGCGAATTGTTGAATTAGTGGTGTTAACGTGTTGTCCGCCAGCGCCTGATGCGCGGCAGCTTTGAAAAACGATGTGTTTATCAAACTCCCTTTCTTCCACTTCATAAACACAGCTGCTGAAATACCAGTTTTTGCGTTTGTGCTTGGGCCGAAACGTGCTCTGGCAAATCCACACCATGGCACCCTGCCATTGTGAAACGACTTGTTTAGCGAGCTCACTGTCGTCAAAACGAATCAGTGCAGATTTGAAACAACCTTTGCGTTCAGCGTTGATGACTTCGATAATCTGATAGTCGAGCTTGCTGCTTTTACATTGTTTTTCAATGGCTTTTAAAGCTAAAGCCACGGCACGACAGCATTCTAGTGGGCCTTGTCCTGCGGAGAGTTGTAATAAAATCATTAGCTACAATCTCCATTGGTTTTAAAGGTCAGCACGGGTTTTAATCGTGCGACTACTTCGATCAGTCCTGCGTCTTCCATATCGCTGATCACCGTTTGGCATTTCTTATAAGCCTGTGGTGCCTCGTCATACAGCAGCTCTTTGTTGCCGCAAATAACACGGCTGCCTAGCGCGGTGCGATATAAATCGTCGCGTTTGTATTTGTGACTCAGTCGACCCTGACATTCACCGCGTTTCCATTTACGGCCAGCGCCATGCGCCAGTGAATACAAACTCGTAAGCGCTTGTTCTTCGCTTAAAGGCAGCGGTTTGACCAAATAGCTGTAATCACCGCGCGAGCCAGGGATCATCACGCAGCCTTGATCACCGGGAGTTGCGCCTTTGCGATGTAACCAACCTTTTGTTTCGCCAATCGTTTTCGGAGACACCAAGTTGTGGTTTACATCTAGAACGCAATTGCCGTTGGCGCGAATTGCCGCTAAAAATCGCTTGGCAATAAACTCGCGATTTAATTCGGCCCAGCGCACAGCGTGGTCGTGTTGCTGGCAATAATCGTTAAAATCGTCGCCATCCACTAACAGTCCACAGTGACTGTGGACTGTTATGTGCTCGACTAATATCGATTGGCCAAAGCCACGCGAGCCTGAGTGCACTAACAGCTGGAGTTTTTTGCGATCTAATCCTAATGCTGCCACTGTTTCACTGTCGTAGATTTCATCGATTGCTTGAAACTCAGCGAAGTGATTGCCGCCGCCTATGGTGCCAAGTGCCTGATCAAAAAGATCATTTGTAATGTCCTTATCTTCTTTTCGCTCTGCAATTTGTTCGTGCCATTCGCTGTCGAGAGGCTGTTCGATGTCTTTAAACTGCTTGACGAGTTTGTCTAATTTGACATTGGCCACCTTAGTGGATGTTTGCCACAGGGCCATGCCGCAGCCGATGTCGTTGCCCACTAATGCGGGATATATTTTGTTGGTTGTAAAAAACGCCGCGCCAATGGGATAACCACGGCCGGGGTGTAAATCTGGCATGCCCGCAACGCTGTGCATACCTGTTAGTTGTGATGTTTTCTTTAATTGCTCAACAGCTAACCCTTCAATCCACGTCTGTTTGGACGCAATGAGGCTAACGTTTTTTGCAATGGTTTGGACGGATTTGCCCATAATGCCAATTCCTTTTTCATGATTGAAAATGGTTGTTGTAAAAAACGTGTTGGCAGATCGTGTCGCGATGGCGACTGGGCGAAGCTTTCGAGAAAGCTAAAAGCGAAGATTTAGCTTGCTATGACTTAGCGCGACCTGCAAAGGGTAATGTTGTTTGTGTCATATTGTTTACTCCTCTACAGTTGGTTGAATTTGAAATGTGTTCAGTAAGTGAACGGCGCGCATGGTAAATAGCTGGTGATTAAAATGCAAGCACTTTTTTGACTCTATCTGAAATTTTAAATGATAAACTATTGAAATCGAGACCAAATATAGGCTTGTTATCAATGGACGCGTTGCCCTATTTACAGCAGATCAGCTTAAAGCGAGAGAAGATTGCATCGTTCGATGATTATCCGTTTTCGATGCCAGCAGTGAAGTTTTTAGAGCAAATTAAATTTGCTCGCGAAGTGACTTTTATCGTTGGTGAAAACGGCAGTGGCAAGTCGACGTTACTTGAAGCTATCGCAGTTGCAATGGGATTTAATCCTGAGGGCGGCACGGTTAATTTCAATTTTGAAACTCGTAGCACTCATTCTCAACTGGCGGATTATTTACGACTAGCACGTTCATTTAAGCGACATCGCGATGGTTTTTTCTTGCGGGCAGAGAGCTTTTATAACGTTGCGACGAACATTGATGAGTTAGATGAAACGCCGTCATTTAGCCCACCATTAATTGATAGTTACGGCGGTGTATCGTTACATAAACAATCACATGGCGAGTCATTTTTATCGCTGATGCTGAATCGCTTTGGTGGTAATGGTTTATATATTCTCGATGAGCCTGAGGCTGCTCTTTCTCCTAACAGAATGCTGGTAATGCTTAGTAAAATGAACCAGCTAGTTAAACAACAATCGCAGTTTATCATTGCTACACACTCGCCAATTTTAATGGCATTTCCCAACGCTAAAATCCTCGAAGTGACCCAAGAGGGGATTCAGCAAACGCGATTAGAAGACACTGAACATTTTCGCTTAACCCGTGCATTTTTAAATAATCCACAACGAGTGTTTGATGAGCTGTTTGAGGAAGGTGTTTAATCACTAACGAGGTGAGATGCCTCGTTAGTGAACCTGGTTATAGGTTGAGTAAATTGTCTCGTTTTTATCCTTAGAGGCTACAACATCAATTCAACAACCTCTGGTTGGCTTAGAAAGTTGTGTGGGCTGGCACTTGCGCCATACGCGCCGGATTGAGTCACGGCAAAGATATCGCCGATGTTTAATTCTGGTAGCGAAATATTGCTGGCAAGAATGTCTAATGGTGTACATAAAGGACCCACGATTTCGACAGTTTCGGTGTTGTCGCCATCGATATTTGAAGCATTTAACACCGGATAGTTTTTGCGAAAGACTTGGCCGAAATTTCCCGAGTTGGCTAGGTGGTGATGCATTCCGCCATCAGTTATCACGTAGGTTTTCTCGCGCGACACCTTTTTGTCTACGATGGTACATAGATACGTGCCGCATTCTCCAACTAAGTAACGACCGAGTTCTAAGTGAATTTCTGCGCCATTGAAAGCATTGTGATATTGCTTAATTAAGCGGTTGAGGTTATTGATGATCGGTGATGTGTTTAACGGCGCTTCGTGGGCAAAGTATGGAATGCCAAAGCCACCGCCGATATTGATTTGGCTAGCAGACATATTGCTTTGCGTTAATAAACGATGGGCAAGATCGAATGTTTTATCGTGAGCTTCAATAATCGCATTGTGATCTAGGTTTTGTGAACCAGTGAATATATGTAGTCCTTTAAAATTCACTAGAGTTAAATCGAGATCCTTCAATATTGCTAACGCTTGTTCCGCGTCAATACCGAAGGGTTTTGAGCCTCCTGCCATTTTCATTCCTGATTTTTTTAGTTCGAAATCGGGGTTAATTCGCAGTGAAATTGAGGCTTTTAGCTGGTGGACTTTGCACAGTTCATAAACTCGAACCAGCTCAGTTGCTGATTCTATGTTGATTACTGCACCAGCGCTGATCGCCGTTAGTAAATCACGCTGTGATTTTCCGGGACCTGCAATACTTATCTTATGACTCGGCATGCCACTTGATAACGCGAGTAATAACTCTTTTTGCGATGCAACGTCAAAACCATCGACCCAGTTTGCCATTTGAGCAACTAATGGCGGAAACGGATTTGCTTTGACGGCATAATGCAAATGCACTTGTGACGGTAGTAGTGACTTTAGGTTGTACACCGTGTCCTTTACTCGATTACTATCGTAAATATAGCAAGGCGTTCCACCGGCTATATTGGTAATTTGGCGTGCGGTTTTCCCGGCAATGATTAGTTCGTTTGCCATTTTGTTTTCATCTAAGCTTTGGATACTCATTTGTTTAATCCATTAGCGAATAGGTGTTGATAGTGTGATTGCCAGTAAATTCGGTCAAATTTTCCATTGGAATTACGTTGTAGTGAATCGACTATAAATATTTGAACTGGCAACATAAAATTGGGAAGTAACGCGCGGCAGTTGCGCATGATGTCATGACAACTAGTGCTATCTCCATGAGGTATAACAACGGCGATAAGCGCTTGACCTAATACTGGATGGGGAACGCCGGTAACTACAGCTTCTTTTATCGTTGGTAGCTGATAAATAATATCTTCTATTTCTTGTGGGCTAACGCGATAGCCTGACGTTTTTATCATGTCATCACGGCGGCCGACAAAATATAAGTAGCCTTGTTCGTCACGCGTAACGATATCTCCCGACCAGACGGCTAACTCAGGTGTTTTAACCTCAGACTTACGAGTCGGTGATGGTTTAAAGCGTTGATTGGTTTTGGCTGCGTCATTCCAATATCCTTGGCTGACAAGGGGCCCGCAATGCACGAGTTCTCCGTGTTCATGCGGTGCACATTCTTCGCCATGTTCGTTAATCACCAAAATATTGGCATTGGGAATCGCACGGCCAAACGAGGTTGGTCGATTATCTATTTCACTAGGAGGTAAATAACATGAACGAAATGCTTCCGTTAAACCATACATTAAAAACGGCTCTGCCTGCGGCATGTAGTCTCTCAACTGACTAAGTGTGCTAGTAGGCATGCTGCCACCGGTGTTACAAAAATAACGGATGTTTTTTGTCGCTTGTTCAGGCCAAGGCTCATTGGCTAGTGCAATCCACAGCGGCGGCACTAAGGCCATGGTGGTAATTGCTTGCTGCTCTATCACCTTAAATAGCTCATGAGGAAAGACGTAGTCTACTAAGTAACAACTTGCGCCGGTGATGAAGGCAATAGTGATCTGACTAAAGCCGTAATCAAAGCTGAGTGGCAGCGCACCTAGCATTATGTCTGTCGACTTGCAGGGTAAATAGTCACTGACACTTTGGGCACCAACGACTAGATTCTGATGGCTTAGTACCACACCTTTGGGATTTCCGGTACTGCCAGAGGTGTATAGAATCGCCGCGATATCGGTTTGAACTAGGGCGCTTGTGCGGCTTGGTGCATTGTCTCCAGCAGCTAGAAAGCTATCCCAATGCCATAGTGATATATCGTCAAAAGTAAGATTGGTCTCATCTATGAGTACAATATGCTCAACAGTCTTTAGCTGATTTTCATCAATTTGAGACAATCTTGCATGGTTGGTGATGAGCACTTTGGCTTCACAATTAGCGAGTATATGGGCGACTTGAGTCGACTTTACTGCTGGATTAATGGGTACAAAAATACTGCCGTTTGCACTGGCAGCGAGGCAGCTGACTACAGCTTCGATAGATTTTGGTAGATAAATGGCGATTCGATCTGCGTATTTAACATTTACTGCTTGAAAGCTGCGACATAATTGCTGGCATATGTCAGAAAGCTGTTGGTAACTGCGCCAATCTTGTTTACAGCCTAGGGCCTTTGCATCTGGAGTTTTTAACGCTTGCTGAAATAGAAGTTCATGAAGTAAAAAAGGCATAGTTATTCTCAATAGTTTGCTGCATTGTCTGTTGATTTAATCGCTGGTGTCGAGTTAAGGAAAAGATCGTAATAATGACCTTTGGTCATCATGAGTGTTTGGTGTGTGCCACGTTCGACAATTGCTCCTTCATTCATGACTAGAATTGTGTCTGCATCTTTTACCGTCGATAGTCGATGAGCAATGATTAGCACTGTTTTATTTGCTGTTAGCGCTGACAATGACCGCTGAATTAGCTGTTCTGATTGGGTATCGAGTGCCGAGGTTGCTTCATCTAAAATTACAATAGGTGCATTGCGCAAAAACGCTCTCGCTATCGCAATTCGTTGACGTTGACCACCGGACAGTAGTTTGCCATTTTCACCAATGTAAGTGTCTAATCCATGCTCCATTGAATTGGCAAAAGCCATTACGTTTGCCGCTCGTGCGGCTTGTTCGATCGCTGCTCTTGTGACTGGATAGTCACAACCAAAGCGAATGTTGTTAGCCAGCGTGTCATCAATAAGGATCACCGACTGAGAAACGAGTGAACACTGTGAGCGCAGTGCCTTTAGTTGATAATGTTCAATTGGCACATCATTGATGAAAATACTCTGTGGTGGCGGCTCGTAAAAGCGGAGTAATAATTTGGCGAGTGTCGACTTTCCGCTGCCAGAACTGCCGACTAAGGCAACTGTTTTACCTGCGTCAATGTCTGCCGAAAACTCACCGAGCGCTGGACGTGGGCTATCTAGGTTATATCGAAAAGTTAAATCTTTAATTGAGATTGTATGTGTTGTCCCAGCTAGTGTTAGTTTTCCGACGTCTATTTCGTCGTCCAGATCAATAAAAGCAAATACACTTGTTGCACCTGCTAACCCTTTTTGCAGCTGTTGGTTAATGGATGACAGTTGCTTGAGTGGTCTAAGCAAGGATCCCATCGCAAATAGCAACATCATGAACGTACCGGGTGTAAGGGTAGATAAGACTTGTTCGATACTGGCGAGCAACAAGATGATGGCAATAGCGCTAGCGGCTAGCAATTGGATAATCGGATTACTTATGGCACTGGTTGCAGCTAATTTGAATGCGTGCTGTCGGTTGCGATTATTAGTTTGTTTAAATTGTTCAGACAACTGATGCCCATGATTAAAGGCTAACACTTCTTGATGGCTCAAAATTGCTTGTTCGGTCTGCTGCGTGATAACGCCCATCGAGTGTTGCTGCGCGCTGCTGATATTTTTAAAGCGCCGTGACGCAAGCGCGATAATATAGGCGATTGAAGGGCCAATAATTAGAAATATAAGTGACAGTTGCCAGCTGGTATAAATCATCAACGCCAATAAAACACACACAATCATAAACTCTCTAACCATCACTACAATCGCATTTGATGTGGCTGAAGAGACTTGTTCGGTGTCGTAGGTTATTTTCGAAATCACACTGCCTGTATTGTGTTGATCAAAGAACCTGACTGGAAGTGATTGAAGCTTTTCGAATGCCTGTTGACGCAATACAAAGGTAATTTGAGTGCTGATATAACTGACAGCCATGCTAGATATAATGCTCGTGATACCGCGAAGAACAAAAATCAAAATAACTAAAAAAGCACCGAGTACCAGTGTGTCACTGTCAGCTTTGGCGAGTCCTTGGTCGATTAACGGTTTGACAAAGTAAATCATGCCAGCGTCGACCACACTGAATAGCAAGGTGGCGATTAACGCAATCACGACAAAAATCTTATAGGGATAAAAATATCGAATGAGACGCTGCGACGTAGGTAGTGGTTCTTGCTGTTCCATTTATTGTCTCCAGCGATTGTACGACCAATACCACTGTGTCGGATGCTTTAAAATAATGACTTCAAAGCGTTGATAAATGGTATTTATTGCTTGTGAGATGGCGACTGGATTGTTATCGACATAAGAATCGACAATGGTTTCAAAATACACCGTATATTTACCATCGTCATTCAGTACTGGATAGCACAGTAGTAGAGGTACTTTGCTGTAAGCTGAGATGAGCGCTGAGCCGCTTGGTGCCTTTGTGGATCTGCCAAAGAAGGTGACATCCACTTCTTTGGAGTAATGATCGGCATGCAAGCACACCGCCGCGCCTTGTCGCGCTGCGCCAAGTAGCTTAAATAACGAATTTGATTCGTTTTTATCAATCACGCTGATATTGGCTTTTTGATAAATTGCCGCTGCTGACGGCATAAATTTAGGCAGTTTTGAAAGCGTAGTTACCGAGCCGACAATTTTGTTAATCGCCAAAGGTGCTAACTCGTAGCAACTCATATGCATGGTCGCTACGCTAACACCTGCAGGATTATTTAATAAGCGCAGAGTGTTTTCGTCGCACTTAATATCGACCTCTAATTCATCAAGCCAAAAACACTCCAAAACACCGTAAGCGATGACTTTGTATGATGCTAAGACTAAGTCGTCGGCTTGCTGGACAGTTAAATGGGGCATTGCTTTTGTAATGTTATCAAATGCTCTGCGCTTGGTTTTACTGGCTAGCTTTAATATTAGCGGCGTAATCGCATTGATAAACCTTTGTCGACTCGCTCGACTAAAGCGAGTTAAAACAAATAGAAACGATCGAATAATGAGATCAGCAAATTGATACTTCATGTTCAACCTGCCTTACATTTGCTGAAGATTTTACGCAGCTGAGCAAAGCGCCAAAACTTTCGAAGTTGTCAGCCGTTAATTCGATGCTGTTGATATTGATGCTAAATGCTGCCTCAATTTCCATCAGCAACGTCATGATTCCCATCGAATCAAGTTCTGGATAATGCCCAAGCAGGGGCGAATCAGTTCCTAAGTCGTTGGAATTTAGGTTTAGTAAGCCAGCGAGAATGGCCTTTAATGAATTTTCTATCGTCATAATGATCTCCTTCCTTGTAAGGTGAGATCATTGTACGCAGCACGTTTAAGGGAAACTGTGTTTGAATTGTAGTGTGAATGTAATCCTCTTTACGTTTTATTACAATTGCTTACATTTGACGTGTTTTTACGTTGAAGCGAATTATCATCGCCAACCCCGGAGTCATTCGTTTTACTTGAATACTTCCTTGCTGGGCGGCCATAAGTTCATTGACTAGTGCTAAGCCGATGCCAGTGCCTTGGGTGGTGCGGGTCAGTTCGCTACCGCCGCGATAAAATAGCTCGAAGATTTTCTGTTGTTGTTCTGCGCTAATGCCGTCGCCGTAATCGCGGATTTCTAGTTGCAGTTGGTTATCAGCAATAAGACTGAAATTAAAATCGAGGCGTTGGCGCGACTTGTCATTGATTTTTTCACGGTCAAAAAACTTAACCGCGTTGTCGGCAATGTTGATGATGACTTGCGAAAATGCATCGCTATCGACTAATACGTCAGTCGTTTTCAGCTCGTCTGATAGAGGCGAAATAACTAACTCAAATTGATTGTTGTCCAACAGCGACGACACTTTGGAGCGTATAGTATCGGCGAGAATTGGGGCCTGAACATATTGCAAATTGATGCTTCGCTCAGGCCGATTTAGTGTTGCTAGTTGCAAAATATTGTCTATTAAACGCGACAAGC
Organism: Psychrobium sp.; assembly: GCA_049607155.1. GTDB lineage: Bacteria > Pseudomonadota > Gammaproteobacteria > Enterobacterales > Psychrobiaceae > Psychrobium. The sequence goes on from JBMYWG010000014.1 coordinate 43,796, forward strand.
GCTCGCTTTCGCTTTGAATAAATTCGTAATATTCCGCTTGGTGCTCTTTGGATAACACCGCGCCCATACTTAGCATTTCGGCATACATTCGAATTGAGGTGAGGGGCGTTTTAAGCTCGTGACTAACCGACGATACAAAATTAAGTCGCTGTTCCGCTAATGCCAATTGCTGTGCGCCGATGCGATAAAAGCCGTAACAGCCGAAGATAATTGTTATCAATAACACCGCCATAAGCGCTAAACCGTAATTGGCGCTGGCTGATGGCGCTAATTGGGGCGTGATATACGACAGCTGGAAATCGGTATAGGGATAATTTAGCTTGGCGCGCTTGATGAGCTGTTGCTGCACCATTTCCGCCGTATTAGTTAACCGAGTAATTTCGATCTCACTTTGTTGGTTGCGGCGAGAAAAAAGATATGCCCCTTGGTTTTGTTGTATATCTTGCACCAGAATGCTCATTGGCTTATCAAACTGCGCAATATTCATGGTATCGATGATTGCGGGGCTTACAAAGGCGTGTTTATCCACCACGTAGCCTTGCATTACCAGTCGTTCATTCATCTTAACAATGCGATAAAAGATAAAGTAATCAGGCACATCGGTGACTAATTGAAATAATTCTTTCTCTTTCATTGCACCAGATTCGTTTAACTGCGTAATTTTCGACGAGCTGCTGACGATGCGTTGTAAGGTCGCTATTTTCTCGCGTTGCGCCTTTGATGACGCATCAGTTGTTGCCGTTATTGCTTGTTGATCTTCGGGGCTATCAATTACAAAGGGCCAAGTTGGACTGCTAAAGCCAACATTGGGGTCGATCTGAAAATAGCCGACTAATCCATCGGCGTGTTGATAATATTGCGGGTCGGCAAGAGGTGATAATTCTTGGGTCAGCTGCTTGGTCTGTGGATTGTAAATATGCTGAATGTAACTAAATTCGCTATACCTGATGGTGTTGGGTAGGGTTCTTCGTTTGAATAGTCGCTTGTTAATCGCCGCCGACATCTTGTCGCTTTGCTGCTGGTATTGCGTCAGTTGCTCTTGTGCAAACTGAGTGTATGCCGCGAGCGAAACCAAGCAGGCAGGAGTAAATAACAAGGCGAAAAACACCAAGGTTAAAATACGTAATCGTTTGATTCGTTGCCGATAATTAAGAAGCTGCTTATTATTGACTAACAGCTTTATATTGCGAGTTAACCAATTAATAACTGATACCCCTCACCTCTAAATGTCACCAAGTGCTGTGGCGATTTTGAATCGCTTTCGATTTTCTTTCTCAGCTTGGCAATGTGAATATCGACAGTTCGCGTATCTAAATGGTCGGTGGACTTGTAATCCCAAACTTGTTTAAGTAATTCCTCGCGGGAAACAGGCGTCTGCTTTTGCTTGAGATAGCTCAAAATGGCGACTTCGCGGCGGGTGTATTTCATGGTTTTTTGATACGACACGCCTGTTAGTTTTTGCGTGCAAATATTCACGTGTTCGTTAATCACCAACTGCGATTCATTAGCCGTCATTCCCGAGCGTCTGATCAGCGCGGTCACTCGTAATACTAACTCTGCGGTTGAAAAGGGCTTCGCTAAGTAATCATCGGCGCCTAGCGTTAATCCATTGATTACGTCTTGCTCGGTGTTCTTGGCGGTGAGCATTAGAATCGGCTGAGTTTGTGAGTGCTGTCTAATCGCGTCACAAATCTGAAAACCGTCGATTGATGGCAGCATCACATCTAAAATGATACAGGCGTGCTGACCTGCTAGCGCTCGCTCTAATCCTTTTTGGCCATCGGTTTCGCTTTCTACGTTAAAACCATGAAAAATAAAGAGATCGGTTAAACCACGTAAAATATTAGGCTCATCTTCAACAATTAAAATAGTCGGTTTTATATCCATCGTTTGCCAACATCAGTCATTAACTCACAGAGAATATACCAAAGACTCTATTCGCTCCAATGTAAACTTTTGTAAAACATTCAAGGCGTTATTTTTACGTTGTGTGTCTACTTGCCTCATTGTGTCGTCCCTATGATTAACTCGAATTAATTAAAGGATTTACGCGATGTTTAATCAAAAATACTCAGCTAACTCATTGCCGATAAACATGACCTCAGGGCTGCATAAAAACATTTGTAAAGGTTTGTTGCTAGCAATGGTTCTTAGCAGTGGTGTAGCGCAGGCCAACAACACAACTGAAAATAATGCCGCTATCGACATTTATCGCGCTGAATTTTTCCATGAATTCTCGCCGCAAACACTCTATGACATGTTAGAAAAAACACCTGGTGCTAACAGCATTATTGTCGCCATGAATAATGCTGAGCAGAGCCGTGGGTTTGGCTCCAGCGGCGACCAAATTTTGATTAACAACAAACGTATTTCCGGCAAAGAAAATAGTATTCAAAAGGAACTGACTAACATTCAAGCACGCGACGTTGACTACATCGAGCTTATTCGCGGCACGCGTTCAGATCTCGATGTGCAAAGCAATGGGCTAATCATTAATGTCGTTTTAAAACAGACGATTGATTCATCGGTATTGTGGACCTTGGCTGGCATTAAAGCTGAGGGAATTAGTGCTAAGCCAGAATTTTCCGTGGTGTATAGCGCGGCTGAGGGGGATCTCAAATATCGCTTAGGGCTCAATCACAGCATGAGTCCGACTAATTTGTGGATCAAAGACTACTTTAGCGCGCCAGACAAAACACTCACAGATACCAAGATTGGCAATCGTCACAATTGGTATCAACAAGATCAATTGACCGCCAAGGTAGAATATAGCGCGACGCAGCAAACAGCAATGCAGGTGAGCGCGCTTTATGAAAAAAACTATGTCGATGCTGAGTTTATATCTAACCACGATATGTGGACGCTTAATCAACGCGATAGATTTGTATTAGCCTTTGATAATGATAGAGAAAAATGGGAAGTCAGCGGTGATGTTAGTCATCAATTAAATGCAAAGAATCATCTTAAGTTGTTATTTATTAGCAACGAACTGACGGCGACTGACGATTTGGCGCGGCTGTTTATTTTAGAAGACGATTCACGATCGCCAAACTACACCTTGCCACGACACTACACCGCCAAAGAAAATGTTTTGCGAGGCAACTGGAAACATCAGTTAGACTCTCGTCATTCCTTTGATTCTGGATTGGAATTGGCAATTAATAGCCGTGACGAAAAACTACAATTCGACAGCCAAATCAACGCGCCATATCGCTCTACCGAGAACAACGATATTGAAGAGACACGCTATGAAGGATTTGTTCACTACAACTTTGCCGCGTCGTCAGCGCTAAATATTCAAGGCTCATTGGTGTTTGAACGCTCAACCATGGACGTGGCAACAAACTATTTGTTGGAGACAGACACTCGCAACCAAGTAGCCAGTGAATCGACCCGAACCTTTAACTATCTCAAGCCGCGTTTTAACGTGCGCTATGATTTTGATGATACTCACCAGCTGCGCTTTAACTTAGCGCGAACCGTCAGCCAACTAAACCTCGATGATTTTGTACCGGGATTTAACCGCGAAGAAACACGGCTTGAAGAAACCAATCCCAATCTTAAACCAGAAGTGCGAGATGAACTCTCATTTACCTTTGAAAAACAATGGCAAACGGCTAACGGTAGCATTAGCGTCACCCCATATTACCATCGCATTAGCGACTTAATTACCGAGATTCCACTCGTCGCCCATTCAGGAGCTGGCAACATCGATGATGCCAAAGAATATGGTGTAACGCTCAATAGCAACTTCGATTTGAATGCGATTGGCCTAAAAAATACCGTGATTAGCGTTGAGCACACATGGCGCAATAGCCAAATGATCCATCCGTTCACCGGACAAAGCACCGAGATTGAAAGTTTGAGTGATAACGACTGGAATCTAAAGATCGATCAAAACGACATTTTACCGGGATTATCGGTAAGCGCATCGGTAAGCCAGCAAAGCGATTACAAGTATTCGCGATTCGATTACCAAGCGAGCCGCACGCAAGATCCCATCGCCAGTGCCACCATGGACTATAAAATCAATCAAAGCCTAAAAATAAGATTGCTGGCAGAGAACTTACTCCAGCGCAAATCAACGCTAAACCGTGTGCGTTATCCTGGACTGTTTACGGCGAATGAACCATCGAGATATGAGCGACGAACTTACGATAGAACGCCGCGCTACACCCTAACGCTGACGGGACAGTTTTAACGCTAACTATCTTTTTGCTGTGCTGCTGCATTCACCGTTTGCAACGACTGTAAATAGTCACTGATTGCTGGCGGTGAGAGCGGCTTGCTATAGACATAACCTTGCACTAAATCGCAGCCGAGGTAGTGCAATTGTCGCAGCTGAAAATCAGTTTCTACACCTTCGGCCACCACTTCCATTTGCAGACTCTTAGCCATCGACACTATCGCGTTAATCAGACGGGTATCTGTATTGTGTGGCTCGATATCTTTGACAAAACTGCGGTCGATTTTCAGCTTATTAACAGGAAAGCGCTTGAGATAACTCAGCGACGAATAGCCGGTGCCAAAATCATCGAGGCTAATGTTAATGCCCAAACGGCGCAATTCGGTTAATTGCAAAAACACTTGCTCATCGTCGGCAATTAACAGGCTTTCGGTGATTTCTAGAATAAGCTTATTTGGCGCTAGGCCCGTTTCGCGTAATACGTCAGTCACCTGCTCAACAAAGTTTGGCTGCTGGAACTGCAACGACGACACATTCACCGCGACACCTGGTGCGTAGGCTAATGTCGACTGCCAGTCAGCGGCAGTGCGACAAGCTTGTTTTAATACCTGATGGCCAATGGCGTTAATTAACCCCATTTCTTCGGCCAGCGGAATAAAGTGAATCGGCGCTATGATGCCTTTGATTGGGTGACGCCAGCGCACTAGGGCTTCGGTATATTCCAATTGCGTGCTTTGGCAGTGGTGAATCGGCTGGAACCACACCTCAAAATCTTCGTTGTGAACCGCTTCGCGCAATTCGCCCATCAGAGTACGACGATTCTGCGCTTCTTGATCCATTTCTTTGGTAAAGAACTGGAATTTGTTGCGGCCATTAGCCTTGGCTTTATACATCGCACTATCGGCTTTGGTGAGCAGCTCTTCCGCATTGTCGCCGTCGTCAGGACATACCGCAATACCAATACTCGCTGTTACATAGGCATTGCGGCCATTGAGATCGTAAGGGCGCGCTATTTCTTGGATGATGTCGTTGGTGATATCTTCTACTGTTTCGACCTCGGCAGGCTCAGTGAAAATTATCGCAAACTCGTCGCCACCTAGTCGCGACACCATATTCGAGCTAGTCACGCAGGCTGTAATACGCTCACTAACTTGCTGCAATAAGATATCACCTTGCGAATGGCCTAAGTTGTCGTTTACCTGTTTGAATCCATCTAAATCAATGAAAAGTAAAGCGAGCTTACTTTGATTGTGACTGGCTACATCAAGTGCGTGAACTAAACGATCAGAGAACATATTACGATTGGCTAGCCCCGTCAGCGCATCGTAATTGGCTTGATGATAAATCTTATCTTCGGCTTTCTTACGCTTAGTAATATCGCTGAATAGCCCAACATAAGCCTCGATTTCCCCCTGCGGATTACACAGCGCAGTAATCGCTAGCCACTCGTAATACAGCTCGCCGCTTTTGCGTCGATTACTCACTTCACCTTGCCAACTACCATTGCGTTTTAGCTCGCGAATCATCGAATTGTAAAAACTTTGGTCGTGGTGGCCAGAGCGCAAAATAGTCGGCGTCTTACCAATGGTTTCTTGTTCGCTAAAGCCAGTGATTTCAGTAAATGCCTGATTAATAGCGAGGATTTCTTGTTTGTTATTACAAATCATCACTGCTTCAGTCGCAGTGTGGAAAACCGTCGAGGCCAAGCGCAGCTGCTTCTCGTTTTCCTTGAGCAGGCTGATATCACGACTAATAACTACGTATTCAGTCTTATTGGCGGCGTTCGATAGCGGAAAGACATTAAGCATTTCCCAACGTTCAAAGATGGTATCTAACTCACTGCCCAGCTCTCCATGCCAACTCATACCGCCTCTCATAGAAAAGGCGAGTTCGTCTGCGTTGTCGCCTGAGTCTGCGTATAAATCAATAAACGATTGATTAATAATTGATTGTTGGCAACGTTCACTATATTGCTCTTCAAATTGGCTATTGCCATAACTAATGCGCCCTTTGTCATCGATGGTGGCGATGGCAATCGGGCTTTGTTCAACAATTTGTGACAGGGTTTTAATGCGATTTTCAGCGCTTTTTTTGCGGCTCAGTAAATAGAGCAATACGGTGACACAGATAATAAGTAGCGTAATGCCGAGGAAAAGATAGAAGAATTGCTTTTTGTTTTGCGCCCTAATGACTTCAATTTGTTTGTCTACCATGGTTTCAAGATTGTCTTGGTAGTGCCATAACTCTTGTTCTAATTGGCGCTGCGATGAAATGTCTCGGATAGTAGAAAAGAGTAATTTTCGGTTTTTGACGATAATAGGCGACGAATAAACTTGAACAGTTTTTATGGAACCATCAGCCATCTTATGTCTAAAAATGAAGTAGTTACGGTTCTCTAACTTGGCTGCCTGACGCTCTGTAGCCACTTGTTCTGCGCTAAGTAAATTAACGTCTTGAATGGAGATATTTTGAAACTCTTTGCGCGAATAACCATAAAATACTATCGCCGCATCATTAACATCGACTATTTTGCCATCGTCAGGAGAGATTAATAGCGTTGGCAGACTATACGGACGAAAGAACTCGTCAAACGTAGTGTCTGATGCAAGTGATTGAATTGGAATTAAAAATAATACAGCGATTAAAAATGTTTTAAACATCGAATCAATATTTGTACGCAATTTAAATAAATCATATCTGATTTTAACCGCGTAAGCATTGAGATAAGACAAAGTATTTAATTTTTGTTATTAAGTAATCATAAAAGACTACTAAAAAGTTAAGCTAAACGTTGCGCCGCCTTGCTGGTTTTCACGTAGTGATATTTTTCCGTCGTGAGCCAGCATCACTTGTCTTGCTAGTGCGAGACCAACACCTGAGCCTTCTTTTTTGGTAGTAAAAAAAGGCACAAAGATTTGCGAACTTAACTCACTTGGTACACCAACACCGTTATCGCTCACCTCAATAACGATGTTTCCACGCACATTGAGAAAGGCGCTGAGTGTCACCTGTGGTTTATCACTCTGTACCAATGCCTGCTGGGCGTTTTTCAGCAAATTAATGAGAATTTGCTCCACCATATCGTTATCGACGTTAAGTTGGAGTGTAGCAGGCGTGATATCAACAACTAATTCGATGTTATCTCGTTGCCATTGATTAGCGATAAGTGATTGAACATGCGTGAAAAGATGAGCTACTGACACCATCTTTTTATTAGGGATCGGTAAACGCGTAATTTGTCGATAACTGGTGACAAACTGCATTAAACCATCACTACGACGCGCGACTGTTTGCACAGCATCTAAAGCATCTTCGAGATCTTGAGTGACTTCTTCAATGTGCTGGGGTGTTTTTGTTAACTGGCTTTTGGCGTCTTCGACTAGATCAACGGCAGTACTGGCAAGTGAGGCTACTGGAGTAATACTGTTCATTATTTCGTGAGTTAACACACTCACCAAGTCTTGCCATGCTTGGATCTGGGCGACAGCTAACTCGTTTTCTATATCTTGTAAGCTAAGTAACACCTCTTGCTTATCGCTTGTGATTATTTGCGTAGCGGCGACACTCAATCGGTGTTCCATATTATCGATGTTGATGCTTATGAGTTTACGCTCACCTGCAATAATTGATTGTAATTGTTTAGGAAAATCAGCATCAAACTGCGTTAAATCATCAAGGTTTGCCACCGCATGAGCACCAAACAAGCGTCGTGCGCCATTGTTCCACAGCGTGAGATTGCCATCGTGATGAATGCTTATTAGCGGCACCGGTACATGCTCAATGACGGCCTTAAGGTGACGCATCTTTTCTTCTTGGGTGGTGCGTTGAGTGTGAATGCGATGGATAATATCGGTAAAGGCTTCACCTAGCTCTTCAAACCCTGCTCCCATCGCCTTTAACTCGAAGCGTTGTGAATAATCGGCATAGCGCGCGGCGTCTAAAAATCGGGTTAATTCGGCATTGGTTTTCGACACAAAACGAATGAGTTCAGCAAATTGAATAATCAACAACATGATCAGCAATAAGGTGGTTGCATGATAGCCAGGCTGTGTCAGCGCGAATGTCATAAGTACCGTCGTTACAATCGCTAATACGGTGCGAACGATAATAAGCATTGAGAATTTCTTAAAGGCCATATTTTTCCATCCGGCGATAAAGCGAAGCGCGTGTTAAACCGAGTTCTTTAGCGGCGTGGCTAATGTTGTAGCGATGCTTTTTTAAGGCTTGTGCAATGGCCATGTGTTCAATCTGTTCTAAATTTAGTTCGCTTGGCAGGGCGACGCTAGTGTTGGCATTTGATTTGGTAACACTCTGATTTTCATTTTCTTTATTGGCGACTTCCAACTGAAAATCGGCGCTGGTTAACGCTTCTGACTGGCTTAAAATAATGGCTCGCTCAATGGCGTGGCGTAACTCGCGAATATTGCCTAGCCAGCTATTTTCACTGATTGCTATTAGCGCTTCATCAGTTAGGTTTTTAGTATTTTTTGCTATAAAAATCAATGTAGAATTTAGCAATAGATTCAATATCTTGTGGTCTTTCACGCAATGGCGGTAAGGCAATTTCAACCGTGTTTAATCGAAACAATAAATCTTGTCTAAAATGGCTTTCATCTTTGAGAGTGTGCTTAGCGATATTTGTTGCAGAAACCACCCGGACATCAAAAGGTATCGCTTTGTTGGCGCCAAGAGGCGTGACTTCGCGCTGCTCTAACACCGTGAGCAACTTGGCTTGTAAATGCAGTGGCAAATTACCGATTTCATCGAGAAATAGCGTGCCGCCATCGGCGGCTTGCAAGCGGCCAATGCGATCTTGCTGTGCTCCCGTAAACGCACCTTTCTTGTGGCCAAACAACTCACTCTCAAATAACGATTCAGAGATAGCGCCCAAATCTACCGACATAAAGATTTGCTGGGCGCGATGGCTGCGCTGATGAACTGCCCGTGCAATGAGTTCTTTACCTGTGCCATTTTCGCCCAAGATCAATACATTGGCGTCGGTGGGAGCCGTATGCTCAATTAACGATTGCACTTGTTGCATAGCTGTTGAATCACCAATGATTGGCTGCTGATTAGACTGATTCGATGTTTGAACTAACGCTTTATTTGTTTCTCGTAACTGTTGGGCTTCTGTGCGGCTTTTACCCAGCATGACCGCGGTTGAAACAGTGGCGATCACCTTCTCGTTTTGCCACGGTTTTGCAATAAAATCAGTCGCGCCTAGCTTCATCGCATCAACGGCAACATCGACACCACCATGAGCCGTAATCATAATCACGATGCTCTGTGGCTTGAGTGCTAAGATCTTTTTTAACCAATAAAAACCTTGTTCGCCGCTGCTTTCACCTGGTCCAAAATTCATATCGAGCAAGATGACATCAAATTCTTGATGGCTAATAAATTCGGGAATGTGCTCGGGTAAATTACAGGTACTGACGTGAGAGAATTGACGTTTCAACAGCAGTTTACCCGCCGTTAAAATATCCTCGTCGTCATCAACAATTAAAATGCGTCCGTCTTTTTTCACCGAGCCTGCTCCTATGTTTAGCGATTGAGGTGTTCATTTGCGTGCAGCAACTGTTCATCAGCGTACACCTAGTGTTCACCAGCGTACAGTTTTAAGTGCGATATTTTTGATGAAACAACTAAAATATCATTAAAAACAATGTGATAAATAATTGGAACAGATGTTGATATACATACAACATCTCGTTCAACAATCACTGGCTTATTTTTATAATGACTACAGAAATGACCAATAATCAAGCCTCTTCTGCCACCGCCAAATCTGCGGTATCAGGCGCAGGTATGGATCGCAAAGTTGCGCGCAATTCATCAAGTAAGGCCAAGAAATTAGCCGCCCTAATCGCCATTCTCTCCGTGGTGATATGGGCGGTATATGCCTCGATGATTAAGTCTTCAGGCAAGGTGCTAAGTGTGGAAAACAATCGCTTAGTAATTTCTACGGTCAGTGCTGGCATCTTCGAAGACTTCATTCCTGTGCGCGGTCGTGTCACACCGGCTAAAACAGTGTTTTTAGACGCCGTGGAAGGAGGCCGAGTTGAGCGCATTCTGGTAGAAGATGGCGCGAGTTTAGCGGTGGGAAATTTGATTGTTGAGCTATCAAATGCATCACTGCAACTCAATGTACTTGGCAATGAAACTCGAGTTGCCGAACAGCTTAACAACATGCGCTCAATTGAACTTAGTCTTGAGCAGAATCGTTTGCAGCACAAACGAAACCTCATTGATATTAATCATCAAATCAATCTGTTAACACGCCAAGTTGTGCGTGAAGAAGAGTTAGTGAAAACTGGTGCTGTTAAAAAATCACAATTTGAAGACACGCGTGACACCCTTAATTGGTATAAAAACCGCCTTGAAATAACACTCGAAAGCCAAGCGTCAGACGCAAAAATGCAAGGTGAGCAATTACAGTTTTTAAAAGAAACCAGCGCCCGCCTTGAAAGCAATCTCGCTATTTCACGCAAGAATCTCGAAAACATGAACGTCAAAGCGCCTGTAGCAGGCAAACTGTCGGGATTTAATGTCGAAATCGGTCAAAGCATTGCACGTGGCGAGCGTTTGGGGCAAATCGATACGCCAAATGATTATAAGTTAACAGCATTTATCGACGAGTTTTATCTAGGTCGCGTTGATATCGGCCAGCGCGCGCGCATTAGCATTGATAACAACGAATACAAACTACAAATCGCCAAGATTTATCCGCAAGTACAAAACGGTCAGTTTGAAGTGGACTTTGCGTTTCAACAGCAGCAACCGCAAAGCATTCGCCGCGGCCAAACACTGCAAATGAAACTCACCTTGGGCGATGCCACCAAAGCCAAGCTCATTCCCAATGGCGCGTTTTATCAAGATACAGGCGGCAATTGGATTTTCGTGGTCACGCAAGATGGTAGCCAAGCCGTGCGCCGCACGATTCGTTTAGGCCGCCGCAACAGTCAATTTATCGAAGTTATCGATGGCCTAGAAGAGGGCGAACGCGTAGTGACTAGTCCCTACAGTAGCTACCAAGACATGCAAACACTCAAATTAAATTAAGTGCTTTGGCGCGTTGTGCCAGTGCAAATAAAGAATACGAAAGGAAAATATAAGATGCTGAAATTACATAATCTATCAAGAGTTTATCAATCTAGCGAAGTAGAAACACTGGCGCTAAACAACGTCAATATTGAGATTGCCAAAGGCGAGTTCGTTGCCATCATGGGGCCGTCAGGTTGTGGTAAATCAACCTTGCTCAACGTTATCGGTATGCTCGACACACCAACCGAAGGCGATTACTTTTTTGGCGATGAAAATGTTGCAGGTTACTCTGAACAACAGCTATCAGCCATTCGTAAAAAAAGCATTGGTTTTATCTTTCAGAACTTCAATTTGATTGACGAATTAACAGTTGAAGAGAATATCGAATTAGCCCTGCTTTATCACAAAGTACCAGCCGCGGAGCGCAAAGCGCGAGTTACCAAGGTGATGGACAAAGTAGGTATTGCCCATCGCGCCAAACATATGCCAAGCCAACTGTCCGGCGGTCAACAACAGCGAGTTGCTGTCGCACGGGCGGTTGTGGGCGATCAACCAATGATACTCGCCGATGAACCAACGGGTAACCTCGACAGTGCTCACGGCCAAGAAGTGATGGAAATGCTGCAATCGTTAAACGCCGAAGGAGTCACCATAGTGATGGTCACTCACAGTCCTGAACATGCTACTTATGCCCGTCGTACGATTAACTTGTTTGATGGCCGTGTGGTTACTCAAAACGTGCGTGTAGCTTAAACGGAATTCGAGGACACTATTATGTTTCGCAATTATTTAATTACCGCGTGGCGCAACATCATCAAAAACGGCATCTTTTCGTTCATTAACATCTTTGGTTTAGCCGTCGGTTTGATGAGTTGTATTTTGATTATGTTATTCGTTCGCGAAGAAACTGGATTTGATAGCTGGTTGCCACAAAGTGACCGCCTAGTGCGAATGCACACTGCTTATTCAATGCCAAACCAAGAACCATTTGAAACCGTGCGATCAGCGGGCAAGATGATGGAAGCTGTTCGTGATTACGCCAAAAACGAAGTTGAAGCAGGCGTGCGATTAATTCCGTTTAATATGACTATTCAACATCGTGGCGATGGTTTTAGCGAGCGCATCACCTTGGTTGATGGCAATTTCTTCGACTTGTTTAAACTGCCATTTGCCCATGGCTCGGTACAAACATCGTTTAGAAAACCGATGGATTTAGTCATTACCGAAGAGTTGGCGATGAAATATTTCGGTCGTACCGATGTAATTGGTGAAACACTTTTGGTGTGTTGTGTAACAGCTCAAGCAACGCCATTGCCAATTGCTGGCGTCATCAAAGATTTGCCAGAAAATACTCATCTCAATACTGATATGTTGGTGTATTTGCAGCCGGCGTTGTTTGGTGAAAACGACAATACCCTTAACACTTGGACAAGCGTTAATGTTTATACTTATTTCAAGTTAAATCAGGGGATTACACCACAACAATTACAAGAACGTATTAGCTATTGGCTGGATAATGAAAGCCCACTCATTGAAATATTTTCAAATTTGTTAGGGGATGACAGCAGCGGAAAGAAACTGACTGACTTTGCCAAGCTGCGCGTGATGTCGGTGCCAGACATTCACCTCAACGCTAAACAGCATGCAGGTAATATGGGGGATCTCTCGCCAATGGGGGATGCCAGCATGATCCGCACCTTCATTATCGTAGCAGGTTTAGTGCTGCTTATTGCTTGCATCAACTTCATGAACCTTTCAACAGCCAAAGCTGGAAAGCGCGCGCGAGAAGTGGCGATGCGTAAAGTGTTGGGAGCAAGTCGCGGCCAAGTCGCCATCCAATTCTTAGGAGAAGCCATTGCAATCGTTTTGCTGTCATTGCTCTTTGCGTTGGTGGCCGTTGAAGTTGCATTGCCGTTTTACAACGAAGTGTTAGGCAAAAATCTCTCACTTGCCTTATTTAGCGATCCAACATTACTCACCTCACTGATTGGTACTGCGGTGTTAGTTGGCATTGGCGCAGGGCTTTATCCAGCGCTTTATCTATCGGGGTTTTTACCGGGGCAAATTCTGCGTTCGAGCAAGGGAGCTGAATCGTCTACCTCAACTCAATTGCGTTCAGTATTAGTGGTTTTTCAATTCGCGACCTCAATCGTGTTGGTTATTTCAACCTTGGTGGTTTACGGCCAAACAATGTTTTCAAATAACATTGATACGGGTTTTTATAGTGACAAAAAAATCGTGTTAAACGTGGGAACTGCACGCAACAACCTCGATAGCTTAAAGAAGCAACTGCTTAACATTCCAGAGATTGATACCGTTGTTTATTCGTCGGAAGCACCAACACAAGATAATGAAAATAATAACAATTTTAGGTTACTTGAAGGCCATAAAGACGGCGTAGCCGAGCAATCGTTACTCATTAATTATCACAACATGGGCTACGGATTTTTTGAAGCCTACCGAGTTAAACCAATTGCTGGTCGTTTGTTTGATGAAGCTTATGGTACAGATAGCATTAAAGCCGTGAAAGACGGAGAAACAGGGCGTGCTAGTGTGATTATTAACGAATCGGCTTTGAAGAAATTGGGCTTTAACACTGCCGAACAAGCCATTGGCAAAACCTTGGCAGCAAATATTCGCGGTCAGCAACATCTCACTATTATTGGTGTGGTTCCAGACTTGTATTTCCGCTCAATAAAATTCGGTGTGCGAGCGACTGTTTACACCTATAACCCACGTCGAATGCAAGTAGCGACCTTGTCATACAACACAAACGACGTACCACAGTTGATGGAAAAAATAGAAGCAGTATGGAAGCAAACCGTGCCAATGCAGCCAATTAATTTCGAATTTTTAACTGAAATGATGAAGGCACAATACAACGACGAAGTGACCACCGCGCAGTTGTTTATGACATTCTCACTGCTCGCCATTGTCGTCGCATGTTTAGGGCTTTACGGCTTATCAGCCTTTACGGTCGAGCGTCGCACTAAAGAAATAGGCATTCGCAAAGTGATGGGCGCTAGCGTCCCTGAAATCATCAAGCTACTAATTTGGCAGTTTTCAAAACCTGTTGTGCTAGCAAACTTGATTGCATGGCCATTAGCTATCTTTATGATGATCGATTGGTTGGAAGCCTTTCCATATCGCATCGACTCGTTATGGTTAATTCCGATTTGCGTTGGAGTAGGTTTATTGTCACTCATCATCGCATGGAGCACCGTTGGCGGTGTTGCAGCCAAGGTAGCGAGAAAGAATCCTATTCAATCATTGCGATATGAATAAGTCGCTTAATGAGCCGCTGTTTTCGGCGGCTCATTAACTTTTTGAGCTACAAGCATTGCGCAATCACAGATATTTCCACAGGCACATTAAGGGGTAAACTAGTACAACCAACAACAGTGCGAATATGTCCCGCTTTTTCCCCTAACACACCAGCCAACAAATCCGACGCGCCGTTTAATACATTGGCGTGTTGTTCAAAGCCCGTGATGGCGCTGATATAACCTTCTACTTTGACAATTTTTACTAACCTATCAAGACCAAGATGATGCTCAATTTGGCTGAGAATATTCAGTGCACACAACGAGGCGGCGTCAACACCCTCATCAACGCTCAGCGCTGCACCAAGCTGACCTTGATACATCACCTTGCCATCAATAATTGGCAACTGTCCTGAAATAAACAGCAAATCACCTACTTGCTCAACCGCATTGTAGTTACCAACAGGTTGCGGCGGCGCAGGCAGCTTGAGATTTAGCGTGGCTAACTTAGCGATTTCGTTACTCATAGAACTCTCTTTATTTATTGATTTATAGATATAAAAGTAGATACCTTTTAGCAGCTAGCGCAATGCACCAGCTGCACTTGTTATCTAACAAAGCGGGAGCTAAACCAGATGGGAGCCTGAATTAATGCCACCGTCGACAAAATGAGTTTGTCCTGTGACAAAACGGCCGCCTTGTCCTGACAAATGCTTCGCCCAAGCGATGATGTCATCAAGATTACCCAATTTGCGTAACGGGTGGAGTTTAGCCAGTCCCGCTAGCGCTTCTTTATCCATAAGATTGTCGTACAACGGCGTTTCGATAATGGCAGGCGCAATGGTATTCACGCGAATATTATCCTTAGCAAACTCAATCGCTAAATGACGAGTTAGCGTGTGCATTGCACCTTTCATCACCTGTGACGCAGAAGCTGGCGTCGCCTCAAGCGGGTTCTCAACCCACATCGAACCAATGTTAATAATCACACCGTCTTGCTGTGATTGCATCGTTGGGATCACCGCTTGCGCGCTAAAGTAACTGCCCTTAACTGTGGTGGCGTAATATGCGTCTAGGTTTGCTTCTGTCTCTTCCAAAAATGGCTTAGGCACAAAGGCGCCGGCGTTATTAATTAACACATCAATAGTACCGAAGGTATCCAATGCAGCTTGAGCCAGCGCCTGACCCGTTGATTGATGACCAATATCGCCAATTACCGTTTTAATTTGCGCGTGACGCTCGGTGTTATCAGCTAAAAACTCAATAAAGTCTTCTGCCTTACGCGCATTCACAACAACGTTTGCGCCAGCGTCTAAAAATGCCTGTGCCATTGCTCGGCCCATACCAGAAGCTGCGCCAGTGATGATTACAGTTTTGTTTGTATACATGATTTTCTCCTCATTTAAGTTGGAGAAAATAATAGCGAAGCTGTTACTATAAAAATAATCGATATTTTTAATACGTTGTATAGGAATCTTCAATATGGAGTTGCAGCAAATAAAATACTTTCTGGCGGTGGTTGATTGCGGCAACTTCTTGGCCGCCTCAAAGCATGTTTTTGTTACCCAACCAACATTATCAGCAGGTATTCGAAAACTGGAAGAGTCACTGGACGTCAAACTATTTCATCGCGGCAGTCGCGCTGCAACACTGACGCCAGCAGGCGAGCAATTTGTCGGTGTTGCACGTCAATCGTACAACCAACTGATGTCGATAAAATCCCAACTGAGCAACGAACCTTATTAAAACAAGAAGAAATTAGTAAGTTGCCTAAGCTCCCCAATCAATGGAGCTATAAGCGTCTTGGGGACTTCATATATGATATTGAGGCTGGAAAAAGCTTCAAATGTGACGAGCGGGAACCCGACATCGACGAAATCGGCGTAGCTAAAGTTAGTGCAGTCTCGTGGGGTGAATATAAAGAGTCAGAAAGTAAAACATGTATAGATCCTCAGAAAGTTAATGAAGATTACTTTATAAAGAGTGGAGATTTTATTCTAAGCAGAGCAAATACTATTGAGCTGGTTGGTGCATGTGTGATTGTTCAGCTTACAAGAAGGAAAATCATGTTAAGTGATAAAACACTTAGACTCAACTTCCTTGGTAATATACAAGATTATTTTCTTCAATATCTTCGTAGTTGGACGGGGAGAAAGGAAATAATGAACCGCTCAACAGGCAATCAAGATTCAATGAGGAATATTGGACAAGATCGGATTAAGTCAATTTACGTTCCTGTATGTTCTAGCGATGAAATAGCAGTCATAACTCAAGAGTTAGATAGCAAGCTCTCAATTGTTGAGCAACAAGTTATTGATATTGATGAGAGCCTCAAACGAGCAGAAATATTGCGCCAGTCCATTTTGAAAAAGGCATTCTCAGGTCAACTAGTTCCTCAGGACTCTGATGATGAACCAGCAAGTGAGCTATTAAAGAAAATAGCGATTGAAAAAGCTGAACTAGCTAAGAAAGAGAAAGCCGAAAAGGCAGCCGCTAGAAAAGCAAAAGCTGCTGCCAAAAAAGCCAAAGCATAATATTACGATAGGCCGTGCAAAGTATGAGTATTCATCAATAAGCGACTATCCCAAAAAAGAATTAAGTGAAAAAGAATGAACGCACAAAGCATAGTATCTAAAGTTTGGAGTTTTTGTACCACCTTACGCGATGATGGTGTCGGCTATGGTGACTACCTTACCCAACTAACTTACCTGATCTTCCTTAAAATGGCAGATGAGTACAGTAAACCACCTTATAACCGTGATGTAGGTATACCTGAAGAATACAACTGGCAGAGCCTTAAAAATGAAACAGGCTCTGATCTTGAAGTGCATTATGTAACTACACTGCGTGAACTTGCCAAAAAATCTGGTATGTTAGGGCAAATATTTACTAAGGCTCAAAACTACATCCAAGACCCATCAAAACTAAAGCGCTTAGTTGAAATGGTTGATGATGTGAATTGGGTGATGATGGGATCTGACACTAAAGGCACCATCTATGAAGGCTTGCTGGAAAAGAACGCTGAAGATACTAAATCTGGTGCAGGCCAATACTTTACCCCTCGCGATCTCATCAAAACGATAGTTATATGTATGAGACCAGCTCCAAATCAAACTATAGCTGATCCTGCATGTGGCACAGGCGGATTTTTCTTACATGCCTATGATTTCATTACCGATTCTAAAAACTACAAGTTAGATAAACAGCAAAAAGCATTTCTTAAAAATGAAACCTTCTTTGGTAATGAAATTGTCGCCAATACTCGCCGCCTCTGTTTGATGAACATGTTTTTACACAACATTGGTGAAATTGACGGTGAAAGCTTGGTTAGCGGTGATGACTCACTAATATCTCAACCGTCTCGAACGTTAGATATGGTTCTTGCGAACCCTCCGTTCGGTAAGAAAAGTAGCATGACGTTTACCAATGAAGAAGGTGAACAAGAAAAAGACGATCTAACCTACAACCGACAAGACTTCTGGGCGACTACTTCAAACAAACAAGTTAACTTTATTCAGCACATTCGCAGCATGTTAAAAACAACTGGCCGTGCTGCGGTGGTTTTACCTGATAACGTATTGTTTGAAGGTGGAGCAGGTGAAACAGTTCGTAAGAAGCTGATGGAGAGTACAGAGCTTCATACTATCTTACGTCTACCAACAGGTATTTTTTACGCAAATGGCGTAAAGGCGAATGTATTATTCTTCGACAACAAACCTGCACAGAAAGACGCATGGACAAAAGACATCTGGTTCTTCGATTATCGAACCAATGTTCATCACACGCTGAAGAAAAAGCCAATGACAATGGCAGACCTTCAAGAGTTTGTAGATTGTTATAATCCTGAAAACAGACATGATCGAACAGAGACGTGGAACGAAGAAACAAATCCAGAAGGTCGTTGGCGCAAATACACTCACGAAGAAATTTTAGCTCGTGACAAAACTAGCTTAGATATTTTCTGGTTAAAGGATAAATCGTTAACCGACTTAGAAAACCTACCTGAACCGGAAGAATTAGCAGGTGAAATAATTGAAAATTACCTAAATCAATTGCTCGTAATTTAATTGATTTTAAGCATTTCAATCGAGAACTATTTTCATTATAGTGAGGCATCGGAAACCCACAGAAACACGGATAGTTTTGAAAGATAAAGAAAAGATCGCATTGTTTATCGATGCCGATAATGCGCCTGCTTCAAAAATTAATTTTCTACTATCCGAGCTTAACAAACTAGGTGTCGTAAACATTCGTCGTGCTTATGGAAACTGGAAACGGCCGCAACTAAAACCATGGGAAGATTGCTTGTTTGAGCATGCGATTCAACCTATTCATCAGTTTGATTTAATTAAAGGTAAGAACGCCACAGACATCGCTATGGTGGTAGACATTATGGATGCCTTGTACACCCAAGAAATTGATATTGTCTGCATTATGTCATCCGACAGTGATTTTACGCCGCTAGCTCTGCGCTTATCTGCTGCCGGAAAAATCGTTATTGGTGCAGGTTGCGCCTTAACAGCAAAATCCTTTGTTAGTTGTTGTAGCGCTTTCTTTTATGTTGATAGTAAACAAGCAGAGATGTTAGAACAGCCAGTGATCGCGCCCTCATATCAGAGCCTAGAAATAGACAGCAGATTAATTAGCTTATTGGTGCAGAGTGTTAATGTTGCGCAGATTGGCGAATGGGCCGCGATGAGTGATGTCGGTGTCCAAATGAGATTAAGACAACAGAATTTTCAATCGAAACATTACCACGGAATGACACTAGGCCAGCTGTTAGAACATATTGGATTGTTTGAATTTAAATCGACTAAAAAAGATTTTGTGAGAGTGAGTCAACAGCTTTGAAAATTTGATTTTCAGGCGTTTTTTGAATGTTTCAAATAAAGAGATTTTATGACTGCACAAATACCTGAAACTATTGAGTTTGAAAATAAAAAACAGATGTTACTAACTTGTCCTTTAGAGGATTATTTTACGTTAGGTAAAGTGGATAGCCCATTTAACGCTAATTGTAGTGCACTGTGGCGCGGGTATATCGGCCATTGGAAAATTATTAATGGTCGATTGTATTTAATTAGCGTCGAACCGCAGTTTGATGAAGAAAATACCACCGTATTAGGAGATATTTTCCCGGGATTTGATAATTGTGTCTTTGCCCATTGGTACAGCGGTGAGTTGCGAATTGCTAGTGGTAAAGAAGTTGAATTTGCACACGCAGGATTTGGTTCTGTTTACGCACGAGAGGTTTTTTTAAGCGTTGAAGAAGGTGTGCTTGTTTCAACTCGAGTGGCGCATCACAAATGATTACCGATGTTGTGTTGTATGTCTGGTTATTGAGTCTATGCGGTGTAGTTATTCACGTTTTTTGGTTTCAATGGCAAGAAGCGAAAAAAGGGCGCGGTTTTTTTAAGGATTTTAAATGGTATGAATGGCTTCTATTGCCATTTTTAATCGTTGGCGAGAGTTTTGTTTGGCCATATTTGTGGTATCAACATGTGAAATATCAACGGCGTAAAGAACGAGCCGTATTTCGAGTTGAAATATCTGATTTAAAAAATAAATTATCGATTGCTGAAATAGAAGAAAAGCATGTCATTTCAGAGCCTTTAGACTGTGTTCCCCCACAACCTTTCGGATTTTTAAATGAAGCATGGCTAGATTTCCTAGCGGATGCCAATAATCCAGAAAATCTGTATTACTTCGAGAAAAGCCACGGCGAATTGTCATTAGAGCATCATCATAAAGGTTACGCCGCACTGTCCTCAGACAATAAGGTAACTCAGTATTTTATATTTAGTTCAAGGCGTGAGCTTTGTAAGGTTAAGGCGTAACCCAAACAGGCAGCCACGAATTGAAAAACGGGTAACTGTCAGATCAAGTCTGACAGTTACTATCCATTACGGCGCCTTAAATAACCAACACAACTTCTAAGCTATGCATTCAACGACGCTAATACTTGGCGGAAGCTGTCTAAGCCTGCTTCCATGTTCAGTTTTTTTACTAGCTCTTGGCTTAACCGGTTTTTTACCTTCTTTACCATCAGCTTCCCATTTTTCTACTTCCTGTTTCCAATCATCTAGCTGTTGTTGGTAACGAGCTTCGCGCTCTTGTTGAATGCGTGTAAGGAGTTGTTCCGGCGATTCAAGCTTGTCCGCATTATCTTTGCGCCATTGTTCAGTTAACTTGCCTTCAAAAGCATGTTTTAGAAGAGCTTGGCGATAAACAGAAAGTTGCGTCTTAGCTGTTTTTAGGCTTTCAATACCTTTATCTAACTCAGAAAATAACTCCTCGATTTTTTCGACAATACGGTTTTGTTCTTCCAGTGGAGGCAAACGAACTTCATAATCTAAAATATGTTCTCTTTTTAGATTGTTGATATTACTACCTTTTGCAATAGAACTAACAAGGTTTCTAAATTGCCCTTCTTGGAAAACTAGAGCGATGAATTTACCCGAAACGTGCTTTGAAGCTCTTAATAAGCCACAAAAAGCACCAAATCCACCACTAAAATCCTCTGTTGCTTGAGCAGACTTACCTACTAAATGCTTACTGCCACTCGACATAGCAAAAAGTATGTCGCCTTTTTTTATGCTTTGCTCTTCCGAAATCAAAGAGCTAGGTACATACATCAGGTTTTCGTAATTAAGCTGATGATTAATATTATTTGCTCTCAAAACTGGGAGCATACCCTCAGCGCTAGTATTTGACGCATCACCTTTTTTATAGCTGACACCTCTGATCAAAATACCAAAATCAGAAACTTTGCACTTAGCCCACATTTTTCTTGGGTCGTTTGGATTCATTAAGCCACTAACTCACTATTTAATTCATCTATTATTTTATTCATATCATCACCAAACAGTTGATACATTTTGCCTAAACCACCCTGCGCATCAAATGGCGACATTTCCAAATCGTCTAATTCGAAATGGAATGAATTTACAAAGTGATCACGAATCATATGTAGCCACGCCATTTGTTCTTTAGTGAACTTTTGGTTGCTACCTGAGTGGTGCTTCATGATCCACGTTTGGAAATTCTTGCTGACGGTGGCATCAAAGGTCGAGAGTTTATCATCAATACCAACAACACGGCGAATTAATGCGACTAAAGCGGTTAACTCATTGATTGGCTTTTTACCCTTCTCTTTCTTATTGTCTGGGTCTTCGATTAACTCATACGCTTGCCATACATTTAATGGGGCTAGTTTAGGTTTGTCTGACTTCAGTTTTTCGAGCACCTCTTTGACCATCTCAAAGGTAATTTCTCGGCGACGGTGTGGCTGGTCGTAGAATATTTCCAGCGCAGTAATCTCATCTTTATTCTGTTCTAAGTATTCAACGAAGTCTTTGCAAATATCGGATGCTTGTTCGGTGGTCGCCTTTTCCCAATCAGCTATTTGCACTTCATCGATATTGTCATGATCTATCTTTTGATCTTTATCTCGGCGGATAGTATCTATTAATTCAATTAACTCGCCGTTAAAAACATTGGCAGCTTTACTTACCATTTCAGCTTGGGCTTTGTTTCGGTTATCTTCGCCAGGGTCTGTGCCTTTTGGCTGTTTTGCCAAAATTAGCGCTTGCTCTTCTACTTTGTCACCATCAATGGCTGAGAATAAATCGACCACCATTTGTGTAATTGAAACACCACCTGATACTTTTTCAATTCGCTTTTTATCGTTGGCATCTAACTGTTTATTTAATCGAGCCAATCGGCCAGCAAGTGAACTTACGGAGTCAGTATCATTAGCTCCCATCATAATGCCCATAGCCAAATCTTTTAGTGGCACAGACGGTTTAGTGATTAAAGGCTGACTCGCTGTTTTAAGCGATTTAGTAACACCAATCGCATCAACTATGACATAGTGAGTTTTGGCAGACTTTGCATCTGGGGTTACCTTGATCAACTCATCGTGATCATAAGTACGTGTTCCTCGACCTTTCATTTGCTCAAAATAGTTTCGGCTTTTAACGTCACGCATGAACACTAGGCACTCAAGCGGTTTTATATCAGTACCAGTAGCTATCATATCCACGGTTACTGCAATGCGAGGTTCGTATAAATTTCTAAAGCTGGAGAGTACCGACTTAGGATCTTCACCTTGCTCGATTACATTACCTTCTTTATCTGTTTTATCTTTCTTTACACGGTAGGTGATTTTTTTACAGAAAGAGTTACCTTCATCAAACTCTTCTCGAACCGTTTGAATAATATCGTCAGCATGGCTGTCGGTTTTTGCAAAGATTAGTGTTTTAGGTACATGCTCCCTGTCAGGGAATATGACAGGTAAACTCTCTTTGAAGGTTTTTATGACTGTGCGAATTTGACTAGGGTTTACGATATCTTTATCTAGCTGTTTTGCACTGTACTTTTCGTCTTCGTCTTGTTGTTCCCAGCGCTTTTTACGTGTCACACGTTCACGATGTTCAATTTGCTGTTTAGCCTTTAACGTTTCACCTTCTTTAGTTATTCTGGTTTGAATAGTAAAGACTTCATTACCTACGTTTACACCATCAGCAACGGCTTTCTCGTGACTATAGTCACTGACAACGTTTTGCTTAAAGAAACCATAAGTGCGGTTATCAGGTGTTGCTGTTAAGCCAATCAGGAAAGCATCAAAGTAATCAAGCACTTGTTGCCATAAGTTATAGATTGAACGGTGACATTCGTCGATAAAAATGAAGTCAAAATGCTCGATTGGTACTTTAGGGTTGTAAACAACAGGAACAGGTTCCTTAGGTTTGGTAAGTTGCTCTGCTGGGTTTTGTTCTTCTAATGTTTCGTCTAACTCTTCATCTTTTAAAATGGAGTACATTCGCTGGATGGTACTGATACACACCTCAGCATCTTTAGGCACAAACTTCGACTTCAAACGTTGAACGACATGTAGTTCGGTGAACTTACGACTGTCATCACTTGGAGTAAAGTTAAGCATCTCTTGCTCAGCTTGCTCACCCAAGTTTTTAGTATCCACTAAAAAAAGAATACGCTTACCCTTGGCATGTTTAAGAATGCGATACATAGATGTAATGGCGGTATAGGTTTTACCAGCCCCAGTTGCCATCTGGATAAGCGCTCTTGGCCTTGCTTTTTGAAGCGAGTCTTCAAGATTTGTTATCGCTATTTCTTGGCAATCACGCAGCCCTAAATCCTTTGCAGGTACCTTTGCTGGATTTAACGGTGGAATATCTTGCAAGCGAGCACGAAGAGAGTTTCCTTGTTCAACCCAAGCTTTTAGCGTTTCAGGTCGATGAAAGCTAAAAACTTCACGGGAGCGAGGTTTGGGATCTCTACCATCTGTAAAGCGGGTAATAACACCAGTGCTTTCATATAAAAAAGGTAGTGGCTTGCTATTGTTGACCCATTTAAGTTTTGCGTTGGCGTAGCCTTCGGTTTGGTCTTCAACGGCAGTGATTTTTTCACCTGCCTCTTCTCGTTTAGCCTCGATAACACCAACAGCTCTTTTATCAACGAAAAGAACATAATCTGCGGGGCCTACATCTGTTTGGTATTCACGAATAGCTTGACCGATTCCGTCATTAAAATTGATCTTATTTTTATCTTGGACTGCCCAACCAGCAAGTTTGAGCATCTCATCAATTTTATCGCGTGCTATCTGTTCTGCGTTTTGATTTACCAACTTTACTCTCCCTAGTTTTGTTCAAAGCTTAGTTTTATTAATTGCTTTGCTATATCCAGTTCTTCAATATTTCGGACGATAACCTCTAGATCACCAGTTCCCCAATGCCCTTTACCTCTAACATCATTGACCATACCTTTTTTAGGCTCTACCGATTCAGGATTAAGGTTTAGATAAATTCTTAATGAAGGGTCTTGTAACGGTGCCCATACTTGAACGCTTGCGAAATTCTTAATCTTTTTAAGTGCTGTGTAAAACTTTAGTTCCTTGCGTTGCACGTCATCACCGAGTGACAGGCCATATTCACAAATATGCTCATAAAGCTTTAGAAGGTCTTCACTTGCGGCTGCGATTCTATTTTGATGATAATCCTTCCGTTCTTTCTTTGAGGTTTCTTCAACAGTTTTTTCAGGTAGAACAACGGCTGTGGGGTTAGAAGAATAACGGTTGGATGAGTGACTGTTTACCAACTCTAATAAAAACAAATCTTCTCCGAAATACTTGTATCTCATCAGCTCAATGTTTTTATCAATTTGTTTTATTGCGTGCTCATCATACTTGGTAAAGTCAGAAGCGATACAAATTAAGCGCGCACCTTCCCATTCAAGGTTGTTAGCGGCTTCACTGCCGAGAATGTCCATTACGAGTAACTTGAATTCAGCCTTATGATCGATGAGCCAATCATAATAAAACAACCCTTGATTAATTACGTTTTCATTGGTGTGCCGCTTGTATTCTATGATGACTGGGCAACCATTTTCATCTACACCAAGTGAGTCAATTCGACCACCGTTTGAGGTCGTAAATTCTGAAGCAAGGAACTTTACATTCAGGAATGTTTCCATCTGTGATTCAACGAGCTGCTGCAAGTCCTTCTCAAGCTTAGCTTGGGCTCGCACTAGTTCTAGTGCAGTCCCTTTTGTTTGGTCTAATTGAAATAACTTTATGTCGCTCATTTGCATCCTGCGTATTTACCCAAAATTAATAGCTTTCTAATATAAATAATATTGCACTTTAATTCACCAAAACTTTTGTATTTATTTGTTTTAATTGGATAAAAGTTCAACATTTGTTAATTATACGATTATCTTCAGAAATCCGTTAGAGGCGTCTAATTTGATGCTATGAGGGTAAACTAAGCTTTTGGTAATTTATTAGTGGCGTTGTTGATCGATGCTTTTTTCTAATTCAATAATTTTTAGCTCTAATTCGTTTAATCGTTCAATTAGTAACACTTCTCTATTCAAAGCCGCTAGATACTTTAGTTCTATTGAATGAACTGGTCTACAAATTGTTACGTTATAGGTTACAAAATGTAGACCTTTCAATATTCAACTTAATAAAGATGTTAAACCGCATCCCCACACGCCGAGCCAGCCGCGAGCATCTACAATTTCACCAATGAGTTAGAAGGTGTTTAGCACTTTTTTGCGCCAATAAGTGTTGTTAATCTACACTTTTATGCGCATAAAAGTGTAGTGATATTGCATTTTGTTGCGCATAAAAGTGTGTTGATTTATACTTTGTTCTACAAATTATCGGGCGAGGGTTGGTACAATGAAACGATTGTTATTAGAAAAGTTAATATCTTGGAAACAGCAACCTAAGCGCAAGCCTGTCTTGTTAGATGGTGCACGCCAAACAGGAAAGTCGTTTCTGCTTGAACATTTGTTTGGTGCCCATTTTGAGCAAGTCATTCGTTTAGATTTTTTAGAGCAACCTTCTCTCTCTAATATATTTTCAGATTCATTAAACCCTTCGGATATATTAGTTAATATCGAATTAACGTTGAATATCAGTATTGATCAGAAAAATGCGTTAATTATTTTTGATGAGATTGGTGAATGCCAAGCTGCGATAGATTCATTGAAGTTTTTTGCTGAGCAACATCCCGACATGTACATCTGTGCGTCTGGTTCTAATATAGGTTTGTTGGGATCTTTTCCTGTTGGGAAAGTAGAGCTGTTAACGTTATACCCTTTAACATTTGAAGAGTTTTTGTGGGCATCGCAACAAGCGTCACTTGAAAAAGCATTCAATCAAATGAATATGGGGAAAATTGCTCACGATAAGCTGTTTGATTTATTGCTCGATTATTACTTTGTTGGCGGTATGCCCGAAGCTGTAAACAGCTGGTTTGAGTCAAAAAGTGACAAAGGGATAATAGAAAGAGTAGAGCATGTTAGCCAAATTCACGCCGACCTTATTGTCGGCTATGAGCGTGATTTTGGTAAGTATTCGGGTAAAACGTCTGCACAGCATATCCAATCTATTTTTAATAATATTCCTACTCAGTTGTCTCAGAACATTGATGATTCAGTTAAGCGTTTTAAGTTTAAAGACGTAATAGAAAAGAAAACGAGGTACCAAGATTTATCGGGACCTATCAATTGGTTAGATAAGTGTAAGTTGCTTTCTAAATGCCATCCGATAGATACAGCACCTAGCTCACCATTGTCAGCATTAACTAAAGATAACCGCTTTAAATTGTTCTTGTTTGATGTGGGGCTACTTAATCATATGCTTGAGTTATCTTACAAAGAACTTCGCGATCAAGGTTTTAATTACAAAGGCTATATTGCAGAGAATTTTGTACAAAATGAGCTGATTGCGGCTAATGGTAGTTCAACCTACTCTTGGGAATATGCGCGTAGTGAAATTGAGTTTTTGCTGAAGAAAGACGATGGACAGATTGTTCCTGTTGAAGTCAAAAGCGGTAAACGAACTAGAGCTAAATCATTGGGCGTTTATGTTGATCGTTACAAACCTGTGCAAACAGTCAAGCTTATTGGGTCGACAGGTTCATTGGATGATAAAAGCGCGTTGGTGTTACCGCTATATTATGCTTCTAGATTACACACGCTGCTCGATTGAGTCATTGGGATAAATCCACTTGATTTATCCCTTATAGATAATAATGTGTGTATAAAGCTGCTTAATAAATATCTCTATTTATTAAACAGCATCTCCACACGCCCAACCTGAACTCCATGCCCACTGGAAATTGTAGCCGCCCAACCAGCCGCTGACATCGACGACTTCGCCGATAAAATAGAGGCCTTTGACGTTTTTGGCTTCCATGGTTTTTGAGCTGAGTTCGTCGGTGTTAACGCCGCCTAAAGTGAC